>JBBQNI010000008.1:0-84188 GCA_038329785.1 Anaerolineales bacterium | reverse complement strand
TAAAAACCAAAGCCATTTATAATAGGGTAAGCCTCAAGGAGCGTTCAAAATGACAACAGAAAATGCAATTGAAAGCCTTTCTTACGAACAAGCTTTTGCAGAACTGGAGCAGATCTTAACCCGTATGGAGCAGGAAACTCTCGATCTGGAGCAATCTCTGGCTTTATTTGAGCGCGGCCAAAAGTTAACCCAATACTGTGCCGACCGTCTCGAAAAGGCGCAGTTGCGTATGCAGCAAGTTCAGATCAAAAGTGACCTGGCAGAAGACACGGATCAATAATTCATGATCCAGGATTTGTTGCAGAATCAAGTATTCATTGCCGGCATGTTGGGCTGGTTTCTGGGTCAGTTTCTGAAGGTGCCGATGGAATATTTGACCAGGCGACGCATGAACTGGGGCTTGTGGTTCAGCAGCGGCGGAATGCCCAGCTCACACTCCTCATTGATGACGTCGGTGACGCTCTCGATTGGACTGAACTACGGCTTCGGCTCACCGCTCTTCGCTCTGGCTTTTGCGGTTTCAATGATTGTGGTCTATGATGCCACCGGTGTGCGTCGTCAGGCCGGCATCCATGCCCAAAAGATCAACATCATCTTTGAAGAGTTTCTGCGCGGTAAACCGATTGAGATCGACAAGCTGAAGGAAGTGCTAGGACATACCCCGCCCCAGGTGGTCGGCGGCGTGGTGCTGGGGCTGGTAGTGGCGTTTGTGGTAAAGGGGATTATGTAGGCGCTACGCGCGCCGCTTTGCGTGCCTTCGGCAGCGCGCGAGCTCTTGGCTCATAGCTCGTAGCAAGTAACTATTAAGTTGCGCGTGAGCTCGCGGCCGCTTGCTTTACATGAGTGCGTTCATGAATAATGTGGCTTTCGAAAACATATGCCTTAGACCAGACAAAGACATTCGTGCAATTCGCCTTTTCGTGCGAAGCATTCACGATTAAAAATAAGCCCCTGGTTTGGTTGCTCTCTACTCTCCGGCGAAAGCGAAGCTGACGTAGCCATTTCCGGCACCCAACCCGCTGATCAGGCTGCTGGTGCCGTCCAGGCTGCTCAGGCGCAGCTGCCACTCGGCTGCATTCCGCCACACAAACAGTAGACGACTGGCCGAGATCCACTGCGGCTCATTTACTGGGCTGAGACCGACCAGTGTAGCGCCTGCAACCCCGCCTTGCGCCAGGTAGAGATTGCCCGGATCCCACTGGTAGTAGGCATAGTGGCTGGAATCGGGTGACCAGGCGCCAAAATTGAAATTGCCGCGGGCTACTTCACCGCTTGCACTGCCATCGAAGCTGGCAATCTGGATGGAATAGAGGTTATCACTGGCGCTGCCGACCTGCTGGTTATAGGCCAATTTGCTTAAATCGGGGCTGTAGCTGACGTTCTGTAAGGGTGCAGAGAACACGCTGCCCAGCATGAAGGCCGAGCTTCCATCGATAGGGATTTGATAGAGGGTGCCCGGCTGGCTGGGGTCGCCCAGCGAATCGGCATAGGGGATAGCGACGCGTAAAAAGCTGCCATCCGGAGCCCAGAGAGGTGTGGCGTGGTAGGCGAATTCGCTGTAAGTCAGCACAGATGGATAAGTTAACACACTGCTGCGGCGGTTGCTGCCATCCGCATTGATTAGGCTGATATCGGTTGGAGTCACCAGAGCAATCTGGCTGCCATCCGGGCTGTAGGTGTATTGCCCACCGCTTCCGGCTGGAAGTAAGTTGGTACGGCTGCTGGTAACTACATCTATCAGCCAGAGATCTTTGTTGTCAAAAGAACCGGGACCTTCAAATTGAGGTGCGGTCATAAATGCCAATGTGTGGCTGTGGGGGACGAACTCAATCATAGTTGGAAAGATCGAGACAACCGAGCCTGGATCGATATCCGGGTGGAGCGGCATCGCCTGAAAATCGGCATTACTGACCAGCAGGTGCTCATTGCTGCCATCGAACGCGATCGCCCACAGGCTGGTCTCGCTGAAATCAGCGGTCATACGGGTAAAGGCCACCCATTGACCGTCATCAGAGAGGTTCACCCCCTGAACATTCCCGGAACTGATAATCTTAAGGGGTGCAGCGCCCTCCTGCCAGGCCCACAGGTTGCGGCTGCGGTCCGTGAAGACTACTCGCAAGACGAGTGGAAGCGGCGTAGAAGTTTCAGTTGGCAAAGGCGCGCTGGTTTCCGTTTCTTCGGGTTCTGTAGTGGGTGTGCTGGGAGTCTCAGGCGCGGGAGGGGTAGGTGCCAGGGCGGTTAATGTACTGGCAACGGCGGTCGCGGCCGCGCTTTCCACATCAACCGGTGTAGCGCTGGGGGCCAGCGGCAGCGAACAGGCCAGGCTGGCCAGGAAAAGAATCAAAATAGGCAGGATTAATTTGAAAGGAAAACGCATGCGGCAGCTCCTTGGTCGTATCTACTGATTGTAACGAGATTTGATGGAGAAGAAAGCGCTTGTGAAAGGAGAATGGATCTCTCCGTGGCACAATTTTCCCCCAAATAATTTTTAAATGCAGTTTTAGGTCTGTAAATTCTGAAAAAATGCAGGACCCAACAATATTATTCTTCAATCTCAATTGTAAAATCCAGGCTTTCGTCCCATTCCAGGTTTGACTTGCTTTTCGCCAATGGGAATCATGGTTTGAGTTGAGGATGAAAAAAATATCACGCGGAGGCGCGGAGGCTGTGGAGGATTCTTATCTGATAAATCTTTGCTTGAGTTAATATTCTCTCCAGAGAATATTAACTCAGAGCAAAGCAGCTGTATGATTTCTGAGCAAGTTCCAAAAAAGCAAAAGTCAATCAACATCTACAAAATTTACATTGAAGGATCTGGTTATTCTGTGGTGTAGAATACCCTTCTAAACCAGATAGATTTGAGATACGGCTATTGATCAAATTGATTTAGCGGCTTATCGAAATCAGGCTGTATAACAAATTTGCCTTCGTCCATTCCGGAAATTTGATCAGAAAAATCAGTTTCATAGGGCACCAGCCGTGTCACAAGTTTACCCGCTTTTGAAATGACTATTTCTTCGCCTGCCAGTACGCGCTCGATCAAGCCGGAAAATGGGTTTTCTTTTCTTCAATATCATACTGAACCATAATGCACCTTGAACTTATTTTAAACGTGGTCATTCTCTGAGTCAAAACCTTCACTCCCCGCCCGGGTCAAAAACCCAGTTCTCCCATAATCTCATCAATCGACTTGGTTTCGGCTGCATTGGCTTCACCCAGCAGTTCCTGCCAGAATTGCTGGTCATAGCGGCGCGAGCGGATCGGGATGGGCATGGGGACACCCCAACCCAGCAGCAGCACTTCTTCGGCCGGCTGCAGGCGGGAGAGCATGCCGCGCAGCGACTCCCGGCTGGCCAGACCGGAAAGGACGGCGGAGATATCGGCATCGTCTCCCAGCCAGCCGCTGATGCGCGTGCCCAGCTGCGACATGACTTCGTCGTAGATCTGCGAGGGGCGCTGGTCAATAATCAGCAAGGTCACGTAATACTTGCGCATTTCGCGCGCAATGGTGCTGAAGGTGGTCTGTGAGGCCATCTCGCGATTCAGTAGCTTGTGAGCTTCCTCCACCACGATCACCAGTGGGCGAGGTTCCTGGGCATTCTTACCGCGGAAGTCGTTGGTCTTTTTCTCCCAGGCGGCGCGGATCTGGCGCGTGAGGGTGTTGGTCACCAGCAGGTAATCCAGGTCGGATTCATGATCGCCGAAAGAAAGCACGACGTGTTTCCCTTTTTCAAGGGTCAGAATGATTTCCTGCAGGGCATTGCTGGGCGGTTTCTGGCTGATATAGCTTAAGTTGAAAAGCCGCCCTAATTTGGAATGCAGTCCTTCGGCAGCGAAGGCGTTCACGCCGTTTTGGTTGGCCCAATGGGCGACGCTATCCGGGGCAGGTACTTTCTTACCTTTATCGTCTTCAATAATAGCTCCATTTTTGAGCTGCTTAAAATCATGGAACCAACTTTCGCGCCCAAAAGAGTGCACCAGGGCGTCCAGTGTGGTGGCGCTGGTTTCACGCAGGTTAAGTTCGCCGCTCAGCATGAGCACATCTTCCGGTTTGATCTGGGATTCAGCCAGTTGTAAATTGGAATCAGGGCTGAGCCCGCGCACCTTGCTGCCGGCTCCCAGGCCGATCAGAGTCACCTTGCTACTAAATTTTGATTTAAGACCGGGCACCTTCTGATTGGTATCGGTGGCTTGATCATCAAAACCGTATTCATTGTGCATGTCGAAAATCAGGAGAGAGGTGCGGTCATGATGGATCAGACCGGAGAGGATGATTCGAGTCAGGAAGGACTTGCCGGTACCGGTGGCACCGAAAATACCGGAGGAACGCTGTACGAATTTATCCAGGTTGATGCAGATGGGATGACCGTGTTCGCGGGTGCTGCCGACGATAAAATTGCCTTTTTTGGTCGGGCTGCCGAAGATCTCGGCCACATCGCCGGCATGGGCATTGCGGGTTTGGGCATGATGGGCCGGCACAGTTTTGACCGGCATGGCATGGCTTTTATCCTCGGGGTGGGCTGCGCGCCAGGTTTCGTATTCAGGTGAGGCCGGGTCCGGTCCGCGGTCGAGCATCAAGGCTGGCATCACTTCCAGGTTGGTATAAAGGGTTTGACCATGTAGCAAGCTTGCCAGGTGTGCAGGAAAACGGTTTTCGCTCTGCTCATCGGCAAAGCGCGGATCGGTGGCCCCTAACTGCAGGTCGGTCACCAGGCCGTAAAATTGATCATCGCCCGATTCAACCACCACAAAGCTGCCTTCACGTACCTGGCTGGCCGGCACGGTCAGGCGCACATTCAGGTTGTTTTTGAGGCCACCACCGACAACATAACCAATATAAGGGGATTCTTGTTCGGGCATGTTTTACTCCTGTGGGGTAAGCTGTGTATCGGCCAGAGCGCTGAGCACGTTCATCAGGGTTGGATAATCGTCGCGCAGCAGGGTGATCAGTTCCTGAGTGGCATCATTGATCCAGGCGGTGTCGCCATGCTGGTGCTGGGCCAGGGCAGCCTGGCGCAGATGACTGGCCAGAATTTCGGCTACGGGGAAGTCACTGCCACGCAAGATATGGCGGAAGTAACCAAAATGACCGCTGGCGGTGAAGGTGCACATCTCGGCCGCGCTGCACAGAAAAACATCTTCCAACGTGAGCGGCGGACGCGGGGGCAGCAGGTGGAAGATCTGTCCATTCTGCAGGTAACCAACGAAGATCATGCTGATCTCGACCGGCACGCTGCGGTGCAGGCGATTATCGGCGATCACCTCCGGGCTGATGCTTTCAGCCGTGACCAGTTGGCGGACGAGCCCGTCGTCGTCGATGTGCATATCATATAGAATGCCGTAGACCTGGTAGCCATGTGCCTGTGGAATACGCAGCATGCAGCCCAGGTGGGGCTGCTCAAGCTCGGCCACACGGCAGCCGGCCACTGCGCCACTGGTACTGGCCCGTAGCAGGTAACCAATTTGATCGTTGTTCATTGTCCAAACCTCGTTTTCCCCGGCAGGTTTTTGGCCTGCTGTTTATTGGATGTTTCGCCTGGCGGTTGACCTTGATTGAGCATTTCAATTTGCAGCAAGTTAAGCAGCTGATTACGTTCATCAAATGAAACCATGGCGGTTTCGTGAGCGCGATGCAGGATATAGGGGTAAGCTTTGCTGCCCATCTGGCGGCACTGCGCCAGCAATGCATGTTGGACGGTATTGATCGCCGTTTCTGTCTTCGCCACCCAGGCCGGAATCTCGACCCGCGCTATTTGTGCGTTGTTGGCACGGCCTACATTTAAGTAGAAAAAGTGTAATGCCAGATCGCCCTGGAATAGACGCGTGGAGGGCGATTGCAGCCCAAAGCTGGCCGAACGTTCTCCGGGTTGCAGCAGAGTTGCAAAGATTTCAGCATCTCCAATACCAGCCAGGGGGCGCTGGTTTTTGCTAATATCTTGCTCGGGGGTGATCAGCACTTCCAGCAGCCGCACCACCAGATCGGAGCGCGGTTTATCGACGTAACCAGCCGTTAAGAGCCGCCGTTCGGACATCTGGCTGAGAATGCTGAGATAATTTTGCAGTTCTTGCTGATATTCACTTGAAGTACGCAAATCGCGAAAGAGTTCGAGGGGTCCATCGGTCAGGGTCAATGCTGGTGAGTTTTCAGCGCTGGTGGCTTGCAGCAGGGCGGTGCGTTCTTTTGAATCGCGCCGCAAAGCAATGCTCTCCTCGCCCAGCCTGCGTCCCTGTTCGTCATAGAGATCATCAGCGAACAAGAGCTGGCTTTCAATCGATTGCAAGGGCGTTTCTCCGGCTGCCAGGCGGATCAGACCGACATTGATGACCCCGAATTGAAGAGCCAGGTGCCCATCCGGGATGATCTGAGATCCATCCGCTGCCCATAAGACCGGCACAGGTCGAGTGGTATCTTCAGGAATATGGGTGTTCAGCGATTGTATGCCAGGGATAGCCAGGCGCAGGTCGCCATTCAATTCCAGCGCCCTTTCGGCGCGCTCACCCAGTATAGCCGTTTGGTGCGCATACTCTCCGAAGAGCCGCATTACTTCTTTACGGCGCTCTTTCATTTTCAAGGCATATTGGGGCATTTGCTGGCCGGCTGCGCGAATGGCCGAGCGAATCTGTTGGTAATTGACGGGCATGGTTCCTCATGTGAAACGCTGTTTTCTGGATTATAGCAGAAGATCAGCTCCTAGCTGACAGAAAGACGGGGACGCGTAGGGAGTAGGCAGCTTGTAGCAGTTTGTAGGGTGCGTTCGCTTTTGAACGCACCATTCAACACACCATCCCCATTTTTTTGAGGCTTTTGAAGCCCAGCGTTGGTCGGGTCTCTTACCCACCAAAAATCAACTCCCCACCTCCGAAGGTGCGTTACGAGAAATCACACTACAGTTCTGGTTATTCAAAGAAAAAAACCTGGCCTGCCGTGTGACTTTTTCGATTGGTTGGCTACTGGAAACATAATTTGAAGGAGGTATACCTGGGTCGTGCAAACTTACTTACTTTCAAAGAACCATAAATGAGGAGCGGGGTTTCAAGTTGACCGAATTTATTCATCCATTAAAGGGGGTAAGGAATCTTTTGTTAATTGAATTGAAATTCTACAAGACCAATCCAGCCTCTTGACAAATGTCATGTTTTATCCCGGACGAAGATCATGTCAAAAAACCAAAATAATGCTTGTAATCGTAAATTTATTGTGTTACTATAACAATAAGTTACATTGTAATACATCAGGTGACATCCCGTGGCCGAATTACTAACAACCAAACAAATGCAAAATCTATTAAAGATAGACCGTGTGACGGTTTACCGCATGTTGAATGATGGGCGCTTGAATGGGCGCAAAGTCGGAAACCAGTGGCGTTTTCCGCAGGGGGAGATCGATCGCCTGCTGGGTTATGAGACTCCAAAAGACGAGCCGGTGGTTGAAAATATCACCGATTTTCCCGCTGGCTGCATCAAAGAGGTGCAGGATATTTTTGCCGGGATTATTGGCATTGGTGCTGTAACGGTTACACTGAATGGTACACCACTGACTGAACCGACCTATTCCAACCCTTTTTGCAAATTGATACTTGCCAGTGAGTCCGGGCGGTTGGCTTGCCAAACATCCTGGCGCAAAATTGCTTTGAAATCGACCGGTGAACCCAGTCATCAGACCTGTCATGCCGGGCTCAGCTATAAACGCTCTGCCATCAGTGACGATGGGAGCGCAACAGCCTGGTTGATCGCCGGGCAATACTACATGCATCAACAAGATGCAACCAAAGAATCTGAGCGCATCAAGGCGCTGGCAAAAAAACACGATATTCCAACGGAAACGCTGCAAAAGGCAGCCGGTAAGATTCCGATATTAAAACGAAGTCAACATGATCAGGTGCAAGAGTGGACGCCAAAAGTGGCGATGACCTTCCAATCTATTCTATGCGAACGGTCGGATTTAATGAGTCGTTTACAGCGTATTGCGGAATTAAGTGCAATTTCGCAATCGCTGTCCAAATAATAGTTCCAGAAATGAGGGAAGTGCTATGACTGTAAAAGCTGATCAAACATTAGATTGCAGCGGTATGGCCTGTCCAATGCCTATTTTAAAGACCAAAAAAGCGGTGGATGGTATGCAATTGGGGCAGGTGCTGGAAATGATCGCAACCGACCCGGGTTCAACCAGTGATATTGAAGCCTGGACTCAAAAAACTGGTCACGAACTGGTTGATTCAAGCGTGGATGGCAATAAGTACATCTTCTACATCAAAAAGACGAAATAACAAGGGGGATTTCAATGATCGATACAAGTAGTAACCGCCTTGCAATTATTGCCGTACATGGCACGTTGGATTTAGCCTATCCCCCGCTTATTTTGGCAACGGCTGCTCTAGCCCTGGATATGGAAGCAGCTATTTTCTTCACCTTTTACGGGTTGGAGATCATCAAAAAGGGCAACGCCGATAAGCTGCTGGTTGCGCCGATTGCGAATCCCGCCATGCCCATGCCGGTACCGAATATCATTGGTATGCTACCCGGGATGACAGCCATGGCAACCGGTATGATGAACAATTGGATGAAAAAAGCCAATGTAGCCAAGTTAAGTGAACTGCTCGATATGGCGGTCGAAGGTGGTGTTCGTATCATCGCCTGCCAGATGAGCATGGACGTGATGGGCATCAAGAAAGAGGATTTGATTGACGGCATTGAAATTGGCGGTGCCGCCACTTTCTTGAATTTTGCCAGCCAAAATGCAATTGCATTATCTTTCTAAAAGAAATATTACAAGGAGAAGAGAATGGCAGACGATAAAGTGATGATTATTATGACCAGCGGACCGGATACTCCTCGTCGCTGTGCCACGCCGTTTTTCTTTGCCAGCCTGGGTGCTGCAATGGAATATGATGTGACCATGTTTTTCACCATTGATGGCACATTACTGCTCAAAAAAGGGATGGCTGAGACCATTTATCCCAAAGAAGGCGGTAAACCTGTCAGCGATTTCTTACAGGATGCACTGGATGCCGGCGTGACCTTCCTGGCCTGCACTGCTTCAACTGAATTGCATGATTTACAGGTTTCCGATTTGATTGATGGCGTCAAAATGGTGGGCGGGGCCTCCATGTGGCAGCTGGCAGAGGATTGCAAGACGGTACTCACTTTTTAGGAGGAGAAAAAATGGCTAGTGTGAACGGATGTAATTTACCAGAAGACCTTTACTACTTGATTGAAAAACATGTATGGGCCAAACCGCTCGGGGATGATCTTATTCGCGTGGGCATCACCACCGTGGCAGCCAAACTCTCGGGGGGCAAGCTGGCTGCTTTGACAGTAAAAGCCAAAAATATCGGTCAGGAAGTTGTGCAGGGTAAAAGTCTTGCCACTGTTGAAAGTAGCAAATTTGTGGGGCCAGTACCTTCACCGTTGACCGGAGTGGTGCTGCGGGTCAATGAAAAACTGGCCACGGATCCAAACCTGGCAATCGCTGACCCTTACGGGGAAGGCTGGGTAGCAGAAATGAAACCCTCTAAATGGGATTCCGAGAAAGAATCGCTTGCTTTTGGTGCGGATGGCATTGCGCAATATCAAGCCAAATTGGAAGCCGAAAATATTTCCTGCTCGTAAACTTAAATTCTTATTTTTCCCTTACTGGTAACAACATAATAAAGCAACATTTTAAGAAATGGTGATCAATCCGCTGCGTGAGCAGCGGGTTGGAATCTTTTCCTGAAAGAGATATGGAGGAATCAATGGATGGTAAGAGTATTCTTGAGGAGTTAAAAGAAAAAGGTGTCTCAAGACGTGAGTTTATCAAGCTCAGCGGCGCAATCGCTGGCGCCATTGGGTTGAGCTCCTTCCCGGTGGTGGAAGCGCAGGCTGGTTCCCAGCTCAAGGTTGCGCGTGGTTATAAGCCTGCTGATCTGGTGGCAAAAGCGCTGGCAACCAAATCGCGCGTGCCGGTCATCTGGCTGGAGTTTCAAGACTGCGCTGGCTGTACAGAAGCTCTGACTCGCAGCCAATCTCCAACACTCGTCAACCTGGTGCTGAATATGATCACAATTGAATATCATGAAACACTTTCCGCTGCGGCGGGTTTTCAAGTGGAAGAAGCCAAGCGCGCAGCCATGGAAAAATATGCCGGCCAATATATTCTGGTGGTAGAAGGCAGTGTTTCCCCGAAAGATGGGGGCGTTTATTGCACCATCGGCGGCAAGAGCTCGCTGGCAATCTTAGAAGAAGCAGCGGCTGGGGCTGCGGCAATTATTGCCACGGGCAATTGTGCCACCTTTGGCGGGCTGCCAAAAGCCAAACCAAACCCCACCGGCGCGGTAAGCGTGATGTCTTTGATTAAAGACAAGCCTGTCATTAATATATCCGGCTGCCCGGCGATTCCAGAAGTGTTTACGGGAGTGGTGGCGCACTTCCTGGTGTTTGGCACGCTGCCGGCCCTTGACCATCTGCTGCGTCCGAAGACGTTTTATGGCAATACCATTCATGACCGCTGCCTGCGGCGACCATTTTATGACGCCGGTAAATTTGCGGATTCTTTCGATGATGAGGGTGCCCGACAGGGATGGTGTCTGTATAAATTGGGCTGTAAAGGCCCTACCACCTACAATGCCTGTGCCTCCCTTAAATGGAGTGGTGGTCTTTCCTTCCCGATTCAATCCGGTCATCCCTGTCTGGGCTGCTCCGAGCCAGATTTCTGGGATGGGGGTGGATTTTATCAGGGACAGTCAGCTCCGTTGGATCGACCTGCAGCAACCGTGGCTGGCATCGCTGCTGGAGCGGGTCTGGTATTAGGGGTGGGCAGTGCTGTTGCCAATAACCAACAGAAGAAAAATGCAAAAAAGAGTCTTAAGAAGGTAGAGGAGGGCTCGAATGAACTGGAATGATGTTCTTTCATTTGCGCGCGGGCCTTTATTCCAGGTTGCCTTACTGGTTTTTATAGCTGGTATGGTTTACCGTCTGGTAAGGGTTATCGGCCTGGGATGGAGTAAGGACCGTGTTCGCCCCAAGAGGAGCGAGGCTAAAGGTGTGGTCATGTCGTTTCTGAAAGGGATTATCATCTGGCCGTTTATCCCTTGGGTAAAGAATACGTTTAAGAAAAACCCGATTATTTACCTGGCAGGTGGACTATTCCATTTGGGCTTGTTTGTCATCCTGATTCTGGGCACTCCGCACATGTTAGCCTGGAAGAGCCTGCTGGGGATAGGTTGGAGAACGCTGGGCTTACCAATCGTCGATTGGTTCGCGGCGGTGACCATTATTGCGATGGTGGTGCTTTTTATAAACCGTCTGATCAACCCGGTATTGAAGCTGCTGACAGGTCCGGCTGAATGGCTTAACTTGCTATTCGTTTTTCTGCCGATGGTCAGTGGCTACATTATGACTCACCATCTTTTCTTCCGTTATGAAGTTCTCTACAGCTTGCATATGCTGACAGTCGACCTGATGCTCATCTGGATTCCATTCAGCCGCATTTCACACTTTGTGTTTTATTTCTTTTCACGCACCATCCATGGCCAGGAATTTGCCAAACATGGTGTCAGGGCGTAGGAGGGATATGATGACAGTAACAGAACAAGCGCTTGATATGTTTGTACACGAAACCGGCGGTTGGGCAGCCTCGCAGTTGGAAGCCTGTACGCGCTGTGGTATGTGTGCGGAAGCCTGTCACTTTTACCAATCCAGTGGCAACCCGGAGTTTGCGCCGGTCTGGAAACTGGAGATCTTACGACGGGCGTATGAACAACGCTTCACCCTGATCGGAAAATTCAAGACAGCCATTGGAATTGAAAAAAAGTTGACAGACGAGGACCTGCAGCACTGGAGCGAGTTAAATTATTATGCCTGCACGGTCTGCAATAAATGCGCCATGGTATGCCCGATGGGGATCGATCTGGGCACACTATTGCATACGGTGCGTTCCGGGTTAGCCGCCGCAGGTATGGTTCCTGAGGAACTCGAAACGGCGGTAATGAAGCAGGTTAATGAGGGCAGCCCGCTGGGGATGACAGCTTCAGTCTGGGATTCGCGCCTGGAGTGGGTAGCCGATGAATGGGAAGTAGATATTCCCCGCGATGTCAAAGGGGCCGATACGCTGGTGGTTTTTACCTCAATTGAAGTAATGAAGTTTCCTACCAACGTGGCCGCCATCGCTAAGATTTTGAACGCTGCCGGTGAAAAGTGGACTGTCTCGAGTATCGCGCGGGAAGTGGTCAATTTTGGCTTTTACGAGGGCGACGAAGAGCATGAAAAGCTATTCATGCGGCGGCTCTTTGATGGTGCCAAAGAATTAGGCGTGAAACGTATTGTGGTAACCGAATGCGGCCATGCCTACGATGCTTTACGCTTCCATGCGCCTAACTTGCTGCCCGAAGCCAATGACTATGAAATCATCCACATTACTGGCGTGATGGCAGATCTGGTTAAAAGTGGTCGTATTAAGCTGCAAGAAGGTTTCTTCGATAAGGTGGGAACGGTTACCCTGCATGACGCCTGCAAAATTCAGCGAAGGGGTGGCTATATTCAAGAACCAAGGGATATCCTCAATATTCTTGCCCCGCATGCCTTCAAAGAGATGACCCCCAATATGGAGGAAGCCATCTGTTGTGGCGGCGGTGGCGGAGTGATCGCCATCAAAGCGGCTGACCCCATTCGTTATGATGCCTTTACCTTGAAAATTGACCAGGTAAATAAAGTGGGGGCAAATATGGTCACTATGACCTGTTCAAATTGTCGTTTGCAATTTACAGAGTGCGTAGAACATTTCAATCTTGATTGGAAAGTCACTGGTCTGGCTCAAATGGTTGCGGACGCACTGGTGGAATAAGGAGAGCAGAATGGCAGAACGAATTGTAATTGATCCAATCACCCGCATTGAAGGTCATCTTCGCATAGAAGCTACCCTGGATGCTTCCAATACCATTACGGATGCGTATTCCTCTGGCACCATGGTGCGTGGTATTGAAAAAATATTAAAAGGCCGCGATCCACGGGAAGCCTGGGCATTCGCCCAACGCGCCTGTGGTGTCTGCACCACGGTGCACTCATTTGCTTCCATCCGCTCGGTGGAAGATGCACTCGGCATCAAGATTCCGAAGGCAGCCAACATCATCCGTAATTTGATGATCGCCCAACAATATGTTCATGACCATGTCATGCATTTCTATCATTTGCATGCCCTGGATTGGGTGGATGTGGTCTCCTGCTTGAAGGCCGACCCGGCACAAACTTCTACCATTCAGCAGAGCATTTCGACCTGGCAGAATTCCTCGCCTGGCTATTTTGCTGATGTGCAGAAAAAGGTTCAAGCGATTGTCGATAGCGGACAGCTTTCCATCTTTGCAAATGCCTATTGGGGACACCCGGCCTATAAGCTACCGCCAGAAATCAATCTTTTGGCTGTGGCCCATTATTTGGAAGCACTCAACTGGCAGCGCGATGCCACCAAGATTCACACCATTTTCGGTGGCAAGAATCCGCATCCCAATTTCGTGGTTGGCGGCGTTCCCATGCCAATTGATCTCAATAGCGATACTGCTTTGAATGCGGAGCGGTTATCCATTATCAGTGATTCGATCGACAAGATGATCGAATTCGTGGATCAGGTTTACATTCCCGACTTGCTGGCGATTGCGCCGTACTATCTTGAATATGGCGGCATCGGTGAAGGGCTGGGTAACTTCTTAACCTGGGGCGAATTCCCGGGCGAGGACAACCATGACATATCCGGATTTATGGTACCGCGGGCAGTCATCCTCAACCGTGATCTTAACAATATTCAAGTGCCGGATCCACGTGATTTTGAGAAAATGCAGGAATTTGTGGCCCGCTCCTGGTACAGCTATAAGGATGGTCCACAGAGCGGTTTGCACCCGTGGAAGGGTGAGACGGAATTCAATTACACCGGTCCAAAGCCGCCCTACGATTTTCTGGAGGTCGAGAAGCAATATACCTGGTTGAAAGCTCCGCGCTGGGCACAGACGCCGATGGAAGTTGGCCCGCTGGCGCGCGTGCTGGTCATGTATGCAAACGGGCACGAACAAACCAAAGACCTGGTAAACACAGTGCTTTCCACTCTGGATGTACCTATCACAGCGGTGTTTTCTACACTGGGGCGGACGGCAGCGCGTGCGATCGAAACCAAAGTTTTTGCCGATTCCATGCGTACTTACTATAATGAGTTGATTTCAGAAATTGCAGCCGGTAATACCCGCACCTTCGATGGTTCGAAATGGGAACCGACCACCTGGCCGGCGCATGCCGAAGGATTTGGCTTTATGGAGGCACCGCGCGGTGCATTGGGTCACTGGATTGTGATCGATGGCGGTAAGATCGAAAATTACCAGATGGTTGTACCCACCACCTGGAATGCCTCTCCGCGTGATCACCTGGATCAGGCTGGTGCATATGAAGCCGCGCTGGTTGGTACTACCATGGCAGACCCCAATGCACCGCTGGAAATCTTGCGAACCATCCACTCCTTTGACCCCTGCATGGCCTGCGCCATTCATATGGTGGATGCAGATGGAACCAACGTCGGTGAAGCAGCTACCGGTCTGGATCTCTGTCACCGGTGAGTGCTGATACCATGCAAAACGGGCGAAAAGTTGTATTAGGATTGGGGAATACACTAAATCGCGATGAAGGTTTGGGCGTCCAGGCCTTAAAGCTGCTGGACGCCCAGTTCGGCGCTCAGACAGATTTTGAACTGCTGGATGGCGGCGTCTTAGGGCTTAATCTGTTGATGATTGTGGAAGAGTGCAGTCACCTGTTGATTTTGGACGCTGTGAACGTGGGTAAAGCGCCTGGCACTGTGGCGGAGTTGAAAAAAGAAGAAATTCCTTTATATGCCGGCGTAAAATTATCGCAGCATCAGATAACCTTTCAAGAAGTGCTGGGTCTGGCCAATATCCGTGGATATTTGCCCCGCTATTTGCATCTGGTAGGAATCCAACCTGAAGATATTTCGGTTGGGTTGGAATTAAGTGAATGTGTAAGACGGGCTTTGCCAGAAGTTGTTTCACGTGCAATGAATGTTCTGGAGAAATGGAAATAAAAAAAGGAGATCAAGAACACTATGGATTACTATTTTCTGGATGATGTTTCCTGGGAATACAGCCAGGCCTTCTATCATGCGGCAGCTCACTTAGGCCGTGAAGCACTTTTTGTATTAAGACCGGCCACACCGTATGTATGTATTGGTTTCCATCAGGATGCCCAACAGGAAATCGATCTGGATTACACCACCCAAAATCAAATTCCGGTCATCCGCCGTGAAGTGGGCGGAGGGGCAGTCTACCTGGATGGCCAGCAGTTGTTTTTTCAGGTGGTTGTACGACGTGACCGGCCAGGTGTGCCTTCTGAGATCAGTGCTTTTTACAAAAAATTCTTGCAGCCAGTAATTGATACTTTCCGGCAATTTGGTGTTCCGGCTGAATACAAGCCTGTCAACGACATTATCACCAATGGGCGTAAAATTTCGGGAACAGGCGCAGCTCAGGTAGACGATATGCTGATTCTGGTGGGCAATTTCATCCAGGATTTCAATTATGAGATGATGTCCAAATGCTTACGCGTGCCGGATGAAAAGTTCCGCGATAAGGTCTACAAGACCATGTATGAAAATCTGACCACATTCTTGCGGGAGACGGGCAGTATTCCGGCCAACGATGCACTGGCTGCCGATTTGCGTGCGGGTTACGAGCAGCTGCTTGGCGCAATGACCGAGAAAACGCTGGACGTGGAGTTAATTCAAAAGGCGGATGAGCTGCTGGTAGAAATGAACACACCTGAATGGCTGCTGGCTAATGATCGCCGCCGGCCGGATTCGAAACAAGTTAAAATCGCGGAAGGTTTATATGTCATTCAAAGTATGCTGAAGACCCCCGGCGGTTTGGTACGGGTAACCGCTGTCAATCAAGATGGACACCTGCATGATGTACATCTATCCGGAGACTTCTTCTTTTATCCGGCTGCCAGCCTGCTTGAGTTGGAACAGGCGTTAGAAAACGCACCCCTGGAGGCTGATGAGATCACTCACTTGGTAGAGGATTTTTACCAGGAGCATGCGATCGAATCACCCGGTGTCATCCCGGCAGATTATGGAAAGGTACTGGCCGGCTAACAAAACTTTGTATTTGCTGAATGATCAACGCAAATTGTTACTCGACAATAACAGTTACTGGCAAGTTACATAAGACCGTATTCCCTTGAGCCAGTGCCCAATTTGCAGTGTAAATACCTATCTGATTAGGGGCACGCATATTCACACTTAATCGGATGGTTTGTCCGGGTTGAATTGTATTTGATAGATCAAAGATGCTGCCATTCTTATGCATGGTTACTCCATTAATGAACTTGAAGTCAATATTACTGGCTTCCAGATTATTTGAGCCGCTATTTTTTACCTCCCAGGTAGTCGTAAAGTCGTGATTAACTGACATGATAATGGGGCTGGTAAGTGTGACCGAATTCATCACACAGGTTGCGTTAGGTGCCGGGGTAGGACCGGTGACAGGAATAATTATTTGACCCAAGCCCACATCAGGGACCGTACTACGTGAAATGTTGTGAAAAGCGTTGTAAACATAATAATCTGTCTGACTATCCAGACGTAATGATATTAGATCGACATCTTTAACAACCTGTGGTAGTTGAACAACGAATTGAAAAGTTCCTCCGTTGGGGGCATCAATCCTGCCGACATTGACATTATCTTTCGAGAAAGCATAGTAAGTACCAATGCGAACATCCCAAGTCTGATTGACAGGGAAGTTTATGGCTTCAACTAATACCCTGTTGTTTTTATCGACAGCCAGAATGTTTATTCTAAATCCGCTACTCGCTGCTTGTACGTTTGGAACGGCAAAAATAAACATAGTAAGTGCTAAGATACCCGCCAGACCGCGGCATATTTTTGATTTCATAAGGTTTTTTATTTTTACTCCTTTAATAACATGCTTGCTACTTAAGTATACGATCCTGCAACATCTTGCACAATTCGAAGGAACCCTATAGAGGATATAAGGGATATGCCTACAAATTTGTTAAGTTGTATAAGAGGTTTTTCAATTAAAATGTAATGAATACTATTCATAAAATGGTACTTTTGGAGGTGTCTATTGTTAAAGAAAATAAGCTGGGTCGTTTTTGTTAGTTTATGTATGATCCTAAGCTCGTTTGTCAGTCCGGCTGATACAACGGCTGCGGCTGCAACCGCCACCCCGCCTGGCCAGATCGGGCCGCAAATCTACCCTGAAGGTGTCAACCCCTTGACCGGTCTGCCGGTCAGCAATCCTGAAAATCTGGCCGTACCCCCGGCGTTGGTTTCGATTACCAACTTCCCGGTCAGTGCCAGGCCGCAGGCAGGATTATCGTTCTCGCCATTTGTGTTTGAAATCTATATTGGTGAGGGTATGACTCGCTACCTGGCCATGTTCTACGGAGATTTCCCACAGTTGCCTGCGAAAGATGGTACCAACGGCACTACTGGTTCCGGCGTGGGGGCCGTCACGGATAACGCCATGGTCGGCCCGGTTCGTTCCGGTCGCCTGCCGTACGAAGGTCTGCGCAAGCTCTTTAACGGTTTCCTGGTAATGGCGTCGGGCTCATCCAGCGTGGTTCCCAGCCTGAACCAGTACACCAACGTCTTTGGGTCGGATGCTGACAATGTCAACAGTGCCTTGATTGATGTCACCAAACTGGAGCAGATCGCTCAGAGGAATCAAAAACGCTTGGGTGATCTTTCATTACAGGGGTTGGCATTCAACGCAGATGCACCAAGAGGGGGAGTGAAAGGCGAAAGGATTTGGCTGAAATATGCTTATTTAAACCAGGTGAACTGGTTGTATGATCAGAAAAGTGGTGCTTATAATCGTTATCAGGATCATGCCGATGGAACAACTTTCGACCTGATCACGGATCGTTTGAATGGTGACGCACTCACCTTTGAAAATGTGGTGGTCTTGTTTGCCCCGCATGAGGTCGTGCGGCCTACCATCATCGATATCAACCTGATGTATATGAAGAAAATGCCGGCGCTCTTGTTCCGTGACGGGCAGATGTACAAGATCTACTGGACAACCATCAGTGAGGAATACGAACGAAGCACGGGTAATCTGCGCCCGATCCGCTTTATGGATGCAGAGGGCAACCCCTTCCCGCTCAAACCCGGCCAGACCTGGGTTGAGATCGTGCAGCAGTTCACGCCTTATTACGAGGTGCCCGACAGTCAGGTTTACTATGATCTGGCCAATAAAAAAGAACCTGGTTCAGGCGTCTGGGCCATTAAGTGGTATCCGCCAGAGGGTGCGAAATAAAACTAAGTGGTAGCGGAGGGCTGGCGGCGAATAGAAGGAGGGTATTGGGTGTCTTGTTAAGTTGAGTTGAAGATTTGCGAACTTAATCGTGACCAAGGGACGAAAGGCGGATCTCCGTAGCCTGTCCTGAAAAAAGATTTCAATACCCAGTCTGAGCTTCGGAAAGTTGTACTCCCGATGGAATGCCGTTTTACCACTGTCGATCATTTCCGCTCTCCGAATCTCAGCCAGGAACTCCATATCCGTCCGGTCCGCAAGCACGAAGCTGAGATTGCGGCAGAAGAATTATCTGGTACGCGATGAAATCCGACAGGAAACGGATTTGCTAGCTCAGATTCGAGTTTATAAAGTTAACCGGGGACGGGGAATAGGAGGAACTTTACTTCTTGATATAGCAGCCGGCTGACTGCAAGGCCAGAATTGCCCAGGAGGAGGTTTCTGTGTTGGTATCCCCCGCCGGCAAAAAATTGGCATCATAGTGGGTATAAAAACCCCCGCTTTCTGCTTGCATCGAAAGTAAGACCTTAACCATCTGATCCCTTTCGGGAAATTCACTACCAATGCGCTGACCGGTGTAGATGGCCATGGCCAGTTTGTAGGTTTCATAGTTTTTGGCGAAGGCTTTGTCCCGAAAGCCTTTGCCATCAAATACTTTAAGAGCCTGATTGAAGATTTCCAACGAACGCTTAGGATTGCGCTGGTTATATTCGTTAAGGGCTGCCAGCAGCGCAAGATTGCTGTATGTAACCCAGTCCTCGAAAAAAGCATCATTTCCAGGGATTTCATCACGGATCTGCACCTGTCCATCCATTGACTGCCATTTCACAACAACCGCGGGTACAGACGGAGGATAGGCTACAGGTGTGCCACTAAGAATCTTTGAGAGGTCGGTATGCGCTGCGTCATAATTTACCAATGCAGTCTTTAAATTTTGTTCTGTGTTATTGCCTGCTCTTTGAAAAACAAAAGCAGCCAGAGAATTGTCATTATTCAGCCAGTAAGTGTTGGGGACAGCATTTGGAGCTTCTCGTAAGAGTTCATAAGTAGGGTTGTATTGGCTTGTCAAGTATGCCAGGGCTGGATCGATGGTCGGACAGGTTTGCATTTCTTGAGATTGTTTTGCGTTGCGTGCCGCCAGAAAAAAGAGGAATAGAAGCGGTACAACCAGTGCGGCTAATGCATAGAGCAGAAATTTTCTTAAGTTGAGGTGCATATATTTAATTATATTGGAAAAAATTTTAGCAGGTAGACGCTGCGTGCGAGATCTTCGCCCCTCATTACTTCTCTCTCGTCTCTCATTACCCCTTACTTCCTTATCAACGCCAAATAGATAAAATGATCATATTCCACTGGGTCCAGTGTGATAATTGGTGAACCGGAACGTTGCAGATTGCCGCGGCCGGTACCCCAGAGCACACGGGCGTTGGCTGTGCCGGGTAGATCATAAGCCAGGAAGCCGGAATGAGCGCTGGTGAGCACCACTTCCAGATCGGCATCGCTGTCGATATTGGCGAGCGTAGGAGAGGCTAACACCCCGTTCCAGTCGGGAGAACCAAAGGCACTTGGCAGGTTAATTTCATATAGCGGGTTGCCCAAATAATCGAGGATGTGCAGCTTGCCGGTTTGACCTGTGCCCTTCTGCACCCACGAAGCGAAGATCACTTCTGCCAGGCCGTTGTTGTCCAAATCGGCCACCACCGCGGCGGAAGCAAAGCGGAGAAAGGATTCATTGCTCCTGGTGACCGCAAACGGCCAATTGCCATGCTCCGTTTTATCCAGCCAGTAGACGTGCATGCGGCCGTCGTAGGAAGGGTAGAGAATTTCTTTGGAACCGTCGCCATCCAGGTCGGCCACCACCGGGACAGGATGGCTGCTCTCAATTACATTGTAATTCTCACTTCGCGGAGCAGCGGATCCATCCGGAGTCGGAATGACTGTCCAGTTATAGCTGGCATTCGACCAGCGTGTGCGATCCTGTTTGAAGATAAAGGGCATCTCATATAAATCGGTGTAAGGGTCCGTTCCGCAGTTATACACATTCCCGACGATGACCAGTTCCAGCTCGCCATTGTTATCCAGATCGGCCAGGGTGGGCGGCGAATGCGCAAAGTTGGGACGGTGCTCGCTGCCGCAATTGGCATATCCGCGCAAATCGACGGCTAGGTCAACGTGCATGCCGACGCGGCTCCAGGGTTTAGGTAGACCGCCGGGCAGGGTGCCGTAGATTGTACTGGCAGGCACTTGGCTGCCATCCGGATAGAAGGCGACGTTGTAATGGGTGTCATTACTGCCGATGATTTCAACGTGGCCATCGCGGTTCATATCGCCGGCGGCAATGTTTTGGTTAAAGCACCCTGAGGTATAGCCATTAGTGTCGGAATCGGGGCTGTGTTGCGGCCATTCTCCCGCACGCTGACTGCCGTTGTGTTCGTAGACAAACCATTGATCCTCACTGCGGGTTGAGGCCAAAATGATTTCCAGGTCTCCATTATGATCGAGGTCATAGAGAGCCAGCGAGCGCAGTTCATACCCAGCCACCGGCTGCCTGCTCCAAATAAGGTTCAGATTGTGATCCCACACGTGTACATAGGTTTCATGCACACTGACCACTTCCAGATCGCCATCATGGTCGAGATCCTCCACGGCAATGTCGCTCCAGACACGGCTGCCCTCCGGGTCAATGCGTTTAATCTCAGTGCCGGTGGCGCCATCCAGCAAGTAGAGCGAGTACAACCCGCCGATCACCTCGACGTCACCATCACCGTCCAGGTCGAGCACAGCCGGAGAGCTGTACCAGCCGGTTTCGCACCAGGAGGAAAAGCAGCCGCCTTTCTGCCATTTTAAAACCGGCGCCGCAATAGCTGCTTGGCGCGCCGGTGCGGGTTGCAGAACTAGGCTGACAAGAAAGAGAAATGAAAGGATGGTTTTTAAAGGAAACATAAATTCAGAATAGCGTGATTCTTTGAATACAAGAAGGTAACTGACGGAATTGGTAGGATTAAGTAATGAGTTCGGAGAAATGAGGAATGAGGGGCTCGTGGCATCTTGAGCGACAAGGGTGCCGGTGTAAGACCGGAATTGTAGGTTGGGCACGCAACACGGGAAGATCGTTTGGAATGCAATGGGTCATAGGAAGAGCATTTCATGATTTGCTAAGTGCCCAACAATCACAGCTCTAAAGCTCCTTGTTCTAAGGCTGCTGCGTCACGGTTTCGGCATGCAGAATTAAAAAAGGTCATTCATTAATACGAGGTATTGTTCCAGTTGAATTGTTGGGCACTCAGGTAACCGGCGATGCTTTTCTACATACTGTCTTCGTAGCTGTGGCTCTATCCTGACCGACGTGCCCAACCTACGGTGGCTGGTAAAATCGGGTAGAGATTCCTCTCCCCGTGTCTAGCGGGGCGCCCTTTGCCGAACGATTCGCAAAGGGAGTATACCTTGTTGCAGTGTCCTTAAGAGAGTGAAAAGCTAGGAGCGGAGGGGCAACGATCTTTGTTCCGATTTATAATTACCATGGTGAAAGAATATCATTACGCTGGATGAAAGAATTTATGGAAGAGGTATAAAGTGATAAAGAGAGAGATGCCCAGCTTTAAAGATTGGGAAGCAAACAAGTTAAAGGATGCAGGTTTCCTTGCGGCTGCAATAGAAGCAGAACCTGGCTACCAGATTGCCCGTTTACGTACACAGCGAGGGTTGACCCAGACTCAATTGGCGGAATTAGTGGGTACTCGACAGCCCTCCATAGCGCGTCTGGAGAACGGTACCAGTCAACCGAGTCTGACATTCTTAAACAAAGTTGCTCATGCTCTCAATGCAAAAGTGGAGGTAAGGCTCGTTTCTGACCGTTAAAACTACCTCTGCTTGAGATGGTTTTACAATTTTTAGCTACCCGCTACCCAACCCAGTCTTTCAAAAATGGTTGAAATTTAACCGGGTCAAATTCCACAAAGCGGTAGGTGGCTGCGTTGTTGGCCATATAGGGGTCAAATTCAAAAAAAGCTTGCAGGTCATCAACTGATTGTGCGCGGGCAATGACCACTCCGCCGGTTTTGGGCAGCATCGGGCCGGACATTAAAAGCATACCCTGATCATAGCCGCCCTGTAGGAAAAGCCGGTGAGCCGGTAAGATCTCTGCGATTTTTTCAGCCGGAGCTGTGTAGGTGATTTCGATTAGAAAATGTTTCATGGGGAATTGTAAGTGGGTAATAAGTAATGTGTAATAAGGATTTTACTTGATTATAGCGCATCGTCTGTATGAAAACAATTTCCACCAACCAACAAACCAACTACTCAGCAAATCAACAAATCAACCACAAACGTGTCACCCCCATTACCCATTACTCCTCCCTCATTAATGTCTATGATAGAATCGCTATCATGGAAGAAAATCCCTGGATTCTGGCATCTAACTCGCCCCGCCGAAAGGAGCTGTTGGCACTTTTTCAACAGCCATTTGCCATTCACCCGGCAGACGTGGATGAGGATATTCAGCCAGGTGAGGACCCCGCTGAGTATGTCTGTCGGTTGGCAAGAGATAAAGCTGCGAAGGTGGCGGAAATTAAGCCGGAAGGTGCATTAATTTTGGCGGCAGATACGACGGTGATGTTGAACGGCTCAATTTTCGGTAAACCGGAAAGTGCAAATGAAGCAAAACGTATGCTGCTTCAATTGCGGGGCAGAATACACCAGGTATATACAGCCGTTGCACTGCGCGTTCCCTTACAAGATATTCATATTGAGCTGCTTTGTTGTTCGGACGTGCCCATGCGAGCTTACGACGAGGCCGAGGTAGACTCCTATGTGGCCAGTGGTGATCCACTGGATAAAGCCGGGGCGTATGCCATCCAAAATGACCAATTCCACCCTGTGGAGCAATTTGAGGGTTGTTTTGCCAGCGTGATGGGGCTGCCGCTCTGTCATATCGCTCGGGCTTTAAGGAATATGGGGAAGATGCCGGCCGTGGCAATCGATTTCGCTTGCCAGCAGCATTTGGGTTATGATTGTCCCATTCATGAACGCGTTTTGCTGGGAGAAAACCTGGGATAAAAATGGATAATTTCTGGCAATTTTCCCGCCCGGAGGATCAATGAAAAAGTTAGTGAGTCTTATTTTATTGATTATTCTTTTAATCAGCGCCTGTACCCCGGCTGTGGTTGAAGATACCCCTGCAGCCACACTCGCGGCCAGCAAAACTTTACCTGCTCCGCAGATCAATACAACCAGTACCCCGGATGCCAAACAGGCGGCCAAAGATTTCCTGGAAGATTGGCGTCTTGAAAATTATCAAGGTATGTACGCCCGGCTCAGCAAGCTTTCCAGGGATGCCATCAGTCTGGAGGATTTCAGCAAACGATACCAGGATGCAATGGCAGCCATGACCCTGGTCGAGCTGAACTATCAGGTCACCTCTGCGTTGACCAATCCGCGTAGTGCCCAGTTAGGCTATAAAGTTGATTTTCAGACAGCGCTGGTGGGCGTGATCACCCGCGATATGATCATGAACCTGACCCTGGAAGAGAATGGTTGGGCGGTGCAATGGGAAGATGCAATGATCTTACCTGAACTGAAAGGCGGCAATTTTCTCTCGATAGATATAACTGCTCCGGCGCGTGGCAATATCTACGACAGCCAGGGCAGCGCTTTGGCAGCCCAATCGGATGTGGTTGCACTTGGGATTACGCCCGGCTTGATTGAGGAAGGGCAGGACGGCACTTTGATCTCTTTCCTTTCACGATTGACCAACCTGAATGGTGATTATATAAGCTCGCTGTATGAAAACGCCGGAGCGGACTGGTACGTTGCGGTTGGCGAAACGGCGAGATCCAATGTCGATCGATACTACGATACCCTCATTACGCTGGGCGGTTTGAATATGAATTATTACACCTCACGCTATTACTTCGCCGGCGGTGGGGCTGCTCACGTCACCGGTTATGTCCAATCTATCTTCCCTGAGGAACTGGATGAGTACAAGCGGGCTGGTTATCGCGGTGATGAAAAGGTTGGCCGCACGGGGTTGGAAGCCTGGGGTGAGCAGTACTTAATTGGGAAGAAAGGTGCATCTCTGTATGTAGTCAAACCGGATGGAACTGTCGAAACCCGTATTGGTTCAGCAGATTCGATGCCTTCCCAATCGATCTATACAACCATTGAACGGGATTTTCAATCGGAGGTTGAACTGGCCCTGGAAGGTTTTCGCGGTGCAGCAGTGGTGATGGAACTGGATACCGGCCGATTGCTGGCGCTGACTTCCACCCCCACCTTTGACCCGAACCTGTTCGACGCAGATAACTACAACCGCGGTTGGCTGTTGAATGATATGCTTAACCCGGTCGAAAACCGGCTCTTGAATCGTGCTACTCAGAGTTCCTACCCATTGGGATCCGTATTTAAAATTATCACTATGGCGGCTGCGTTGGAAACGGGGACTTTTACGCCCGAAAGCAGCTATTACTGTGACAGCACTTTCACTGAGTTGGAAGGTGTCACTTTATATGACTGGACAGTCGAAAAAGAATTGCCCCCCAGTGGTCAGCTGACATTGCCCGAAGGTTTGATGCGCTCCTGCAACCCCTGGTTCTATCATATTGGCCTGACCATGTGGGAACGTAACCTTCCCAACGCCATCCCGGATATGGCCCGCGGGTTTGGCCTGGGTGAGCCAACCGGCATCTACCAGCTGCAGGAAGTTAGTGGCAACATACCCAACCCGCAAAATGTGGGCGATTCGGTTCAACTGGCTATAGGTCAGGGCGCTATGCTGGTGACCCCTCTGCAAGTAGCTGCTTTTGTGGCTGCGGTCGGCAACGGCGGTACGCTGTACCAGCCGCAGCTGGTCGAAAAGATCGCCCCGCCGGAAGGGGAGCCGACCTATGATTTTGAGCCAATTATTAAGGGAACCCTGCCTGTTTCTGCCGAAAATCTGAAGACAATCCAGGATGCCATGTACGCCGTGGTGCATTCTAGCCGCGGAACCGCGCGCCAGGCAATGCTGGGTTTGCAGATTCCGATTTATGGCAAGACAGGAACAGCCCAAAACGAACCACTTGATCCGCATGCCTGGTTTGCCGGTTATACCCAGAATGGTAATGAAAACCGGCCGGATATCGCGGTAGTTGTGCTGGCGGAAAATTCCGG
Source organism: Anaerolineales bacterium (assembly GCA_038329785.1). Lineage (GTDB taxonomy): Bacteria > Chloroflexota > Anaerolineae > Anaerolineales > Anaerolineaceae > UBA6170. The sequence continues at coordinate 58,734 of JBBQNI010000008.1, read as the reverse complement.
TGATGGCTCAGCCATTTCTGCCTATATTTTCCGCCGCATTGTGGAATTGTATTTCTTCAATAAACCCCAGCGCTTATACCCGTGGGAATCTTCCTATTATGTGACCCGTACTCCAACCCCACTGGTAACAGAAACTCCACCGGCAGAAGTGATAGTCACTCCCGAACCCTGAGGACAAATAATGGCAAAAGATTTATTGGAAGGGCGAGTAATGAGCATGCGTTCCGGGTTTTACCAGGTTCGTTTGCATGATGGCCGCGAAATCACATGCCACCCGCGCGGTAAATTAAAATTGCAACGCCCAGAATCGTTCCGTGAAGATCGGATTGCCATGGGTGATCTGGTTCTGGTCAGTGAACAGGAAGAGGGCAACGCCGCCATCGAGGACGTGCTTCCGCGTGAACACGCCCTGATTCGCTCGGCGCCGGATTCGCGTGGGGATTTCAAGCAAATTCTACTGGCCAATCCCGACCAGGTGGTGCTTGTTTTCGCCTGTGCGCAGCCGGAACCGCACTTGCGCATGCTGGATCGCTTTCTGGTTATCTGTGAACGGCAGCACATCGCCGCGTTGATTGTAGCCAATAAGGTCGATCTTGTAGGAATTGAAAAAGCGCAGGAGATGTTTTCTCTCTACAGTGATTTAGGATACCCGGTCTTATATACCTCAGTAAAACAGAACCTGGGGATTGAACCCCTGCGCCAGGCCTTACAAGGAAAACTTTCCGGGCTGGTTGGCCCATCCGGTGTCGGAAAATCGAGCCTGTTGAACGCTGTTCAGCCGCAACTGGGGCTGGCAGTCAGCCATGTTAGCGAGTCGACTGACAAAGGCCGGCACACCACCGTGGCTCGCCGCTTGTTTCCTTTGGATGCGGGTGGTTTCGTGGCCGATCTGCCTGGTATTCGCATGCTCTCGTTGTGGGATATCGAGCCAGAGGAACTGGATGCGTACTTTCGGGAAATTGGAGCCAGGGTAGCCGATTGCCAATTCAGCAACTGTACCCACACCAATGAGCTCGATTGTGCTGTCAAGAAGGCTGTGGAAGCCGGTGAAATTCATCCCGATCGCTACGAGTCGTACGTGCGCATGCGCTTTGGGGAGGATGACAGCTGACAGCTGTGCCGATGTGCGCTGCATGCCTTCGGCAGTGGGCTGATCGGAATGTATCGTCAACTACAAGCTACACCCTACCCTCTCAAGCGCAGCGCGAGTTCAGGCTAGTCTCCACACCCTTTGCACAGTGCATCCAGCATGGTTATAATGGGAAGGATTGTTAATTCTTGTACAAGAAACAACTGACCTTCAAGGAGGTTTTCTTGAATTATCACAAAAAACAAACCTGGCTGCCGATGATCTTTCTGCTCTTGTTGGTGACTGCATGTCAAAATCAGGCTGCCCCGCTTACCAATACTCCTACTCCAACAGAAGCGACCGAGCCTTTACCCACATTGATGCCAACCGAGGTGCCACCCGATAGCCTGGTGATTTGTACTGCCCAGGAACCACTCACGCTCTATCCTTACGGCAGTGATAATCGTTCCATGTGGAGTGTTCTGGAAGCAATTTATGATGGCCCAATCGATATGGTTAATTTTACACCGCAGCCAGTCATACTGCAGCAAATTCCAAGCTATGAAAATGGCAGGGTGTTTGAAGAAGTGAGCAGCCCAAGTGCCGGTGATCTGGTCCTGGATAGTAATGGGGATGTGATGCCATTCATTAAAGGTATTTCTGTTTTACCTGTCGGTTGCAGTGATGCTGCCTGTGCCATCGAATGGGATGGCGTGGCAGAGATTCAATTACCGCAACTTAAGGTCACCTATCAATTATTGGAAGGGATCCTCTGGTCAGATGGAGAATCACTTACCATGGCGGATTCTGTTTATTCTTTCCAACTAGCCAGTGATCCGGCTACACCTGTTAATCGCTTTTTGATCGAGCGCACTGCTTCATACCTGAGTGATGATGCCAATACCCTTACCTGGACCGGAATTCCTGGCTTTTTGAGCAACGATTTCGGAAACTTATTCTGGCTGCCACTTCCTGAGCATGTCTACCAGGGACGAACTGCTGCCGAGTTACTGACTGATCTTCAGGCAACCCATAAACCAATCGGCTGGGGTCCATACCAGATTGATAATTGGGTGCCAGGTAGCCATATTGCTTTGAGCCGTAACCCCAACTATTTCCGAGCCTCGCAAGGCTTGCCTAAATTCGAGAGCCTTACTTTCCAATTTTTAAGCGAGCACGCCGATAGTAACCTGAAAGGGCTGGAGATTGGTGAATGCGATCTGGTCGATTCAACAGTGGCTCTCGATGAACAATTGGTTGATCTGGTCGAAAATAATAATCTGGGCAAAATAAAAGCCTATTTTGGACTTGGCCCGGAATGGGAGCATCTGGATTTTGGTATTGTACCTGCCAGCTATGATGATGGTTACCAGATTGGACAGGATCGTACTGATTGGTTTGGTGATCTTCGTATGCGCCAGGCGTTTGCTTATTGCAGTGACCGTGAGACAATTGCCAACCGATATTTTGTGAACCGCTCAGCCGTACCAGCGACTTTTTTCCCACCAAGCCATCCACAGTTTGAGGCGAGTCTGACTATTTTGCCTTACGATCCAGAAAAGGGCATGAAATTGTTAGGTGATATTGGTTGGAAAGATGATGATCAAAATCCCTCCACTCCGCGCGTGGCAGCCGCTGTCGCTAATGTTGTGGATGGGACGCCGCTTGTGCTGGATTATGTCACTACCCAATCCGATTTGCGCGTTCTGGTTGCGGCAGACCTGAGCCAATCCCTGGCTGGCTGCGGCATCGAAATTAGCGTTCATCACATTCTGCCGGATGATTTGTATGCGCCCGGTCCACAGGGGGTCATGTTTGGTCGCAATTTTGACCTGGCTCAATTTACCTGGCAATCTGGACGCCAATCTCCTTGTTTCTTGTATACCAGTTCGCAGGTACCCAATTCTGCTAATTTGTGGGTCGGAACCAATGTGAGCGGCTATCAAAATGAGAACTATGATCTGGCCTGCTCTCTTTCGAAAAGTGATCCAATTGCCCCACAGAAGTTATTTAATGAAGAATTACCGGTTTTACCGCTGTATTATCAATTGAAAACGGCAGCAAGCCGTCCCGATTTTTGCGGAATTGATAATCTTGATGTGAGTGCAAGAAGTGCTCTCTGGAACCTGGAAAACTTTGGGTACGCTCAATTATGCACGAAGAATGAATAGCTAAGAGGGATTGGGTGATTGATTAAGCCAGTTTTTATGGTAGTATTTTGTCACAGAAAAGCAAGGACAAAAAATACTGGAAAATGGATTTATTTAATCCTATATTAATTATTCATAATTGGATAATAGTCGTATATAATAAATTTGAACATTGTCCATCATCGTCTTTCATTGAACCAGCCCCATTCATAAATATCTTACTCAATTGTGCCAGCGGATTTTAGTGGCAAGGATGTTAATTAACCTTTTGTAAAATGGAATACCAAAGCGCTAAGGTGAGATTTAATATTCATAAAAATTACGAAGTGATCCATGAGTAAAAAGAAACAAATTTCCGGTATGTTATACGGCCTGGTAGCAGGTCTGGCTTTCGCAATATTTGCCTGGGGATTGGATGGTTTCATGCTGGCGAGAGCCAACGCGGCTTACCCCTGGGTAAAATTCATTCCCGGCCTGCTGATCTGTATTGGCGCGGGCAGTCTTATTGGCTGGCTTACTATTCGGCTGCAAAACAGTTTGTTAGGAATTGTCTTCTGGCTCGCGCTGGCCTTACTGTATGCACAATTGATCATTTGGTTACCGCTTCGCATAGCCCCTTTTTTCATCAATATTTTCAATGGAGCCCTGGGTGGATATTTACAATATCCCATTTATAAAGGTTTAAGTCAGAACTTATGGTTCGGTTTTGCGATCATTGCAGTTATTGCCCTGATATGTGGTTTGCTTGAAAATGTTTTAATTGAACAATCCTTATTTTCAGAGGGCGATTTTGCCATTCTGGTGCCGTTAGTGATTTGTTTCCTTTGTTTCAGCCTCGGAGGAAATTCCAGCGATTCGCTCTTAAATCGGAATTTCCGCGAACCTCTGCAGGAGGTAAATAATATCCTTCAATTTGCCTCAGCACATATCGATCAGGAAGTCTCACCTGATGTTGCCCGCCAACGAAGGCTTGGGTCGGTGACACCACTCAAGCAGTATCTCAACCGCGAGTACACGCTTGTTTTAAGCAATTTTGATGAATCATTAGGTCAGATTGATATCCTGGTGGATTTTAATGGCTACTGGGCAAAGTGTACTTCAATTTATAATCAAGTGACAAATTGCAAACTGGTTTTTGAAACGCCCTGGTACCGCCAACCGCTAATCGTAAAATCTAACCCACATACGTATAGTCTTGTATTCGAAAGCGAATAAAATAATTTCTGTGGGAAGGCATAAATTTGTTTAATGTATAATATCTCTAGTGAACTTGATTTCCATAAAAAAGTAAATTTCAATATAGCAGCAGTGAGGGCCCGTTGACGATGGATCAATTATTAGATGTAAGGAATCTGGAGACGCAGTTCAAAACCCCTGAAGGGATCGTTCACGCTGTCAACGGAGTATCCTTTACCTTAAAACAAGGTGAAACACTGGGAGTTGTTGGTGAAAGCGGTTGTGGAAAAAGCGTAACAATGCTTTCCTGTTTGCGGCTTATTCCTTCACCCCCAGGCAAGATCGTCGCTGGAGAAGCATTTTTCCGTGGAGAAGATTTGCTAAAAATGCCATCTGAAGAGATTCGACTGATCCGCGGCGGTCAAATCAGCATGGTTTTTCAAGACCCCATGACCTCCTTGAATCCGGTTATGAACATCGGTAAGCAACTGGCTGAACCCCTCATGCTTCATTTGAATTTGACCCGCGACCAAGCCAATAAACGCTCTATTGAGCTCTTAGAACTGGTAGGCATTCCGAACGCTGGAGAGCGGTTATCCGATTACCCCCATCAATATTCTGGAGGAATGCGTCAACGTGTAATGATTGCGATGGCGTTATCATGTAACCCGCAGATCTTAATTGCCGATGAGCCCACCACCGCCCTGGATGTCACCATCCAGGCACAAATCGTTGATCTTGTAAAACGGTTGCGTGAGGAGTTGGGTATGGCGATTATCTGGATCACCCACGACCTTGGTGTTGTCGCCAGCATCGCTCACCGGGTCGCCGTGATGTATGGCGGTTATATTATTGAAGAATCGGATATTAAAGATTTATATAGCAATCCTTCTCATCCTTATACGCTCGGTCTCTTAGGTAGTTTGCCGAAAATCCAGGAAGAAGAGCACACCCGTCTGTATTCAATTGAAGGAATGCCGCCAGTTTTATATAAAAAACCGAAATCCTGCCCATTTGCCCCACGGTGTAGCTGGGTGGTTGAACGTTGCTGGAATGAAAACCCGCCGCTAATGGCTGTTTCTCCCGGTCACCGTGCAGCTTGTTGGGTCGATACAAAAACCGGGAGTCTGCGCTAATGACTGAAAACGACAACATCTTAATTAAAGTTGAAAACCTTAAAATGCATTTCCCGATCTATCGTGGCGTTATTCGCCGTCAGGTTGGAGCAGTGCATGCCGTGGATGGAGTTTCATTTGATATTTATGAAGGTGAGACGCTTGGTCTGGTAGGGGAATCTGGCTGTGGAAAATCTACCACAGGCCGGACAATTCTTCGCTTGTATAAACCAACCGAAGGCCATATCTATTTTAATGGGCAAGACTTAAGTCAATTAAAATCGGAACCCATGCGCCTGATGCGACGCGAAATGCAGATGATTTTTCAAGATCCTTATGCAAGTCTTAATCCCCGCATGACCCTGCGAGATATTGTCGGCGAGCCTTTGATGGCATTAACCGATACGACCGGAAAAAAGATCGATGAGCGTGTGGCAGAATTACTCAGGCTTGTGCAACTAAACCCGGACTTCTCGGGTCGTTATCCGCATGAATTTTCCGGCGGACAGCGGCAAAGGATTGGAATAGCGCGTGCGTTGGCATTGAATCCATCCTTTATTGTATGTGATGAACCAATTTCTGCGCTGGACGTTTCCATTCAGGCCCAGGTTGTCAATTTGCTTGAAGATTTGCAAAAAGAATTTAATCTGACGTATTTGTTTATTGCCCATGATCTATCCATGGTGAGGCATATTAGCAATCGTGTTGCAGTAATGTATCTTGGTATCATCGCAGAACTTGCAGACCGAAAAGAACTTTACAATAATCCATTACATCCTTACACGCAAGCTTTGCTTTCCGCCATACCGGTTGCCGACCCAACTTTCGATGAAACGCGGTCACGGATTGTTCTGGAAGGTGATGTGCCATCACCGGTTAACCCGCCGTCTGGCTGCCGTTTTCGCACTCGTTGTCCCATTGCAGAGCAAATTTGTAAAGAAATTGTCCCTGAATTTCGCGAGGTGAAACCCGGGCATTTTGTTGCCTGCCATCTAGTTTAATCGTTTAGTCAATAATTTGAGAGGAGGTGAGGACACTAAAGAAGAAATCGTCTGATTTCCAAAACCAAGTCGGCAATAACAAATTTAAACACGTACTTAATTTTGAAGGAGGAAGAAAATGCGTTCTAAACTTATGATCCTGGCTGGTCTGTTAGTTGTCGCGAGCATGGTTCTTACATCATGCCAGACAGCGGCAGTGCCAACACCAGAAACAATTATCCAAACTGTAATTGTTGATGGTGAAGTAAAAGAAATCGTTGTGACAGCAACCCCCGGACCCACAGAAGTGGTTGCGGAACCAGTTGCCTTGAACCAATATATCGGTTCAAATATGCTGGATGGGAATGGTGTCCCGCCGACATTCTTTGATGATATCCATATTCGCCGTGCATTTGCCTATTGTTTCAACTGGAGCACAGTGGTCAATGATGTCTATAAGGGTGAAGCAATCCAATCGAAAGTTCTCTCCCTGCCTGGTATGCCAGGTTACGATCCGGATGCTCCCTTTTATTCAAATGACCTCGATAAATGCGCCGCTGAATTCAAGTTGGCTGATGTAGATAAAGATGGCGTAACGGCTGAAACCGACCCCGACGATGTATGGGAAATGGGTTTCCGCATGCAGATGCTCTATAACACGGGTAACACCACCCGCCAGATTATGGCCGAAATTTTGCAAGCCAACCTGGCCGCCGTGAATGAGAAATTCTCTGTGGAAATTCTCGGTCTGCCCTGGCCTTCTTACCTGGCTGCCCAGCGTGCCCATAAAATCCCGATCATGACCGCAGGCTGGTTGGAAGATATTCATGATGCCCACAACTGGTATCAACCCTACACCACCGGCACATATGGCGCCCGCCAGAATATGCCCGAAGATCTTAAGAGCCAATTCAAGACTTTTCTTGACGAAGGCGTTGGTCTGGTTGACCCGGATGCCCGTCATGAAGTTTACAAACAATTCAACCAACTGTATTACGATGAAGTACCTGGCTTCCCTCTGGTTCTCGTGACCTCACATGGTTATGAACAAAAATGGGTCGAGGGTCGTGTTATGAATCCGATCTTCTCCGGTTTGTACTACAAAACCATTTCCAAAGCAGCCGGATCCAAAGATCCGATGACATTCACGAATGCGACCACGGGTGATGTTGATACCCTGGATCCTGCCCTTTCGTATGACACAGCCAGTGGCGAAGTCATCCAGAATGTCTATGAAACACTTGTCTTCTATGATGGTGAAGCCACAGATAAATTCGTTCCGCAACTGGCCGAATCCTGGACAGTTTCTGACGATGGTACCGTCTGGACCTTTACTATGCGTGATGGGGTCAAATTCCATGAAGGTGGCGATCTGACTGCTTCAGACGTAGCCTATTCCTACCAGCGTGGTTTGCTGCAGGGTGGTTATTCTTCTCCGCAGTGGCTTTTAGCAGAACCCTTCTTTGGCGTCGGTATGGATGACATTACCCTGCTAGTAGACGAAGGTGCCTCTGCCGATGACCGTGAAGCCCTTATTGCTAATGATCCTGCAGTCTTGAAAGCTGCTTGTGAAAAAGTTCAAGCGGCAATCGTAGCTGATGATGATGCCGGCACTGTTACCATGACATTGGCACAGGCCTGGGGTCCTTTCCTGGCGACCATCGCCAATGGCTGGGGCTCTATCATGGATAAAGAATGGGTTATGGAAAATGGCGGTTGGGATGGAACTTGCGATACCTGGCAGAATACCTATGGTATGACTTCCGCTGAAGATCCCTTCACCCCGATTGCAAATGGAACCGGTGCTTTCAAATTAGATCACTGGACTCCTGGTCAGGAAATTGTTCTTGCTAAATTCGACGGTTACTGGGGTGACCCGGCCAAGGTGGACACAGTTAATATCAAGATCATTTCCGAATTTGGAACTCGCTTTGCAATGATTCAAGCTGGTGACGCTGATGTTACCTTCGTACCGGCAGAATTCCGTGCCCAGGTTGACCCGATGGTTGGTGAGATTCGTACGTATGATGAAACAAATAATACGTATAATCCTGCTAAACCAGTGTGTTCAATTGATACAGACAAGCTCGGTATCGATCGCTTTGAAATTTGCGATACACCGAACAACAACCCGCTGCGTCTCTATTTTGGCCGCCCCGGTTTGCAACAGGATGTCATTCTATTCAACTTCTTAATTCAATAGAAGGCGTCTGAGTAATTTGTTACACACGTGCGGAAGCCTGTCACAGGCTTCCGCACCATTTCCAAAGTTTTGCTCTTCGGAATGATTTGAAGGTCAATTTCAATCCATTCCGAATATCAAAAAAATTGAGGTGTCCAGATGACCAACTTTATAATCCGCAGGCTGCTCTTGGTTCCAGTGTTACTGATTGGGGTGACCCTGATCATATTTGGAATGCTCCAATTTTTAGGCCCGGTTGAGCGATCTGCATTATATGTGAGAGATTTCCCCAAGAACGAAAATGCGATCAATGGCATTATTCGGAAATACGGTCTGGATAGACCCATTTATGAACAATACTGGCGCTGGTTAGTTGGTCATAAAGATCCCGTTACAAATGAACGCGTGGGCGGTATTTTATTCGGAGATTTTGGCTACTCCCGCACCGCGTCACAACCTGTCATTGATATTATTAAGAATCGCTTTCCAAACACGTTGGATCTGGCTCTCTGGTCTATTGTCCCAATGCTTTCAGTTGGAATTTGGCTGGGGGTGAAAGCCGCTGTTCACCAAAATGGATTAATTGACCAGGCGGCTCGAATTTTTTCCATTATAGGGACCTCTTTCCCAACTTTCGTATTTGGTCTTCTGGTATTAATGGTTTTTTATGCTAATCTGGGCTGGTTTCCACCAGGGAAAATGTCCGATTGGGTAAGTCAGTTATTATATTCTGGTCAATTCCACCAATACACAAAATTGTTAACGATCGATGCACTGCTGAATGGGCGCCTGGATGTATTTTGGGATGCGATGCGCCATATGATTTTGCCAATTTTGACCTTATCTTATATAAGTTGGGCGACGTTTGTTCGTGTTACCCGCTCTTCCATGCTGGAAACATTAAGAATGGAATATGTCACCACTGCGCGTGCCAAGGGATTGAAGGAAAGGGATGTGATTAACCATCATGCACGCCCAAATGCAATGATCTCAATTGTTACCCTGGCTGGTTTCAGTGTTGTCGGTCTATTGGGCGGTGTTGTGATTACGGAAACTGTCTTTAATTATCCGGGGATTGGCAAAGCTGCTGCCGATGCAGCTGCGCAACTGGATGTGGTCACTGTATTAGGCTTGGCCATCTTTAATGGCTTGATATTGATTGTTTCAAACCTGTTGATCGATATTTTGTACGGTATCATCGATCCCCGTGTGCGGTTAGATTAATAAGGAGAGAGTAGTGACTACAACCCCTGCACCGAAAGGTGATAACACATTATTGGACGCCGCCGTTTCTGACCGCAAAATTGGCCGTTTGGAAAAAATATTAGGGCCGGAAAATTACCGTATTATTACAGGTCTTCTCAAGACACCCGCCTCAATTATGGGTTTTACATTAATCACAATTTTCATATTAATCGCAATTTTTGCACCGGTCATTGCTCCTCCGGTTGGACGAGACCCTTACAAGATTCCCCGGGATGGGTTCAGCGGAGAACCACAACCAATGGGAACAGCCTGGACAAGTAACGTACCAGATGTGCCATTTTGGTATGAGCCGTTAACCGGCAAAACGGAATGGGTACACATCCTCGGGACGGCTCAAGGGCAATACGATATTTTCTACGGTATTATTTGGGGAACGCGCACAGCTTTCCGAACCGGCTTTATCGTGGTCATTTCCACTTTTTTGATCGGTATTATTGTTGGTTCCGTTTCTTCTTATTATGGCGGCTGGGTGGACAATGTCATCATGCGTATAGTTGATATTTTTATGACATTACCCTTTATTATGATGGCCCTAATTATGGCGGCAGTATTAACCCCCGTGCTTGGGAAAACTCTGATACCCTCTATCATTGCTTTGATCACCTTTGGTTGGATGGGATATGCTCGTATCATCCGCGGAGATATTCTCTCTGTCAAACAACGAGATTATGTCCTGGCAGCCAAAGTGGTGGGTGTTCGCGATAGCCGTATCCTTTTCAAGCATATTCTTCCCAATGCCATTTTCCCAACGATGGTTCTCGCTTCACTGGCAATAGGTGATGTGGTGTTGAGTTTTGCAGCATTATCGTTTTTGGGTATTGGCACCGAACTTGGATATGCTGATTGGGGCCAGGTGTTGAGTTTTGCGCGCAATTGGATTTCCAGCCTGCAAAGTTACTGGTACATTGTCGTGTGGCCCGGGGTTACATTGGTATTGTTCGTAATGGGATGGAACCTGGTTGGTGATGCTCTGCGGGATGTGCTCGACCCTCGCATGCGTGGTAAGACATAATCCGCGAATCGCTTTAATGATAAATTATTTATTTTGAATTTTACTGGGATAGGAAAGACAATTTCCTCAAAATGCTGTGGTTGGCAGTTTCAAGTTACTAACGCAGCAGTGATCTTAAAGCACGCGAATAGTTGCGCCTTATTTTCTTAATCCTGATCGACAATAAATCAATTTGCTTGGCCTGCAAGCGCAAGACCTGCTTGTTTGCATGTATTTTTTATCAACATCCCCCAAACTTGTTTGTGATATGATGGTGGTCATGGCGATGAGAAAATATGCAGATGATTATGAAACAATCATCACTGAAGATGAGGATGGCCGCGAAAAAAAGACAATCGTCTATCGTGGGGAATATTTCGAGATAGCGCTTGATACGGAAGGACTGTTTCGATTCAAGAGAATCAGCCTGTCATTGCTGGCTATCGTCATCATTTTTCATGTCAGTGGCGGATTTGTCAGCAATCGCGGTATGTATCAGCTGTATGTGGCTCTCCCCTACGCCCTTGCCTTCTTTCCATTATTATATCTGGCGGAAGGAATTCTGCGGTTGCCGAAAGAAAAGCGGAAATATCGGAGCGATGAGATTGGGCATTCTTTCGATCGTATGCGCACGTCCAGTTATTTTCTCCTGGCCTTCCTCGGGGTTGGATTGCTGGGGGAAATCGTATTCCTTTTTTTTGCTGCGGATAAACCCCAGCGCGTTTCGGACGCCTTTTATTTTGCAATGGAAATGGTAGTATTTGCTGCTCTATATATCCTGATTAACCTGCAGAAAAAAATTCGTATACAGCCCGGCAGTGAGGCAGATCAGCTAAAAACTCCCTAATACCAGCTATGATTGAAAACCCGAATCCAGGTTTGTTGTTAGCGGCTTGTTGAAATTCATTTGCGAGCCGGGCTCAATTTACGGTCCCAATGCTGTGCACTCCCTCTGGTCGCCGGATTCCAGTATTGTGAGTGATTGATACCCCGAAGCCAGGTTTGTGGTACGTGATCTGTCGAAATTTTTTCGCGGGCCAGGCTTAATTTACGGTCCCAAACCTGGTTTCCATTATTACGCCAGCACCGAACAAAAAACCGACGACCAAAGGAAGTGCACAGCTTTTCGGTCAGGGCTTAAGAAAATAATTAATGAGAAAGAATAACCTACCCATGAGCAGAAACTAACTTGTTTTTGGACTTTTGAATGGATGGCGCGCAAACCAGCTATGATTGTAAATCCGAATCATGGATTTGGTCTTTCCAACGAATGGAAAGGCGCTTACCCCAAGTTAAATTCCACACTGATGGCCTAGGCAGCCATGGATCTAGCCAGATAAACATGCCCAACATGCTTGTGCAATTTCGGAAAGCTAGTCAATGGGCACGAAAATAGGACTTTTTATCCCATACCTTTGCGTATTATCCGATCAGAATTGTTGGGCACTCAGGTAGCCGTCTACTTTCAGTACTCATAGCCTAGGCAGCCATGGATCTAGCCAGATAAACATGCCCAACCTACAGTACACGCGTGGAAAGAGGAGATTTCCAAATCTCTAATTCGTAAACGGCACATGCTTCGCGTTTCAGCCAGAGGGCATTGCGCAGAAATTGTAGGTTGGGAGCTGTTAATGGGAAGTCGACACGGAAATAAGAATTTTTATCCATTACCACAGCGAATTGCGCGAACAACTTATGGATGGTTGAACGAGATCTATACTCTGATTCACACAGTTTTTTAAACGATTAACTCCAGAATTAAATATTTAAAAGCAGTCCGACAGTGATCAAAAATAGTAATTTAGTGACGTTTGTCCTTTCGAACACCCATTAACTTCCTTGCGCTCACAACCAGATACATTTATAATAAAAAAAAGGCAAGCCGCTACGGCTACGGCTGCCGATAAAACATCTCTTAATTAGGAGGAGAAATAATGTCTAAGAAACTGTTTGCAGTTGTAAGTATACTAATGATTGCAGCGTTTGCATTGGGTGCATGTGCTCCCACTCCCGCTGCTCCAACCGATGCACCGGCTGCGACCGATGCGCCAAAAGCTACTGATGCGCCAAAAGCTACTGACGCGCCGGTAGCTACAGAAATGCCCACTGAAGTTCCCTTTGAGGATCAACCTTTCGGCCAGAATTTGCCAACCGCGCCGACGATTGACACGCCCCTCGTAGTCGCGTACAGTGACTTCTCACAGAAGTTCAGCCCGTTCTTTGCAGATACCGCATACGATATGGATGTTGCCACAATGACGCAAATCTCATTGTTGACGACCGATCGCGTTGGCGGTATCATTTTCAATGCAATTGAAGGCGAAACTGTCAACTTCAACGGTACAGATTATCTGTACAAAGGCCCTGCGGATACGAAGGTTGTGTATGATGAAGCTTCAGATACAACCAAGTATACTGCCCGTCTTCGTGTTGGCATGAAGTTCTCCGATGGAGAACCTGTCACCGCCGATGATCTCATTTTCTCGTATTACACCTTCCTGGATCCGTCCTACGTTGGTTCAACCACAATGGGATCTTATGATATTGTTGGTTTGAAAGACTATCAAAAACAAACCACCAGCGAAGTTTTTGAAAAATACGCTGGCATTGCAGATGCTATCTATGCAGCCGGATCCGAGCATGCATGGGCAGCTTCCGATGCCTGGACTCAAGAACAGCAGGAAGATTTCTGGAGCAGATTTGACGCTGCCTGGACCGCTGATGTGCAAAGCATTGTTGATTACGTCTTGGCAAATTATCTGGATGCCTATGCAGGCGATATTATGGGCTTAACCCCTGAAGAAATCACTGCTAATGAGGGCCTTAAGGTTGCCTTTGGTATGGCTTTATGGGGTTTTGCTGATAAAGATGATAGTGGCGCCCTGGTCGGTGGAACAACCGGCAGCAGCTGGGATCTGACAACAACCTTCCCCACCATTGAAGACTACTACAAAGAAGCTTATGCCAAGTACGAAGGCGATTTAGATGCATATGGTTCCGTAGAACCTGTTAATGCACCTGCTGACCTGCTCGGCAATGTCAATTCTGCCTTTATTGGCTACTGGGGTCCTTTGGATGAAGGTATGGGTGGTGAAGGTGTTCCGAACATCGCCGGTATCGTCAAGGTTGACGATTACACCGTAGAAGTTACCGTCAATGGTTTTTCTGCCCCCGCCGTGTACACCATTCTTGGTATCAATGTCACACCGCTGCATTACTATGGCGATGTCGCAAAATATGATTATGAAAACAATATGTTCGGTTTTGAGTTTGGTGACCTTTCCAAACAGGAAAGCCTGACCGCAACCCCCATGGGTGCTGGCTCCTACAAATTTGTCAAGTACGACAACCGTGTTGTCTATTTTGAGGCAAATGAACTTTTCTACAGAGGATCGCCCAAAATTGCAGAACTTCAGTTCAAAGAAACCGTTTCCTCTGAAGTTGCTTCCTCTGTTCAGACCGGCACATCCGATGCAGGTGAAATGACTGGTTCCCGCTCTAAATTCGAAGAGGTTGCTTCTTACAACACCAATGGCGAAATCACGGGTGATGTCATTACAACCAGCAAAGTCGATAATCTCGGTTATGGTTATGCAGGTATCAACGCCGATACAGTCAATGTGGGCGGCGAACCTGGATCCGTTGCGTCCAAGAATTTACGCAAAGCCCTTGGTACAATTTTAGCCGTCTATCGTGACGTAGCCATTGATAGTTACTATGGTGAAGCCGCTTCCGTCATTAATTACCCGATCTCAAACACTTCCTGGGCAGCTCCTCAGCCGACCGATGAAGACTACAAGATCGCGTTCTCAACAGCTGTCGATGGCAGCCCCATTTACACTGCTGAAATGACACCAGAAGAAAAGTATCCTGCTGCTGAAGCCGCAGCGCTTGCCTATCTGGAAGCAGCTGGTTACACAGTTGCTGGTGGTAAAGTTACTGCCGCTCCTGAAGGCGCCAAACTCAGCTATGAAGTCATCGTTCCTGGTGGCGGTACTGGGGATCACCCTGCTTTCGCTATTCTGACCGGTGCAAAGAAATCCTTAGCCAACATTGGTATTGAGTTAAAGATCAACGATCCTGCCGATGCCAATATCCTCTGGGATTCTCTGGATGCTGGCACACAGGAACTCTGGACAGCTGCCTGGGGCGCTACTATTGACCCGGACATGTACCAGATTTATCATAGTTCAGGTGTTGTTGGTGAAGGCGGTTCTGATTCTAACCATTATCACATTCGTGACGTGGAATTGGATCAGCTTATCGTTGACGCCCGCAAGAGCGATGATCAAAACTACCGCAAGGCTGTTTACAAACAGGCTCTGGACTTGATCATTGATTGGGCGGTTGAAATCCCGACCTATCAACGACAGAACAGCATCATTTTCAGTACCCAGCGGATGGATATCGATACACTCACTCCTGATATCACCACCTTCTGGGGTTGGTTGAATGACATTGAATTAGTCGCAATGCGCTAATCTTTGGCGGTTTCAAGTAAGATTTTTTAAGAAAAGGTGAGCCCGCCGCCAGGTGGGCTCACCTAGTATTACAAAGAGTTTTGTTAACATAAACTGTGGTCGATTAAAATGAAGGATAAAGATGCGTAATTTTATTTTAAGGAGACTCTTTCTTGGATTGTTCATTTCCATCTTTGGAGCGATGGTTATTTATGCAGTCATCCGCAGCCTGCCAACCTCCTATGTCGAAACAATCGCAAGGCAGAGAGCCACAAATCCCCTGAGCACAAAGACGTATCAGGAGTGGTTGGATCAGCTTAATCTTGTTTATAAACTTGACATTGGTATTGTGCCCGGTTTTGTCGGGTGGCTTGGAAATGCCGTCAGGGGAGATTTCGGTGAATCCTGGCATTTTGGAATCCCGGTTACGGAGAAATTTAACCAGGTAATCTGGTATTCTGTCATCATTAGCATCATCACGTTTATCGTAGAAATTTTTATCTCGATACCATTAGGGATATTGGCAGCCAGAAAACAATACAGCAAAACGGATTATGCCATTACGGTTTTTGCGTTAATGGGTATTTCGCTGCCAACTTTCTTTCTGGCGACCATCTTAAAATATGTTTTTTCGATTAAACTTGGCTGGTTTGATTTGTATGGGTTGACTGGCAGATTTTATAATTCCATGACACGCTTTGAACAGATCATGGATATCGGATATCACATGATCCTGCCAATTGTTACGCTGATGATGCTCTCAGTTGGCGGCTTGATGCGTTATACCCGTACAAATATGCTCGAAGTTCTTAATTCGGATTATATTCGCACAGCCAGGGCAAAAGGGCTTTCTGAAAGGGTTGTCATCAATAAGCATGCCTTTCGGAATACTTTGATTCCGCTTGTTTCCTACATGAGTTATCTGCTGCCGGCAATGTTTAGCGGTGCGTTGATTACTGAGACTCTCTTCCAAATACCGGGCATTGGCTATATATCCTTTCAAGCCATTACTCGCGGCGACATACCATTCGCCATGTTCTATGCAACATTTATCATTGTTCTGACTCAAATCAGTCTGATTATTGCGGATATCATGTACGCAGTGGTGGACCCGCGAGTCAGGGCGAATTAATGGCGGTGATGTATGTCTGATCTTGGAAATATCAATAACAATATAAAACCAGAACTTAATATTAATGGTGAAGAGATTAATGAACTGAATCTGGATGATGCCAGACGGGTCAAGGTGCTCTCGCCGGGCATGCTTGTTTTCAAGCGTTTTATACAAAATAAACTAGCCGTTGTGGGCTTCGGCATCCTCTTTTTCATGTTTTCATTCGCATTCCTGGGCCCTGTGTTTTCTCCCTATGGACAGGCACAGGTCTTTAAAGGTGTTGGCAGCATGTCTAAAGAATATGCCGGTGCGATTTACAACGAGGAATTACGCTATACGGTAGCGGATGGTGAGAGCTTCGGCAGCGCTGATAGAGCACAATTTTTATTTGCTCTGGGTAAAAATACGGATACCTTTAGTAATGGGAAAAGCATCTACTACTATGTTATCGAAAGTGAAGGCATCTACCGTATTCTGCAGCTTGATCCGGTTGCTGAGGTATTGCTGGGTATATATAAACCCTTGACCGGTGACAGTGTTCCTAAAGCGCTTCAAATGGCGTACGAATCTGCCATAGAGAAAGATATGACCGCTTTTGAGCTGAATGGGATTACTTATCGAATTACCTCCAAAAACAAGGCAGCACAGATTTCCACCGAGCATGATGTAGCTTTGGCCATGTTGCCTGTTTACGATGCATACAATGAATCTGATTTCGAAAATGTTTCCTCTTATGAGTTTAAACTTGAGAGCAGCCAGGCCCTGGCGAAAAATGAAGACAGGTTTACGATTGGCAGCCAGAACTACTCAATCCGTTATGATGAAGGCCAGGCTACGATTTTGGATTCTACGGGCGCGGAATATGCCGAGGTATCGGACATCATTGTCAATCCGATTGACCAATCGATTTTCCTGCCGGTCAAATTTAAGGCGTCCATCCGCCAGGCGATTAATGACCGCGAGAATAAGTTTTCGTTTATTGAAGATAATGGCGAATCGATAGTTTATACGATCGTACGTGTCAACAATACATTCAATATTAAGAAAGAAACGCCCACCGAGCTGATCCGTGTGTTTGAGGCTCCTTCCTCTGAGCACATCCTTGGGCTCGATAATAACGGCATGGATGTGGCGACAAGGCTTATGTATGGCGGCCAGATCTCTCTGCTGGTCGGCTTTGTTGTTATTTTTATCGAAGTATTCATTGGCATTATCATCGGCGGTATTTCCGGTTACTTTGGCGGTTGGGTTGATACCGGTCTGATGCGATTTGTCGATTTATTCAACAGTATTCCATTTTGGCCAATGGTTCTAATTTTCGGTTCTGTCATGGACACTCTGGAGGTTACCCCGTTGGCGAGAATCTTCCTTTTGATGATGATTTTAGGTATCCTGGGCTGGACAGGGGTTGCCAGAATCGTCCGTGGTCAGATTCTATCCCTGCGCGAACTGGATTTTATGGTCGCCACAGAAGCAGCAGGAATCCGCACCAGCAGCAGGATTTTCAAGCATCTGGTTCCAAACGTGATGCCCTTGTTGATTGTGCAGGCCACAGCTGGGTTGGGTGGTATCATCATTACCGAAGCGACGCTTGGCTTTCTCGGACTGGGCGTCAAATACCCACTGGCTTCATGGGGCAGCATTATTAACGTGGCTTCGGAGGCGTTTGTTATGACCAACTTCTGGTTTATGTGGATTCCGGCCGGTTTGTTGATTCTCTTAACCGTGCTCGGTTTCAACTTCGTCGGTGATGGCCTGCGCGATGCATACGACCCGAAGATGAAAAGGTAGGTGATTACGATGGTTGATCAAAAAAGATCCCTCGTTGATTGGATTAAACCAAAAGCGAAACAAAAAGGTACTAATCGTATTTCGGCACGAGAATTAGCAAAGATTTCACGTGAAAACCGGCGTATAACCGATAAAATCGAGCGCCAGCGAAATAAGAGAAATGTTCCTGAAAGTGAATACCTGACTTCGATGAAGGACCCGAATAACGTTGTCGAGTTTGACGATCTTCATACCTATTTCTTCACTGATATCGGCACGGTCAAGGCTGTTGATGGGGTTTCCTTTTCAATTCCAAAGGGTCGCACGGTTGGCGTGGTGGGTGAGTCTGGCTGCGGGAAATCGGTCACATCGTTGTCCCTGATGCAGCTTGTCCAGCGTCCGCAAGGGCAAATTGTAAAAGGAGCCATCCGCTTTGACACTGGCGAAAAGGTCTACGACATAGCCAAAACACCAGTATCCGTGATGGAGACTATTCGCGGCAGCGAAGTTTCAATGATATTTCAGGAACCGATGACAAGCCTCAATCCTGTGTTTCGAGTTGGTGATCAGATTGACGAGGTAGTCAAACTGCATAACGCGGGAATGTCAGACGAAGCTGTGAAAGCTCTTACACTGGAGATGATCGAACTGGTGGGTATCGCCAATAAAGCAGGTGTTTACATGATGTACCCACATGAGCTTTCTGGGGGTATGAGGCAGAGAATTATGATTGCCATGGCCCTGGCCTGCACCCCGAAACTCATTATTGCAGATGAACCGACAACTGCATTGGATGTGACCATTCAGGCACAAATACTGGATTTGCTGCGAAACCTCAAAGATAAGATCAATTCGAGTATCATGCTTATCACGCACGATCTGGGCGTCATTGCCGAAATGGCGGATTATGTAGTGGTCATGTACGCCGGTCGTATTGTAGAAAAAGGCACTGCGCTGGAAATCTTCCACAATCCATTACATCCCTATACCGTGGGTTTGATGGCTTCTAAACCTGTAATCAACCGCTCTGTAGACCGGTTGTATAGTATTCCAGGCAGCGTGCCGAATCCAGTCAATATGCCTAACTATTGTTACTTCAAGGATCGCTGTGTACGGCGCATGCCTATTTGTGACGGCGTTTATCCCCGTGAAGAATATGTTACTGATACGCATATGGTGACCTGTTATCACTATATTGACCAAAAATAAGAGGTTAATAATGCAAGTAAGACCGAATGGAAAAAGAGAACAGTTGAATCACACTGTACTTGAGGTTACAGACCTCAAACAGTATTTTCCCATCAAAGCTGGTTTGATGCAGCGCGTGGTGGGGTACGTCAAAGCGGTCGATGGCGTCAGCTTTGCGATTAAAAGTGGTAGAACGATGGGCCTGGTTGGCGAATCTGGCTGTGGAAAAACGACAGTTGGCAAGACAATTTTACGCTTAAACAAAAAGACAAGTGGCCAGGTGCTGTTTAATGGGAAAGATGTCTTTGCGATGGATCACAAAGAATTAAGGGCTATTCGTCCCCAAATGCAGATTGTGTTTCAAGATCCATTTTCTAGCCTTTCGCCGCGACTCCCAGTCAGCGAGATTATCGGTGAAGCGGTCAAGGAACACAAAATTGTGCCACACAGCGGCTATGACGAATACCTTGACCATATCATGAAATCGTGCGGCCTGGAGCCGTACCACAAGGACCGCTATCCCCATGAATTTTCAGGTGGACAGCGTCAACGAATTTGTATCGCTCGCGCCCTGGCGCTTAACCCTGATTTTGTCGTCTGTGATGAGCCTGTTTCCGCCCTGGATGTTTCGATCCAGGCTCAAATCATCAATCTGCTGAAGGATTTGCAAGATCAGTTAGGCTTGACCTATCTTTTTATCTCGCACGACCTTTCCGTAGTGGAGCATATATCCGATGACGTGGGCGTCATGTATCTGGGTGATCTGGTGGAATTTGGCAGCAAGAAATCGATTTTCGCGAATCCTTTGCATCCCTATACCCGGGCGCTTTTGAGCGCGGCCCCGGTGCCAGACCCAGCGGCAAAGATAAACCGCATTATCCTGGAGGGCAGTATTCCTTCGCCTGCTAATCCCCCTTCTGGTTGCAAATTCCATACACGCTGCCCGGAACGAATGGAAATTTGTACGAGGGTTATTCCAAAAACCATGGAAATTGAACCTGGACATACTGTCGCGTGCCATCTTTATAATTAAATTGGAGGCAAATCGATGATGGAAAAACTGAATAAAAAATATGAAGATGATGATAACAGAGTGATCTGTAATATGGATGTGGAAGGCATGCGTTGGTATGATAGGGACATCCGCCGCAAGGAACGTGAGACCCGAAAAACGCCCAGGGGTAATCAATTGACCCGTTCAGAAACCTGGCGATATACCTGGTCTGCACTTCTTGCAGGGCTTTCAATCGTCGCAGTATTCTCTGTGACCTGGGTGCTATTTATCTTGTTTTGCACAAAAATCTGGTTTCGATAGGATTCTGAATTTTCTATCGGGCAAGCAATCGCGAGATTAATAGCTACTAAAAAACATCAATTGGAATAAGAATATGGAAAACCGATTAGTAAATACGCTAATCGGTTTTTCTGTCAGCATGCGGTGTGCTTCTGATATAATAATAAAAATATCGATTTCATTCCTGGAAGGAGACCCCAGGTATGGCCCCCAAACACATTTTAATTATTGATGATTCTTACGAACTGACCCGCATCTTGCAATCAGCTATTTTGACATTGGATAAAAGTCTGGATGTTAAGGTGGTTCCTTCCGCGGAAGAGGCAATGTTATTGATCCATAAGGTCTCATTTGATTTAATTATCAGTGATATTCGCCTGCCGGGTATCTCGGGCATGGAATTGCTGCCCAAGATCCGCGCACGTAACAAAGCCGTCAATATTGTTCTGATCACCGGCTTGACCGATATGAGTCTGGAAGATAAAGCTCGCACAATGGGTGCCAATTGCTTTTTACAAAAACCAATCGAAATGACATTATTCCTGGACACAGTGGCTTCCTATTTGGGTATTGATGTCCCTTCCAAACCTACCAAATTGAAAAATAGGGTCCAGGGCATGTCGGCTTTGATAACCGGTGGGGAGAGCGGCAGTCAGAGTGTTTCTGAGACCCTTTCTCTTTTGCGTACCGAAATTGGCGCGCAGGTAGTGTGGTTGATAAACGAAAGCGGCCGTTTGGTAGCACAGGCCAGCGAAGAACAACTTCGTTTTGATGAAAAACAATGGGCTCCGCTCTTGCTGCCATTACTATCGACCGGCGAAAAATTCTCTGATTTTTTCCAGGAGCATTCTGTTCCACAATCGTTCTATGCTTATCGTTTTGACCAAAAAGACGTGGTTGTAGTACCGGTAGGAGACTTTGCGCTCATTATTGTCTTGATGCGCGGTAAGGGCTACCTGCGTTTGCCATTGGTGATGGATACCGTATTGAGTTATCAACTGGAACTGCAAGCCTTGTTGACACGAATGGGCGTACTGCCAACTACACCGGCAGAGGTCATGTCGCAAGAACCGCTCGAATCGGCTGCTCTGGAAATTGATGCTGCCAACCTGGAAGACGTCAATGAAAGTGAGCTTGAGCGTTTTAACAGCCTTTTTAATTCGCTTCCTGAAAAGAAAAAGGTGGATGCCTTCTGGGACAAGGCTAGCTCGCATCATGAGTACGATTTGCAAAACCCCGAAATTCTTTCATATGAGCAGGCGGCCAAATTAGGCTTGACGCCGGGGGACGCTTCGCGAGCGGGTAGCTCATAGCCGCTTCGCGAGCTCATAGCAAAGAAAAGTTAATTTCACGCGGAGGGTTTTTTAGATCACTTCTACTCGAACCTTTTCCTCCTCCCCTTGGGGAATTCCGTCAGGAGAGTAAGAGGTCATATGAACCCTCGGGAGGGTTGTAGCTCGAGGACAACCGGATTCGCGCATAAGCGTGGTGGGCTGAATAATGCGGGAATTTTCGGGAGAAAGACATCCAGGCTTTTGTAGGTTGGGCACGTCCGACGGAAAGGTAACATGGAAAGCCAAGGATCATAGCGGGAGATGTAGACCATTTGCTGAATGCCCAACAATCACTACTTACGGTGTACCTGTCCAATGGACAAAACGTTGTGTGGCAGATGTTGCTAGGGGAACGACTTCCGAAGCTCGCTCGTGTGCGCCTTGCCCGCTCGCTCGCGCGTCTGGCTGAATTATCCGATTTGTGTTAAAATAGCATGGCTTAACGATAAGCTCTGGGGCATGGTGCAATCGGCAGCACACCAGACTTTGGATCTGTGGATCTTGGTTCGATTCCAGGTGCCCCAGCCTTTTTGAAAGAAAATGATATCGAAAACGCGAATAGAATCTGGCACGCTGATAAGCTTTTGATGAGCAGAAAAAACCTGCTGGTCAAAAGCTTATCAACTTTTAACATTATGTTTTGTGGTGGGAATTAGTAACAGGTATAATAAATTTACATGATATGAAGAAAAACTTAGAAATTGCACAGTATGGAGCAGTGAGGAGACAGAAAAAGCCATGAAGCTTGCATCCGTAATTTTGGCGGCGGGCAAAGGGACACGTATGCGCTCCACTCTGCCCAAAGTGTTGCATAAAGTGTGTGGGTATCCACTCATACATTATGCCGTTGAAGCCCACCATGCTATCGGGGTGAAAAAACCAATTGTGGTGGTTGGGCATGGTGCGGATCAGGTACAGAATTTTCTGGGAGATCGGGTGCACTATGCGCATCAGGAACAGCAGATGGGCACCGGCCATGCTGTCCTCTCTGCTCGCCAGCAAGTGGAGCAGGCGGCAGACATGATTCTGGTGACCAGCGGCGATATGCCTCTGCTGACGGGTGAGACCCTTCAGAAACTGGTAACTGTCCAGCAGTCTAACCCAGGACCCATGACCATGTTGACCGTGATTGCCGGTGACCCGCGTGGGTTTGGTCGGGTGATCCGCGCTCAGAATGGCCAGGTGTTGGCAGTGGTGGAGGAAGCGCAGGCAACCCCGGATCAGCTGAATATCCGCGAGCTGAACGCTGGCGCCTATTGTTTTGAGGCAGCCTGGCTTTGGCAGACACTTGAAAACCTGCCGCTTTCCCCGAAAGGCGAGTATTACCTGACAGACACGATAGCAGCAGCTGTGAAGCAGGGTCTGCCGGTGGCAGCGCTGACCGTGGCTGATGAGAGCGAAACGATGGGCATCAATACCCGCATTCACCTGGCAGAGGTAGAAACGGCCATGCAAAAACGCATATTGACCCAATTGATGCTGGCCGGGATTACGATCATCAACCCGCAGTCTACCTACGTTGAAGCAGGTGTTCAAATAGGCCAGGATACCGTTATTCATCCCAACACATTCCTGCGCGGTGCGACCCGCATCGGCGAAAACTGTGAAATTGGTCCCAATACAATTGCGACAGATTGTATAGTTGGTAATAATTGTAAAATTCTGGCTGCCGTCATGGAGAAGGCGATTGTGGAGGATGACGTTGACATGGGTCCCTTTGTCCGCCTGCGGAAAGGTGCTCACCTGGGTGCGCATGTTCATATGGGTAATTTTGGTGAGGTCAAAGATTCATACCTGGGCGAAGGCACAAAAATGGGTCATTTCTCTTATATTGGAAATGCCACCATTGGAAAAGATGTAAACATTGGTGCAGGGACGGTCACCTGCAATTATGATGGCCGGCACAAGCACCCCACTGTAATAGGTGATAACGTTTTTATTGGCAGCGATACCATGCTGGTTGCTCCGTTGACGATTGGCAAGAATGCCAGTACCGGCGCAGGCGCTGTGGTAACGCATGATGTTCCCGAAGGAGAAGTGGTGATCGGGGTTCCTGCCAGACCGCTTAGAAAGAAAGACAAAGGTGAATAATTACTTCTGGCTTATTCTGGTTGGGCTGATACTGATTGACATGCTTTTTTCGGCAGTGCGCTCCAGTCTATTAAATTCACGCCCATTGCAGTTGATCAATTTACGTGATCAGAATCCGGAGCGCGTTGATCGGGCGTTGACTGTGCTTGAGAAAAAACGCATGCGGATTTCGCTGCGTATCAGCTTGATTTTGATGCACTTTTTGATTTGTGTGGCCATTGTCATATTTATGTTTAGTTTTTCGCCGCCGCCTTATACCTGGTTTGTGTTTCTGGTGGCCATTATTTCCGCCTTCATTTTATTGGTGCTTGAGTTTTCCATCGAGGGATTGGTATTGCATGCCCCCGAAGAATGGGCATTACGCCTGACTCCAGTTGCGGATGTGATGACATTCCTTTTTGCACCTATTTCGGTGGTCATGATGGCTGTGCTAGGTTCTCCCGAATCCTTACAGCAGCAGCTTGGCCCGGTGACCGAAGAGGAGATCAGAAGCTGGGTCACTACCGGGCAGGGTAAAGGCACATTGGAGCAAGACGAACGTGAGATGATCTATTCGATCTTTCAATTCGGCGAGACCCTTAGTCGTGAGATCATGGTACCGCGCATCGATATTACCGGTCTGGAAGTCACCTCCAGTGGTCTGGACGCGATTCAATTGTTTACCCGTAGCGGCCATTCTCGCGTACCGGTATTTGAAGACACGATTGACAATATCATCGGTCTCTTATATGCCAAGGATCTTCTTCAGGGGGATACTACTTCCCACGAAATTTTCGATATCCGCCCGTTTCTGCGCAAGGCATATTTCATCCCTGAATCCAAGAATGTGGATGAATTACTGCGTGAGATGCAGGCACAGGGCATCCATCTGGCCATCGTGGTTGATGAATATGGTGGTACTGCCGGTTTGGTGACGTTGGAAGATATCGTTGAAGAAATTGTTGGTGAAATCAGGGATGAGTATGACCAGGGTGAAGAACACCAGGTAATGCGCCTGTCGAATGACGAATTCGTTTTTTCCGGCCGGGTAGCCCTGGACGATGTCTTTGACAATCTGGGTGTCGATTTAAACAGTGATGTAGCAGATACCCTGGGTGGTTACATTTATGGCCAGATCGGCCGTGTGCCGATTGGTGGTGAGCAAATTAAAATTGATGGTTGGATCCTGACAGTTGCGCAAGTAAGCGGACGACGAATTCGGAAAATATTGGCCAAACGTATTATCACAGAGGCGGAAAGTGACGGCTCAGATGCGACTTAACCCGGATCAGATTACAGAATTGATTGAAGCTGCCAGCCAGGTACGTAGATGGGCTTATGTGCCTTACTCAAAGTACGCGGTTGGCGCTGCAGTGCTTACATCCTCCGGTAAAGTTTATGACGGAATCAACGTTGAAAGTGCTGCTTATCCCACTACAATGTGTGCAGAGCGAGTGGCAATTTTCAAAGCCGTTTCTGAGGGTGAGCGTGATTTTACTGCCATTGCGGTCGTAACCGAAAACGCGGGCAGTCCTTGTGGCGCCTGCCGCCAGATGATGGCTGAATTTGGTTTGGAGACGATCGTGCTGATTGCAGACACGGAGGGTGTCTTGCGGATGGAAACCACAGTTGCAGAGCTGCTGCCGCAGGCATTTACACCTCGTGATCTTCCTCATCATTAATTCGGGTTGGAAATATGAGTACGCGTGAGAGAAGCCGCAAAGTGGAAGGGATTATTCTGCGGCGGCAGCGCTGGGGTGAAGCCGACCGCCTGTTGACAATTTTTACACGTGAACTGGGCAAAGTGCGTGTGGTTGCCAAGGGGGTTCGCAAAACGCAATCGCGCAAAGCCGGTCATCTGGAGCCGTTTATGCAAACAGCGCTTGTTTTGGCACAGGGTAGAGATTGGTGGATTGTTACCCAGGCTGAGACGATCAATGCCTTTTTTTCATTGCGCGAAGATTTGCAAAAAACTGGGTATGCGGCTTATGTGATCGAGTTGATGGATAAATTTACGTATGAGGATGGGCCGAATCCTGCTCTTTATCGGCTGGTGGTGGAAACATTGCAGCATCTGGAAGCAGGTGATCCGTTATTTGTGGTGGCGCATTTCTACGAATTGCGTTTGCTGGATATGATGGGTTTTCGTCCACAGCTTTTCAATTGTGTCATCTGTGAAAATGAAATTCAAGCTGTAGACCAATATTTCAGCGCGCTGCATGGGGGTGCCATCTGCCCGCATTGCAGTCATAAAAGCGAAGATGCTCGTCGAATCAGTATGGATGCTCTCAAGTACCTGCGTCATTTTCAGCGCAGCAATTACAAACAAACGCTGGCCGCCAGCCCGGACGAAAAAATAGCCGCTGAGGTGGAAGGCATCATGCAATGGTATCTCACCTTCTTATTGGAGCGCAATATCAATGCTCAGGCGTTTTTAAGGGATATTCAGAAGAAAGTGGATGGCGCGTAGCGGGTAGGTGCGCCAGGATAAGCTGCTTGTCGGTTGTGTTCGCTTTTAAACCCACCATATTGTCCATGTAGGGCCACCCTTCAATGTTTTGGAACAACCCGTTCCTTACGGGGGTGTCATAAATTTAATCCATCCACGAAATTTCAAATCTCCGCCTCAAATGGTGCGCGCGCTGCGGGAATGCACTCCACAAGAAACACCATATATTCTTGACCACACAAGGGGCTAACGATCGGATAAATTACGTGTTTTTGGAATACAGAGACCAACATGCGATCCTTCGTCCTCCATCACCGAATTGCCCCGCCAACAAATCAACCATTCAACCCATCACGAAATCACCCAATCACAAATCAACTAACCAACCACCCCACAAATCATCTCATCCCTCCTCTTACTATTGGTATAATTACAACACTCACAGGCACGCCGAAATTTAGAGTCTGCGCAGGAGGAATGATGTCTAAAGGATTAGATTTTCAATCGATAATTCTACGATTACAACAATTCTGGAACGAACAGGGATGTTTGATCTGGCAGCCATATTACACCCAGGTAGGCGCCGGAACGATGAACCCGGCTACAGTGCTGCGCGTATTGGGACCTGAACCCTGGAATGTGGCTTATGTGGAACCTTCTGTTCGTCCGGACGACGGCCGCTATGGTGAAAATCCAAACCGCTTGCAACAGCATACTCAGTTCCAGGTAATTTTGAAACCAGACCCGGGAAACCCGCAAGAAATTTATTTAAATTCTTTGCAAGCATTAGGCATCAACCCGGCCGAGCATGATATCCGCTTTGTGGAAGACAATTGGGAATCACCGGCCCTAGGTGCCTGGGGTCTCGGATGGGAAGTCTGGTTGGATGGCCAGGAAATTACCCAGTTTACCTATTTTCAACAGGCCGGCGGTATGCTGATGGAGCCGGTCTCCGTTGAGATCACCTATGGTTTGGAACGTATTGCCATGGCATTGCAAAAAGTGAATAATTTCCGTGAAATCCAATGGAGCCCTGAGCGTACGTATGGCGATGTGCATTTGAAAGGTGAGCAGGAGCATAGCCAGTATTATTTTGAGGTTGCCGATGTGGAGCGTTTGCGGCAAATGTTCAACCTGTTCGAGGCGGAGGCTAATGAGGCATTGGCTCATGATCTGGTACTGCCTGCTCATGATTATGTCTTGAAATGTTCTCATACCTTTAATGTGTTGGACACACGCGGGGCAATTGGGGTGACCGAACGCCAGACCTTCTTCTCTCGCATGCGCGAGCTTTCAAGGAAGGTTGCAGAAGCGTATTTCCATCAACGACAGGAAATGAACTTTCCCTGGTTGTCCGAGCAGGCGAAGCAAAGCGAAAATGCGCCTGAAACTTTGGTTGAAAGTGGCTTAATAGCGGCTGACGTAAATGCCATAGCGGATCTGATCTTTGAGATTGGAACGGAAGAATTGCCAGTGGCTGATTTAAAAAGCGCTGTGCACCAGCTCGAAGACCGCACGCTGGCGATGTTACACCAGGCTCGTCTGCCCCATGCCGGTGTAAAAGTGTATGGCACACCCCGCCGCCTGGTGGTTTTGGTCAAGGAGCTGGCTGTAAATCAGGCTGACCTTGTTCAGATCGTCAAAGGACCACCGGCCGAACGTGCGTTCAATCCGGATGGTACACCCACCAAAGCAGGCGAAGGGTTCGCCCGCGGTAAAGGGATTGCGGTGGCTGACCTGCAAATCGCTGAAATTGACGGCGGCAAGTATGTGACGGCACAACTCCATGAGGATGGCCAACCAACTTTACACGTCTTAACCAAGCTGCTGCCGGAGTTAATACCTTCGATAAAATTTGATAAAACTATGCGCTGGAATGAAAGCGGCATCAGTTTCTCTCGTCCAATCCGTTGGCTTATGGCCATCTTTGGGCAGCAGCTGATTCCTTTCAGGTATGCCGGTTTAGCGAGCCAAAAAGTTACGCGCGGATTGCGTTTCCAAAACGCTGAAGCGATCGCAGTCGAAAATAGCAGCCGCTATTTTGAGCTGCTGGAAGAGCAAGGAATCATTCTGGATATGGATGTCCGTAAGGAACGAATCGCGGAAATGGTAATGGAAGCGATCGAAAAATTAGGAGCCGATTCGCGAAAAATGGATGAAGAATTACTGGAGGAGGTTAACCTGCTGGTTGAAGCACCAACGGTTTTTGTTGGTAGTTTTGAGGCTGAATATCTTGAACTGCCTTCAGAAGTGCTCATCTCTGTTATGAAGAAGCACCAGCGCTATTTCCCGGTATTTGATATCAATGGTAATCTGATCAATCGCTTCATCGGTGTTCGCAACGGCGATGACCGCTATTTGGATAGGGTGGCGGATGGCAACAGCCAGGTGGTGCGGGCACGCTTTGCCGATGCAGCTTTCTTTATAGCAGAGGATTCCAAACTAAAATTGGAAGATTATCGTCCGCGCCTGGCAACCTTGACCTTTCAGGGTAAGTTGGGTTCGATGCTCGATAAAACCGAAAGAATTATGAAATCTGTAGGTCCCTTCAGCAAACTGCTGGAGCTTGATGCGGCTGAAGAGAAAATTGCTGCCCGTGCTGCCAGCCTGGCGAAAGCAGATCTTGTCACTCATATGGTTATCGAAATGACATCATTGCAAGGGGTAATGGGGCGTTATTATGCCAACCTCTCCGCTGAAAAAGAGGCAGTTGGAAAAGCCATCTTTGAGCACTATTTGCCTCGTTATGCGGGCGATGTGGTGCCAGCCAGCAAAGCCGGGATGGTGGTTGGGATTGCTGACCGCCTGGATAGCCTGGTGGGCTTGTACGCAGCCGGCCTGGCTCCGAGTGGTACCAAAGATCCCTTTGCTCAGCGCAGAGCTGCTCTGGGATTGGTACAGTCCTTAATTGCCTGGGATCTTGATTTTGATCTTCGTCAGGGGCTAGAGATCGCAGCGAAAAATATGCCGCTACCCGTTTCAAACGAGCATCTGACCGCTTGTTTCGAATTTATCACCGGTCGCTTGCAAAACATGTTGATTGAGAAAAATTACCGCTATGACATTGTCGCTGCCGTTCTGGCTGAACAAAGCAATAACCCGGCAGCTGCCGCCCGTGCTGTAGTCAGTTTGTCCGAATGGATTGATCGCTCAGATTGGTCGAAAATCCTGCCGACTTTCGCGCGTTGCGCTCGCATCACCCGCGATCTTCAGGAAGCGTATCCCATCAACCCCACCTTACTAAAGGAAGATTCCGAACGGGAACTTTATGCGGGTATCACCTCAGTGGTGACGGTCAATCGCAGACCTGGCTCCATTCCCGACTTTTTCCAGGTCTTTATGCCGCTCATGCCGGTCATCAACCAATTCTTCGACGAGGTGCTGGTAATGGCAGAAGATTTGGCTGTGCGCGCCAACCGCCTGGGCATGTTACAGCAAATTGTTTTTCTCTCCAGAAATGTGGCGGATTTTTCCCTGCTCGAAGGTTTTTAAGGAAATTTAAGACAAAAAAATGCAATCGTTTTTCCACTTGCACCTTGTTTGAATGTTGATCATATCGGATAAATGCTGGGCGTGTAGAATCAAAATGAGGGAAGAATGTCAGTAACAGACGAAATCAAGGCTCGTATTGATATCGTGGATCTGGTATCGGAAACGGTAAAACTCAGACGTTCCGGCAAGAATTACACTGGTTTTTGCCCATTCCATGACAATAAACGTACTCCCGCTTTTGTTGTATTCAGCGATTCTGGCACGTGGCGCTGTTTTGGTCAATGCAATGAGGGCGGAGATATTTTCAAATTTGTGATGAAAAAACAAGGCTGGGACTTTGCCGAAACGCTCAAATACCTGGCTGAAAAAGCCGGCGTTGAGCTGCATCCCCAGACTGAGGAACAAAAGGAAAAAGATGAGCAGTATGATCGTCTGCACCAGTTGCTGGATGAAGTGGTGATTTTCTATCGCCACCAATTGCTACAAACTCCACAAGGTGCAAACGCACTTAACTATCTGACCAAGCGCGGGGTCAAACGGGAGACGATTGAAACAGTAGGTTTGGGCTATTCACCGGCATCGTGGGATATAACGCATCAATACCTTCTTGGAAAAGGCTACACGCTTGATGATCTGGCGAAAGCTGGTATGGTCAGCGAAAGAGATGGCGGTGGATTCTATGATCGCTTTCGCAATCGCTTGATGTTCGCCATTCGTGATGCCACTGGGCGGATGGCAGGCTTTGGTGCCCGCGCTCTGGCTGAGGAGGATGTTCCGAAGTATCTCAACTCTCCCCAGACCGCACTTTTTGATAAAGGCCGCCTGCTGTACGGCCTGGACCTGGCACGGCGAGCCATCCGATCAGAAGATCAGGCTGTAATTGTCGAAGGCTACATGGATGTCATTATTCCTTACCAGGCAGGTTTTACCAATACAGTCTCCCCCATGGGCACCGCTTTAACGGAAGAGCACTTGCGAATGCTTAAGCGCTACACTCGCACCATGATTTTAGCCCTGGATGCTGATGCAGCGGGTGAAAAAGCTACCCTGCGCGGGTTGGAAGTAGCCCGGACTGCACTGGATCGAGACGCTGAAATCCAGTTTGACCCCCGAGGATTAATCCGCAATGAAGGCCGTTTGCAGGCAGATGTACGCGTGACGACAATTCCGGCCGGGATGGACCCTGATGAGGTGGTGTTACGCGACCCAGAAGAATGGCGAAAGATTCTGCAAGCTGCCAAACCTGTCGTCCTGCATGTGATGGAAACCTTGGCAAGCCAAAAAGACCTGGATGATCCCAAGGTGAAAAGGGATATCGCCAACCAGGTGCTGCCCTTAATCGAAGATATTCCCAATCCTGTAGAAAGAGATGCCTACCGCCAGCGATTGGCTCGTCTCTTGAAGGTCGATGAACGTGCGCTGGTTGGTGAAATGAGTGCTGCCCGCGTACCGAGTGGCAGAAAGAAAATTCGGATTGCCCAGGAGGGAGCGACGGTCAGGCGAGTTGATCCTGTCTCAAT
Organism: Anaerolineales bacterium; assembly: GCA_038329785.1. Taxonomy (GTDB): domain Bacteria; phylum Chloroflexota; class Anaerolineae; order Anaerolineales; family Anaerolineaceae; genus UBA6170. Next base: position 27,114 of record JBBQNI010000008.1, on the reverse strand, counting down.
TAGTCATCTGGCGCGTGAGATGGAACGCCATATCGTCAGGCTGCTTGTACGCGAACCTGAATGGATGCACGTGGTCGATCGCTCTTTGCAAAAAGCTGGGTTAAATCATATCGATATTATTGATTTTGAAAACTCAAATTATCAAATTTTTATTCGCCTGATCATCCAATCTTTGGAACAGGACCAGATGGAGGTGGATCCATACCTGGATGCAAATGTCCCCGAAGATCTGGCCTCGGAATTGCACATTTTACGAAGCGAGCCCCTTGCCAGTGAAATTCGTGTAGAGCAAAAGCTGAAAGAAGACCTGGTGCGATCCGTTTTTATGCTGCGCCAGGTGCGGGTGAATGAAGGCTTGCAGCAAATGCGTTATTTATTAGACGAGTTACAGGAGCAAGGCGATTCAGGAGTCAACCCCTATCAGGATATGATCTTGAGTTACACAATGTTACGCGGTCGTTTAGACCAGGCATTAGGTCGTCAGATTCAACTTGATTAAAAATTATTTATGGTATAAATATTACTATGCCCAAAAAGAAAATCATCAATAAGGAAGCATCCGACAAGAATGAAGAGCCTCAGGTAATTCAGCCGAATGGGTTGGATCGTGGTGAAATGGGAGAAGCTGCCATACAGGGAAATACGACTTCATCCAAAAAGGTTAAAAAAGTTCGCCACCCGGTTTCTAAAGATACAAAAAAAGAAAGCTGGCTGGAAGGCGAATCAGGCAGTGATGAAAGCACGGCTGCGGATGATACGGAAGAAGAAGAAAACAGTGATGATCCTACCGAAATTTTAGAAGCACCAGTCAGCGGCGATCTGGCTGAAGATCCGGTGCGACTGTATTTGAAGGAAATTGGGCGAATCGATCTGTTGGATGCCGACAGCGAGTTCCGGCTGGCAGCAAGAATTGAGGCTGAGCGGATCGTTGAGCATATCATCATCGAATCGAAAATTGCGAGCAGCGAACCCGCATATTATCTTAATATTTACTCTCAGTTGGTGGATACACTCTACGAAGCCTGGAAAAATCTTTTGAGCGATTCAAAAAAGCTGGGCCATGGTGGACCACCCGATCTGGACCTGATATTGGTGGAAGCGCAGCTGTTGCGCAGACAATGGCAGGCAGACGCGCCTTCTTACCTGCGCGCTTATCTGAATAACGGCATGTGGGGTAAGGATGAAGATTGGGACGCTCTGGTGCAGCACGCCTTTAAGACCTTCTTGTGTTTCTATCTCTTGCCAGAGCAAACAGCAGAACGCTTAATTCCTTACTTACAGGAAAAGAAAGCCTTACCCAGGCGTTCTTCATTCGATAAATTTTTACCAGCCGCAAATGTACTGGTTGAAGATCTGGATCAATTGCGCTGGCGCTCAGAAGAAGCCAGCCAGTCACTGATCCGCGCCAATTTAAGGTTGGTGGTCAGTATCGCAAAGCGATATATGGGCCGCGGCATTTCTTTTTTGGATTTGATTCAGGAAGGCAATTTGGGTTTACTGCGCGCGGTGGCAAAGTTTGACCCGGCTCGTGGCTTTAAGTTTAGTACGTATGCAACCTGGTGGATTCGCCAATCAATCAGCCGCTACATTGCAGAACAAGCGCGTACCATTCGCATCCCGGTGCATCTATTCGAAGCCATTACCCGTTTGCTGCGGGTTCAGCGCTCGTTGGTGCAGAAACTGGGACGTGAACCAACCCACGAAGAATTGGCTCTGGAAGGTGGCTTTTTAAACGAGGAAGATGTGCTGGATATTCAGCACGCACACGAATTTGGTTTACCCCTGGAAAGTGGAGTTCAGTCACGCTGGACAACGGCCACCATGAAGGTGCAGCGCATTCTGCAATCGGCTGAGGAGCCTGTTTCTCTCGAGCGGCCAGTAGGGGATGAAGATAGCAGCCAGTTAGGTGATTTCATTGAGGATGACGATGCACTGGAACCGATGGATGCCGCTGCCCGCGAAATGCTGCGTGAACAGGTTCAAAATGCGTTAGGCGCATTGTCTGAACGGGAACGTCAGGTATTGGAACTCCGTTTTGGTCTGATTGACGGAAAAGATCATACCCTCGAAGAGGTCAGCCGCTATTTCAATGTAACCCGTGAACGTATACGCCAGATTGAAGCGAAAGCATTAAGGAAACTCCGCCACCCTACCCGCAGCCGGCATTTACGCGAATATCTTTCCTGACACATCTAAATCAATAGACAGGGTGGAATGAAACCACAAGCGCTCATTGTTCAAACTGAGGTGGAACCAGGACAGCTGTTGGTGAATGAATTAAAGAGCCGCGGTTATGAAGTGTGGGCGGCAAGTCAATTGGTTGAAGCCGAAGACTTTCTTGCTAAAAAGCGGATCAATCTACTATTGTTGGATCTGCATCATGGCAGTGCGGATTGGCAGACCTTCTTAAGAAGGATTAAACTGAATTATCCAAAGGTCAGGGTCGTTCTTACCAGCAGCCATCCCAATTTGCAACGTGAACTGCAGGCGCAAGAGCTTGGTTTTAACATCTTCTTACGGCAGCCATTCACCCGCCGTTGGGTGGAACTTGCAATTGAACGGGCTAAAAAAACCAGCCAAACTGATGTCGAAGGGCCGGCAGCGGATAAAGACAGGCTCTCAGCATACCCACAGGTGCGTTTCCCAGTCCAGTTGAAAATCACATTGCCTTACCTGGTGTTGGCCGTTTTATTCGCGCTGGCGACGGCCTACATTATCAGTCAGGTCGTGTTCGATTCTGTCCAGGATCGTTACTTCAATCAATTGGTTGCTTCCAGCAAGCAAGGCAGTGATTGGATGGTACGCGAGGAGGAGCGCTTGTTAAGTACCCTGAGGCTGGTTGCCAATACGCAGGGAATTAGCGAATCACTCGCTCAAAATGATTCGGAGCGTCTTCGCAACCTGGTTTTGCCGCTGGCGATGAACACGAATGAAGATGCGATCGACATAATTGATTTAAGTGGAGTTTCGCAACTTTCATTGCGAAGAGATGCAGGCGTCAGTGCGGGCAGCTACAGCACGGGCCGTGGTGAGACTCTTTTTCAAACACTGCCATTCTTCCGCAAAGTCTTCAATGGAATCAGTGATTCGCTGGGCGATAAATATTCCGGATTGGCGGAGTTGCCGCAGGGTAAATATTTGTTTGTATCCGGCCCCATTTATTCCACCGAAGGTGGTTTGAGTGGGGTGATTTTGGTGGGAAAATCGCTTACAAATTTGATTCGAGAAATTCAAAGCGATACACTGGCAAATGTCAGCCTCTATGGTCCCCAGGGCGAGATACTTATTTCCACAGTCTTTACCAACGGCCCCGCCCAACCGATTGGAGCTGATCTGGCTGCCCGTGCATTTTCGAGCCAGGGACAAACTGGTATTTCGCGCGAATTGACTGTCGATAGCGTTAATTACACCGAATTGATCAGCGTATGGGAAGCTCGTTCTGGTCAGCTTGACCTGGGATTGATCGGTATCAGTTTGCCGCAGGCTTATCTCGTCCGTACCAGTCAGGTAACAAGAATTCAAGTGTTTGTGCTTTCATTGGCTGCCATTTTGCTGATTATTGTGATTGGTGTTTATCTGGCCAACCTGATTACCCGTCCGTTGCTAAGACTGGTGGCTGCATCAATGGAAGTAGCCAAAGGCAATCTGGATATTAAGGTTGAATCGAAGGGCAATGATGAGGTGGCAGTGCTGGCACACTCCTTCAATTCCATGATTGCAGGGTTGCAGGAAGGCTCTATTTACCGCGACCTGCTTGGCCGGTCAGTATCACCTGAGGTGCGAGAGCAATTACGACAGACCTTCTCCAGTGGCAACTTGCGCCTGGAAGGTCAGGAAACAGTGGCCACGGTCATGCTGGCAGACATTCGTGATTTTACGGCCATGGCTGAAAAATCTGATCCGGCTACAATTTTCGATTGGCTTAATGAATATTTTGGAATATTATTGCCCGCCATCACCAACAATAACGGGGTTGTTAACAAACTGGATGGCGATGCAGTTCTGGCTTTTTATGGCATTTTACCAAAATTCCTGGAACCGCAAATGAGTGCCTATCAAGCCTGCCGGGCAGCGCTTGAGATGGATGAAGCAGTCAGCCGTTTGAACGAGAAACGAATTGTGCGTGGCAACTTACCTTTTATCACTGGCATCGGCATTCATACGGGAGTTGTAATGGCGGGTGGCTTGGGCACACATGATCGCATTCACTACACGATCATTGGGGATACTGTTAATACAACGCAGCGGGTGGAAAGTCTGACGAGAGAATTATTTACAGATAATGGCATCATCATCACCCAGGCCACATTAGACGCGTTGGGAGGCAAGCTGGACGAGTTTGTTGTCAAACAAATTGGTCTGCAGCATGTCAAAGGGAAAGAAGAGAAAATCATGGTTTACCATTTGGTGGCATTGGCATCAGAATTGCAATCATAACCAATGAACGCTGTATTGAAAAACCATGAAAAAAAAACCGATATTGCCGATGATTCCTGTAATGGCGTCGCTATTAATTATCGCGACGGTTGCTTTGTGGTACCTTGACCCAATTCGTGGGTTTGGAGGTGACCGCGTTTTTCCGGTTTCTTTGCAATCTTCCATTTTTGCTGATTATGGCAGCGATTTGGATCAGCAGCAGAAGCTGGCCCCGGTGTCCTTGAATATGATCGCTGAAGTGATCCGTGATATCCGTGATTCAATTGACCCTGGTAAAATATTGAGACAATTGGAAACCCCGGTGCAAACAGTGACTCCATTTTCCCCTTACCCATCTGTGATTTTTCCGACCAAGACAGTCAGCCCCATTTTGCCATCCAAAACCTCAAACCCACCGCCAACTGAACAAATTATAACTTCCACGCCTACTGCGACCCAGCGTTCACACCGGACGCAAGAACCTACCCTATCGATGACCTTCACATTGCAGCCCAGTTTGACATATACCCCGTTTATTACGCCTACCCCCCTGCCTGCTACTGCGACACAGCTTCCAGCGACAAGCACAGCTCAACCAACCGGCTACCCCGCTCCTTCCACCCCAACACCACAACCGACACCACAACCGACAGCACAACCGACACCACAACCGACACCACAACCGACACCACAACCGACAGCACTGCCTACGGCAATCCCGACAATAGCACCCAGCGCCACCCCCGTGATAGGTTATCCATGATCCTGTCTTATTCTCTGGTTGAGCAAATCTGGTTTTTAGGAATTGCGTTGATTGTCTTATTTCTGCCTGGCATGGTCTGGGTTGCCTGGACACAATCGGATGATAAAGATATGGTCGAGCAGCTTGCGGATGCTGCTGGAATCAGTGTGGCGCTGATTGCTATTGTGGGCTTGATTTTTTATCTTGAAGACTGGCAATTTAACGGTCTGATCTTGTTCCTGTTTTTTGCTATCGCCCTGCTGGCTTTTTTGGCAGCCTTATTAAAGCGCGGGGATTTTCTTCCCCGAAAACAGGTGCTGACAAGTATAGCAATATTTGTTGTTTTGTTATTAATGGTTGCCTGGCGCTTCTATCAAGCACGTGCTTTGGTTCTGCCTGCCTGGGTTGATTCCGTTCATCATGTCCTGATTGTTCAAAAGATTCTGGATGCCCGCGGCCTGCCTCCGTCACTGGCCCCAGAACTGCCGGTTTCTTTCCATTATCATTACGGCTTTCACATCGTTACGGCATTATGGAGCGCAATTTCCAAACTTAACCCGACTGACTCCGTTTTGTGGTTGGGGCAGGTGCTGAACGCTCTGTTAGCGCTTGGTATCTATCGGGTGGCAAAAGCCATCTGGCAAGACTGGCGCATTGCACTTGTGGCAGCCTTATTGATTACCTTTGCCTTTCAGATGCCGGCTTATTATCTCAGCTGGGGCCGCTACACTTTGATTACAGGTTTAATCTGCATGCTGCCCGCCATGGCTGCCACACTGGAAGTAGTCAAACCTGGGGCAGGTCGCGAAAGCGTTCTGCGGCTGGTCATTTTAACAGCCGGCTTGAGTCTGGTGCATTACATGGCCTTGTTATTCCTGGGTTTATTTACTGCTGCTGTGCTGATCGAGCGGCTATTCAGGCTGTGGCGCGAAAAGAAAGATGGGCCCTCTTCCGCCCATTCGCTGAGAAGCAGTGATTTGTGGCGGCTTGCCCTGGCATCGTTAACAGGAATTGTGATTGCCCTGCCCTGGCTGATTCCGATGTTGCAAGCCCAGGGTTCAAATGTCTCTGTGTCTGTGACAATTCCGGGATGGCAGAATTTTAAAAACAACTTTCAGTACATCATTTATCTGTTGGGGCCGAGTCACAATTATTGGCTGCTGGCGATATCAGTATTTGGTTTCTTACTGGCAATTCTCCAGCGAAAGGCTCGCGGGTTAACTTTGTGGACCGCTTTCCTGATGATTTTAAGCATTCCCTGGGGTTTAAAACTGGGGCCATTTCGCCCTGATCATATGGCAATCATGTTATTCATGCCCGCAGGCTGGCTGTTGGCATTCTTTTTGGTTCAGGTCTCAGCATTTGTATCCAGGCGGGTTGGTGTCAGGTTGGGGATGATCCTGCTGACATTATCTACAGGTGGTTTGTTGATATGGGGTGGTTTGCAAACGCGTTCTGTACTTAACGCTGTCACAATTCTGGCAGATCAATCAGATCGCCAGGCTTTGGATTGGGTCTCCGCGAATACACCTGCAGATGCGCGCTTTTTTGCCAATACTACTCTTTGGCAATTCCGAACCTACCGCGGGGTAGATGGGGGTTATTGGATCACGCCTTATACGCGCCGATTTTCATTGGCCATGCCATCCCTTTCCATTTCCGCAGCAAAGGATCAATATGAGCAATGGCAAGCGTGGCAATCTTCCGCCAGTCAGGTGACTGCGTGTGATTCATCCTTCTGGTCTTTAGTGCGCGATGCTGACCTTGATTATATATATTTGCACGAGGGCAAAGGAAGCTTTCAGCCATCTGGCCTGGAGGGATGTGAGACCATTGAACAGATTTATGAATTGGATGGCGTGCACGTCTACCAGATTCATTCGATTCCGTAGTAGGTTTGCAGCTGGATTCGATGGAAAAGAAATAGCTCAAAGAACAAACCATGCATTGGATAGTGTTGGCAACTACATCCGTGGTTATGAACGGGTAAGACTAATGGTAGATAAGAAAATTCCACTACCGCAAATTAAAATTTTGACGGATTTACAACCTGGCGTTGTATCTGCTTATATTACACTTTTGAAGGAATTCCATCCAGACTTGTTTCTGGAAAATGATACTTAATGTATAAAGGTGACATTTGGCACTATAGTGGATTTGGACGTTTATAATAGCCTGAAGGAAAATATCTAGGGCTTGAAAACCCGAAATCCTGGATTTGGACTTTCAAAGTGGATGGATGAATCAATCTCATTTTTGAACACCGAATCCAGGTTTGTAGTTGATTGAAATTTTCGTGATTTCGGCGGAACGGGCTTTGCATCCGACCCCAAACCCGGTTTCCAGTAGCTGGTGGGCAGGGTATTTACACTTATTTATGGGCAGGTATTTGCTATTGGAAACCCGCCCACCGCTTCGTAAAACTTTACAGAGATTTAACACCTGAATCGCTATAATGATGTTAGTTATAGAAAAGTATTAACTGGTGGAGAAATAATTGTTGTAGTTTAGTGTAACCCAGATTGGCAGGTAAAACAAATCTATCAATACACATTGCGGTAGCGGTATTCATATATCCAATCCCGCTACCTCAATTCCACTAAAAACAGGAGAATCTATGAAAAACTTTTTGGCTAAAAATAAACCTCTCATATTCACGGCTCTCGTCATTCTGGGCGCTTCGCTTGCGATTATCGCTTCTTTGCAGAACCCAAATCCAACAAAAGGTTCTTCCCAGATTTATCGAGAAACGGCGTTAGCTACCATTTTTGCGCCTACTGAGCATCCCCCCGTGGTTGAGTTGATATCAGCACAGGCTAATTCGACCACTCTCACTTTCGTGATTAAAGTTTCAGGCTTGGAGTTAGTCAAGAATTCTGATGATTTTGTGAATATTATTTGTGATCCCTATATTCGGACTGAGGAACCTGTCCAATTGACATTCTCTTATCGGGAAAGTAAAATTCCAAGTCAAGTAGGGGATCCGATTGTCATTATGTATCAATATAGGATGGATTCTAAAGAGTACCAAAGTCTAAATGTTGATATGGATATTACTCTTGGTCCATGTGGTCCGGCTTTTCAAGAATCTAGTGTAACTCCCTACCCGGTAGACTTAATAGCCAATTACAAATTGTCTTTTGTTGTTCCAATATCATAAAAACGTAAATTGCATCTGAAATGGGAGCTAACATAGCGTACATCTGATATGAACGAGCGGCATCTAAAAATCTCTATCCTTTTGAATCCGATAAAATTTCCTGAACCCACAGAATTACTATTTTTCGGCCGGGTCAGCGTATGGGTAAGCGGGGTCATTGGCTTTCTTCGAAGTGATTCAACCTGATCCGAAAAATACTACCCTTTCCCAATTCACTCTCTACTTCAATTTTGCCATTGTGTAACGCAATAATATGAGCAGTGATTGCCAGACCTAATCCCTTACCATCGTAGTTTACAGTTTCTGCTTCGCCACGATAGAAGCGTTCGAATATATGATATTGCTGGTTTTCCGAAATTCCGACACCGTTATCCTTGACCTCAATGATGATTTGTTTACCCGACCTCTGCCCTGATATTGCTACGAAACCGCCAGGATGATTGTAATGGATTCCGTTTTCGATAAGATTTTCTAAGGCACGATGAAGAAGTAAGGGATCGCCAATCACTTCTAGTTCAAGATTTCCGCTCATTTTGAGTTCTACATTTTCTCTTTCCGCTATTGGGGTAAGTTCCTCGAGAATGTCCTCGAATAACACGCCCAGGACGATAGGACGATGATCGATTTCTCTTTCGGCTTTTGCAAGTAAAAGTAATTCTTCTACCAAACCTTCAAGACGTGTGATCGAGCGTTCAGCCGTGTCAGAAAAATTTTGGTAATCCTCAAGCGAAGCTTGCGAGTTAGTATTTAATACTTCCAGGTTCATCCGCAAAGAAGTCAAAGGGGTGCGAAGTTCGTGTGCCAGGTTGGAGGTAAATTCACTTTGGTCATCAAAATTGGCCTGTAAACGTTCAAGCATGTGATCGAAAGAATCTGCGAGTGTCTTGATTTCATCCCTTTCACCCTGATAATCCAATCTTTGCTCCAGATTTTGTGCACTGATTAGTTGAGCCATATTACTTATTCGCGATAAGGGTTTTAATGATTCCTTCCCGATAAAATTGGCAGCAAAAAAACCGATACCTGAAATAATGATCAACCCAATTAGTGATAATACGCGAACAACGACGAAGGAATCTGCCCGTAAAAATCCAGGATCGTGCCAGGTAGTGGAGCCAAGAGGTCCTGGAATTTCAGCCAGCACAGTAATGGGATTGCCATTGGCATCTACAGTGTTTATAAGGACCTGAGAGTCACGAGAACTTATGTCGTGGGTAATGAAAATAGGAGCGATCAAATTAACAAAAACAACCAATAACAAGCCAATAAAAAATACAGTTAAATTAGTCAACCAAATAATTCTTTGCCGCAGACTCATCGTGTCTTGCTTATGGCTATTCATTTGCACTTTCTTGTTCTGGTGCAGATTCACATAAATCGCTTTCTGGTTTAATGAAACGATAACCTGTCCCAACGGCGGTTTCGATGTACCTGGGATTCGTATGATCATCCAATAGTTTTTCACGCAATGATTGTATGTGAACCCGTACAGTATTTGAAAATGGGTTTGTCAATGTCCCCCAAACGTGTTCAAGGAGTTCTTCCTGGCTGATCACTTCATTCGAGTGCCGCATCAGATATTCCAGAATTCCAAATTCTTTGCGGGTTAACTGGATCCTGCGGGTAGATTTCCAGACTACTTTCTCAATGGGGTCGAGGGAAACATCTTGAATTTTTAATATAGATTTTCTTACATTCATATCACGACGCAGCAATGCCCTAATCCTTGCAAGCAATTCCTGGAGATGAAAAGGTTTAATTAAATAATCATCCGCACCGTGATCCAAACCGGAGATGATATCTTTTTGTTTTCCACGTGCAGTCAGGATGAGAATTAATAAGGATGCGCTTTTTTCTCTCGACAGAGTACAAATTTCAAGCCCATCCATATCCGGCAGGTTTAAATCCAGTATTAGGAGGTCATAATTATCGACCGCTAATGCTTCCATTGCCTTTTGCCCATTTTCAGCAATATCAACAGCATACCCATTTCTTGAAAGGCCAAGCAATAGGGCATTGGCGAAATCCTTTTCGTCTTCAACGACTAATATTCTCATCTCATTTATTAGCGAGTAGATCTCCATTTTTCCGAAGAAGTCATATTATCAAGCGAACCCATTGAGGCGCACTCTGCGTTGCAAACAACAGTTATGCCTAGATAATTTGTGTCCTGGTAAGAGAAAAAGTAATTAATTTTCACTTCAATAATACCTTATCTGATGTTAAATCTTTATAAAGTTTTATCAACCCTTTCTTATGTATACATAAAATAGATTGGGAAGAACTATGCCGCAGCTTATATTTGACAAACCAATTATTTAATGCTATTTTCTTCACAAGGAGTCATCTGGCCTGCCAAGGCAGAGACAGGGAAGGCAGAGTTTGCAAATAGGCAATTAATCTGATGAAAAAACACATTTTTATCGTTTTATTTATGGTTTTTTGGATTACCGCTTGTGTTGGTAGCAATACACAGACCAACCAGGAGCTTACGAAGCAAGCATCCGCACCTTATTTCTTAGAAACTTCTACCGGTCAAGCGAAAGGAGCTGAGAATACAGCCACCCCTATTTCTGATACAACCCAAGATAATATCCCGCTGGCCATATCCTGGTTTCAAGAGCACGACCAGGGCTTACAAATTGTTTCATTATTATTAGGCACGGATATCCAATACCCTGTTCTCGATGTTGAAGATAAGAAAACCATCTTTCTAGGCCCGGCAGCCATTGATTCCCTCAGCAATCTCTATCTCATTTATGGGTATAAAGATAACTATATTTCAAAATTAAGCCCGCATGGAAACATTACAAGCAAACTGCTTCCATTCGACCGGTCTTCGCAAGCGTTATGGCTGGGGGAAAAATTAGTCCTTGTTCCGATAAGCTCAACAAAGCCAAGCTATATCATTGATACCAGCTTGAATATCACCGAAGTAACACCTTCCATGAACGCGATTACGGATGCAACCAATAATAACACTGGCTTTTTGGGAATAGCAGATGTTGCCAATAATCTTGCCATCTGGGTGTTTACACGCCCAGTGCAAACAGATTTCGGTTTCTTTGCTCATTACCGCACGCTGGATTTAAATTCGGGTAAAACTTTTGACGGGATGCTGCCAATTCCAGCTTATAAAGAGAATTCCGCAGTTACCAATGACCCAACTGATAGACTTGGCACGGAGGTCGTCGGTGTGGATCCATTCAGTAAGAATGTTCTTCTATGTTACGGGCAATCTGCCGGCAACAACTCAGTAACTTCCATATTAGCGCTTTACTCAAGCGAATTAAATAAACCGCTCAATCAAGAGCAACGCTGCTGCATGAACAATAAATTCGACCTGAGAGGCGATACTTTTATTCAAAACCATACACCGGAAAGCTGCAGCGGACAAACCATCCAAAACTGGTCGGATATGTCATCAGCGATTGACATCCAACAATTCCTGACTTTAGAAAAACCAAAAAACGACTGGATTCTATCAAACGGTATTTATTGGGTGATTAAAACGAATCAGGGTGTTGCGGTTTTCAATCCAGAGAAATCTCTTAAAGTTAAGTACAATTTGCCTGATGATCTCCCGCATAATCTGAACAATGCTGATACTTTCCAAATAGGCCTATTGATGATACCTCATTGAGCAAAGTCTCCCCATTGGAAAACAGTTTGCAATCAATAACACCATTCTATGAAAAGGATTTACCGCTAATCACTTCTCTTGCAGCCCGTTCATTGCTGTGGTAAGCTGGGGTTCGACTTACCATAGCCTCATCAGATGTGATCCCTTCATGCGAGATTGATGGGAAAAACAGTTCATAAATCTTAGAATGACCTGTATAATGGCTTATAGATAATCAGATAGATTGTGGATAGATAATCATGAAGAGGATATTCCCCATAGCCTGCTTGTTTATTCAAATCGCGATAAATTTGATGAAATGGATTTTGCAGGGAATTTTTTAAATTCGGTTTGTGAAAAATACCACCAATATCTGAATATGATATACTTCAATTTTCGCAAATCAGACCAATCTTGTAAGGATTAGCCATGTTAACAAAATACTTACCCTTACTGATCATTTTAGTTTTAGCCGTGATTGTTGGCTCTATCGCAGTTTCTTTGGGAACCATATTTGGCCCAAAACGTTCCACCGCTAAGAAAAACACACCCTATGAATCCGGCATGGTTCCTTATGGGCCTGGAAAAAGACGGATGCATGTTCGTTATTATTTGATCGCGGTTCTGTTTATTCTCTTTGATATTGAAGTCGTCTTTTTGGTCCCCTGGGCTGTTGTGGTACGGCAGGTGGGAATAACTGGCCTGGTGTTTATGATCATTTTTGTGCTGATATTAGAGGTAGCGCACCTGTACGCGTGGAAAAAAGGAGCACTGGAATGGGAGTAGAGCAGAAAACAGGAAACCTTGGTATTGTCACCGCCAAGTTAGAACAGGTCGTCAACTGGTCACGGACGGGTTCCATGTGGCCAATTTTATTTGGTTTGGCCTGTTGTGCCATTGAAATGATGGGCGCCCAGGCAGCGAATAATGATATGAGCCGCTTTGGCATGGAGCTTAACCGCGCCAGCCCGCGCCAATCCGATCTAATGTTTGTAGCCGGTCGTGTGTCCCGAAAAATGGCCCCGGTCGTGCGGCGATTGTACGATCAGATGCCTGCGCCCAAGTGGGTGATTGCAATTGGAGATTGTGCCTCGTGTGGGGGTGTTTTTAACAACTATGCCATATTGCAAGGCGTCGACGAGATTATACCGGTTGATATCTATATCGCCGGCTGCCCGCCACGGCCGGAGGCGATTATTCATGGTGTCCTGACGCTGCACGATAAAGTTCGTCAGGAAAGATTGAAAGACTGGGCTTAAGATGAATGAGTATTTGAATCAAGCCATTTCAGCCATGGAATTGCGCTTCAGCACCCGTCTGGAGCAATTTCGCGGGGAATTTTCTTTGATTGTAAAACCGGAATTTATCCTTTCCCTGCTCTCTGCAGTGCGTGATGAATTCCAATTCGAATTGCTAATGGATGTTACCGCTGTGGATTACTTCCCCCAGGAAAAACCGCGCTTTCACGTGGTCTACCAGCTGTATTCTATGGAGCATAACCTGCGCTTACATGTACGTGCTCTCTTGGACGGAAACGCCCCTGCCATTGATTCGGTAGAGACCATCTATCCGAGTGCCAATTGGAAGGAACGCGAAGTCTACGATTTGTTTGGGATTTCATTTAATGGGCATTCCGATTTACGGCGCATTGAAATGCCGGCAGATTGGGTTGGTCATCCTTTACGCAAGGATTATCCCCTGGGTTATGAAGAGGTTCAGTTTACCTTCAACTTTGATGAAATTATGAAAAACAAACCGCAGCCCAAGGACTAGACGCTGTAAAGGGAGAAAGAAGAATGGCTGATATTCGTGAAGTTTCGGTAGATGAGTTACGGCATCTTGTTTCTGAGCGGGCATTAACTGGCGAGACGATGCTGCTTAACATGGGGCCTCAACACCCAAGTACGCATGGTGTGCTGCGTTTACTGCTTGAACTTGATGGTGAAATTGTGGTCAATTGCATTCCCGACATAGGCTTTTTACATACCGGTATTGAAAAAACGATCGAATCGAAGACCTATGAAAAATCGGAAGTTTTAACCGACCGTCAGGATTATATGAATCCACTGGGCAATAATCTGGTCTACTGTCTGGCGGTTGAAAAAATAGCCGAGCTGGATGTACCGGAACGGGCCCAGGTCTTGCGGGTGATTCTGGCGGAATTGACACGCATTAATTCGCATCTTCTGTGGTTGGGGACATCCGGACTGGATCTGGGGGCAATGTCGACTTTCTTATATGCCATGCGGGAACGCGAGATCATTCTGGATATCTTTGAGTTGGTTTCCGGGCAGCGCATGATGACCACCTACATTCGCCCGGGTGGATTATGGCGCGATGTACCCGAAGAATTTGAAAAAGCCGTCCGTGATTTTTTGGCAATTATGCCGCGCCGAATTCAAGAATATGATGACCTTCTGCGCTTTAATGAGATCTTTCTGGACCGCACCCAGGGAATCGGGGTCATTTCAGCCGCCGATTGTCTGGCTTATGGTCTTTCTGGACCGGTCATCCGGGCGAGTGGCATTGCCCATGATTTACGCAAAAAACAACCATACAGTGGTTATGAACAATATGACTTTGATGTTGCTGTGCAGGAAGGCGGCGATGTGTACGCCCGTTATCGGGTGCGCTTGATTGAAATGACACAGTCATTGCGAATCATTGAGCAGGCCATGAACCGGCTGCCAAAAGGACCGGTACGCAGTAACAATCGCAAATTTGTGCCGCCGCCTCGAGCAGAAATTGGCGTCAGTATGGAAGCTTTAATCCATCACTTTAAACTGTGGACAGAGGGATTTAAACCACCCGCGGGACATGTGTACGTAGTAACCGAATCACCACGTGGGGAGCTTGGCTGCTATATGGAAAGCGATGGCTCGTCGAAGCCTTATCGAGTGCACATGGTTACACCTTCGTTTGTGAACCTGCAGGCCTTGCCATTGATGGCTCGTGGTCTCTACATTGCAGATCTTGTCGCCATCATTGGTTCAATCGATATTGTTCTGGGAGATGCGGACCGGTGAACCAACTATACCAAAAATACGCAACAGAAATTGATGAGATCTTCTCGCGCTACCCTGCTGACCAAAAGAACTCGGCAGTCATGCCCTTATTATTCGTGGCCCAGCGTGAAAAGGGATATGTGCCTGCGGATGCCCTGCCACAAATTGCAGAATTGACTGGCGTTTCCGAAACCGATATTACCGCTGTGATGGGTTTTTACACACTCTTTCATGAGCAGCCGGCTGGTCGCTATCGCATTCAGGTTTGCACCGATTTACCCTGCGCTTTGCGAGGCGCTGAACAGTATTTGCAGGATCTCTGCGCAGCCCTGGGTGTAAGCGAGGGCGGAACGACAAGTGATGGTCTTTTCACAGTCGAGGCGGTGAAATGCCTGGCCGCCTGCCATCGTGCACCTGTCTTTCAGCTCCAGGGCGATGGGGAAATAAAATATTATGAGAAGCAAAGTGTCGAATTGACACTCCAGGTTGCAGCAGGGCTGCGAGAACTACACAGTCGCGAAGGGAGCAGCATTAATGGATAAGCATATTCTGCTTCGTCACCGTGATATCGTCGGAATTGAGAAATTGGATATTTATTGCGGTGTGGGTGGCTTTGCCAGCTTTGAGAAAGCAATCCGGACCATGCAGCCACAGGATGTGACTGCTGAGGTTAAAAATTCCGGGTTACGAGGCCGGGGTGGGGCGGGTTTTCCCACCGGGGTAAAATGGGGATTCTTACCAAATAACATTTGGCCGCATTATGTAGTCGCCAATGCTGACGAATCCGAACCGGGCACCTTTAAAGACCGTGAGATCATGGAAAGTAACCCCTTCCAGTTTCTTGAGGGTCTTATGTTGGCATCCTATGCAGTGCAGGCGGCCACAGCTTATATCTACCTGCGCGGTGAATTTTGGGAGCTGGCAGCTTTCTTGAATCAGAAAATTAAAGATCTGGAAGCGGCCAAACTCCTGGGTGATAATATTTTAGGAAGCAAATATTCTTTGCGAATCTTTACCCATTTGGGTGCAGGAGCTTATATATGTGGTGAGGAAACCGCATTGCTGGAATCAATTGAAGGAAAGCTGGGGCAGCCGCGGCTGCGCCCCCCCTTCCCGGCAGTCGAAGGACTTTACGGAAAACCAACCCTGATTAATAATGTTGAAACTTTAACAAATCTCCCTCCAATATTACAAAATGGCGCAGATTGGTATCGTACACTGGGTACTGAGCAGAGCCCGGGTGTAAAGATATTCTGTCTATCGGGTTGTGTAAAGCAGCCAGGAAACTATGAGTTGCCACTGGGTGTCACCTATCGTGAGCTAATTTATACCTATGGTGGGGGCATTCTTGAAAACCGAGCCATTAAAGCGGTTATGTCAGCGGGGGCGTCTTCGGATATTGTTGTCGCCGATGACCACGCACTGGACACCCCTCTGGCCTATGAGACTTGCATGGAGCGCTTGAACTCACCCCTTGGATCAGCTTCGGTAATTGTCCTGGATGAATCGGTTAACATGGCCTGGCTGGTGGATAAAACTGTAAATTTCTTCAAGCACGAATCCTGCGGTAAATGTACCCCCTGTCGTGAAGGTACCTTCTGGATGAACCGCCTCACCGATCATATTGTTAAAGGCGAAGCGAAGGCCAGCGATATAGACCTGTTGCGCCACGAGGCTGTGCAAATGCAGGGCAGGTGCCTGTGCGCCCTGGGAGAATTTTCAACTATGGCTGTGGTTTCGGCTGTGGATCGTTTTCGACCTGATTTTGAAAAGCATGTGAGGAGCTGATTGAATGGCTGAACGCATTTCGTTAATGATTGATAACCAGACAGTCAGCGTTCCTGCAGGAACCCTGGTAGTGGATGCTGCAAAATTGATCGGGATTGATATCCCTGTTTTTTGCTATCATCCCAAAATGGAACCCGCTGGTATGTGTCGTATGTGTCTGGTGGAAATCGGCCGGCCGGTCCGCGATCGAGCTACTGGTGAATTAATAAAAGATGAAAACGGGATGGTTAAAGTTGCTTTTGGTACCAAACTGGAGACAGCCTGCACTGCGCCGGTATCGGAAGGGATGGTGGTCAGAACGACCACGCCTGAGGTGAGTGAAGCACGAAAAAGTATGTTGGAATTTTTGTTGACTTCCCACCCGCTGGACTGCCCGATTTGTGATAAGGGCGGCGAATGCCCCTTGCAAAATTTAACTATGCGCTATGGACCGGGTGTGAGTCAATTTGATTATGATGATAAAAAACATCTGGCCAAGCACGTGCCCCTGGGTGAATTGATTATTTTAGATCGCGAACGTTGTATTCAATGCGGGCGCTGCGTACGCTTTCAGCATGAAATTGTAGATGATCCTGTCTTACATTTCCATGAGCGCGGCCGTTCGCTGGAAATTCAAACCAGTTCCAAGCCTGGCTTTGATTCTATTTTTTCAGGTAACACAACCGATATTTGTCCGGTTGGGGCACTTACTACCATTGACTTCCGTTTTCGCGCCCGCCCCTGGGAGCTTAAACAGGTTGCTTCCATTTGTACCCAATGCCCGGTGGGCTGCAATACCACCATTAATCTAAGACGGGAAGCAAAGAGTGGTGGCGATCCTGTAATCAAACGGATCATGCCAAGACAAAATGAGCAGGTCAATGAAATCTGGCTGTGTGATAAAGGCCGATTAGGTTATCACTTTGTTGAATCAAAGCGACGAATAACACAGCCTTTAGTGCGCAAGGATGGTGAATTGGTGCCTGCCAGCTGGGAAGAAGCATATCAGCGGGTGGAAGATCAATTGCGCATAGAAAGTACTCGTCTGGTTACTCTGGCGGGAGGACGGCTGGCCAATGAGGACCTCTTTAATATTTCCCAATTAACTGAATCCAAACAAGGAAAACCTGTGCTCTACAGCCAGATGGCTGGCGGAGATCTGACATCTCAGATAGGCCTCAGCGCCGGATCCAATCTGGGTGAAATGGGCAAGGGAGATGTAATTCTTGTCATTGCCAGTGATTTGCATCAAGAAGCGCCGATCTGGTGGCTGCGCGTGAAGCAGGCAGTGGAACGGGGGGCTGTTCTGATCGTCGCAGCTGGACGCCCTACCCGCCTGGAGAAATATGCCACTCATGTATTGCGCTATAAATATGGCGAAGAAGCCGCTACGCTGGCAGCCTTCGCGCGCAGTACAGATGTGAATAGTGGCAACCGGGCGTCTGTTGAAGCCTTTGCTGCTGCTGAAAATGGCGTCATTTTTTACGGCAGTGATGGTCTGGGTTTGTCCGGTAGTGAACACCTGGCCAAAGCCTGTGCCCGCTTGATTGTTGACCATAAATTTTATGGTAGAAGGAATAACGGGCTGATCGCAGTTTGGGAGGCAGCCAACACGCAAGGTGCCTGGGATATGGGCTTCCGTCCAGATCGAAATTTGAAGGGCACCCTTCGGGAAGCTGATTTACTGCTGGTTGCCGCGGCGGACCCGGCAGGTGATGACCCGGCGTTGGCAAAGGCTGTTCAGGAAGCCGACTTCGTAGTTGTCTTCGAATTATTTATGACAGCAACCGCTCAACTTGCCGATGTGGTTTTCCCGGTATTGGCTCAACCAGAACGTGAAGGCAGCTTCACCTCAGGAGAACGGCGGGTACAACGCTTCAATCGCGCCATTTGGCGGCAGGATGGTCCGCGGGTAGATTTTGAGATCTCAGGGCATATTGCGCGCCAGATGGGTCTCAATCTGGAAGAAAAATCACCGGTATTGGTGATGAACCAGATCGCATCCAGGGTGACAGCCTATTCCCCCGTCAGTTACACAACAATGTCGGCTGTGAAGGAGCAGTGGCCAATCATTGGGCGTGCTGACCTTTATTACGGCGGTACGAGCTATGACAATAAAGATGGTTTAGGTGTCCAATTGCACAGTGCTGCTGATCGCGGTGAAGAGCTTTCACTGGGCGCATTGATCGTCACTGATTCACCTGCCGAAACCAGTGCCGGTATACGGGTAGTCCCAATCAACGCCTTATACGACCGTGGACAAATGCTGCAGGATACAATTCAACTTGCCTTACGGCTGGCTCCGCAAGCCTTACTTATTCACCCGCAAATGGCAGCTGCCCTCGGAGTTCAGGATGGGGAGATAGTGTTGGTTTCAACTGCACAATGGGAGCTGGAATACGCTATCTGGGTCAATGAAACGGTGCCAGAAGATGTGGCTGTGG
Source organism: Anaerolineales bacterium (assembly GCA_038329785.1). Lineage (GTDB taxonomy): Bacteria > Chloroflexota > Anaerolineae > Anaerolineales > Anaerolineaceae > UBA6170. The sequence continues at coordinate 7,958 of JBBQNI010000008.1, read as the reverse complement.
TTGCACGCAGCAATGGCTTACCGGTTCAAACACCGCTATTTGTTCAGATTCAACGTCTACGCAAAGGAGAAGGTGATTGATGGATGCTGCCTTAATTTGGGAATGGGTGATCAAATCCTTAATCCTGATCCTGTTTTTAACCGTCGGATTTGCTTATGTTACCTATTACGAACGACGCTTGCTGGCGAGAATTCAGGCGCGAATTGGCCCAAACCGTGTGGGGAAATTTGGCTTGCTCCAGCCAGTTTCCGATGCAGTAAAACTGATATTTAAAGAAGAATTCACCCCGGCTGGTGTTGACAAATTTGTCTTTCTACTGGCTCCTATCCTGACGGTGATCCCTTCGTTGATCGTTCTGGCTGTGATCCCCTGGGGGGAGCCGATTCGTCTCTTTGGGCGCGAAATTCCACTGTTTATCTCGGACATTAATGTTGGCGTGGTTTATATCCTGGCCGTTACATCGATCTCTGTCTATGGCATCACCCTGGCAGGCTGGTCTTCGAACAACAAATATGCTCTGCTAGGCGGCTTGCGGGCAACTGCTCAAATGATTAGCTATGAACTGGCACTGGGTCTATCTTTTGTTGGCCCGGTTGTGCTGGCCGGCTCACTCAGTCTGGTGGATATCGTGCGCGCGCAACAGGGAAGTCTGTGGTATGCAGCATTGCAGCCGGCGGCATTCATCATCTTTTTTATTGCCAGTATTGCTGAAATCAACCGTGCCCCGTTCGACATGCCTGAAGCTGAGCAAGAATTAACTGCCGGGTACCATACCGAATATTCCGGCATGAAGTTTGCGCTGTTTTTCATGGCCGAATATATCAAGATGATCGCAATCTCTATTATCGGGTCAACGCTCTTCCTGGGCGGGTTTGATGGCCCTTTTGTGGATTCTTTACCGTGGTTGGGGCCCATTTATTTACTGGCTAAAACGTTTATCTGGTTGGGTGTTTTAATCTGGGTGCGAGCAACCTGGCCGCGCCTGCGCTACGATCGTCTGATGCAATTGGGCTGGAAGATACTCTTTCCTCTGGCGTTGTTGAATGTCATCATCACGGCGGTGGTTGTGGTACTGGTAAGTTAGGAGTATACGACAATGTTAAAAGGACTGTTTACAACCCTTAAGATGGCAATTGAAAAACCGGTTACGATTCAATATCCGGAACAAAAAAGACCCGTGCGTACGCGCTTTAAAGGGCGGCATACATTGAAACGTTATGATAATGGGTTGGAAAAATGTATTGGCTGTTCTTTATGCGCTGCTGCCTGTCCTTCGGACGCCATCTTTGTAGAAGCTTCGGAAAACAGTGATGAAGTGCGCTATTCCCCCGGTGAGCGCTATGCTTCCACTTATGAAATCAACATGCTGCGCTGCATCTTTTGTGGTTATTGTGAAGATGCCTGTCCGACTGAGGCCATTGTGCTGGGTGATCAATATGAACTTTCATATCGAGACCGCTTTACTTCAATATACACCAGAGAAGCATTGTTGGAACCGGTTCCCGAAGGTGTTCAGACCACCCCGCAAAAAACATTACCCAATCAATACACCCGCTCGGTACCGGTGATGGAAAACCCGAAGGATTAGGGAGGAATTTATGACCTTTATTGGGATTCTGTTCTACGCATTTTTAGCAATCATCGCAATCGCCTCGGCGGTTGCCATGCTGCTAAATCGCAGTGCAATTTATTCAGCCCTGTTCCTGGTATTAAATTTTGCCACAATAGCAGTTTTGTACCTGGCTCTGGGCGCACCATTTATTGCCTTCACGCAAGTGACTGTTTATGCCGGCGCAATCATGATTCTATTCCTATTCGTGATTGCTTTGCTGGGTGCGGAGAAATTGCCTGGCTATGAACCGCTAAAGGGTCACCGCACTACAGCGATTGTATTAGCCTTGATATTTGTGGTGGAGGTAATATTGTTCCTCGTGTTCCGCAATCAAGGCATACAGCCCATACTGGCCTTAACACAGGATTTTGCCAGCCCGCAGCAGATTGGGATAACCATGTTCACCCAATACTTGCTGCCATTTGAAGTAGTTGCCTTTATTTTACTATCCGCCACAATCGGTGCCATTGTGCTGACCAGGGTGGAGAAACCCACCAATCTGGATGTGGCTAGAGGTAAGAAATAGATGGGAGGAATGATGCCAACCAGTTATTTTCTGGCGTTATCTGCAATCATGTTTACACTTGGTATTTTAGGAGTTTTACTGCGCCGCAATGCGCTGGTGATTTTTATGTCATTGGAACTGATGTTTAATGCGGCGAACCTGGCATTTGTGACTTTTGCCAATCAGTACCAATTATTGACCGGCCAGATCTTTGTATTCTTCATTATGGCTGTGGCGGCGGCAGAAGTTGCGGTCGGCCTGGCTTTGATGGTGGCGATATTCCGAAATAAGGGTAGTGTCGATATAGACCAGATGAACAGCTTGAAGGGCTAGCAGGAGATATGGAATGTTCTTAAGTGAAACCACGAGCATGGATCCGCAGTTTTTATTAGTTCCGCTGGTTGTTTTCCTGCCTTTGCTTGGAATTCTGGTAAATTGGCTGTTTGGAAAACGCCTGGGCGAAAAAGCTATCGGGGCGATCGCCAGCCTGGCTGCCGGCGGTACATTCGTTGTCTCTCTCCTCTTGTTGCTTGCTTTACGCATGCAGCCGGAAGGATTCAGGGTGCCTTTGCTGCAATGGTTCTCGGTTGGTGGCCTGGATGTCTCCTGGTCTTTCCGGGTGGATACTCTTTCCGTGGTGATGATGCTGGTGGTGAGCCTGGTGGGCACCCTGATCCACATCTATGCCATTGGGTACATGCATGAAGATGTGCGCCATCAAGGTGACCCGGCCCGCTTCCGGCGTTTCTTTATATTTCTGAATCTCTTTATCGCCGCCATGATGATCCTTGTATCGGCGGACAACTTTTTGATGCTATTCGTTGGCTGGGAAGGCGTTGGTTTGTGTTCCTACCTGCTGATTGGTTTCTGGTTTGAAAAAGGCGAAGGCGGCATTGCCAACGCAAAAGCCGGTAAAAAGGCCTTCATCGTCAACCGTATTGGTGATTTCGGTTTGTTGATTGCCATATTCCTCATTTTCTGGGCTTTCGGCTCGCTCAATTTCGGTGATATTTTTCCGAATGTAGGGCAGGTTGCAGCCAGTCAACCCGGTCTGATGGTGGCGATCACCCTCTTTATGTTGCTGGGCGTTAGCGGAAAGTCGGCACAAATTCCACTATATGTCTGGCTGCCGGATGCTATGGCCGGCCCCACGCCTGTTTCCGCATTGATCCATGCTGCCACCATGGTAACAGCCGGCGTTTATTTGATGACCCGCTCGCAAGCGCTCTATCTGGCCGCTCCGGCAGCTCAAAATGTGGTCATGTGGCTGGGGGCAGTCACGGCTATATTTGCCGCATTAATTGCCGTGGCTCAATTTGATATCAAGAAAGTGCTGGCCTATTCCACCATCAGCCAACTGGGTTTTATGGTGGCTGCGGTAGGGATGGGTGCAGAGGTGGCGGCCATGTTCCATCTCGTTACCCACGCTTTCTTTAAGGCACTTTTATTCCTCTCTTCCGGTTCCGTGATTTTGGGTCTGGAGCACGGTATTACAGCTGGCGCGCAAAGCGAGGGCATGCATGGCCATGCAGCGCATGTGGATCCACAAGATATGCGTAACATGGGTGGTTTACGGAAAAAAATGCCAACCACCTTCTGGGTTTATGTTATCGGCGCATTGACTCTGGCTGGTATCGCTCCTCTGGCTGGATTTTTCTCCAAAGACGAGATTCTGGCCGCAGCCAACGAGAAAAACATTTACGTTTTTGTGTTGCTGGTCAGCGCCGCCTTTTTAACCGCTTTTTATATGGGTCGCCAGATCTGGATGGTATTCTTCGGCAAAGCACGCAGCGAAGCCGCCAACCTCGCCAGGGAAAGCGCCCCGTTGGTAACCGTGCCTTTAATCATACTGGCCATTCTTTCGGTTATTGGCGGCGGGTTGAACTTCCCGGGTGTGATGTCTCTCGAGCACTGGCTCGGGCCCAGCATTCAAGTTCACGAGGCTACTTTTGCGTTACCGGTAGCCATTGGCTCGTTGCTGGTCGCCCTGACGGCCATCGTTCTATCCTGGCTGATTTATGGCCGAAAACCTCTGGCTGAAAGTACCACCCAGGACCCCCTGGCTCGCTCTCTGGGCGGTGTCTTTAGCTTGTTGAACCAGAAATTTAAAGTGGATGAAATGTATCAGGCGGTCATTATTCGCCCATTTGAGAAACTTTCCGACTTCTTTGCGCATCCGGTTGACCAGGGCTTTATCGATGGAATTGCCAATGGGCTGGGCAGCCTTGTTGTTGCGCTGGCCCAATCTTTGCGCAAATTACAGAACGGCTACGTGCGCAGCTATGCGCTTTCAATTGTGGCCGGTATTGTCATTATCTTAATTTATTTGCTGGTGCGGGTCTAGGTGGCGTTGATGAATAATTACGGTAAAAAATTCAGCATGAAGAGCGGGGGCAAAATATGGAATTAGTGTTAATGACCTTTTTCCCGCTGGTGGGTGTCATCATCCTGGTATTGCTTGCACCGCAGCAGAAGACCGCCATGCGCTACGTGGCGTTGCTTACCTCATTGATTACCTTCGGGTTGTCAATTTGGGTTCTCGCCCAATTTGATCCTGCCGGTGGTATCAACATGGCCATTGAGCTGCCCTGGTTGCGCCTGGCTGGTGTGCCGGTGGAGTTTTTCATGGGGGTTGATGGAATCAGCATCCTGATGGTGATGCTGACTACTTTTCTGACCCCGATTGCCATCCTCTCCACCTGGAAGGCAATTGAAGAGCAGCTGAAAGGGTTCTTGATTTTCTTCCTTCTGCTGGAAGTAGGTATGCTGGGCGTATTCCTCGCCCTGGATCTGGTTTTGTTTTATATTTTCTGGGAGTTTACCCTCATTCCGATGTATTTCTTAATTGGGATCTGGGGCGGCAAACGCCGAATGTACGCCTCGGTTAAGTTTTTCTTATTTACCATGGCAGGCTCAATATTAATGCTGTTAGCCATATTATTCCTGGGTATTAACGCCGGTTCATTTTCGCAGCCAACCCTGATGGCCAACCGTCAGTTGTTTGCGGGTGCGGAGATGCTGCTATTTATTGCCTTTGCTGCTGCCTTCGCCATTAAAGTGCCGATTTTCCCCTTGCATACCTGGCTCCCGGATGCACATGTGGAAGCGCCGACCGCCGGCTCAGTTATTCTGGCCGCTGTATTACTAAAAATGGGAGCGTATGGTTTCCTGCGTTTCAATCTGGCACTTTTCCCGCAAGCCAGTGTGCGAGCTGCACCCGTTATCGCCATTTTAGCGATCATCGGTATTATCTATGGGGCTGCGGTTGCTTTTGTGCAAAAAGATGTTAAAAAACTGGTCGCCTATTCTTCAGTAGCTCATCTTGGTTTTGTGATGCTGGGTATTTTTGCTCTTAACCAGGAAGGGGTTGCCGGAGGCATATTGCAAATGGTGAATCATGGCCTCAGCACGGGAGCCCTCTTCTTGCTGGTAGGCATGATTTATGAACGTACTCATACCCGCGAGCTGGTAGAATTTGGCGGGTTGTGGAAAATTATGCCTGTTTATGCCGGCATAACCCTGGTGGTGATACTTTCTTCAGTCGGATTACCAGGATTGAATGGGTTTGTTGGCGAGTTTACCATCTTGCTCGGTGCGTTCGGTTCCAAGGTGTTGGGGAGTCCCTGGTTCGCTGGGGTTGCCACAAGTGGTGTGATCCTGGCAGCTGTATACCTATTGAAAATGTATGAAAAGATCTTCTTAGGTCCGATAACCAAAGAAGAAAATCGCTCGTTGAAAGATTTGAGCCCAAGGGAACTGGCGACGATTATTCCGCTGGTTGTTGTAATTTTCTGGATTGGCATTTTCCCTCAGCCTTTCTTCAATCTGATCAATCCTGCAGTGGAACAGTTATTACAACTGGTGCAATCGGCTGCAATGGTACTTCACTAGTGGAGCGTGCTTATGAGCCAAATAAGTGACTTGTTGACGATTTTACCGGTACTGATTGTAGTAAGCTGGGCTTTGCTCTTACTGGTGGCCGACCTTTGGATTCCGGCACAGAACAAAGGGCTGACCGCATTGTTAGCCGTGTTTGGTCTGGCTGTTGCGTTGGGTGTTTCGCTTGCCACCAGCGGCGCAACCACATTTGCCTTCAACCAGATGGTGGTTTCGGATGGTTTCGCCGATTATTTACATGTTTTGTTTCTGGTGAGCGGCATGGTGGCAATTGCCCTGGCATATGATTACCTCAAGCGCATGCAAATTGAACGCGGCGAATACTATGTCTTGCTGCTCTTTAGCATCGCCGGCATGATGTTGATGGCGCAAGCCTATAACCTTTTAATGGTCTTCCTTGCCCTGGAATTACTCTCGATCCCAATGTATGTTTTGGCAGGCTTTGCTCACGCTCGCAGCATATCTGAAGAATCAGCTTTGAAGTATTTTCTGATGGGTGCCTTTGCCTCAGGGTTTGTTCTGTATGGCACGGCATTGATTTTTGGCGCAACCGGTCATATCGATTTTCAAGGCATCGTTTCTGTTCTACAGACTGGTGAAGCGAATCTGGTTCTATTCGTGATTGGCGCAGCACTCCTGCTGGTTGGGTTTGGATTCAAAGTGGCTGCCGTTCCATTTCAGATGTGGACTCCGGATGTTTACCAGGGAGCTCCAACTTCCATCTCGGCATTCATGTCAGTCGCGGTGAAAGCAGCCGGCTTTGCAGCTTTGCTGCGTGTGTTTATGGTACTCTTCCCCAGCCTGGCAGAGCAAATGACCCCAATTTTATGGGTGATCGCTGCTCTGACCATGTTGGTAGGGAATGTGGTGGCTGTAGTGCAGACCAACCTCAAGCGGCTGCTGGCTTATTCATCGATAGCCCACGCCGGCTATATTTTGATGGCGTTTGTCTCCTACGGTAACCAGGAATTTGGCAGCGACAGCATATCGGCGGCGCTTTTCTATCTGCTGGCGTATGGCCTGGCCAGTTTTGGGGCCTGGGCACTGGTAGTAGCGATGGAAAAGGATTACGGTGAGGGCCTCTTTTTGGAGGACCTGGCCGGCCTGGGAAAGCGTTATCCCTGGCTGGGAGTTGCCATGCTGGTTTTTATGCTGTCGTTCGCCGGTGTTCCTTTGACGATGGGATTCTGGGGTAAGTTTTACCTTTTCCGGACGGCTATTCAGTCTGGCTACTTCACCTTGGCCCTGATTGGCATGTTGACCTCACTAATTTCCGTTTATTATTACCTGCGGGTGGTTGTTTTTATGTTAATGAAGCCGGGTGAAAAAGAACTGCAGATTAATCCATGGGTGGGACTGGTAATTGCATTGGCTGCGCTGGCTGTGGTGGGGATGGCTTTCTTCCCGGGCATATTCCTGGGCTGGGCAAATCAGGCGGTCATGTTGCTGCAATAGGGGGGGGATTAGATGGTTAGGTGGATTAGTTGGTTAGTTGGTTAGTGGATTAGTCAATCAGGCGCTATGTATAGTTGGGGGTTTTTGCGGAAAGTTATGAAGGCATCATTCCTCCCGAAGGTTTCGTAAGAGTGGTTTGTAGTCCATCGAACCTTCGGGAGGGTTTATTTCAAAAAACACCATCCAGTGAACATTTCTTGAATACGGACCAATGTAACAGGCATGAGGCATTAATCTGCGTTTGAATTGAATTCCAGTGATTCGTCCGGAAGTGCGCAAGCGTGTTGGGCTCTCAGGCAGCCATCGATCAACCTGAATGACAGTCTTCGTATCTGTGGTTCTTTCCTGATGGACGAGCCCAACCTACAATTTCTTTTGCATACGGCATTGAAGGGTCCATTTCCACGAATCCTATGGGTCTCAAACAACAAACCGCCGGGGGGCGCACTTCACCCGCCAGCGGTTTGTGTTTTGGGTTGACTGAACTAA
>JBBQNI010000007.1:0-119931 GCA_038329785.1 Anaerolineales bacterium | reverse complement strand
TGAGCTTCTTTTGTTCCAGGTCCAGCTCGACGACGACTTCATCACCTTCGCGGAATTCACCTGAAAGCAGGCTGACTGAAAGTGGCGATTCGACAAATTTCTGCAACGCTCTCTTCAACGGACGTGCGCCGAATGATGCGTCATATCCTTCTTGCGCCAACCAATCCCGGGCAGGATCGGTCAATTCAATTTTCAAGCCATGCTCTTCCATGCGCATGCGGATTTCTTTCATCTGCAGTTCAACAATCTCTTTTACCTGTTCAATCGAAAGCTGCGAGAACATGATAATCTCATCAACACGGTTGATGAACTCAGGGCGGAATGTGCTCTTAAGCGCTTTATCAATCTTTTCATGGGAATCGCGTTCTTCATCGTCGCTGCTCAAGAACCCCAGGGTACCACCCTTACGGACGAATTCTGTACCCAGGTTGGAGGTCATGATCAAGACTGTATTGCGGAAATCAACAACACGACCCTGTCCATCGGTCAAACGGCCATCATCCAAAATTTGCAATAAAGAATTCCACACTTCCGGATGAGCTTTCTCAATCTCATCGAACAGGATGACACGGTATGGGCGCCGGCGGATAGCCTCTGTCAATTGGCCCCCTTCTTCATAACCCACATATCCTGGCGGGGCACCAAACAGGCGCGAAGCGGTATGTTGTTCGCGATACTCACTCATATCCATGCGGACCAGCGCTTCCTCATCGCCGAACATGTATTCAGCCAGCGCCTTGGCTAACTCGGTTTTTCCAACGCCGGAAGGGCCGATGAAAATAAATGAACCAATCGGGCGGCGTGGATCTTTGAGCCCCGAGCGGGCACGGCGGATTGCATCGGCGATGGCTTTTACCGCTGCTTCCTGACCGATGATACTCTCGTGTATACGCTCTTCCATGTGCAGTAATTTTTCTGATTCTGTCTCAAGCATCTGACTGATTGGGATTCCTGTCCATTGGGCAACAACCTGGGCGATATCATCTACATCCACAACCTCATCCAGTTTATGTTCGGCTTCCCATTTGTCGCGGTGTTCAGCAAACTCAGATTGCACCCGCAGACGATCTGCTTTCATACGAGCGGCACGTTCGTAATCTCGTTCTACGCCGGCTTTTTCTTCTTCAGCCGCGAGACGGTCCAATTCTGTTTTCATCTTTTTCAAATCATCCGGCAATGAGAAAAGTGCTACACGTAATTTTGCGGCAGATTCATCCATCAAATCAATGGCCTTGTCTGGTAAATGACGTCCGGTCACATACTGTGACGAAAGCCTGGCAGCTGCAGTTAGCGCGTCGTCAGAGAAGCGCACTTTGTGATGGGCTTCATAACGATCGCGAAGTCCATGCAGCATTAAAATGGTATCATCGATAGTCGGTTCTTCAACATAGACTGGTGCAAAACGCCGTTCCAATGCCGTATCTTTTTCGATATGCTTGTGATACTCATCCAGAGTGGTTGCACCCACACATTGAAGCTCGCCGCGCGCTAAGGCGGGCTTGAGCATATTAGAGGCATCCATTGCTCCTTGAGCAGCTCCAGCTCCAACCACGGTATGCAGCTCGTCTATGAAGAGGATAATTTCACCTTCAGAGCGTTGTACATCTTCGATGGCAGCCTTTAAGCGTTCTTCAAATTCACCGCGGAAACGTGAGCCGGCAATCATGGCGCTCAAATCCAATGAATTAACCCGCTTTCCCATTAATATTTCCGGAACATCGTTGGCAGCAATTTTTTGAGCCAGACCCTCAACAATGGCGGTTTTCCCGACACCGGCTTCACCAATCAAGACCGGGTTATTTTTTGTGCGGCGGGAAAGGATTTGCATAACCCGCAGAATTTCATTATCACGGCCAATGACAGGGTCAAGTTTGCCCTCGCGCGCCAATTGGGTTAGATCGCGGGAATATTTTTCCAGTGTCCGGTAGCGAGTCTCAGCTTGTGGGTCGGTGACGCGCTGGCCGCCGCGCAGCTGATTGACGGCGTCGATGACGCGCTCACGATTGACGCCAGCGCCTTCTAGCAGCCGGGCAGCCGGGGTGTTCTTCTCACTAAGTATGGCCAGAAAAATGTGCTCGGTGGAAATATACTCATCGCGTAACTTACTGGCTTCTTCATTGGCCAGATCGATAATACGTTTCACCCGGGGAGTGATGAATACCTGTCCAGCCCCTCCGCCAAAAATACTGGCTTTCGGGCTTGTCCGTAAAATGTAATCAAGTCGCTCCTCTAGAATGGATGGTTCGACTTTCAAAATCTCAAGTATCTGCGGGATTACTCCCTCTGGCTGCTCAATCAGCGCCAGGAGAATGTGTTCAGTATCTATTTGATTATGTCCGTACCGTTGAATAATCTCGGCCGCACGTTGAGCAGCCTCCTGGGCACGTTCAGTGAATCGATCAAATCTCATCATAATCGTAATATCCTTCCAATGTGGATGGAGAATTTGCCTTTTTCTCCATATTCAAAAATTATAACAAATATTCTATAATCGAATCGATAATTATTTATAAGAAGACTATTAGAATTCGAACACAAGGTTACGCTGGTTTTTAGTGGCGTAGAAAGTGAATTCAATTTTACCTTTAATTTAGTTGCATACAATGTTCCTGCTGATTTGGTATTTTGAACTATTTTATTTCGTTTAAAGAAGAAAAGACTAAATTTTCATAGAAAATTGTTAATCAAAAGCGGTTTCAATAAATGGAGGATTGTGTTTCTTTCAGGTGTAAAATACAAGAAATGACATCATCAAATCACCTTCGCAAATCTAATTTACGACCAATAAATGTGAGTAGTGACCTTAATCAAGTTGCCGATTTGATCGAGTTGTGCTTCCGGGGAGCGATGGATGATGATGGTTACGATTATATCCATTACTTGCGGCGCATGGCGAAAGATTTCGTTTCAGATTACTGGGGGTTTTCCGGATTCCAACAGCGGTATGCCCCCATGCAGGGTTTTGTCTATACCGTCGATGAGCAGTTGGTAGGTAATTTAACCATTATTCCTTTCAGAAAGTCTGGCCAATTGATTTACTTGATTGCAAATGTTGCGGTTCATCCGGATTTTCGGCGTGGGGGAATTGCCCGTTTGCTGACTGCCAAAGCGTTGGAATATGTTCGTTCACGCTCTTCTTATGGAGCATGGCTGCAAGTGCGCGATGATAATCAGGCTGCCCAGGCTCTTTATCTTTCGATGGGCTTCAGAGAACGTGTGCGACGGTCTACCTGGACATATAAGCCGATAGAAAGAATGGATTTGAAGATAGAGCATAAATTTCCAATTCAGACGACAAAGTTAAAAGATTGGGAGGAAGAAAGCGCGTTGTTGAAGAGCGTATACCCGGATTTGGTACGCTGGAATTTAGGAATAAAACTCGACCGCTTTAACCCATCTTTTCTGGCCACGATCAGTCGTTTTTTTAAGGGACAAATTATTCGAAATCAAACAATTACTAAAAGTCTGAGTGATAAGGCGTTTTTTGTTTTTGAGAAATCATCCTTATTTTCTGACAATTTGTGGGTCGCCTGCCAAATGGCTGATGATGAACATTTATTTCCACCATTGTTGGACCATTTGGTGAATAAACTGAAGACTCGCAAACCATTTATCTTTAATTTTCCTGCGTATCGTTCAGAAGAATTGCTGCAAGAATTGGGCTTTGTCAAAAACCATACATTGATCTGGATGGAGGAAATTGATAAATAAGCCAAAGTTAATTGAAAAGTCAGCGTGTTTCAAATAATCGCTAAGTGTAAGGGTAAGAGGAAGAATGCAATTGATCAGGTAGAACACATTTTTCCCCGCGGTTGAGACTTTGCAATCCCTCGCAGATTGTTGTGAGAGTAGAAATTTCTATGATTTTGGTTTATGATGAATTTGATCAACGTATTCAGAAGGAGGAAAAAATGAAGAAATTATTAATCCGGCTGGCTATCAACGCTGTCGCATTGTATGCAGCCATTGAAATCATGCGCGGAAATGGTATTACCCCGCAGAGTGATAATTGGCTCAGCTTAATCTGGTTGGCTTTAATATTTGGTTTGGTGAACGCAATTATCCGGCCTTTGCTGGTTGTCATGAGCTGCCCTTTGTTAATATTGACTCTTGGCCTGGGAACTCTGGTGATCAATACGCTCATGTTTATGCTGGCTGGGTGGATCGGGACGCAATTTGGGGTTGGTTTCCTGGTGGCTGGTTTTTGGCCGGCTTTTCTGGGTGCCTTGATCACGAGTGTCATCAGTTTTGTGCTTACCTTATTTTTTAAGAGCAAGTTGGATAACAAACGCAAAAAAGCTTAAGGGTACATGTCGGTAATTAAAGTTGTTAGTTTTCGATTGCCGCGCAGGAAATCAATTTGCGGTTTCTGCTGGATATTTCCTCCTGTGGGAAAAGACTAATCAAAAAATCTTGGTGGTAAACAGAAAAAGGTGTGGAAAAACTTCCACACCTTTTTCTTGTCTTTCCTTTCGATATTTACGGTGAAGGGTAATGCAAAATGCGGTGATTGCCTGCATCGCTGACCCAAATGCCGCCATTGTTAGGATCAATCGCAACAGAAGCCGGTAGACCAAAGCCATCACTATCCGGGCTGTAGTCTCCCATTCCTCGCAAAAAGGTTCCATCAGGCTGAAAGACCAGGATTCGATATCCTTCCGGATCAGTTATATAAACATTTCCGATTTGATCTGTAGCCAGGAAGGGTTTATTTTCCAGGCTTTGGCCAAACCAACCATTTACATCCCAGGACGAAGAGGCGAAATAATTTGTTTTATCGGCATTGGGAATAAATACCTGCACACGTTGATTCCAGGTATCTGCTACGTATACTTCGCCATTCTGACCGATTGCAATGCCAACAGGTTCATCTAACTGCCCGATGTCAAAACCGGCTTCGCCAAATTGGGTGATGTATTGCCCGTTGCTATCAAATACGACGATGCGTTTGTTGCCTGTATCGGTGACAAAAACCTGGCCGTCGTTATTTACGGCGATTCCACGCGGTCCCCAGAATCCATCCGGAGTTTCGGCTGTGCCAAAGTAGCCCCATTCCAATATGAAATTGCCATTTTGATCGAATTTTTGAACTCGATGATTCCAGGTGTCAGTCACATAGACACTACCATCCGGACCAATGGCGATGCCCCAGGGTTCGTTAAAAGTTCCGCCTGGTGCTTCACCCGCAGCAAGATCTGCGAATGAGCCCCAGTAATTGATCAACTGTCCATCCGCACTGAAGTGTTGGATACGGTGGTTGAGCGAGTCTGCGACGAAAATGCTGCTATCCTGGGCAATGGCCAGTCCGCGCGGGGCATTTAATTGGCCGGGCTGGCTGCCATTTAATCCGAAGAAGAAATCTGGTGGAATCAACCCAATTTTTCCCTCATATGGGTCAACTTGCGGTTCTTCCACAACCGCCGGACGTGAGCCATAATCCCAAATCTCAGAGAGAATATCTTTGCGTAAATACATGCGAATCGGATTGCTCGGTTCCCAGTTCGCTACACTAAGATTTGTGCGTTCTTTTAAGGTAGCATAGGCACTGTAATCGCGGTTGAGCCAGATATCAAACAGAGCAGACCGCATGGCAGTGTTACTAATAGCATACTGCATTCTTTCCCAGGTTAAGAAATAATAATCCTGCATTGGCCAGACAAGACGGATGTAATCGAATTTGGCATAATCGTTTTTCGTGAGCGCATCAATCTTCGACCAGTTGGCATCACTCGCCAGGATTATTGGTGAATTTAACAGATCTCGGGTTGGTTTATCCGTATACCAGACCTTGTTTGGGTAATGGCGAAAATACCACCAATATGGGTAAAGCGAGTCATTATCATAAGCTACTGAGATTTCATTTTCGCCGACAGTGCGGCGAGAAATCTCCTCCACTTGAGCAAGAATATCTTTAGGGCCACGGTCGGCATGTGCGTAAACAAGGAATTCAAGGCCGTTGTCATAATTGATGTAGTTGGCTGTGAACGCTACACGCGCAGTTAATAGCGCTAACAAAGCAACAAATAGCACCAAAAGCAGGCTCAAAATTTGAGCTGAATTCCACATTTTTAAATAATGATAAACACCATACAGCGAAGCACCAAAACCGAGAATTGCAAAGACGAATGAGGTTGTATTCTTAAGATGTTCAAGGGAATTCCCCGTAAATGGTGCTGGGGACCTTCCTAGCGATAGCATAATCCCTGAGAAACTGACCAAAAGCAATGGCAACAGAATTAATGCCAGCCAGCTTTTATTTTCTGTAATTTTTCGCCAGGGAACTGATTCAACTAAGAGGTTAATTCCCCAACCAGCTGTCAATAACATGGGCAAGGCGATGTGCACAGTCAGCCAGGGCATTTTTTCACCTGCCAGGCTATAGGCCAGCAGCGAAGTCAGAGAATAGAAGATTAACATAAATAAGACTGGAACGCGGTAAGAGAACGAATGCTGTCGCTCCACTTCCGCCAAAACATCGTTCTCCGTTTCTGATGGAAGTGTTTCTACACTGGCGCTTTCGTTTGCTTGACTCTCAACCGTCTCGACATGATATGGTTCAATCGGAACCGCTACAGGTAAACTCGCCCGCTGGACATGGCGGATGCCAAAGAAGACAGCAATCACAGTGCCGGTGGCGGCAAGATACTCATAAAAAGGGATTTGCAGAAGTGCGTAGTAATAGGCCGGCTGCGACCCACGGTTGACGGCTTGCTGTTCAAGCCAATACCCAAGCGAGCCGACTATCCCGGTGAAAACCCCCTGTCCATTGGTGAAAAAAGTGGTGTAGAAAATTACAAATATTGACCAGAAAACAATAGTGATTTTGATCCATTTTTTCTTGTTCCACCACAAACCAATCATTGTTGAGAGACCAATCATAACAATTAGGGCTATGGCAATTCGTAAGATTCCCATGGAGCTGTAGTCGGTTGCCCGCCAATCTTCTTTGAGGATAGATGCCAGGATGGTAATTGGGAAGGCAGCTAGCAGAGGCAGTGTCAGGGTGCCATTGACCATCAGGAGATCAAACGTGCGTAGATGTCTGATTTTCGAGATACCCAATTCTTTTAATAAAACATAAATTGCCACTACTCCGAAGACAAGTGCAAGGATGACCGCCAAATTGCTGAGTGAACCAATCAAGTTGGATGAAGTACTTGCGATGGCTTTTCCAGTATCGGTGACTGGATTTTCCTTGATATGAGCATATGCCAGACCAATGCCGATTAAGATGAAAGAGATGGCGGAACTAATTGTGATGATGAATAACTGACGATTCTTAGCCTTTGGCCAGGGCTCTTTGGTAATTTCAATGACAAACTGTATCGCCAGGAAAAGAAGCAGTTGAGCCATGTAGATATAAGCAGTTTCCTTCAAAGTGAAGTTAAGGGCCTGTGCCACGACCAATAAAATCAGTGAAAAATTATCTCCTCGATCCAGATACCTCAAAGTAGCATAGATCATCAATACGGCGACCAGTTCAATTATTCCTTCATTGCGTGTGTAACGCCCATAAAAAAGCATATAAGGTGAAATGAGGAAGAGGAAACCTGCAATTAGATGGCCCCATTTTCCCAGGTAGCGTTTGAAAAACAGAAGAATGACGATCACAGCGGCTGCGCTTGCCAAAGCCGCTGGTACCCTCGAAGTAAAATCCGAATCGCCAAAAAGAAAGTATGTGAGGGCGATTAGATGGAATTGGAGCGGTCCATGCGTGACAGGATCCTGGGCGTAACCATTTCCAACTGAAAGCCCCCAGGAAGGTACAACGTGGTTGACTTCATCATGACTCATCACCCGCGCGCCGACATTATAAAAACGACTTATGATCGCCAGAATGATGATTGCGATGATAATAATTTTCTCGATATTTAGTTTTGGCAATAGTTTGGAAATGGGTCTCTCAAGCCAAGGAATGGTACTTTCAATTTCAATGTTCATAAAGCGTGATCTCTCCAGATAAAGTCATTCTTAAGGAAATTACAATAAATTTAACCCTCTGTTTGTGAACATATTGACTATACTTTAAACTATAATTTCTGACAAGTTTATTAGTCTTGAAGCATACCCTTCTAGTGCTGAAAATACCACTGTCCTCTCTTTTTTAGAAATCGAAAAACCTGCCCTTTTTTGTTTGATGTCCTGCCAATTTTCTTAACGATTATGAATGGAGTAAATGTATGACCCGGTCAAAGTCCTATCGATACAGCATGTTTGCCCTCTTATATTTAGCCCAGGGAGCGGTTTTAGGCTACTTTACTGCTTTGAACGCTATTTACTTGCTCTCCTTTGGTATTTCAATGAGTAAGATCGGGATCATCAGTGGTATTGCGCTTACCCCATTTGTGTTAAAAATCTTTCTAGGCATGCTGAGCGATAAGGTAAATTTTCTGGGTTTTGGTTTTCGAAAGCCATATATTATCCTTGGACTTCTCATCCAATCAATTGGCTTATTGCTGGTTCCTTTGATTAATCCTGGCACACATTTCGGGCTTTATGGAGTTCTTGCCTTTCTCGTCATGACAGGTATGGCCCTCTATGACACCACGACCGATGGACTGGCCCTTGATACAACCCCAAATGAAGAGGCAGGAACTATTCAAGGGTTTATGGTTGGTGGTCGCGCTATGGGTGTAGTGGTGGTGTCGAGTGTAATTGGTGTTCTGGCGCAGAATGTGTCCTGGCAGGCAGCCTTTGCGTTGTTGGCGGTGATTACCCTGGTGCCTTTGGTACTCGTATTGGGATTTCGAGAAGCTGACCGGATGGTGGGGCGAGAATTTCAATGGTCAGCGTTTTCGGCTTTTAAGAGATGGCCGATCATCGCACTGGGCCTGATGGGCGCTCTCTATTCACTGGTAATTAATGCTGCCAATGAGATCGTTAATCCTTTCTTGCAAAATGAATTTGGCATCAGTATTATGATGGCAGGATTTTTTACAACAGTTTGGGGTGTCGGAGTCGTCGTGGGAGGCCTGACCGGTGGAAAATTGACTGATCGCATTGGTAAGCGACGCTCGGTTGAAATGGCTATACTCATCTCGCTGCTTTCAATTCTGGCTCTTGCCTTCACCAGAAGTTTCACCCTTGCATGGGTCCTGGTCTTCTTGTTTGGCCTGGCATTTGGCTTTTATGAAACGGTTTACTTTGCCATATCAATGGAGAAATCTGACCCCAGGATTGCGGCGTCGATGTTTGCAATTTTGATGGCCGTCGCCAATATTGGTACCGGCATTGGATTGCCAATCAGCGGATTGCTTGCCGATGGGGTGGGATTTCGGTCCACGTTCGCAATAATCGCCGTCCTTAACCTATTGGTTTTACCGCTGCTATCGCCCATCTTTGGGAAGAAGATATATGATTAATCAATTTTGTCATTTTTTATTCTGACCCAAACTGTGCATCCTTTCGCCAAAACGTAGAGGGGTAGATTGTCTTATCTAATATGCTCGATAAAAATGCATAGTAAAGGGTTCTTAAAACACAAGTAGCAGTTTGAAAGCTGCTACTTGTTTCGAAAAAGGGACGCGTTGCTTTGAAATGTGTTTTATTTTAGTGGCTTAATCTCATTTTCCGCCACTTCCACCACCACTACCATTGCCGTCATTACCACCATTATTTTGTGAACCATCTTGTGAACTGTTGGAACCACCGTTGCCATTCTGTTCTTGTTCATTGTTCTGCTCATCCTGGCCACCGGAAGAAGACGGCTTATTCTGATCATTCTCTTGATTTTGGTCCTTATTTTGCTGATCGTTTCCAGTCAGTTCATCAGGTTGCTGTTGGTTTTGATACTGCCACTGGTATTGCTGTTCGCTTTCTCCAGTTTGGGTCTGATGTTGGAACATCCACATCCATTGATCGCTCTCGCCAGAGGACTTCATTTGTTGTTGATATTGGAACATCCAGGTTAGCTCTTTAGCCAACTCTTGCGGGTCGGTGATGCCTGCATCAACCAGGCCGATCTGATTCTTGATCTGATTTTGGAACTGATTTTTCCACAGCTCAATTGCGGGACCGAGTGTTAATTGGCTCATCATCTGTGTCTGTTGTTGCAGAGCAGCTTTGATAGTCTCAAGTGCCTCAACCGTTTCATCGGCTGCGATCGCATTCCGCATGGCTGTTAAGAGTTGATTTTGCCAGCGAACAATAACCGGATCGGGTGGCATCAACCCCTCTTCCAGGAGCTGTTGAATCTCTTCAAAGCGCCGGTTGGCGAATTCAAGCGAAAATTGAACCTGATCCTCACTGGTATTATTTACTTCCAATTGAATGTCTTCGCTCAGAATCTTCACTGGATAAAATAGATCACCTGGCAGGCTCGCTTGTGCGGCTGCTACGCTTAGACCGCCTCCGCCCAGAACCAGGGTCAAAATCACAAGTACTGCTGCTAGTTTCATTGGAAAAGCCTCCATTTTCTGATTAAATGGTCGCCACCATGACTTTTGATTGTTACCAACCTGGGTTTGTCTTTTCATTCTCTCTGCAGAACGTGCAAACTGTGACCTACCAGACCTTGCCCGAAGAGCATTTCTGGGAGGGATTTGATCCAGGTTTTTCAATTTGCGTTCTATCTCATTTTCTTGCTTCGTCATGGTTTCACCTTTAGTTTGTTTTTGAGGTTTTTCAAACCGCGATTTTGAAGTGCTTTGACCGCTCCGACTCGTTTTTGTAGCACCAGCGCAATCTCTTTATTGTCCATTCCTTCAAAAAATTTCAAGATGATAGCCTGGCGTTGTTTGGCAGGCAGGCTTCTTAATATTCTTCGTAATTTCTGATTTTCGATGCAAAGAATGGCGGCCTGTTCCGGGCTGGTGCCTTCCTCCGGGAAATCTGCTGATAACGGTTCGGTTGGTAATGTGCGCCGAAATTGATCGGTAATCCAATTGTGTGCGATCCGGTAAAGATAAGGTCGAACCGCAGTCCGTGGCCCTTTCCCTTTCTGCAAACTTACCAGAAATCGGTTGAAGGTTTCGGAGACACACTCTTCTGCTTGATCCTCGTTCCCCAACATGCGGTAACCATAACGATAAATGGCATTGCTGTAAAGATCGTATACCTGGGTGAGCGAATCGAGGTCAAAAGCATTTAATCTGGTGATCAATTCATCATCATTGCTGTTTGGCATGTCCTCACTCATTAAGACGCCTTTTCCCTTGAATCGATACGATTTTATTCTTGCTTCTCGAAAGGATGGGTTTTATATATTTTTTTAACAAATTCTTTTCAGATTTCATACACTTATTCTATATCATGGATGTGTAGATAACCTTTTCTTTTCAAAGGAGGTTAAAAATAATGTTAAGACGAAGATCATCATCATCTTTGTGGGAGGAAATGGACAAATTACAACGTGAAATGAACCGACTGTATCATTCTACGAATGTTAACCACTTTGGGGCAAGCGTGGATTTCCCCGCGATTAATGTATGGACCAAAGCGGATGCAGGTCAGGTTATTACTGCCGAATTGCCAGGTATTTATCCAGATGAATTGGATATCAAGGTAATCGGTGAAACGTTGACAATTAGTGGTTCTCGTATCTCCCAGGAGCAGGGCGATGACGTGCAATACCATCGTCAGGAACGTGGGTTTGGCAATTTCGTGCGTAGTATTCAACTTCAATTCCCGGTGGAAGCTGACCGGATTGAAGCCAATTACGAAAAAGGTATTCTAAAAATCTGGCTGCCGCGCGCGGAAAAGGACATGCCCCGCAAGATTATTGTCAACCGAAAGGCGTAGGAGGTGAATTATGGTAAAAGAATTTGGAAATTCCGAAGTTGAAAAACAAGAGCTCATGGACCAGAATCAGGCAGAAAGAACGCGGGAAACGCGCTAATATGTTCCGAGAGTGGATATTTATGAAACCAAGGAAGCCATCCACGTAGTGGCTGATATCCCCGGTGCGGATCAAGATTCAATTGAAATTACAGTTGAAAAAAACTCTTTGACAATTGAAGCCAGGGTTGAAGTAGAAAGACCAGTCGATTATTCATTGACCTATGCTGAATATGGTATTGGAGATTTCAGGCGAAAATTCTCACTCTCAAACGAAATAGACCAGGATGATATTGAGGCTCAGGTCAAAAATGGCGTTCTTTCACTTACCCTGCCGAAAGTCGGCCCGAGTGCTGCACAAAAAATTACGGTAAAATCTGCTTGATTTTTGGTGGAAAAACCCCATATATAACGGAAAATGAGCAAAAGCCGGACATTATAATATTGTCCGGCTTTTTTTATGTCAATTCCAGCAATTTCAGTATAGAATTAAGTCAATATTGTTTTCAAATGGAGTTGTACATGCGAAAGGTTTCGATCTTGCTTACATTTATCCTCCTCACACTTATGCTTTCGGGCTGCGGTTCTCCCCTGGAAAAGGGTTTAATTGGATCGCATGAATCGTGCATTCGTACGAGTCAAACCGGCAGTTGTGAAGGCTATTATGATAAAGTTGTAGGAGAAAATATTAAAAGCTATGACAATATCTTCTTTGAAGGTGAAGAGGCTGCTTACCTGGATATCTCTGTAAGCAGCACGGATCATCCCATGTCATTTGCTGTAAAACAATATGGAATGGAAGAAGAATGGCAGGTAGTAACTGTTGATCCTTTGCAGCCAGGCAAATTTAAAGGCTGGGTTATTCCTGATGAAAATGGAAAGTTCGTCATCAAATACATGCAAGATGGAAAAAATGAGACCGGCAGGGTTGATTATAAATTCGTGATTAATCGCTAATCCCAATAGGCTAATCATTTTTCTACCATTCTCGTTTGAATTTGCTCGTAATGTTGAGAAGAGCCAGGTTTCCCTTTTCTTGAATAGGATAGTGATGGTAAACTCATCGAACAAAAACCCCACAGTCTATTCCAGTGAGAGTGGACGCATATGTCCAAATTGTCAGCAGCCGCTTAAGAAATGTAATTGCAAGAAATCAGCAAAACCCGATTCTCAATCGACCGGCAAAAATGTTCGTCTGTGGTTGGATCGCAAAGGCCGTGGAGGAAAAGTTGTTACCCGCATCGAGGGTCTCAGCTTATCCGCTGAACAGCTCAAGATCCTAACCAAAGATATCAAACAGAAATGTGGCACGGGTGGAGCGGTAAAAGAAGGCGTGATTGAGATTCAAGGTGATGTCCGCGATGAAGTTCTGGTATTGCTACTCGCAAAAGGAATGAAAGCAAAAAAAGCGGGCGGATGAACAGCCTGTCAAATATTTTCGTTTGGAGGAATGGATGAATAAAGGTCTAAGACCATTTTTTGAAGCCAGCGGGGTTGCAATTATTGGGGCTTCCAGTAAACCTAATAAGTTGAGTTATGGCATTTTAAAGAATTTAACTTCTTATGGATATAAAGGCGCTATTTACCCTGTCAATCCCTCTGCAATCGAGATTCTTGGTCTGAAATGTTATCCAACCATTTTGGATGTGCCAGATCCAATCGAATTGGCAGTTATTGTGTTGCCGGCAGAAATGGTATTAACTGCTGTAAAAGATTGTGTTGAACGTGGTATTCTGGCAATTACGTTGATCTCAGGCGGTTTCAAAGAGTTAGGCGAGCGGGGTGAGGCGCTTGAAAACGAGGTTCTGGCAGTTATACAATCTGCCGGCATGCGTATGGTAGGGCCGAACTGCGTTGGCACGATGAGTTTGTATACTGGTCTGAACACTACATTTATTGATGGGGTTCCCCAAACAGGGGGCATAGGTTTCCTTTCGCAATCGGGCGCAGTATTGGGCGGTATCGTCGATTTGGTGAAAGACAAGGGAATAGGTTTTGCCCATTTTTCGAGTCTGGGGAATGAAGCTGATGTGACTGAGACCGACATGATTGAGTACCTGGGAGATGATCCTCACACCAAAGTTATTGCTGCATATGTCGAACAAATCAAGGATGGTGCCCGTTTTATAAAGGTGGCCAATAAAGTAAGCCGAAAAAAACCAATCGTACTGATAAAAGCAGGCAAGACTTCTGCAGGTGCCCGGGCAGTATCCTCGCATACCGGTTCACTGGCGGGAGCGCATTCGGCCTATCAGGCTGCTTTCCGTCAGAGTGGTGTTATTGAAGTTCAAAATCTGAACGACCTGTTTGACGTTTCTCAGGCATTGGCACTGCAACCCCTACCGAATGGCAACAGGGTTGCCATCCTGACCAATTCGGGAGGACCGGCTGCATTGGCATCGGATAGCTTAGCTATGCATGGGCTCCGAATGGCAGATTTGAGTACCGAAACCCAGGCAAAGTTGCGTGAAGGGTTGAATCCGAGCGCGCAGGTTGCCAATCCGGTTGATATGCTGGGAGGAGCTGAACCTGCTGATTATGAAGCAGCCATGAATCTTGTGGTACTGGATTTTGCAGTCGATATCGTTGTGGTCATTCTGGTTCCCCAGTCGCTTGTGAATCCGGTTGAAGGTGCTCGCAGCGTGATTCGCGTAGCCTCCAAAACGCAGAAGACCGTGCTAGCTTGTTTTATTGGCGACCCTACTGTGGCAGAACCTCGGCGGGTGCTGCATGCAAATCATGTCCCGATGGTGGTTTACCCGGAAAGTATTGGCAGTGTGCTTGGAGCTATGTGGCGATACGCACAATGGCGCGGATCACCAGAACTTGAGCCAGAACGATTTCTGGATGTTAATAAACCTCAGGCAGCTGAATTGCTGGCAAGTACAGAAGATCAAAACCTGGGTGAAGCTCTTACCCGCCCCCTGTTGAATAGCTATGGGATAAACATCATTAATGGCGATGAAGGCAAAACGATTCAGGAATGCATTCAGATAGCCGAGAATATGGGATTTCCGGTGGTTATTAAAGCCAATATCCGCGGTGTGTTACACAAATCCGATATAGGTGCCATTCGGTTAAATGTAAAAAATGGCAGTGACCTTCAACAGGCGGCTGAAGAAATGGAAACAAATATCCACCAAAAAATGCCGGACGCACACATTGAGAGTTATCTGGTAGAAAAAATGGCGCAAAAAGGACAGGAAGTGATTGTCGGTATGCGCCGCGACTCAGGTTTTGGCCCGGTGATGATGTTTGGTATGGGGGGTGTATTCGTTGAATTGATAAAAGATGTAGCGTTTCGCATCGCACCGCTTACCAGGCAGGATGCTGAGGAGATGATCTTTGAAACCAAAGCAGCGCGTCTGCTGCAAGGCTATCGGGGAGAACCGGCAGCAGATGTGGAGGCAGTTGTCAGCACCATCTTGCGATTGAGCCAATTAGCCTGCGACTTCCCGCAAATTGAAGAAATGGAAATTAATCCATTACTAGTTTTAGCAGCTGGTGAAGGCGCAATTGCCCTGGATGGTAGAGTAATTTTGAATAGGACCAATAAAAAATTGAAATGGGAGATAGAATGAAACGACTTTTATCCGGTAATGAAGCTGTGGCGCGGGGTGCCTGGGAAGCCGGTTGTAGTGTTGCGTCCGGATATCCCGGTACGCCTAGTACCGAAATTATGGAGACATTTGCGCTATATCCGAATGTCTATGCAGAATGGGCTCCCAATGAAAAAGTAGGTTTGGATGCAGCTATCGGCGCAGCCTATGCGGGCAAGCGCTCGCTTTCGACGATGAAACATGTTGGCTTGAATGTGGCCGCCGATGCCTTCTTTTATGTCGCGATGACGGGGATCGAGGCCGGATTGGTGATTGTGTCAGCGGATGATCCTTCGATGCATTCTTCCCAAAACGAACAGGACAATCGCCAGTTTGCGAAATTTGCACGAATCCCCTGTCTTGATCCGGCGGACAGCCAGGATGCCAAAGATCTTACCATTGCAGCCTATGATCTCAGTGAACAGTTCGACACACCGGTTCTTTTGCGCATGACTACAAGGGTCTGTCATACCAGCTCACCGGTAGAGGTTTTCGAGCAGCAGGCATCGGTTCCAGAACAGAAAAAATATCCTCGTAACCCATTGAAATACGTAATGATCCCGGCCAATGCCCGCCGCAGGCATCCGGTCATTGAAACCAGAATAGCAGACATTTCCGAGTTTGCTGAGACCTTCGCTTATAACCGGGTCGAGTATCGCGGCAAAGATCTGGGAATCATCTCATCAGGTGTCGCCTATCAATATGCGCGTGAAGTATTTCCGGATGCAAGCGTCTTAAAGCTCGGAATGGTTTACCCGCTGCCTAAAAAGATGATTGCGGAATTTGCCAAAAATGTAAAGAATCTAATTGTATTGGAAGAACTGGATCCATTTGTTGAGGATCAGGTACGTGCCATGGGCGTCAAGCTTTACCAGTCACCTGGAAAGGCAAAACAAAACTATCCTCTCACCAAATCAATTTTTCCCATTTTCGGCGAACTGAATCCTGCCATTGTGCGACAATTTGCCAAAGAAGCGGGATTGTATTCCGGAGAGGTTGGATTGGAGACTCCTCCCATTTCTTTGGAATTACCAGCCCGACCGCCTTCGCTCTGCCCGGGCTGCCCTCATCGTTCTTCATTTTATGTGCTCAGTAAGTTAAAAATACCTGTAAATGGCGATATTGGCTGCTATACTCTGGGTGTGGCACCGCCTTTGAGCGTCATTGATACGTGCGGCTGTATGGGTGCCAGTATTGGTGTGGCGCATGGAGCAGCCATCGCGGGTGATACTGAACGTCATGTGGCAGTCGTAGGTGATTCAACCTTTTTTCACAGCGGGATTCCGGCACTGATTAATGTAGCTTATAACCGCTCGAATGTCATCACCATTATCATGGATAACCGTGTGACTGGTATGACCGGCCATCAGGAGAATCCTGGGACTGGCAAAACCTTACAGAATGTGGCAACGGTCTCCCTGGATATCGAACAGATGGTGAAAGCCTGCGGCATTGAAAAAGTGCTTACTGTTGAAGCGTTTGAAGTTGATCTGATTGAAAAGACGCTCAAATCCTGGATGAAGGAGGATGGCCCGGCTGTTCTCATTACACGCGAACCCTGTGCTCTTTTACCTGACCAACGAAAACAATATATTCCCCTGGAGGTCACCGATCAATGTAATGGCTGCACAGTCTGTTTCCGCATCGGCTGCCCGGCCATTAGCAAATCCGAAATTCTAGACCTTAAATACAATCGTCCGCTGGCATTAATAAACGCTTCGCTTTGTACAGGTTGTGAGATATGTGCCCAGGTATGCCCACGTGATGCCATTTTATTCAAGAGCCAGGTTCTGGCCAAAAGCAAATAGACAGGATGCTGCCAATGTTTTCATTTCCAAAATTAGGTATCGAACGCGACATTTTGAACTTTTTACTGGTCGGCGTCGGCGGTCAGGGAACGATTTTAGCAAGTAATGTCCTGGCAGAATTGGGCATGAAATTGGGTTATGACGTCAAGAAGGCGGAAATCCATGGCATGTCTCAACGCGGTGGATCCGTCATCTCACATCTACGCTGGGGTCAAAAAGTGTTCTCGCCGATTATTGGCAAAGGTGAGGCAGATTTTCTACTGGCATTTGAAAAATTGGAAGCGCTGCGTTTCCTGGATCAAATCCGTCCCGAGGGTGTATTTTTGGTGAATGATTACAAGATTGTTCCTGTGACGGTAAGTTCGGGAAATGCCGTCTATCCGCCCGATGAAGCCATCCGGGAGAACACACATCAATACACTCATAACGATTTCTGGGTTGATTGCCGGGGTATTGCTGAAGAACTTGGCAATGTCAAAGTAGCTAATGTGGTGCTGCTTGGAGCCCTGTGTGGGTTAATGGATATGGAGTCGGAAAGCTGGTTGACGATTATCGCCGGCAAAGTTCCGCACAAATCGATTGAAATCAATAGATTGGCATTCCAGCGGGGAATGAATGCAATCTAACCGGTAAAGATGCTTTTAGCTTGTTCCAACCCGGGTGGCCTGGCTGATTTCGCCGCCGCCAAGGACAGTATCCTCATTATAAAACACAGCAAACTGGCCGGGAGTGGCATCCCGGACTGGTTTGTCCAGTTCGATGGTAACCATGCCATCCGGTTGGGCAGAAATTATGGCAGGCAATGGCTCGGATTTATAGCGAATTTTCACATCCGCTCGGAAAGGCTGTGAAGGTGCTTCGCCGCTGACCCAATTTACTTCTTTGACCGTAATAACGGGTTGTTGCAGGTCTGCCATTGAGCCGACGATCAGTGCGTTATCCGTAGCATTTTTTTCCAAAACATACAGCGGTTCGGATGCGGCGATTTTAATCCCCTTACGCTGCCCGATGGTGTAGAAGGCCAGACCTTCATGTTCTCCCAGTTTATTGCCGAATTTATCAAGTATTGCTCCTGGCAGAGCGACCTGTGGAGCGTTTCGAAGCAGGAAATCCTTGTAACTGGCATCCGAAACAAAGCACAAATCCTGGCTGTCTTTTTTTTCGGCCATCGGTAAGCCGAATTGGCGGGCTAAATCACGCACTTCTGTTTTTAGATAATCACCGAGCGGGAATAGAGTTTGTTGTAATTGTGTTTGATTTAACATGCTCATTACATACGATTGATCTTTAGATGTATCTCGAGCGCGCTTGATGATGATTTTGCCGTTAGGAGCGACTTCCCGGCGTACATAGTGACCAGTTGCCAGGAAATCTCCGCCCAGTTGGCGTGCTTTTTCCAGCAATATACCCCATTTGATCTCACGGTTGCAATTTACGCATGGGTTGGGTGTTTTCCCCATTGCATAACCATCCAAAAAATATTGAACAATCCGCTTGCGAAAAATATCGGCAGCATCGATGGTGTGAAAGGGGATGCCCAGCGTTTTGGCAGATTTACGAGCTTCCTCCATGGCCTGGGGCGTACAGCACTTATTTTCGCATTCTTTGCCCTGTTCGCTCCACAGATGCATCATCACACCTATAACTGGAAAGCCTTGTTGGGTTAACAGAGCAGCGACTACGGAGCTATCGACCCCGCCACTGACTGCCACGACGATGGTTGGTTTTTTGTCGTTCATACATTTTCCTTGCGAGCAGGTATTAACCTGTACGTTATTTAAAAATCAAGCTGCAACATTTCAGTAAAGATTTCAAAATTTTACCATTTTTATCCACATTATTTCAATCAATTTGAGATCTTTTATTCCTCGTTAGTTGCCAGGAGAAGCTTGAATTCTCCACTTAATTGATATTGACCCAAAGCAGCTGGTATAAGCAAGGATTGAAATTTCTGGAGAGTGTAGACCTGTTGTTGAAAAATGACTTCAGCGTTTCCTTCGATGATGGTTAAAGCATGCAGTTTTGTTCGTCTGGTATCCATAATCAGGATCTCACCATGATTTTCAATGTGTTTCAGGGAAAAATATTCGCAGTCGATCAGTTTGCTAACCCCATCCTTTTGCTCGAAAGCTTCCAGGTTCTTTGGTGCGGATTGACTGAGCCGGGCAGAGTGGATTGATTTTTGAATGTGCAGTTCTCTGCCTGCCGATAGTGGGCGGTCCCAATCAAAAACCCGGTAAGTGAGATCAGAACTTTGCTGCAATTCATAAACAACTAATCCCGGCCCAAGTGCGTGAATTGTACCGGCTGGGATGTAGATGCAGTCATTTTTATTCATTTGATGCCATTGAATTACATCCAGGATTTTATTATTCTGGATTGCATCTTCCAATTCAGGCTGGCTGATGGCTGGTTTCGTGCCGGCAATGATTTGAGATTGCGGGTCGGCATCCAGAAAGAACCATGCCTCGCTTTTGCCGCGGATCCGGGGACCCTCGAGTTGATGAGCGCCTTTATCATCAGGATGCACCTGCACCGAGAGCCAGTTCTGGCAATCAAGCAATTTAATTAATAGAGGAAAACTGGGTGAATCGCCTTGAGTGGGAGTTTTGCCCAGCATCTCAAGTGGATAATCGGCAACCAATTCTGCCAGGATTTGCCCTCTAAGAAAACCGTTTTCAATTTTATTCTGATCGTAGATTGCCCAGATTTCCGCAACAGGTTGGTTGCCGGTATCATATGCCGGATCCAGATATGGTTTCAGTTGAAAACCACCCCAAATGTAATTCTTGATGGTGGGGTTTAAGATGAGTGGATAAAAGTTGGTTGATTTCATGGGACAATTATATTGCTTTTTGTGTTTGCTTGCGCTCATATTATCCAATTAATCACATAAATATAAGTTAATCGCGCCACTGCGGGTCATGCAAAATGATAAGCCATATAATTCTCGTCAAACCACGAGGTGAGTAAGGGTGGTGCTTTGTACCACATGTGGTGAAGAGCACCACCCTTATAACGCCTGAAGGACCTCAGTAAACCAACATCAATCTAACAAAATAGAAACAAACTGCATGGAATGGCGTATATTTTTTCTGAAAATTGAAAAATACTTTTGCGGGATTAAGGGGTTATTTCTATAAAACTTTCTCACATTTCAGGAGGAAATATGTTCAGTAATTTTTTGACTGCCAATATTCTCGTTATTGTCTATTTCGTTATCATTATGGCTCTATTCGTGGGTGCTATCCTTTTCATGGCATCGCAGCAGAAGAAAAGGATTAAATTTGGTACGCGTATTCTTTGGGCTTTGCTGCTCGGCATCGCGTTTGGCCTTATTCTACAATTTGTATTTGGGGCTACATCTGCCGCAGTAAAGCTATCTATCGATTGGATCAAGCTGGTCGGCAATATTTA
The DNA here is from genome assembly GCA_038329785.1 of Anaerolineales bacterium. Taxonomy (GTDB): domain Bacteria; phylum Chloroflexota; class Anaerolineae; order Anaerolineales; family Anaerolineaceae; genus UBA6170. Next base: position 99,332 of record JBBQNI010000007.1, on the reverse strand, counting down.
CGTTGGTTTGCTGCGCATGATCATTATTCCGCTGGTACTTGTGTCCATTATGACAGCAATCGCCAACATGCAGGGTCAAAAGAATATTGGAAAGACCGCCGGAACGATTATCGGGGTGCTGATGGTAACGACGGCCATCGCCGCCCTGGTAGGGGCTCTGACGACGGGTCTGTTTGGCTTGAATACCGATGGCCTGGTGAAAGATGATGCGCGTGCCACTACACTGGAGACCAGGGCAGCGGATGTAAATCAAACCGATATTACAGGTCAAATCTATTCCTTTATCCCCAGTAATCCCTTTCTGGATATGACTGGCGCTCGCAGCACTTCTACCATCGGTGTGGTCATTTTTGCGGCTTTTCTTGGATTTGGCATGCTCGGGGTTGCCAGGAAAAAACCCGAATTGTTTGAAACTCTACGCAACGGACTGGATGCTTTACAGGCCATGGTTATGGAGGTGGTCAAGATTGTATTGCGGCTGACCCCATATGGCATTATGGCTTTAATTACGTCATTTGTAGTCGGTAGTAACTGGGAACAAGCACTCAAGCTGGTAAATTTTGTTTTGATCTCCTACCTGGCAATTTTTATCATGTTCCTGGTCCACTTTGGTATTCTGGCTTTATACGGTATCAATCCGGTGACCTATCTGACCAAAGCCTGGTCTACCTTGACCTTTGCATTCTTCTCCCGCACCAGTGCCGGAACATTGCCAATGACAATCAAAACCCAAACCGGCCGCATGGGTGTTCCGGATGGGATCGCCAACATTGGGTCCTCCTTAGCCTTGAGTATTGGCCAGAATGGTTGCGCAGGCATTTATCCGGCAATGCTGGCGGTGATGATCGCTCCCAGTCTGGGAATTAATCCATTGGAACCTGTATTCCTGATCAAACTTATTTTAATCGTTGCGATCAGTTCATTTGGTATCGCCGGTGTCGGTGGCGGCGCGACTTTCGCCGGTTTGGTGGTTTTGTCTTCCATGGGATTACCCGTCTGGATTGCGGCTTTGTTGATCTCTATCGAACCACTGATTGACATGGCAAGGACAGCATTAAACGTCAGTGACGCGTTTGTGGCCAATCTGGTGACAGCCAAGATGCAAGGTCAGCTTGATATGAGCAAGGTTAATAATCCTTCAGTGGAAATGATCGAAGAAGTTATCTGATTATCAGTATTGAAAAAATATGATCCTCTTGTGAAGGGTTTTGTATTCCGTGATCGGGATGCAAAACCCTTTGCGTAGTAGAACTTAGAGAGCAACATAATGAAATGAGGTGAAACCTTGGATGCAAAAGTAATCTGGTTGCAACGATTATCGTTTATTGGAACAGCCGATTCTGGATTTGAAGTACCGCTGGGTATGAAAAAAGAACAGGGCGGAGACGATGACGGCTTACGACCGATGGAATTATTATTGATTGGTTTGGCGGGCTGTACGGCTATGGATGCAATTTCAATCATGCAGAGAAAAAGACAGGATGTCCGCGCATTTGAAGTGCAAGTACATGCGGAGCGGGCTGATCAGCACCCAAAAGTTTTCACCCGAATTGTACTTGAATATGTGTTCAGCGGTCACAACCTTGATCGAACGGCAGCCGACCGTTCAGTTGAACTTTCTGCTGAGCGCTACTGCCCGGCGCAAGCTATGTTAAAACTGGCTGTCCCGATTGAAACGTTAATCACCCTGATTGAAGCCTGATTAATCACGGGTCGAATTGTGAACCTTACGGAAAATTAAGGAAACCACTTTTTTCAAGTAAACGATGAATCCGCAGGTTGGTGGATGATAGAACCATCCTGGTTGAACCATCTTGATAGAGCTATCCTGGTTGGGCGATTTTGTTTAAAATTCAATTTCAAATGTAAAATAGAGTATTCTTAATTGCTACCCCAATCATTTTTTGGAAGGGAAGTATATGGACGAATTAGCTGAAGCGGTATTTCCGAAAAATGGGTTCATTAAGACTCAGGCAGTGGAATGGCAGGCATTCTCAATAGCATACCCGCAATATGCAATGACAGCCGGGCTGGATCAATTACGCAACCAGGACTACGCCATTCTTGACCAGCAGGGACATACCTATCTAGATTTCACAGGTTCAGGTTTGTATGCCCGCAGTCAGATTGAAGCCCATAGTAATTTCTTGATGAATAATGTTTTTGGAAATCCACATTCAACCAATCCTACCTCCCAATCCATGACAGACCTGGTAGAAAGAGTGCGCCGGTCGGTGTTAGACTTTGTGCATGCCGATCCGCAGGAATACGTCTGCATCTTCACTCAAAATGCCAGCGGTGCGCTTAAATTAATTGGCGAATCTTTTCCATTTGAAGCAGGTTCTCAATATCTTTTGACCTATGATAACCATAATTCCGTCAATGGAATCCGGGAATTCGCTCGTGCCCGTGGCTCGAAAATAAATTATATTCCCATCGCTCTGCCTGAGATGCGCATTAATGCAGAAGAGTTGGAATGCAAATTGACTTTTATCAATAATACTGTTCCCAACCTATTTGCTTATCCAGCCCAATCGAATTTTTCCGGGGTGCAGCATTCATTGGATTGGATAGGCAAAGCCCAACATTTGGGTTGGTCAGTGCTTTTGGATGCAGCCGCCTTTATACCGACAAATCAGCTTGATTTATCGCAGTTGCATCCGGATTTTGTGGTCTGTTCATTTTACAAATTATTCGGATATCCTACCGGTGTTGGCGCCTTAATTGCCAGGCGTGAGGCACTTTCAACGTTGAAAAGACCCTGGTTTGCAGGTGGGACGATAACTGTTGCCTCGGTGCAAAGTGATCGTTTTTATCTGCACCTTGGTTCTGAAGGTTTTGAAGATGGTACCCTCAATTTCCTGACCCTGCCAGCCATTGAAATGGGCCTGAATCATATTCGCAGCATTGGTTACGAACAGATTCACCAGCGTGTAATGGATTTGACTGTCTGGTTAATTCAAAAGCTGAGCCAATTGCGGCATAGAAATAATCTGCCTCTGGTAAAAATCTATGGTCCGCTGGAAAGCAATGCTCGTGGAGCGACGTTGGCAATGAACTTTTTTGATCGGAATGGTCATTTCATAGACCATAAGAAAATTGAAACTGCCGCCAACCAACGGAAAATCTCCATTAGGACTGGCTGTTTTTGCAATCCAGGGGATGGCGAATTAGCCCTCGGCCTTTCAGAAAATGAATTGACAACTTGCTTTTCCAGAAAAGAACGTATGGAATATGAAGATTTTCGCAACTGTCTTGATGATAAGAGCACAGGCGCAGTGCGCATTTCCCTCGGTTTTATCTCCAATTTTGCAGATGTCTACAAATTCGTTACTCTATGTCAGACGTTTCTCAATAAAGATTATCAAGAAATATAAAAAAGCCTCCATTTCTGGAGACTTTTTTGTCGGGGCGGGCGGATTTGAACCGCCGACCTCTCGATCCCGAACCGAGCACTCTATCCGGGCTGAGCCACGCCCCGAGGCGGTTTGGATTATACCGCAAAAGCAAATATAGAGAAAGATTTGGACAAAACCTACCGTTCTTTAAGTGATCAAGGCGTGGATAAATTCCGAAAAAAATAGATATTTCATGTCTTACCCATTTGTAAACAAGTTCAAGATTAAGACAATAATCTAATATCAATGCTTTTCAGAATGGTCAACGCACTTTGCCCTTCTAAGGAAGGTAAAACAAGTTCCGCCGCGCCAACACGTTCCACCGGCCCGAGCCCAACGGCCGGCATTCCTGCCGCATGTGCCGCCTCAATGCCTGCAGCCGCATCCTCGAGAACCAGGCAAGATTGCGGTTTCAGGTTTATTTGCCTGGCAGCCAGCAAAAAAAGATCGGGGGCTGGCTTTGAACGCGCCGGAAAGGTTCCATCGATTACACCATCAATCAGGTCGCCAATTTGAAGAAGCTTGATTACCAAAGCGGCGTTTTTGCTAGCTGAGACAATCATACGCTTCAAACCCATTGAAGTTAATTCGACCAAAATTTCTCCTGCGCCTGGTAGTAAATTAGACTGCGTTACGTTTTTGATATAGTCGACGTAATATTGGTTTTTCCGTTCCATTAATTGTTGGGCTTCTTCCTCTGTGATTATTTTTCCCTGCAGCAATAATGCCAGAGATTCCCGCCGCGAAACTCCCCGCAGTGCTTCATTTTGTTCTCGATTAAAGGGAATATTTAAGTCTTCTCCCAGGCGCTTCCAGGCTAAAAAATGAAATTCTGAAGTATCGGTTAATACCCCATCCAGATCGAATAAAAAGGCGCGAATCATTTCTCCAAGTTCCTTCCTGGTCGAAGATCGACATTAATTTCTTCCCCATGCCACCTGAATTTAAAAGCCAGGCGTTTCCAGGAGGGCGGAAGCTGTGGGTTAAGGCTCCATCCATCTCTGTCGAAGCGTAACCCCGTGAATCCGAACACAACGGTTTGCCATAGCCCACCAGCGGAGGCGGCATGAATGCCATCACCAGCATTCCCTCGCAGATTGTCAATGTCGGTGAAAGCCGCTTGATTAAAATAGTAATATGCCTCATCCACCATTTCCAAGCTGCTTGCGACAATGGATTGAATGGCCGGACCTAATGAGGAGCCATAGCTCAAATCAGTTCGCTCAGTATAGAATTGATAATTTTTACTGACAACATTTTGGTCAAACTCATCCGGTAGGAGGCTCATCAGCATAATTACATCAGGCTGCTTGAGGATCTGCGTCTGATTAGTTTCTTCAATCCCCAGCATGCCCTGGATTGATTCTGTACGCCCTTTCAATGCTTTGAGGTCAATGTATTGACGCGCAAAATATCCATCAAATTGTTCTACCAGTTTCGTATCAGGGTCAAAGGGGAGATAAATTTTTTCTGCAACGTTTTTGAATTGATCAAGCTCGTCCTCATTAAAATTCAAAAGTTTAAATAAACGAAGTGCCGCCACTGGCTGTTGTGATTCAAGCCAGCTAATCAGCCAGATTGCCAAATGTAAATGCCACCGCACCAGATAATTTGTGTATGCGTTATTGTCAATATGATCATGATTTTCGTCCGGTCCAATCACATTCGTAAATTCATAACGCTCTTTAACCTCATTCCACTCAGCACGGCTAACCCAGAATCGAGCTGTTTCCAGTATGATTTCCGCACCCCGTTCGGATAGAAAATCATCATCACCGCTCACGCACCAATATTGCCAAATAGCATAGGCAATATCGGCTGATATATGAATCTGAATATCACCTGTCCAGATGCGAATTAATTGCGTAGGATCATCTGGGTTTGGCACCCAGGTAGGAGTAACCTCACGTCCGCTGCTTGCGCTTTCCCATGGAAATTGTGCACCATAAAAACCATTTGACAGCGCTTTTTCACGTGCGCCTGCCAGGTTGTGATATCGGTAAGATAGTAAATTGCGGGCAATTTTGGGTTGGGTGAATGTGAAAAATGGCAGAATAAAAATTTCAGTATCCCAAAATGAGTGACCACGGTAGCCATACCCACTCAAGGTTTTTGCTCCAATATTGACATGTTCATCGTAACGGGGGGCAGCAATTAACAAATTGTAAATATTAAAGCGTAATGCCAGCTGTGCTTTTTCGTCCCCTTCAATAATTACATCCGATTTATTCCAATTTTCTTCCCAACTACGCACATGCGGAGACCACAATTCATCCCAGGCAAATTCCGGCAGGGTGGTTAATTTGACTCTGGAAGCTTGCAATGGATCATCATCATCGCGACTGGTATAGATGGCAGCGAGTTTTTCAATCTGGACCGGTTGACCGGGATTCAGCATGGTGCTATAGCTCAGTGTAGGGTAACTGTGCACATCCCAATTTTCATGGGAAACCGCTCCTATGGCTCCTACCCGCATGCGTTCAGCCACTCCGACTACTATTCCAGTTTTTTTTGTTTTCAACTTTAACCAGCAAATCTGTTCCTCGCAACCTTGTGATAACCAATCCCAATGTTTAAGGTTGAGATTATCTGTGCCAGCATTCAAGCCGCTGCGAATTTCTAGGGTGCCCTCGTAATCTTCCGGATTGATGGTTACTTGCAAACATGTGATATGAAAATCTGCCAAGCTCATAAAACGGGAAAATTCCAGTTTTGTCGTCAATCCTTTGGGGCTACGCCAGCGCACATTTCTGGTTATTAAACCGTTCTTTAAATTTAGACTGCGGTCAAAATCTAACAGCCGTCCTTCGGTCATGCAAAAACGCTCTCCTGCCAGAATAATTTCCATCTCCGACCAATCCGGGAAATTCACCAATTCCGTGAAAACAACAGGCACATCATCAAAAACACCATGCACAAATGTGGTACGCTGCTCTCCGGGATAACGTTCTTCAAACACACCGCGCGTTCCCATATAGCCATTGCCTTGCATAAAAACCGTTTCGTTGTGCCGCAATTGTGTCAGATCGAATGATTTTTGTTGTATTGTCCACAGTTTATTCATAATTTCTCCACAATGAAATTTCTACCAATAATTTCCAATTAACCAAACCTGGCAAAATCCAGTAATTCTTTAAAATTAACAGTGGCTAATCCAATCAAATGATCTGCCGCTCCATAGTAGACATATAAAAGTTCGCCTACAATTAAGGTCGCCGATGAAAAAACCACATTGGGTACATCACCTTTGATTTCCCAAAGTTCAACTGGTTCAAAAACAAAATCTTTGGGGCGGTGAACTACAATCGCAGGATTTTCCAAATCAAGAAGACAGACCCCCAAGCGGTAAATATGGGTAGGATCATAGGCGTGATAAATAATTAGCCAGCCAAAGTCCGTTTCAATCGGGACACCTCCCCCCCCAACTTTCAATGAATCCCAGCCGTTTTCTGGTCTTGGACCGAATATTGGATGCATCCACTTTTCTGGCCAGACTTGTAAATCCTCGGATTCAGCTAACCAGATATTTGGTGAACGCCGGTGCAGAAGCATGTAGTGTCCATTTATCTGGCGGGGAAATAGGACATGGTCTTTGTTGTCCTCGCCTACGACCAGTGCTCCCAGTCTTTCCCAGGTCACCAGATTCTCGCTTTTTGCGAACATTGGTGTAACTCCTCCGCCTGAATGGGTTGGTTCACCCTGACCATAAAATTCTGTACCATATGCAGTATAGGTCATATAAAAGGAGTTGCCCAAGTGTGTTACCCGCGGATCTTCGATTCCGCGGGCATCTCTGGCATCTTGCGGAACGAATATTGGATCGCGCATCCGATTCCAATGAATTCCATCTTCGCTTACCGCGTAACCAATGCGGCTGATCCAATCCTGTCCCTGGGCACGATAGTACATATGAAACAAGCCATTGTGATAAATTACCGCCGGGTTAAAGACATTATACGATTCCCATGCAGAGGCAGGCTCGGGAAAGAAGAGGGGATTGGCTGGATGACGAATTAACCTCATAAATACTCCAAAAAAAAATAGATTCGCAATGATGGTTTCAAAAATACTAAATTACAATATCAGCTTCTGAAATTAATTTGCTTTGATTTATTTTTGCCAGGCAACTAATTACTGTCAGATTACTTGCACACGCTATCAAAACTGCTCCAAAAGCAAAAGTTAGCATAAAAGCAGCCGTCCCTACAATGAAAAGGAGCGTAACCGCTGCCGACATTACAATGGAAAAGGTGAGATTTGCACCGATTAAGTAAACACCATTTCGGAATGCCTTTAGAAGGCTGAGGGAGCCCTGTTCGAACAAAAAGGGCAGTGAAAATAATTGTAACAACAGCCAGGTGGCCAATAAAGCCAGGTAGAGCCCGGCAGTGAATTGATTCAAAATTTTCCCATCAGCATGACGAAGCAAGGTAAGATCGCCAAGCAATATAAAAAGCATACCAAGGTTAATCAATCCCCACTTCCAACCCGTTTTCCAATACCTGCGGAAACCAACCCAAAAATCTCTTAAATCTGCTGTTTCGCCATGAGCGAGCAAATTGGTGTAATAGAGCAATGCCATTGTCGCTGGTGGGCCAGGGATGATCAGTAGATTGGCAATCTGCCAGATCCAATTACAGACCAGCGTCGTCCATAGATCTTCCCAGATCAAGCGGAATGAATGGCGCAATATCGTTAACGTGGGTTTCATAGTTCTATAATAACTCTCCAACTTCTATTAACCTTTGACTCCGGCATAGGCAACACCCTCAATATAATAGCGGCTAAAAATAAAGAACAAGATCATGATCGGAATGGCATTGAACATTGCGCCAACCAGAGTCAAATTCCATTGTGATTTATACTGCTGCTGAAAAATACTCAGAGCTACATTCAAAACATAGTGATCCGGTGAATTCAAATACAATAGTGGCTGCAAAAATGCGTTCCACATTCCCTGAAATTGAAGAATCAGAACCGTCAGCATTGCAGGACGTGCCAGAGGTAAAATCACCACCCGGAAAATCTGCATGTGCGTGGCGCCATCCAAAAAGGCTGCCTCTTCGAGATCTTTTGGTATGGATTTAAAAAATTGAGTCAGAGTGAAAATGCCCCCGGCACTGACCAAACCCGGCAAAATTAACGACCAGAAACTGTTAATTAAATGCAGCTTGGTCATCAGTACATAGGCAGGAATCAATGTGACCGCCCCGGGGATCATCATCGTTGCCAGCATAAAGTTAAAGACTGCGTTTTGCCCGGCAAACTTTAGGCGCGCGAAGGCATAGGCTGCCATAGAACAGAAAATAACTTGCAGAACCGAAATGGTCACTGCCAGGAAAGCAGTATTGAAGAGCCAGCGCGGAAAGGTACCTCCCTGACCAAGATCGGTATTCCAGACCCGTGACCAATTTTCCCAATGCCATACCTCTGGTAAGAGCTTAGGAGGAAAGGCAGTGATCTCTAAATCTGTTTTGAAGGTACCGAGCATGGCAAGTATGAATGGAGAAAACATGAGAATGCCGATGGCAATCAATAAAAGATATCGCAAACCCGATTTAATGTAAAATTGGACTGGTCTTGTTCTATGCAGGGTGCTAACGGATAAGGAAGATCGTCGAGCGAGAGTTCCCATTGCTATTCTCCTAATATAATTCGGTACCTTTTTCTAAGAATCTGCGCTGGATGAAGGTGAAAGCAAAGATAATCACCGCCAGAATAAACGCCAGCGCAGAAGCATAGCCCATCCGGATTGGTCCAGTGGTTCCTAACGCTTCCTGAAAAATCAGAAAAACTGGGGTAAGGGAAGTGTTTAAGGGGCCGCCCTTGGTGGCAAGATAAACCTGATCAAATACTTGCAAGGTTCCGATTGTTCCCAGTACAACAACCAGTAAAATAATCGGTCTCAGCATGGGAAGGGTCACTCTGCGAAATAATTGCATCCCATTGGCGCCGTCAATCTTGGCCGCCTCATACAGAGCAGGGCTAATATCTTGCAGAGCTGCCAGAAACATAATCATGAAGGTTGGTACTGTGGTGTAAATATTCTGGAACATGATCGCCATCCAGGCGATACTTGGTCCACGCAAATACCATTGGCTGGAAGGTATATTGCCGCCAAACACTCCCACAATTAATTGGATCAATCCACGCGGATCGCCAAGCCAGTTGATTGGGGTAAAGTCAATGCCTACCACACCCAGCAGAGATTGCAGAAAGAAATTAACATAGCCGCTTTTTAGATAGAACCAAACAAAGATTAGGGTGATGACGACAGAAGATGTGACGCTGGGGGAGTAGAAAACGGTGCGAAAGAATTGTTTGAACTTGACCGGAGTATTCAAAAGAACCGCTATTAAAATTGCTAAAAAGGTTTGCAATGGAACAACAATGATCGAATACCATAAAACATTGTAGAGTGATTGAAGAAAAGCACGCCTGGTTGAATCGGTAAATCCTTTAAAGGCATCCCCATAATTTTTCAAGCCGGCCCAGGTAGGCCTGGTGAAAATATCGTAATTTGTGAAAGAAATATATAAAGCAAATAAGATTACCCCAATGGTAAATGTCATCGTTACCAGAAGATAAGGGGCTATAAATGCGTATCCGGTAAGTAAATCGGTGCGTTTTTTGCGATTTGGCCACACTTTACGAATTTCTCGTGCTGCAAAAAAGGCTACGATGATGGCAATTACAGCAATAGCGATCATAAAAGGGATGGCTGTTTGTCGCACTTCTTCGAGATATGTACCTATAGATGCCATGACTCGCGGGCCGCCCATGGTGGGGGCGTTAATCAACGCAATAATCATCGTAAAGATGAAAATGCCCATAAAAACTACGACCGCGGCGATGGATCCATTTCTGTTTGTTTTTTTATTCATGTTTTGCATCATTCACCATTTCCTGAATTGCGAAAACTAATACATATTTGGGTTAAATACTATTTGCGTTTTCTCCGTTCAAGGTAGAAGTAGGCGCTCCCAATAATAAAAATTTCTGATATTGATTGCAAAGAGCTTCACACGGGCTGTTATGCTTTTTGTTGCCTTAATGCATCTTTTTTGGGTGACTTTGATAAAAAAATCGAAAACTGATCCAAAATATGATTTATTGCGGCGTCGCATTAACGCCGCCGCAATAATCTCGTTTCATCTATGCTTAATTGCCATCAAGTGCAGATTGTGCTTCAGCCTGAGCTTGCAAGAAAGCTTCTTCAACGGTTTGATCACCAAGGAAGATTCTTTCCAGGGCCTGGGAAACTGCATCATTGACCCTGCCGGTATATGGTCCCCAATAGGCTACGATGGTGTCAGGCAAAATGCCACCCTGCGCAATAGCCAGATCATTAGGATCGACTACCAGATCTGCCTGGTCCGGGTGTGTACTGTAAGCGAAGCCAGTTTTGACGATTTCCGCCTGATTCTCGCGTCCTGTAGCATAAAAGAGGAAGGCAGCCGCAGCTTTCGGGTATTGGGTGGCTGCGTTGATACCGATACCATTGGTGAAGATTACATCTGCGCGTGTCTTCGATCCCTGGGGAATCAACAGGGCCTTCCATTCCACGTCGGGATAGGTTGTTTTCATAAAATTAACCATCCAACCGCCTTCGGTTGTCATGGCAACCAGCTTCTTGCCAATCGCTTCACCGCACCAACCGGCGCTGACATCGGCGGGTCGGACCAAGGAACCTTCTGTAAACATATCATTCACGAAGGTGGCCATTTGGGTTACTTCCGGTGTGTCGAGAGTGGCAGTTTTGTGATCTGCTGTCGCAAATGCACCACCATTGGAGGTTACGAAGGGGGAGAAACGAGCCCAATCTGCGCCCATACAAAAACCACCATATGTTCCTTTATCAGCAATAGTTTTTGCTGCGCTTTGCAAATCTTCCCAGGTCCAATCAGCGGTTGGCTCGTCAATACCGGCATCCGCGAATGCTTCGGGCAAATAAATCAGACCCAGTGTGCCCCAGTCTTTCGGCAACGCATAGCTTTTGCCATCCATTGTGAAGATGGTTAATAAAGCGGGAATAAAATCATCGCGGGTTACATTGGCTTGTGCCATCATATCATCCAGTGCCATTATCTGCCCTGATGGTGCGAAGACGTTCATAAGCTGATCGTCAACATAGAAAACATCCGGTGCCGTACCGCCAGCCATTTGAGCTTTTAACTTGGTCTGAAAATCCGCGGGTACGGGAATATAGTCTACGGTTACATCGGGGCAGACGGATTTAAACCGTTCAATCGTATCCCGGTAAACTTGCTGTTCAGACTCATCACCCCAGCCCGAAAAAGTAATCTTAGCGCCAGCTTCTACATCCAAAGGGCAGGATCCAGTAGCTGTGCCTTCGCTGGGCGTCATTTCAGGTGCTGTAGTAGGCATTGCTGTCGCCTCTGGAGCATTGGTCGCTTCAGCAGGTGGCACTGCCGGGTTGGTCGGTTCTGTTGTAGCTGCAGGCGTGCCACAGGCAGCCAGCAGCAGTGAAAGGGAAATCAAAAAAGTGAATATAAACGTTATTTTTTTCATTACTTCATCTCCTAATTGCAATCCAGTTGGTTAGTTCGTTATGTTATAATTAAAGGTTGCAGGATCGATTAATCCTGACTCGGAGCTGCCTATTTTCCTTGACCGGGGAAGGTGGCTCCTTTTGTAACAAATATGAAGGTTTTTTTGGTTCTTATGACGAATATGGTCTCCTTTCTAAAATAATTCTCCTTTTGCTTCAATCCCGGTACTGGACTCGCGAATGATCAATTGCGGTGCAATTAATTCTTCAAATGGTTCCGGGTATCTTCCGTTTTCAAGGTAATCGATCAATCTGTCCATTAAATGTTGCCCAATTTCCCAAATGGGTTGGCGCAAACTGGTCAGTGGTGGTCTCAAGAAACGAGCGGTTGGGGTATCGTCAAAACCAGTTACAGCAATATCCTTGCCGGGCATTAAACCACAATGACGGATCGCTGCCATTGCGCCAATTGCCATCAGGTCGTTCATAGCAATAATGCCGGTTGGGCGGATATTTTCCGCGAGTGATAGCAATTTCAAGGTTAAATTAAAACCAACGTTGTAGGTACCTTCCCCTCGTTGCACCCACTCTGGGTGCACCTCGATCCCAGCACTTTGCATGGCAGAAACGTATCCCTCAATACGGTTATCGCCGACCCTGGAATTATGCGGCCATGCCAAAATAGCAATATTTCGGTGGGAGAGGCTGAGTAGATGATTAGCAGCAATTTTAATTCCCAATCCTCCATCGACATCGATGTAGGGAAAGTGAAAATTCCCATCCAGGCGGCCAAAGGCAGCAAACGGGAATTTTTGATCATTTAGAAATTGAATACAGGGATCATCATAGTCGATGCTGGATAAAACAAAAGCATCCACCCTGCCGCTGTCGATCAACAATCGGTAGGCATCCAACAACTTCTCCTGTTCGAGGTAAGGAAAACAAAGTAAATAATAGCCTTTTTTTTCAGCTGAACTGAACATACTCTGTAGGAAAAGATCGAGGATTGGGTTCGCTTGATCCGGGGGAGAAGGTTGCCAGGTGTAACCGATGGTTTGGCTGCGCTGGGAACGCAGGCTTCGAGCTGTGTAACTGGGGGTGTATCCCAAGTCTTCCACAGCTTCCCAAATTCGTTGTTCAGCCTCAGGAGAAATACGCACCTTCTGGTTAATCACCTTCGAAACGGTTTGGTAGCTTACAGAGGCTCGTGCTGCTACTTGTTTAAGGGTAACTCGACTCTTCATCCAATTCCTCAATTAACTTATGCGAACGTTCGCATTTACTATACAACTTCTGAAATAGGTTGTCAAGTACTCAATTTGTAATTAATTCGCACGTATGATTCCAAGACAATTTTTCCCGCGAATTGCCAGAAGCGTTTATACTAGGGGGAATAAATGTTTAATTTTTGAGAGAGTAAGTGGCTATCGTTATCGGTAAAGAAAAGAAAAAGCAAGTTATTTTTAAACGGAAGGCTTTAATCCTGTTCTTCCTGGTTTTGGTTGGTTGCAGCCCGAAGATTTTGACTGCCGTACCAACAACTATAGCTCCACCGGTCTATCCCACACCAACCAGTTTACTAGTCACCAATACTCCTTTTATGCCGACCATATATCCCACAGCCAGCCCAACAGTGACTGTTATCCCCACCAGTACCCCGACGGCGACTTCAACACCGTTTCAGATCGAAACCTTCCAAAGCAAAGTATTATTACGTACGGTAAAACCGCAGACTTATATAGAAGATAAATGCCAATATTTGGCTGACCGCTGGGGGTCGGGAAAAAGCGAACCTGGCACAATAGTTGTACCTGTCATGTATCATTCCATTCGCCAACCCGGGAAACCGGTGAATGATACCCTTACTGTCAGCCATGAATATTTTGAGGAAACGATGCAACATGCCAGCCAACTTGGTTTTGAGACAATCACCGCTCAACAGTTAGTGGATTTTTTGTACAATAATGCAGAAATTCCACGCCTTTCGATGATTCTGATCGTGGATGACCGTCGCCTGGGTGTTGTCCGTGATCATTTCATGCAAGTCTTGGATCAAAATGATTGGACAGTGACCCTGGCCTACATTAGCGGCGTGGCTACTCCGGCCGAATGGGAGGAGATGGCACGTTTGAACGAGAATGGCCGTCTGGATGTTCAGGCTCACGGTTTTTACCACAATGGCAACACTTATTTTACCGAATTTACACCCGAAGAGGTGGTGCACGAGGAAATTTTTGCGCCAATCGAGGTTATTCAAGAACATACCGGGATACGCCCGGCAGCCTTCATCTGGCCAGGTGGCAATTTCACCAAAGATGCGGTTTTGACAGCTCGAACAGCTGATTATAAAATTGGCTTTACCGTTTTTGCGCGCGGTCCTCTCATGTACAATTGGATTCCATTAGGTGATAGCGAGATTTCGATGCAGGATCCACTGATGGTTTTACCCCGCTATTGGAGCACAAGTGCCTACGTCAACCTGGATGAAGCCGTTGAGATCTCCAATCAAGCTCGCTTTTTTGCTCAACAAAATCACCAGGCGGAAAATCAATGGTTTCAATCTTTTTGCAGTGATTATGGTTCATCCTTGAATATTGATAAGGGAGAATAATTGATAATGAGTGATGATTGTGTATTTTGTCAGATTATTGCCGGGAAAATCCCTACAAAATTCTTTCATAAAGATAATTTAATTTCAGTATTCGAAGATATTGATCCCATTGCACCAGTCCACTATCTCGTAGTTCCCAATCGGCATATTCCCTCTCTGAATGAGGTAAAACCCGAAGAGGTCGGTTTGCTCAGTCATATGGTTATGGTGGCAAGAGATCTAGCCATGAAAACAAATATTGCTGAATCCGGCTATCGCCTGATGATCAACACTGGCAAAGATGGCAGTCAGACCGTTGATCACTTGCACATGCATTTGATCGGGGGTCGTAAGTTGCTCGGGCGGAACGTGAGTTAACTTGAAAAGAGCGTTGCAAGCAATGGCGACCGTAATTCTGACATTTGTCAGCCTGACTGGCTGTGTCAAACCGGCTCCAGCAGTGGAACCCTGGCATCTTTCATTGAACACACCTCAGATTAGCCCGACACCCTCGCCGATTATGCATGCCACTTTAGTAAGTACAATTACACCGGTAGCGGAGATACCCATGGGAACGCCTACTCCAAATGAAGCCCGCATTATGCCCACCTTGCGTGCAGCCCCGGTTGACTATGTAGTACAACCCAATGACTCGTTGAGTATGATCGCACGATCCTATGGAATTGACCTGCAATCTTTGATGATCCAGAATCAGATCATTAATCCAAATTACCTGGAGATTGGGCAGCCATTAGTAATTCCGACGGCAGACCCAAACCTGGAGCCATCCAGTTTTAAAATTATTCCGGATTCCGAGCTGGTATTGAGTCCTTCATCAATCGGTTTTGATGTGACCACGTTTATGTCAAATTTTTCCGGCTACCTTTCAACCTTGAAACTTGCAGACGAAGTAGTCAGGCAAGTGGCAGAGGATTACTCGGTTAATCCGCGAATTTTACTGGTCGCACTTGAATATCAAACAGGCTGGTTGTCATCAGCCAACACGGGGTTGGATCCCTCTCAGCCGATACCAACTGATGCCTGGAAGACAAATATATTTCAGGTCCTGTCCTCCATTGCAGACAGTTTGAACTGGGGATTTTACCGCTGGAAAGAAAATCAGATCGCCTACTATATTTTAAAAGATGGATCTTATATCCCTGCCAGTGATGTGATTAATGGCGGCACGGCGGCAGTACAATATTGGGCCAGCACCCTTTATGATAAAGATCAGTGGGCTTGGGCTGTGTCTGAAGATGGGATTTACAACCTGTACAAACGTTATTTTGGTAACCCATTCCAGTATTCAATCGATCCTTTATTGCCAGAAGATCTGCAATCTCCATATTTTGCCTTACCATTTCAACCAGGTGTGGTTTGGTCGTTTACGGGCGGTCCACACCCTTCCTGGGGAGATGGTTCCGCCTGGGGTGCTCTCGATTTTGCCCCACCCGGCAGTCCGATGGGATGTGTCGTCAGCGGAGATTGGGTAACTGCCATTGCCG
Organism: Anaerolineales bacterium; assembly: GCA_038329785.1. Classification (GTDB taxonomy): domain Bacteria; phylum Chloroflexota; class Anaerolineae; order Anaerolineales; family Anaerolineaceae; genus UBA6170. The sequence goes on along the minus strand of JBBQNI010000007.1, from coordinate 83,327 downwards.
GTGGGGTGATTGTCCGGAATGAATTCGGCGAGGTGGTTCAGGATCTGGATGGTGATGGCTTTGAAGAAACCGGATGGGTTATTCTTTACATGCACATCTCCAGCTGGCAACAGGCTGCCAGTGGTAGTATGGTGGAGCAGGGCGAATTTATCGGTCACGCCTCTTGTGAGGGCGGTATCTCAACCGGTGCGCATCTGCATATTGCCCGCAAGTATAATGGGGTATGGATAGCCGCAGATAGCGATCTTCCATTTGTAATGGACGGCTATCGTGCGCGCAGCAGTGGTAATGTGTACGACGGATTTCTTGAAATGAATGGAGCTTTTATTGAAGCATCTGCAGTTTACCGGCCGGAAAGCCTGGTCGCGCGCTAAGAAAGCAGGGGCATTAAGCGTATTTGTCGTCTGGTTGATTTCAATCAGCGCTTGCAGCCTGAGTACGTACTATGTCAGCGCGCTGGATTTGACTGCAACCGCAGGTTATGGCGCGCTCACGCCGATTGCTGAAACAACGCCAGAACCTGTTTTGCCTGAAAACACCTTGCTTGAAAATACTCCATTGTCCACGCTGGCCCCGACGACTATCCCGGAAGGCATACCACTGGCTACAGAAGTGCCACCCGAAGGAATCGCCACGGTCATACCTACTGCCACGCGCGATTTAACTCCCCGCCCGCCGCTGATTTACTATACTCAAGCCGGCGATACAATTTCGGTAGTCGCGGCTCGTTTTGGGGTAAATCGCGAGGAGATAAAAGCACAAGAACCTGTTAATGAAACGGGATTAATCTCACCAGGTGCTCTGTTGATTATCCCTGATTATTATGGTGCCAATGTTGCCTCCGATCCACTTCTGCCAGATAGTGAAATCGTGTATTCCCCTTCCGCGCTAGACTTTAACATGGAAGAATTTATTCAGCAGGCGGGAGGATATTTAAGCACGTATCGTGAATATCATGTTGATCGCTGGTATAGCGGGGCTGAGATCATTGAACTGGTTGCGATTGCAGATTCAATTAATCCGCGTTTATTATTGGCGCTGGTTGAATTCCAAAGCCATTGGGTTTATGGAGAACCACAAAATCTTGCCCAAAAGAATTATCCGCTGGGATATGTTCTGAACAATAAACAGGGTTTGTACAAACAACTTACCTACAGTGTTCAGACCCTGGCGATGGGATATTATGGTTGGCGTGAAGGCCGAATCACAGAGATTTTGTTCTCAGATGGCAGTAAACAACGAATAGCCCCCAATATTAATGCGGGTTCAGCGGCAATACAACATTTCTTCGCGGAATTCTATGATCCCTTACGCTGGTTGGGTGTCATGTATGGTCCTGAGAGCTTTCCGGTTTTGTTCGAAAGCATGTTTGGCAACCCCTGGCTGCGGGCCCAGACTGTTGAGCCTCTTTTTCCAACGAACCTCACGCAACCAGACTTTCAGTTGCCTTTTTATCCTGGAAAAATTTGGAGCTATACTGGTGGTCCTCACCCTGCCTGGGGATATAAAGGTTCCTACGCTGCAATTGATTTCGCACCAGCCAGCGATGAACACGGCTGTGTCAATTCCTATGAATGGGTGGTGGCATCCGCGCCTGGACTGGTTGTTCGTACGGGACCTGGTCTTGTCGTTGTTGATATGGATGGTGACGGTTATGAACAAACCGGTTGGGTGATGCTCTACTTGCATATTGCTTCCAGTGGCAAGGTCAGCAAGGGCACCTATCTGGACCAGGACCAACCAATTGGCCATCCCTCCTGTGAAGGCGGTTCTGCAACGGGTACACACGTACATATTGCCCGCAAATTCAATGGCGAATGGCTCGCAGCGGATGGGGCAATTCCGTTTACTTTAAGTGGTTGGGTTGTGCACAAAGGAGAGAAAGCGTACGAAGGTACCCTGACTCGCGCAGATGAACAAATCACTGCCCGCGTATATGGTTCGTATGAGACTGTTATAATTCGAGATTGAGAGAATGATAACTGCGTTTTCAAGCGGTGATTAATAGTATTGTAGTGAAAAAGTATCTAAAAAATTCAGCGGTTTACCAAATCCTGGTCTTACTACTATTTCTTTTAAGCGCTTGTGGTCCGCTAACCTCGCCCAACCCAGCGCTTGTTACAGAAGTCGTTGAGGATTTACCGTTCCAGGAAGTAGATATTGAGCAAGTAACGCCGGTCCCCACGCGACCACTTTATCCGCCTGGGACGATGGTCGAGTATATTGCCCAAAGTGGTGATACTTTACCGGCTGTTGCACAACATTTTAATTCCAGTGTGGAAGAAATTCGCAGTGCCAACCCGGTTATTCCTCAGGATGACGTAGTCACCACGTTGCCACCTGGATTCCCAATGCAAATTCCGATCTACTATGAATCAATCTGGAGCAGTGCCTTCCAAATAGTTCCGGATGCAGCTTTTGTCTTCGGCCCCCGGGATGTCAATTTCGATGCTGTAACTTTTGTGCAGGAACAGCCTGGTTGGCTGAAAAATGAACGAAATGTACTTGGTGAAAGAACACGAACTGGTGGGGAGATTATTTATTATGTCAGTGAAATGTTCAGTGTCAGCCCGAAATTACTCCTGGCGATTCTTGAATACCAGACCGGAGCATTAAGCCAGGAAAACAAATCCGACAGTTTAGAACCCTATCCTTTGGGTTATCAAGATTCATTTCATCAAGGGCTGGCTCAGCAATTGGTCTGGTTAGCCAATTTTTTGAATAACAACTATTACAGTTGGCGGGCAGGAACACTGGATAGTTACAAGCACTCCGATGGCCGATTGGAACGTCCTGATCCCTGGCAAAACGCTGCCTCGGCTGCCTTGCAGGTCTATTACTCGCAAGTCATGGACCGTGAAGCATATACGATTGCTATCAGTGAGCTTGGTTTACAAAAAACATATACCGACTTATTCGGTGATCCCTGGCTGGGTGATCTCACCCTGATCCCCGGCAGTATGCGTCAGCCTGAATTCATTCTGCCATTTGCGCCCGGTCAGACCTGGGCTTATACCGGAGGGCCCCACACCGCCTGGGGACAAGGCGCACCTTTTGCTGCCATCGATTTTGCCCCATCCTCGAGTGTTGGCGGATGCAGCCCGGCTGAGTATCCGGCATTGGCCATCGCTGATGGAGATATTGTGCGTAAAGGAAATGCGTACCTTGTTTTGGATACAGATGGCGATAATGATGAGAAAACCGGCTGGAATATTTTCTATCTCCATCTTGCCAATGACAGTCTGCCCGCGGTCGGAACACAATTAAAGCAGGGTGATCCTATTGGAATGCCATCATGCGAAGGAGGCACTGCGACAGGGACGCATGTTCATATAGCCCGAAAATATAACGGTGAATGGATTTTAGCCGCTGGACCATTGGCATTTACTATGGAAGGCTGGAAGGTCGGTTCTGGAAGTAATGCCTACCTGGGGACGCTCGAGCGAAATGGGGTTGTGTTGAGAGCTTGTGTTTGCTCGGACAAAAACAGCCAAGTTACTGCACAGGGCTTAAAATAAAAAAACAGGCGCAACCGCCTGTTTTTTTATCTCCTAAAACTAATTTTAGGCTTCTATTAATGTGATTATATGACTGATCTGCGCACTCTTGGATAAAATCGCCTGTCCCGGGCAGTATCGTTCTTCTGAAAGTTGAACGGCTTTTTCGACTGCCTTGGGATCCAAATTTACACCGGTGACGATATACTCAATCACAATCTCTGAGAAAACCTTGGGGTGTTGATTGACTCGATCTGCATGCACTTTGACTTCGAACTCGGTTACTTCCTGACGCATTTTCGTCATAATTGAAATTACGTCCATACCAGTGCAGCCAGCCAAGCCAATCGCGAATAATTCCATCGGGAGAAAACCATCTTCCTGACCGCCGGCTTCTTTCTTGCCGCCCAATGGGATCATGTATCCGGAATCTGATGTTCCGGTAAAAGACAAACCACTACTCCAGTTTACTTTGGCATCCATATATTCACATCCTTTTTTTGACTCTATTCTACCGCAACAATGTTCAAGGCACGTTCAATTTCTGCCATCAGGTTGTTTTCTGGGACAGCACCAACTACTTCTCCGGCTCCCAAGTTGATTACAGTGTGGGGCACACCGGATACACCGAATTGGTTGGAAAGTTCAGCAAATTCCGTTGCTTCCACCATTTCCGCGGTGACCATATCACTTTGTATGGCCATTTGATGGGCTAAAATGACAGCCCGTGGGCAATAGGGGCAGGTTGGGGTGACGAAAACCTTTAGCTCAACCGGACTGGTTAACTGGGCCAGCTTGGTTTTCGTTTCCTCTGCCAGATTTGATGCCTGTTTGGAAACCAATACCGTACTGTTAATCAACGACGTAAATTCATGTCCCGCGGGGATTCCCAGGAAGCGTACACCATAATCTTTTAATAATTCACCATCCTGAACCACCAGGATGGTGGTGGGTGTATTTTGCACGCCATATTGATCGGCTTTTTCGGCGTCGGTATCGATATCGAATAATTCCAGGTCAATTTTTTCGCTAATATTTGCAATTTCCTGCAACAAAGACTGTGTATCGACGCAGTACTCGCAATTTTGGTCATTGCTGCCAAAAAATAAATATTTGACGGGTTTATCGAGATCCTTAAAGAATTCATTTACTTGTTCAATGATTTTCTCGTCTAGAAATTTTGAAGTCATTTTTTCTCCTATCTGGTAACATCCCAACGGGATGAATTATTTTGTTTATCAGGTTAAGCAGCCTGCTGAGGTAAAACCGCATTTCGGGCACACTAGGTTTAATAAACCATCATAATCAAACCTGCCCTGTTTGCATTTTGGACAAATTGCACCAAAACGAATTTCAGTCTTTTGACCTGATTCTTCTTCCTCTTCTTCTTTTATTTTTATTGATGGGAGGAAGAAATCATTCAAATCCATTTGTTTTTCTCTGCTACTATATAGATGTTGATTGTACTTAAAGGTTACAAGTTATTTGTAAGAAATTTATATGCGCGACCACTCTCCGCCTGGCGAACATGAACTTCGATTAATAGATTGAATTTGCGTCAGGTTTCTTGTTGCCTGTAGGTAAGTAAGAAGTTCGGATTAACTGCTAAGATTTCATTCCGATTTTCACTGGTAAAAACTGCCGAGTGATTGATTTAAATATAGGTTGGGCATGTCCGTCAAACATGATCCTCTGTTTGCATGCATCGGAGAGAACCGGGAGACCGTAAGTACAAGTGCCCAATACACTTGCGTGGCTTCAAAGGGATCGTCTGGATGAAATCTTAATTTGTAGGGTGGGTTCGTATTTGACCGCACCAATCAGTATCCATGTACCTGCCCAGGCCTGATGAAGGATTTAGCGCGCCTTCTTCGCCGTGAAAAGGGGCAGCCGCTTGGAAGTTGCCACAGGGAAGAAATTAGTTCCGCCCTATTTTCGATAATCTTCCAGATGTAAGCGCGCTAACAGTCTGTTTTTTACATCAACCGGTACTTTGTCCTGAGTGTTTTGTTCGCGGTAAATGTCGATTGTCTTTTTAAGAGTATTGACAACAACCCGACAGTTATGGCATTCACTCAAATGCTTTTCTAATTCGAGGCAAAGTTGCGGGTTAATTGAACCCTCAACATATTCTGAGATGGAGGTGATTAATTCTTCACAATGGTTTTTATGATCTTCCATTTGTGTTCTCCTGAATAAATTCTCCGAAATAAGTGCTTAGTTCTTCCCTCAGTTTCAATCTCGCCCTAAAGAGCCGGGTTTTCACGTTTGTTTCCGAGAGGTCCAATGTTTCCGCTGTTTCCCGAATAGAGAGACCTTCAATGTCTCTCAAAATAAACACCGCCCGCAGATTTTCTGGTAATTTTTGAATTTGTTGATCCAAAACAGCCCTTGTTTCATTGTTCATAAAAACATTTTCAGGTAGACAACACCAATCCAGTATCTGATATGCGGCGAAGGAATCTTCATTCTCTGTATCAACAAAATCATCCTCTTGAATGCTGGCTTCCGGTTTCTTCTTTCGCAGCAACATTAAAGATTCATTGACTGCAATCCGGTAAAGCCAGGTAGAAAGACTTGATCGTCCCTCAAAATTGGGGAGGGCATTCAAGGCTTTAATAAATGTCTCCTGAAGAACATCTTCGGCATCGTGCGAATTGGCTAGCATCTTCAAAGCCAAACGGTAAATCCGGTCAGAAAATAACTCCACGAATCGGGTTTGTTCAATTGGGTCGCCGTTTTGTAAGGCTTCCAGGTTTAAAGGTCCAACTTGCGGTTCTATCATTTAGATGATTCTCCAAAGCAAAAAGTTGCGCAAGAAGTTATGAAAGCGGCCAATTGGGTAAAACATCTATATCGAGATTATCTGTTTTTCCGTGGACAAAGCGATAGTAGCCTGCAGCAGCCACCATAGCTGCGTTATCTGTGCAATACTTGAGCGGTGGAATAAAAACAGGGAATTCCTTCTGATTGGTGAAAGCATCCCGCAGGGACTGGTTGGCAGAAACGCCGCCAGCCACAAGGATGTTCTTGACATTGAACTCGCGCGCAGCTGCCATTGCTTTATCGAAGAGAACATCCACAATTGACGCTTGGAAACTGGCGGCCAGATCAAAGACGGGCAACGGACGCCCGCCTTTTTCGAGATCGCGAACGACGCGTAAAACGGCGGTTTTGACCCCACTGAATGAAAAATCCCATGTGCCTTCCATTCTTGCCCGTGGAAAATTAAAGGCTTTCGGATTTCCGGTTTGGGAAGCGTTCTGAATGGCGGGGCCGCCAGGATAAGAGAGACCCAATAGGCGGGCAACCTTATCAAAAGCTTCGCCCGCTGCATCATCGAGGGTGCTGCCAAGACGCTGGTAGGTAAGATGATCGTTCATCAAAATCAGCTCGCTGTGACCACCAGAGACAAGTAAAGCCAATAGTGGAAATTCGGGAGCAGGGGGCGGCTTGGGAGATTCTTCCGGGTAAAGCCAGGCCGAATAAATATGGCTTTCGAGGTGATTGACGCCAATGAGCGGCAATGAACTGCCCAGTGCCACGCCTTTGGCCATGTTCATGCCCACCACTAAAGAACCGGCTAATCCCGGCCCGCGCGTTACGGCAACTGCGTCGATATTTGCCAGGCTCATGTGCGCTTGTTGTAGAGCCTGATCGACCACATCATAGATTACGCGGATATGTTGTCGAGATGCCACTTCAGGAAACACACCGCCGTATTGTTGGTGAAGGTCAATCTGTGAGGCCACCACAGAAGATAACAGTATCCGTCCTTCTTCCAGGACTGCCGCAGCAGTCTCGTCACAGGAAGATTCAATCGCCAATATTCGGAAGGGAAGAAAATTCTTTTTGAGAGGATTCATAAAATCTTTATACCATAATTCTAAGGAACGTTTACGTTATCCGGAATCGGATTTCAATCCTGATTCATTTGCAAAACCAGGTCGTATGGATAGTCGGCCAATTTCTCAAATGTACCATCGGCGGTGACATAGTAGGTGTCTTCGATACGAATACCGAATTTACGCTCGGGATAGTAAAGACCTGGCTCGATGGTAAAAACTGAACCTGGGACCAGTTTTTCCATCGGTGTGGCAGTTGCGCCGCTAAAAGGCATTTCGTGTAGCCGTAAACCAACGCCATGACCCAGGCTGTGAACATAGCCTTCCAGGGTGGCTGGGTTGGTCAGCACGGTGGGGTGTCCCAGCTTTTCGAACATTTCACAGGTTCTTTTCTGATAGTGGCTGAAGGGTTGATCGACAACCACTTCGGCAACGATCGAATCATAAACTGTTTTTACATGTTCATATGCTGCCGTTACTTCTGGGCTGGCATATCCCAAGCTCCAGGTACGAGTGAAATCATAATAATAACCACCGCCAGCCTCACATGGGTAAATATCGAAAACGATGGTCTTACCAAGGGTTATCGCTTGCTGGTCATCTCCCTGACTATGGGGAACGCCGGCATCATGGCCAATGGAGAAAATTGTGCCATGTGGATTTTCAACGCCCTCTTCGGCCAACCATAAATTGATCTTGCGTCTGACATCACCAATCGTCAATGCCTGCTTTCCAGACTTTTGCAAGGTTTCGCCCTCAACAGGACAGGACTGCAAAAAACTTGCAACCCGGCCCACCACAGAAGTAGTAACTTCTCCCATCTTGCGGATTCGGGCGATTTCATCCTGATCTTTTGTCATCATGGCGGTCATTAAGATTGGGTCGCTGAGATAACCAATAAATTGTAAATCAGGCAAAAGGGATTGAATCCGGTTGAGGACGGAGAATTTGAGACCAATTTCGATCTGACCGTAAATGGCCACATTGCCTCTGGTGATACCGGCATCCTCAAACATACGAACATAACGCAGTGCCATCTGTTCGCATAGATCTCCCTGGGCTGCAATTTTGAGCTCCTTATAGGGATAGCTGTCGTAGGAACGAGTTTCCAGACCGCTTTTGGCAGCTTCATCGCGTTCCATCGAACCATGAAAAAGGATGCCTTTTTTGCCCTGGGGTTTGATCAGGTCAGCTGAGGTTAGATGACCTCCGCCAGTCAGGTAAACCATCGTTGGGTTGTGTTGACCAGATCCCATGACCAAAAGCGCGTCAATATTATTCGTTTGCATCAAATTGTCGATATCTTTTTTCATGACTACTGACTCCTAAAGATTGATGATTATTCTGATAATAAAGTCTTTAATTGGGCGCACAATACCTGTTCCTGGTCAGGAAAAACAGTGCGTGGATCCAGAAGCACGTGCTCATTTTCAATGCGCGCTATGATTGCCAGCGGAAGTTGACGCAGCTGCTTAACAAACTGATCGGGGTTGCGAACGGTCAAGGCGAGTACGTACGTTGGCAGCATTTCTTCGGGCATACTGCCACCCCCGATGGTCGAATGGCTGCTGATGACATCGCCATGCTGGATTGATTGCTGCCAGGCGTGGGCAGAAATTTGGATATTCTCTACAGATCTTGAAATCATTTGCCATACAGGAATTTTTTGCTCTGCTTCTCCCTTCAGGTAGTGAAAGAGTGTAGCGTTCAGACCTGCCAGACAAATCTTATCCGCGCGGATTGCCCGCACAAGCGGATGTTTTTTAATTTTTGCGACCATTTGTTTCCGCCCGAGGATGATTCCTGCCTGAGGGCCACCCAGCAGCTTGTCTCCAGAGAAACAAACCAGGTCAGCACCGGCAGATAGGGATTCGATGATCGTTGGTTCATGTTGCAAGCCATATCTGGCAGTATCAAGAAAAGTGCCTGACCCGAGGTCATCCAATACAGGAACAGCGGCTGCATGGGCAACTTTACAAATATCCACCAGATCGGGTTCGGTTGAAAAGCCAATAATTTTAAAATTGGAGTGATGTGCGCGCATAACCAGGGCGGCTGGCTCTTGTAATGCGTCCGAATAATCACTGATGTGTACCCTGTTTGTCGTTCCAATCTCGTGTAATTTGGCACCGGATTGTTTCATCACATCAGGAATACGAAAACCACCCCCGATTTCGATCAATTGCGAACGTGAAATAATAACTTTGCGACGATTTGCCAGGGCACTTAATGCAACCAGAACGGCACTGGCATTATTATTGACAACCAGAGCGGCTTCCGCGCCGGTCAATTGGATCAGGATGTCTTCCGCGTGAACGGTTCGTGATCCACGTTTGCCCGTGGAGAGGTCAAACTCCAGGGTATTATAGTTGGCTGCAATTGTACGCATTGCCTCAATGCTGTCCGCACTGAGTGGGGCACGGCCCAGGTTGGTGTGCAGGATGACCCCGCTGGCGTTAATCAGAGGGTTGAGGGTTGATTTGAAGGTTTTTTGTAAATTCAGATTTGCTTGCGACAGGATGGCTGTTGGCGTGCAGCATTCTCGATCGAGCGTCTCCATGTGACGAAAGCTTTCCAGAACATCCCGGATGGTAATAATAACTTGTTCCCGGCCAAAGTTGGTGATGAGTAGGGTTGCTCCCGGGCTGTTTATTATCAGATCAACAGATGGAATCTGGCGATAATCATTCATCATCTTCCGCTACAGGACGCCAGCGACTGATTTCTGCCATCCGAATCAAGTTTTCGATAACCAAAATGCCGATTGCAAGAATTAGTGCCAGCACAGGGTTCAAGATACGGCCGAGTTGAAGCCAGGCGAGCAAATCAAAGAATAGCCCAACCCAGATCGCCTGGCGGATTAAAACAATTGCAGTGGCAGGCGGAGAACTGATAAACCGCAAATTGAATAAATAAACAACCGGAAGAGCAGTACCGCTTAAGGCGACCATAAAAAGAAAGAAAAATAACCAGCGCGGACCCAATAAAGGGGTGGTAGATTGGAATAACAAATAGAGTCCCGCCCATCCTACTAATGCCAAGAAAATTGCTGTGATCAGTATATTTTTTAATTTTGGATAGGTTTGTGATTTCAAATTTTCACCGTAATCAAATTATATCGCACATGTGATTAGCGCAATAAGTAAAATTCTATGCCATTTTTTTCAATCTTTCAGGGTCAAAAATGTCCAATTTATGACTCAGAGATTTTGACCGAGGATTGCTTTTGTGGTACCATTTGCAAAATCGAATGAAAGCTCATCCAGAGAGGTGAAGGGACCGGCCCGTTGATACCTCGGCAACCACTGAATAAAGCAGGTGCCAAATCCGGCAGAAACCATTTCATATGGGAAATCTGGGAGATGAGGGTGTTTTGACAAAACCTCTCAAATATGAGAGGTGTTTTCTTAAATTTTTGAAATCCCCCATACAGGAGATTTTATGCAAAGAAAGTATACCAACCGCAGTTATTTGGATGCCCTGCAAAAAAAGATCATTGTTTTCGATGGGGCGATGGGTACCAGCCTGCAAAAATTTAATTTGAATGCGGCCGATTATGGGGGTAAGCAATATGAAGGCTGCATTGATTACCTCGTCATCAGTGCACCCCAGGTTGTTGAAGCAGTACACCGCTCTTTTTTGGACGTTGGTGTTGATGCGATCGAAACCAATACCTTTCGAGCAAATCGTTTGACCCTGTCAGAATATGGTTTGGTAGAAAGAGTATATGAGATCAATTTTCAAGCAGCACAGCTGGCGCGCAAACTGGCGGATGAATTCAGCCTGAATACGGGACAACAACGTTATGTTGCGGGTTCATTAGGTCCATCCGGCAAGCTGATTTCCATGAATGATCCGGACTTATCCAATATTACCTTTGCAGACCTTGTAGATGTTTTCGGTGAACAAGCTGTTGGTTTACTGGAAGGGGGAGTTGACCTGCTGTTGATTGAGACTTCACAGGATATCCTTGAGGTAAAAGCTGCCATTCAAGGGATAACAAGTGCGTTTGAGAAAACCGGCATCTTCCTGCCCATTCAAGCCCAGATAACCCTGGATACGACCGGGCGGATGCTGTTGGGAACCGATATTGGCGCAGCTTTGGCGATCCTGGAAGCTCTGCCTATCGATGTAATTGGCTTAAATTGTTCAACTGGTCCGGAGCACATGCGCCAGCCAATCCAATTTTTGGGTGAAAATTCAATACTACCGGTTTCTTGTATTCCGAACGCAGGTTTGCCGTTGAATGTGAATGGTGAAGCCGTTTACCCTCTTCCCGCCGATTCATTTGCAGAGGCATTGACTGAATTTGTTGAGAAGAACCATATCAACGTAGTAGGCGGCTGCTGTGGTACGACCCCGGATCATTTGCGAAAACTGGTTAAGGCGGTAGGAGATCAGCGTCCATTTCCACGACCGGTGATTGAACCTGCTGTTCTGGCTTCAGCAACACAGGTGATGAATATGCACCAGGAGCCTGCGCCATTATTAATCGGTGAAAGATTGAACACGCAGGGCAGTCGCAAATTTAAGAAAATTATCCTCGATGGTGACTATGAAAGTACTCTCCAGATTGCTCAGCAGCAGGTGGATAGTGGAGCGCATGCACTGGATGTTTGCGTGGCATTAACGGAAAGAGCTGATGAAGCAAGCACTATGCGCAGGGTCATCAAAATGCTGGCCACGGCAATCCGTGTTCCGTTGGTGATCGATTCGACTGAGCTGGATGTCATTGAAACAGCCCTGCAAACTGCACCTGGACGCTGCCTGATCAACTCAACCAACCTGGAAGCTGGACGTCAAAAGGCGGACAAGATCTTTGCTCTGGCGAAAAAGTTTAATGCGGCTGTGATTGTGCTAACCATTGATGAATCGGGTATGGCGAAAACTGCACAACAAAAACTTGAGGTCGCTCAGCGGTTATTAACCATCGCTGTAGATGATCACGGATTGCGACCCCAGGATTTGGTGGTTGATGCGCTTACTTTCACGCTTGCAACGGGGGATGTGGAGTTTTCTAATTCAGCTGTTGAGACTTTGAATGGAATCAGACTCATAAAACAAAACCTGCCGGGCATTTTAACTTCTTTGGGAGTCAGCAATGTTTCTTTTGGCCTATCACCGGCTGCCAGAGCGACTTTGAATAGCATCATGCTTTTCCATGCCGTGCAGGCAGGGCTTGATATGGCCATTGTAAACCCAGCCCAGATTACTCCTTATGTCGATATTGCTCCGCAAGAAATTGCATTGGCAGAGGATCTCGTTTTTAACAAACGTGAGGATGCCCTTCAACGATTGATTTCTTTTTATGATCAGCATGGGAATGAACTTGCAGACCGTTCCAGTGAACAAGAAAAACACGTCAATTCGCTTTCTCCTGGTGAGCGATTAATTTGGAAGATTGTTCACCGCAACAAAGAAGGTGTGGAACAGGATATTGATCAATTGTTAGCCGAAAAAAGTAACATCAGCGTGCATGAACGGGCGGTCTGGATCCTTAACAATGTGCTTTTGCCGGCTATGAAAGAAGTAGGCGATAAATTTGGATCGGGTGAGTTGATCTTGCCTTTTGTGCTGCAATCTGCCGAAGTGATGAAGAAATCGGTTGGATATCTTGAAAACTTTCTTGAAAAGAAAGCTGGTGTCAGTAAAGGGTTAATTGTTCTCGCAACTGTTTATGGCGATGTACATGACATCGGCAAGAATCTGGTAAAGACAATCCTGGTGAACAATGGCTATGAAGTGCTCGATTTGGGCAAACAAGTACCGGCTGAGACCATAATAAGTACAGCGGTGGAGCGTAAAGCCAATGCCATTGGATTGAGCGCTTTGCTCGTCAGTACCAGTAAGCAAATGCCATTGATCGTGAATGATCTTAATCGCAGGAAAATCAATTTGCCTGTATTAATAGGCGGTGCGGCTATCAATAAGAAATTTGGTCGCAGAATCTTGATGACCGAGGCTGGTACGTTCTATCCGGCCGGGGTATTCTATTGCAAGGATGCCTTTGAAGGACTGGCGGCCATGGACCGGCTCAGTGATGACAATACTCGGGAAGATTTTATCCGCCAGAATCTGGAAGAGTCTCAGGCGGAACTTGAACGGGCAGAAAATGAAGTTGAAAAAGAACTGAGTGCACCCGCACGAGTGTCAAAAATACGGAGAGACATTGACATTCCTATCCCGAAAGCCTGGGGGGTGCAGGTAGTTCGTGAAATTCCGCTTGAATCTGTATTCGAGCACCTTTCGCTGAATGAATTGTTTCGTCTATCCTGGGGTGCAAAAAATGCCCATGGAGAAGAGTGGCAGAAAATAAAAACTGATTTTGAAGCTCGCCTTGCTCGGATGCAACGTGAAGCACGTCTGAATAAATGGTTGCAGCCGCAGGCAATATATGGTTATTTTCCGGTTCAAGCCCGCGCAGATTCTCTGTTGGTTTATGATGCTAACAAAATCGATCGAGAACGTGTTGTGATCGAGGAGTTCCATTTTCCGCGCCAGAGCGGAGGAGAAAATTTGTGCCTGGCAGATTATTTTGCCTCGGAAGGCAGCGATCAAATCGATACGATGGTGCTGCAATTAGTCACTGTTGGTCAAAAAGCTACCCAACGCTTTGATGAAATGCAAGCCAGAGGTGAATATATGGAAGCTTACTTCTCACATGGGCTGGCAGTCCAAACAGCCGAGGCAACGGCGGATTATATGCATGATTTTATCAGGAGAGAGTTGAGACTGGAAAGTGAGCGAGGCAAACGCTATTCGTGGGGATATCCTGCCATCCCGGAACTTGAGGATCACAAACGAGTTTTTTCGCTCTTACCGGTGGAAAAAGAACTGGGCATGTCCCTGACTAGCGCTTACCAACTCGTCCCGGAACAGTCGACGGCTGCGATTATTGTCCATCACCCACAGGCACGTTATTTTAATATCGGCACCAGCCGGATCAGCCAATTGATGGGAGAGTAACAGCATGGTGCTAGAAAACAAATTCCTGGGAAGATTGGCACAATCCAAACCGATCCTATCAGATGGTGCCATGGGCACGGTGCTGCATGCAAAAGGCATTCGCTTTGATGACTGTTTTGACGCGTTAAATCTGACCCAGCCGGTCCTCGTCGCGGATGTCCACCGTGCTTATATTGAAGCTGGTTCCCATATGATTCAGACGAACACTTTTGGCGCAAATCGGTATAAATTGAGCGAATTTGGCAAAGAAGACCAGGTAAAACAAATTAATCAGGCCGGTGTAGATCTTATCCGCCGGGTATCGCTGGCAAGTTTTCGGGATATTCTAATCGCCGGAGATGTCGGCCCATTGGGGGTACGTCTCGCGCCTTTTGGAAGGGTGCAGCTTGATGAAGCTTATGCGGCCTTCCGTGAACAAATATCGGTTCTGATCGAAGCGCAGGTTGACCTGATACTGATCGAAACCATGACAGATTTTTACGAATTACGGGAAGCCATTCGTGCTGCCAGAGATATTGATCCAAACGTAGCAATTATCGCGTCAATGACATTTACCCGGGATGACAGAACCTTGTTGGGAGACTCACCCGAAAAGATAGCTCTAGGAATTTATGAGCTTGGAGCAGATGTTGTTGGGGTCAATTGTTCAGGTGGTCCATTGCAATTGCTGCGGATCTTAAAAAAGATGAAAAAAGTTGTTCCGCAGGCAGTTTTTTCGGTTATGCCGAATGCAGGTTGGCCAGAGCAGCAAGATGGTCGTATTATGTATCCGGCAGGACCAGAATATTTTGGGGAGTATGCGCTTTCTTTTTGGAAAACGGGAGCCCACGTCATTGGAGGCTGTTGTGGGACGACACCCCTGCACATCCGCGCAATGGCAGAAATCATCAACAGTACAGAAGTTGCTGATATTGCGAATGGCTTCGAACTTCCACAAGAGACAGAAAGCCCTGAAATGCTTGAAGGTGATGAGCAATCGGAACTTTCGAAGAAGATGAAACGTGATGATTTTATTATCGCCGTTGAAATGGATCCCCCCAAGGGGTTAAGCACCAAGAAATTGTTGGCAGGAGCCAGCTTGTTAGCTGATTCAGGAGCCGATGTTATCAATGTGGCTGATAGTCCAATGGCGCGAATGCGCATGAGCCCCTGGGCGGTTTGTAGCCTGATACAAAAATATACGAATGTTGAAACGGTTTTGCATTTTCCAACCCGCGGACGAAATCTTCTGCGGGTTCAGGGAGATCTGCTGGCAGCCCATGCCCTTGGGATTCGCAACGTGTTTGTCATGATGGGCGATCCCACGGCCATTGGAGACTATCCGGAGGCTAATGACAATTTCGATCTGGTGCCCTCGGGTGTTATCAAGCTGATTAAACAATCCTTTAATGTCGGGCTTGATCATGCCGGCTCGGAGATTGGGCAACCGACCACATTCTTTGTTGGTGCGGCGCTAAATCTACATGCAAACAGTCAGGAGCATGAAGCCAAAAATATGATCCGTAAATTGCATGCTGGTGCTGATTTTTTCCTTACTCAACCAGTCTTCGATATTGTGCGGACGAAGAAATCCATTCAATCTTTACGAACGGCGATTGCACCTGAAAAGATCCGCATTTTAATTGGGATTTTACCTTTGGTGACAGACCGGCATGCCAGTTTTCTGCACCATGAAGTGCCGGGAATTTCCATTCCGGATTCAATTATGCGGCGTATGCAGAACGCGGCCGAAAATAGCCCAGCAACAGGAATTGAAATCGCACTGGAATTGATTACCGGTTTGAAAGATGCAATTGATGGAATATATCTGATGCCAGCCTTTAATCGATTTGATTATGCTGCTGAGATTATTGAAAAAGTGCGTTCACTTTGATTTTATGTGCTTTTAATTCACAAACGAAGCATTTGAGCGTATCATTAGTCAAAATTTTAATTCTTGTGGGTAGGAATACATGCGCATTTTGATAATCTCTGACATTCATGCAAACTTCGATGCTCTTCAGACGGTAATGAAGGACAGTCGAAATGTGGATCAGGTCTGGTGCCTGGGGGATCTGGTGGGCTATGGACCGCAACCGAATGAGTGCGTAGAACTCGTTCGTGGCCTGGAAAATCTTGTTTGTATAAAAGGTAATCACGACCTGGCTGCCACAGGTGATATTGATATATCACTTTTCAATAGCGAAGCGAAAGAATCAATGCTGTGGCACCAGAACAACTTATCCAAAGAAAATATAAAATTTTTGAAAGAACTACCGGAAAAAGTAGAAGTGAACGGGGTCACTTTGGCACATGGCAGCCCTCGTAACCCCATGTGGGAATATATTCTTGAACCGTATATAGCCCGTATTAATTATGAATATTTTAAAACCGATTTATGCCTGGTTGGTCATTCTCACCAATCGATGATCAGTTCGTGGAATGCGGAAGATGGTGTCTTAGAGTGGGGGCCACCGCAGGCTGGCACGACGACAACTTTGCACAACCGAATGATTATCAATCCCGGTTCAGTTGGCCAGCCACGCGATAGTGATCCGCGGGCGGCATATGCCATTTATACAACTGGTTTGCGCCGTTTTGAGTTCAGGCGGGTTGCTTATGATGTTAACGCTGTCCAGCAAAAAATACTCAAGCTCGAACTGCCGTTAAGGCATGCCCAGCGATTGAGTGGTGGCTGGTAAAGTTTATCCTTCTTCCGGCCAAAATCTCAATCATTGAAATTTTAGGAACCTTTTATGGTTGATTTCCGTCTTGAGGAAAAGCTATAATTCAACTAGTTACCGGGAGGAAGATATGAAGTCAAAATTGTCAGGCTTATTATTGATAGCAGTTCTCGTCTTAACTGCATGTGCGCCGCTTGCTCGTTCTGAAGCTGTCAATGATCGCGATATGTTATCGATGGAGTATCCTGCTGAGTCACCCAGTCTTGGTGCAGCGGATAAATCCATTGAAGAGGGCATGCCGCAAGCTGCCCCTAATATTTCAGCCGATAGCGGTATGCCGCAAACTGAAGCAGTCCGGCTGGTGATTCGCAACGCCGACCTTTCGATAGTTGTGAACGATCCCGGCAAGGTCATGAGTACGATTAATCAAATGGCTGAGCGGATGGGTGGTTATGTCGTCAATTCCAATTTGTGGAAATCAGTTAACTACAATGGACTTGAGGTGCCGGAGGCAAGTATCAGTATCCGCATCCCTGCAAATTTACTGAACCAGGCAATTGATGAAATCAAAAACCTGACCAATAATCGTGAAGAAGATGTTCTGAGTGAAAATGTCTCGGGTCAGGATGTGACCAAAGAGTATACGGACCTCAATTCACGTTTGGCGAATCTGGAAGATGCCGAAGCACAGCTACGTGCCATTATGGATGAAGCCAAAAAGACAGAGGATGTGCTCAATGTTTTCAATCAGTTGACATATTATCGTGAGCAGATTGAAGTCATAAAAGGTCAAATTAAATACTATGAAGAAGCCGCAGCGCTCTCAGCGATCAGTATCCGCATTCAAGCTCATGAGGCTGTAAACCCAATTTCTGTGGCAGGATGGAAACCTTCCGTTACGGTCAGCAAGGCATTGCAAGCACTGGTGGATACCCTGCAGGTGATTGTTGATGTAGTCATCTGGATTGTGGTTTCCATATTACCGGTCTTAATTATCATCTTCCTGCCCCTATACTTGATTTTCCTGGCAATTCGCTCCGCTGTCCGACGTTCAAATAATAAACGTCTCGTGAAAAAGCAAACCGCAATCGTTGAACCGCCAACTTCACAAGAATAATACTTAAGAATCGCCACTTTAGTTTTGCCAGCCTGTCGTATTTTACGGCAGGCTGGTATTTTGTAAGAATTGGGAATTGGTGTTACTGTGTGATTGCTTTCAACAATTTACAATTGGATGGTCAACGTGCACTTTCTATCCATGCTGATCGGAAACATATAAATACCATCCGGCTGAGCAGCCCAATTTACCGGTTCCGCATTTAGAAAGGCTTCTTTGGGTGGGTCTGGGAGATAAAAATAGGCACTTCCCTCGGTTTTCCGCGGTAGTTTGAACTTACATTCAAGCGCGGTTTCATTTATCTCCCATGCCGCTACTTCCAAACCCATCGAAATATGTAAATTTGAACCAATATAGGTAGGTTCATCACGGACAGCTCTCATTGCAAATAACGATACCCCGTGTGCCGGAAGTTTATCAATCAAAATTGGGTCATTCGCTTTTATCAGCCGCACTTTATCTTCCCAGTAGGAATACGCCCAAAAATCGCTTTTTGGCAGATTGAAGTCCGGGAGCAATATGAAGATCTCGCGCTCAATTTCCTTCCAATTAAAGCGTGCGATAATATTCCAATCCCCACCAGGATTGCTGAGATCAAGTCGAAGATTATGAGGGGTTGT
Organism: Anaerolineales bacterium; assembly: GCA_038329785.1. Lineage (GTDB taxonomy): Bacteria > Chloroflexota > Anaerolineae > Anaerolineales > Anaerolineaceae > UBA6170. Next base: position 64,619 of record JBBQNI010000007.1, on the reverse strand, counting down.
TTTATCCAGCCAATCCATCACATAAGCTCTTTTCCCAATCACCGGGATTAGTCTTTCAGCCATCTTCCTTCGCTCCGTTGACAGATGGGGTAGGTCGTCTGAAATTATCAGCGATCCGCCTGTGATGGCAATGGCGGTTGCAAGCGATTGTACTTCCGCCAGTGTGAGATTGGTCTCATCTCGAATCAACAGACAATCCGGGTCGTTGATCCACCAGCGATCATGCTGTTCCGCTCGTGAAAGAATATTCTGGATCGAATTTCGTGCGGAGGGCATATGCGGTTCGCGTTTAAATGGAAAGGTGATGCCGAAAAACTTTGGTGTCCAATCGCCGCTGACATCGGCCCCAATGCGGTTCGCGTCTACAATTCCCACCACTGATCCCAATGGTGCTCCGCAGCCCAGTAAGAAGGTTTCTTCACCTACACTCTCGCGGATCGACTGCATGGCCTGTCTTAATACCTGTGCCCTGGTTCTGGTGCGGTCGAAACGGTAACCAGCAAGCGCGCCTGCATAGAGGAAGTCCAGTTTCAGGTAAGGGAACTCCCACTCTTTTGTGGCCCTGGTAACGACTTCCAGGGCATATTCTAGCGCTCCTGGAGCGGTTAAATCAAGTGCCTGAGTAAAAACGTTCCAGATGAAGCCGGCATTGACCGGCTGTCCATTTTTATGGCGCAGTAATTTATCCGGGTTATTAATGGCGTACTGGCTGTTGGGATGCAAAATGAAGGGTGCCAGCCATAACCCGGGTGTAAAGCCTCTCTGCTTAATTTCGCGGGCCAGGGGTAAAACACCCGCTGGAAATCCTTTCCGAAATTTAAACCAATCGCCTATTTCACGCTCGAAACCGTCATCAATCTGAATCAACTTAAGCGGCAATTGGTCCTGGTAGGAGATAATTGTTTCCAGGTTGTTTAAAATTTTCTTTTCGGAAATGTCTTGATAAAAATGATACCAGGAGCACCAGCCGACGGGTGGTGAGCTTTTGATATTCACCTGATTTTCTCTAGCTACTGCCTGGTAATATGTTTCGAAAGGGTCCGGTTGATCAAAGTAACATGGGTAAAAAATTGCCCAATCGGTTTCTGTTCCATATCCGGATGAGACAATGGTTCGATCACCGTTTGCCCATAATCGAATTTTTGGCTGTTCGCGGATATCAACCTCCAGACTGCCAAAATTATTTTTTTGAGAAAGAAAACCAAACAAGGCGGCGATCCTGGCATTTCGGTCTGCCAGAATGCCAAAAAAATCGCCACTAAAATGGCCAATTTGGCGGAAGAGGGGAGTACCGGCATTTTGGACTAACATGTCCTGAAAGTGGCGCAGACGAGTTTGCCGTTGAATCTGATCATTGCGGAAAGTGCCGGTGAATGACCAGGATTGCCATCCGCTTGCGTGAAAGGCTAATGCAGGTCGGGAGGCACTTTTACCACTTGTAAATGCGCTTTCCGGATCACGATTAAAACCCAAATTAAGCATTTCAATACTTTCCAGTTCCACGGCAGAATCAGATTGGTTCTCGAATGAAACCTTCCATAAAAAGATGGGAAGGTCTTCACCTAATGCGAAAACAACTCGGACAATGAAATTATCCTGTTCAAGGAAAATAGAGAATTCAAGTTGCTTTAACTTTCCATGAAGCGAATCCGCGGTTGTTTTTAGTGCCTGGAACGAATCCCAGCTGGATTGGAGCAAGGTTACAGGCCGGTTATTAACGCGCACTACCAATTTGATGTAGGCGTGTTCCAGCGCTGGAAATCCGCTGCGGTTGGTAGTCAAATTGAAAAAACCCTGGCCAGGCTCAACTGTTAATTGGAAGAGATTGTTTTGTAACTGGTAATCTGGCATACCTGCTCCCTCACTGAAGATGCTTGATTCTACAATGGAATTTGATCTTTGTGCTGCGAATTGCGCTTGAAAAATTGCGAGATTAAGCTTGCTGGCAAGAAAACGCTATTTGTTTTATGATGTATTGAAATTTCAGTCACGGGAGACTCCATATTGCGCAAGAAAAAACTTGCCTTTTTTCTTATCCTGTTTAGCATACTATTTATTCTCATTGCAGTTGCAATGACCCTCACGCAATTGCAACGATTTAAGCAACAGCCATGCAATTTTTCTACGAATTTTGAAATTGGCTCCCTTCCGGTAGGGGGCTTTTCACCTGAAGAAGCGAAACAACGTCTTAAAGAAATATATGAGATGCCGATATCCCTGCAGGTTGGCGAATCTCTCATTCAAGTATCAAATGAAGACGCTGGTATCTCCTTTGACTGGGACGAGATGTTACATCCGGTCATAAAAATTTGTCAGGACCAACATAATCTGTCGTCCTTCTGGGGTTACCTGTGGAATCGAGAAACGGATGAGTTCCCGCAAATTCCCCTCAAGGCAGACATTGATCGAAAGAAACTTACTGATTTTATTAATCATGAGCTCAAGCCACGTTATCAATCGCCAGCCAGCTCGGCATATGCGATTACCGGCACGACGCAGTTTGCTGCGGGGGTTGCCGGAAAACTATTGGATGATGAGGGCTTTGCTGACAGAATTTTCGCAGCATTTCAATCAATAGATCAGCGCAAAGTTATTGTAGAAACCAAACCGCAATCTGCCCAGCCACCCAGTCTCGAACAAATTGAGTATTTGCTTAAAGCGAATATCCGTGATTTTGAATTTCCAGGGATTGTAGAAATCTACCTGGAAGATTTAAGCACCCGGCGAACAATCCAATTGACCATGATGGCGGGAGAAACAGTGGAACCCGGGATTGCTTACACGGCTGCCAGTACCATGAAGATCCCGATCATGGTTTCGACCTTGTGGCGTGAAGATTTGCCGCTTGAGGAAAATGTTTCAGGTTGGTTGAATTACATGATTGTCCTATCCGAGAATGATCCGGCTGATCGATTGATGGAAAGAATTGACCCGATTAGCGGACCGCTGCTGGTAACTTCAGACCTGCAGGCATTCGGGTTGAAAAATAGCTTTATATCCGGTTTTTTCTATTTGGGAGCTCCCTTATTGAGTCTTAATTCAACACCGGCCAACACCCGGCTTGATATCAATACCAACCCGGATCTCTACAATCAAACAACAGCTGTGGATATAGGTACTTTGCTTGCCGGTCTTTACGATTGTGCAAAAAATGGTAAGGGAATACTGGTGCAGGAATCGGCGGGAAAGATCACTTCTGAAAAGTGTCAGCTTATGATTGATATCCTCGCCAGAAATCAAATTGGTGCGCTGGTGGAAGCCGGCTTACCGGAAGGTACCCGCATTGCGCATAAACATGGTTGGAGCGAGGAAGACGACGGGCTGCTGCACACTGTCAGCGATGTCGTCATTGCCTTTGGCCCGGAAAAGGATTTTGTTTTCACGATTTTTGTATATTCGCCGCAGCAATTGTTGTTCGACGATGCCAATTATTTGATTGCGAGACTTGCCCAGACGGCATTCAATGGATTGAACCCAAATCATCAGATCGAATGGTTGTTTGAGCGCTAATCATTTCAATGGGCATAATCAAATCTTAAATCATTCAATTATCTGCTTGAATGGTGATAAAGGTGATTTGGCCAGCAAGGATTTTCACAAACTTCTCTTGTAAACTTCCCGAAATGAATACAGTCAGGCGATATTCACCTTCCGCCAGATTTGAAAGCGTGAAGTTTTCACCAATACCTGTATCGCGGGGTATACTCTTCGTGTAGCTGGACAGGTAGGTGGCGGTTTGATCAGGGTCAATCTTACCATTACGCATCGCCTGAATGCTAATATTGGCATCCTCAACAGCTGTACCGTCGGCATTCAGAATTTGTCCGGCTAAAATCCCCACGGATCCAGCGTTCATGGCAGTATTCAGTGGTAAATATAATTCGGGGTTGCTCGTATTCTCCAACAGCGCCTGTCCCAGCCGTACCTCGAAGTGCAGATGACTGCCGATTGCACCGCCGCTAAACCCGACCTCACCAATTTTCTGACCCTGGGAAACAAAATCTCCAGTTTGTACAACGATTTTGGAGAGGTGGGCGTACAAACTGTAATAGCGCTGCCCGATTGGATCAGGTGCATGCTCGATTATCACCATGTTTCCATAAAAATTCTTGAAACGGCCCCAGGGTTCAATTTCATCATTTCCTGCAAACAGAATGGTTCCATCCAGAGCCGCGATGACCGCTGTGCCATATTCATTGTAAAATTCAACCCCATCATGCGGCAAACGCACCCCGTTTTGGGTTGAGCCAAAGCGATAAGAGGAATCGATCACCTGGTTTTTTCCATCAGCAAGCGGGAAATCGAAAATGGGTTCAAATGGCATAGTCAAATCGCCTGATAGGCGGGTTGGATTTGCGATAGGATGAGTCACAATAGAAGTTGGCACGGATGTCTCACCTGGCGGAACAGTGGGTTCTGGCGTCCTGGAGCGTGTCGCTTGACTCAGGGTTTTTTCAGGTGTCATCGTTGGCATGGACATTGTCACGGTCGCTTTCACTGGACCCGTCGCGATTGTAACATTATCGGTAAAAACTGCTGGTGTGCAGGCAGCTAAAAAGAGCAAGCCTGAGATGATGAACCCAAACCAATTTTCTCGCATTATTGTGGAAACCCACCTCGTTCTTGCAAGAGCTGCCAGAGCTGTTCCTCTATTTCGGCAGCCTGATTTTCAAGCTGGCGGACGGTGGTGAGGAACTGATTGACTGTGGTTTGATCGGTGATTGAGAGCGTATTGGTGCGCACGTTCAAACAAGAGCTGCGTAAGCCAGCTCGTGCAAATAAAACCCCCGACGCCGCATCTGAAATGGCATTCAGGTTACCACTCTCAGCGGCAAGAAAAGCATTCTTCATTACTTGCAACGCCAGCTGAGCTGCCTGTAAAGGTAGTTCAGCGGCCTGGATAGTAGCTGCTTGAATGGCAGCAGTGCGTTGTTCGATTTCCTGATCAGTGCTTTTTGGCTTTTTGAAGGCTTCCATGACTTGCGTAAACGCGTCTGCATCTGCCTGGATGGCGGTAGTTAGCTTCGCCTGAAGTTGTACTGAATCGGTTTGGAGCGTTTCCATTTGCGGTTGCACTTCGCTGTATTTTTTCCTCCCAAGTGTCAACCGTGAGACCATTGCTGTCAGGGCTGCCCCCATTGCAGCACTGTAGGCAGCGGCGGATCCTCCGCCTGGTGTTGGGTCAGAAGATGCCAGGTGCTCAAGGAAAGTGTACTGCCGGCTTGTTGCGTCAGGTGAATCTTTTTTCTCGTCAAAAAGTCGTTGCTCAAGAATCTGGCTCATTTCAAAATCATCCAGTTGCGTATACCACTGGGCGGCATCGATTAAGGCGGCCTGGGGAATGAGTCCAACCAACTCAGAATGATGGATCGCCACTCCGTACCGACCGGCTTCGCGGCGTACAAATTCGACCACGCGAGCGATTGGCGTTTTGTTGAAATTGGTCAGGTTCATTGATACTTGGGCCATACCATCAACCAAAACCCCCATTCCTTTGACGTATCGCAAGCCACCGGAGGAATGACGCACAGCGCGCCCAATTTTTTGAGCAATGCTGACATCATCGGTTGTCAGGTAAATATTGAAGGCAATTAACGGCTGCCGCACACCAATAACGGTTGCACCGGCGCTGCCGAGTACGTTTGGCCCGTAATCCGGCGTTCTTACCGGGCTGCTGCCAATTTCTTCTTTAAGTGCTTCAAACTGGCCCTTGCGAATATTTTCCAGGTTTTGCTTTTCCGGTATTGTGGCAGATTCTTCATACAGAAAGACGGGGATGTCCAATTCCTCTGCCACACGTTTTGCCAGGGAATCTGCCAGTTGCAGACATTCCTGAATACTGATATCGCGAATGGGCACAAAAGGAACCACATCCGTGGAACCCATGCGAGGGTGTTCCCCTTGATGCTGGTTGAGATCAATTAATTCAGCGGCTGTCTTGATGGCTGCAAAAGCAGCTTCTGCCACCGCTGCGGGTTCGCCTACATAAGTGACCACAGTCCGGTTGTGATCAAGGTCGGAGTGTTGATCCAGAATATGAACTCGGGCCACCCCCTCGATTGATTCGATTATCTTCTGGACAACCTCAGGTCGGCGTGCCTCAGAAAAGTTGGGAATACATTCGATTAAGGGGTTGGTCATGGTTTTGCCTCCATACATGTGAGATGTTATTATTATAACGTCTCAAGTTCTATGAAGGAAAAGGATGTGAAGATGTGCGGAAGATTTACTCTTTCATATAAGGCTAATGAATTACAGCTTTCGCTGGGAATAACTGACATACCTGCTGAGTGGGAACCGCGATATAACATTGCGCCGACACAGGCAATCCCGGCTGTAATCAATCCGGAAACGAGAAAAATGGAGTTGCTTTATTGGGGTTTGGTACCGAGTTGGGCCAAGGATATCAGTATTGGCAGTAAAATGATCAATGCCCGCTCGGAAACCATCCTGGAAAAGCCCTCATTTAAAAATGCATTTATGCGCCGGCGTTGTTTAATTTTAGCGGATGGTTTTTATGAATGGAAACGCAGCGCGAAAAGTAAGTCCTCCATTCCCTATCTCTTTCAGCTGGAAGATCACGCAGTCTTTGCATTGGCTGGAATCTATGAAATCTGGCATTCGCCGGAAGGCTCAGAGTTATGGAGTGGATCGATTATTACCTGTCCGGCCAATGAGTTGGTTTCAGCGGTACACGAACGCATGCCGGTCGTGCTGGATCAGGAGAATATGTGGTCATATCTTGAAGACAAATCAATAACCGATATTAAAGCGATGCTTGCTCCATTTGATCCAAACCAAATGACAGCCGTTCAGGTCAGTACCAAGGTCAATTCAGGACGTGTGGATAGCCCGGATTGTATTGAGCCAGTGCCCGGATTAATTAACTGAATATTTGCTTTTCCCTTGACCAACTTTTAGGCATCTGATAGAATTTCGTTCGTAAATTGCCCCCATCGTCTAGGGGACCAGGACGCAGCCCTTTCAAGGCTAAAACGAGAGTTCGAATCTCTCTGGGGGCACAGGCAGTAACAGAAAAACACCCGTATTACGGGTGTTTTTAGTCTGGATCAACGGGCACGGAGTGCATGTATTGCATGCACTACCAGAATAAATTCCGCTTTTTTCTGCTGGATTTCGCGGCTTACGTCCGCGATTGTTCCGCGATAATACTTCTCGTTTTCCATGGTGATATTGGTTGCCAGGGTAATTCGGCGATTCTTGCCAAAAAGTCGTCCTACCTCTTCCAATAGTTTTACCAGGCGGTAAGGGGTATCCATTAACACAATGGGTACATTCATACTCCGTAAAGAATTCAAAGCGCGTTGGCGCTCGCTTTTTTCGCGTGGAAGGAACCCGGCAAAATAAAACTGTTCAAGGTGGAAATCGAGAATGGAAAGTGTGGACATTAATGAAGACGCGCCCGGAATGGGAATAACCTCCATATCAAACATAGCTGCCTGTTCTATCAGGTAGTGGCCTGGATCGGCAAAAACCGGTGTGCCGCAATCTGAAATTAAAGCGATCTTTTCGCCTTTGGCCAGGCGAGTAATTAAATTAGGTGTTTCTTCTTGTTCATTGTGTTCATTCAAGCTGAATAATTCTTTCCCTTGAATATTCAGTCTGCGTAATAAGGTGCTTCCTTCACGCAGTTCCTCACAAACAATCAGGTCAACCTTTTTTAAGATCTCCAGGGCTCGCAGAGTGATATCCTGCCAGTTTCCAATGGGAGTGGCGACGACGTACAAAATTCCCTTTTCAAATTTCATTCACTTCCCTTTCGAAATTTCTGATTGAATCGGTTGACATTCTGAGCAAAGACCAAACAATTGTAACCAGTGATCGTACACCTGGTAACCAAACTGGCTACCAATGCCGTGGAAAAAAGCATTCAGATTGTCTCCTTCAAAATATTCAGCTTTACCGCATTGAAAGCAGATGATTAAATGCTGGTGGCCAGATTGCGCCTGGAAAAAAGATTGACAACCATCCGGCATGTGTACACGGCTGATCAGGCCTGCTTGCTCCAGTTTTTCCATCGTACGATAAACAGTTACCAACCCAATTTTAGGATAAGATTGCCTGGCCAGATGAAAAACTTCCGTTGGATTTAAAATCCGGTCACTGGCAGTAAAGATGCCAGAGACTATTTTCAAGGGTTTTGTGATGCGAAATCCCTTTTCCGTGAGTTGATTCATCCAATTTTGTTGAAGAATGTACGCATTCGGTTGGTCTTTTTGATTCATTGTTTTACAATTATAGGAAAGTGCTCGTTCACTGTCAATTATTGAATGTTATTTGAAAATTGGTGAAGATTCAAGAAGTCGTTATTCGTTGAATTCTGCAGGATTCTCCCAAAAATCACAAAAATATCCAACTTGCCTGAATAAAGATACCCTGACTGAAAAATACAAAGAAATATGAGGAATTAAGATGGAAGCATTTTTAGGATTAAGCCCAATTCTGCAAGCATTAATTGGAACTTTGTTCACATGGGGGTTGACTGCTCTCGGTGCAGCCGGGGTCTTTCTTGCAAAAGATGTCAATCGCAAAGTTTTGGATATATTCCTTGGTTTTGCGGCTGGTGTGATGATCGCTGCCAGTTTCTGGTCTTTATTAGCGCCTGCAATCGATATGTCGGAGGCTCAAGGAATCCCCGGTTGGCTTCCGGCTGTGATCGGATTTCTGGCTGGCGGCGGCTTCTTATTTGGTGTAGACAAATTATTGCCGCATCTTCATCTTGGATTGCCAGAGGCAGAAGCCGAAGGCATAAAAACCTCCTGGCATCGCAGTATTTTATTGGTGTTGGCGATAACACTCCACAATTTTCCGGAAGGATTGGCTGTAGGCGTGGCTTTTGGAGCTGCCGCCGCCGGATTACCCGAGGCAACGGTGGCCTCGGCAATTGCTCTGGCAGTTGGTATCGGCATCCAGAATTTTCCAGAAGGTCTGGCTGTTTCAGCTCCCTTGCGACGAGAAGGTATGAGCCGTTTTAAGAGCTTCATGTACGGGCAGGCTTCCGGGGTCGTAGAACCGATTGCAGGCGTGCTTGGTGCCCTTGCAGTTTTGGTGATGCGACCGTTGTTACCGTACGCATTATCCTTTGCTGCGGGTGCAATGATTTTTGTGGTCGGTGAGGAGCTAATTCCAGAATCTCATCAAGGATCGAATGGCGACCTGGCAACCATAGGTTTGATGGTCGGTTTTTGCGTCATGATGTTTTTAGATGTTTCCCTTGGTTAAATATGCAACTTTCTGATCTCCCCATTTGCATGTTACGGTATAATAGCGGACATGAATGAACTGACGGAAGACAATGTTATAGACCAGAAAGAAGAGCAGGGCGGTCCTAAAAAACTTAAGCCTCGTAGAGGCATTTGGTACTTACTGGGAATCTTGATCATCTTAATCGGCGCAGGGACAGGCTACTTCTTTGGTTCGGCGGAAGCGATGTCAAACCGCACCGCTGAAGAAGAAAAAGTTGTAATTGATAGAGCCACGACCCAATTTCAGTTAGGTATTCGAGAGTTTGAAGAGAAGCGATTTGAGAATGCCCGCAAGCGTTTCGAATATGTTATTCAAATTTACCCTGGTTTTCCAGGCGCTCAAGAAAAATTAACGGAAGTTCTTTTTGCACAGGCGAATGTTGCAACCCCAACGCCAATTCCTTCTCCTACTCCCAAGCCAACTGCTGATATGAGAGGTGAGGAAGAGATTTTCAGCAAAATTCAATCTTTATCTCAAACTGAAGATTGGGATGGTGTTATCGACTCAATTGATGCTTTAAGGACTTTGAACATAAATTATAAAGCTGTAGCAGTGGATGGTTTTTATTATTTGGCCCTGCGCAACCGTGGTGTGAAGGAGATCCTGACCCAAGGCAATCTTGAGCCTGGAATTTATGATTTGACACTGGCTGAACGCTTTGGCCCGCTTGATGACGAAGCACAAAATTACCGCACCTGGGCTCGCTTTTACATATCCGGCGCAAGTTTCTGGGGTGTAGATTGGTCACGCGTTGTTCAAGCTTTTGGTCAAATTTATCCTTCCCTACCTAACTTGAGAGATAGCTCCGGAATGACAGCCCAGGAACGATATCGGATGGGGTTGATAAAATGGGGCGACCAATTGGCTTTTGAAGAAGATTGGTGCACCGCCAACGAGAAATATGAAATGGCTTTCGCGTTTGGTGTGGATGAAATGGTAGCGCCAACTGCCACGCATGTCTATGAAGAATGCAATCGCTCTAAAGAAACCGAAGCTCCGCCAGCCACTCAAACGCCAACACCATCGCCAACGACTGAAGGTGGTTTGCCGACTCCGGATGGTGGGGAAGGCGAGAGTACTCCTACCGTCACAGATACGCCTTCGCCATAAAGGTGGAAAAAGATGGCTATTATTCCTTCCTGGGGTTTGACCATTGTTTATTGGCTGCATCTTTTAGCCACAGTGATTTGGATTGGTGGAGCCGCCAGCCTGGCACTCATCTTTCTTCCTGCTATGCAGAAAATCAGTGACCAATCGCAAAAAGATATCTTATATGCAGAGATCCAGAAAAAATTTCAACCTATAGGCTGGTTAGCTCTGGTCATCCTCTCCGGTACGGGTTTAATTCAAATGACTGCACACCCATCTTATGATGGTTTTCTGCAGATTGATAACGCATGGTCACTGGCTATTTTCAGTAAACATGTTGCCATTATTTTGTTAGTCTTATCGATGGTGGTTATGACCTGGGGAGTTCTTCCTGAGCTGAAGAAGATCAACCTGAAAAAGTCGATCGGAAAGTCTGTTTCACAAAATGAAGTAAAAAATTACGAACGAAAAGAGAAATTATTGATTAATCTCAATTTAATTCTCTCGTTGATCGTCCTGCTTCTGACTGCCTGGGCGCGTTCTGTTTCTTAGTTTATTACTCCGGTCGTTCAGCTGAATAAAAAGTATCAGGTTGATCCGGGTAATAATGCCAGATGGAACGATCAGGAAATTGGCTGGAGATAAATTTGTCCAGCTCAAGCCCGCGACTATAGGTCATCAACCAGAGGGAATTGAGATAAGGTGAACTCAATTCCAGCAATGTGCCGTACTCGATCCAGTGTTTTTGCTTATGCACAATCACCAGGGCAGGGGTCATTTCTTGTGCAGAAGCAGAAAGGAATGGTGTCAACTGTTCTTTATTTGCTCCGTAAAGCCCTTTCATATTGCCCAGCCGTTGCGGAATATAGAAAAAGAGGTTGGCGGCAACCAGAAAAAGTGTGATTGTTGACACAATAATCCAGCGCCAGTTTTTGAACATGTTCCTACTGTGAATGAATTTTCCGGCTGTAAATTGTATACCAGCTGCACTCAATATAAATAATCCAATAATTCCTTCGAAATAATAGCGTGGGCCAAAAAGCCAAGATCCCATCCAATAGAGGGTATAAGCCAAAACTACACAAGGAAAAATTGAGATGACAAGCCAGGACTTCCAATTTTTTGCCAGGGCGAAAATTCCGGCAGGCAGAAAAAGCCAGGAGAAACGAAACCATCCAAAAAGATCAACCATTCCGATTCTCAAGCTAAATTTGGCATTCATTCTGGCGTAAATCAAACTGTATCCACCCGCTTGCAAGCCGATTGCAGGACCAAACCCCAATTGATCGTATGGCCACCAAAGTTGGTATGGATTTAAAAGTGGGTTACCGCTTCCAGCAGCCTGCCAAACGAGAAGCAATGATGACAATAAAGCAGCGATCAAGGCTACGAGCAGAGCATTGACTTTTTGTTTCCGTTCATTCTTGATCAGGATGATAATCCCGTGAATAAAAAAAGGAAACGCAATTGCTGCCATTGTTAATGGTCGGGTTAATGCTAACAGGCCGAGAGAAAATGCCGCGACGATAATTTTAAGCCAGCGCGGTATTGCCGGTTGGACTTGTACAGAAAAAAGATCCAGCCAGGCATGAATAAAGACCAGTGTCAACCAAAGCGACCAGATATGCGAGAGCAACCCGCCGGCATTAAGGAGAACAAAGGGTGATGTAAGCATTAAACCAGAGGTTATTAATGCGGCATTCTCATTGACAATTTTCCTCACCAGCAAGAATAATAACCACAGACTGAAACCTGCCAGGAATGGATTGACCCATGATCTTAATCCCAGCTTGATCCCTATCGCTAAAACTGCCGGCCAACCTGGAGGATACTTGCCAAATCGCAATCCGTTGTAATCGATGACAAATGGCACCAGAAAACACTTTGGGCAGGGTGGCGATTCAATGACGAGATCTCCTTCGGAAATTAATCTGGCTTGCCAGATATAGGCGATTTCATCTTCAATGTGAGGAATGTTTTCAAAGATGCTGGCAGAAATCCAAAAACTGACCAGCATCATGGCCAGGCTTAATGCTAAAGCGATTTTTTCATTGCGGGTCATGCCGTTAATTATATCGGCTGTGCGACCAGATCATGAGCCAGTGCGTCACTTATCTTTACCTGATGTATTTCACCAATGGAGATTTCACCATCGACAAAAACAAGCCCGTCGATTTCTGGTGCATCGCGGTAGCTGCGACCGACCGAGATGCCTTCGTTATACCCTTCAATCAAAACAGGTAGTAGTTTGCCGATCAGACTCTGATTTTTTTTGAGGGAAATCTCTTGCTGTAAGGTCATCAGCCGCTCGAGACGGTCTTCTTTCTCACCTGGAGAAACAGGATCGCCAAGATCGTAGGCACTCGTTCCTTCTTCCTGAAAATAGGTGAATGCACCCAGGTGATCAAACTTCACCTCTGCCACAAAATCGAGCAGCGTTTGGAATTCTTTCTCCGTTTCCCCAGGAAATCCGACAATGAAGGTAGTACGCAAGGCAAAATCTGGCATCGCCGTTCGCAATTTTGAGACCATTTGGAGTACCTTCTCAACTTGAAACGGTCGCTTCATTTTTTTTAATAACGTCGGGTCGGCGTGCTGAAGTGGAATATCAAGATAGTGTAAGATCTGGGGGTGAGAAGCCATCACATCGATTAATCGATCGGTTACCACTCCCGGGTAGGCATATAAAATTCGATACCACGGAATCTGAGGGACGCTGATTGCAAGTTCCTGCATGAGTTTGGCAAGCCCTTCTTTTATTCTCAGATCAGACCCATAATCAGTGGAATCCTGGGCAATTAAAATAATCTCTTTAACGCCCTTCTGAGAGAGTATTCCGGCTTCTTCCTTAATTCGCTCAATTGGACGACTTACCTGAGTACCTTTGATCAAAGGGATGGCGCAATAACTGCAAGCTCTACGACAACCGTCAGCGATTTTTAAGTAAGCACTATGACCTTGAATAGCAGCCCGCAGGATTCCATGCTCATCCATACCAATTGTGGCGGTTTCTGGCAGGTGATAACGCGGTTGGGTTGGATTCTTAAGCAAGTCGTGAATCAGCTCGATAATATCCATCCAACGTTTTGTCCCGATAATGCCATCCAATCCTTTTACTTCATCAGCAATTAACTCCCGATAACGTTGAGTTAAGCAACCAGCAGCTATTAACAATTGACCTTTCTTTTTACTTTTCGCCAGTTTTTGTAATTCAGCGATCGATTCGTCTTTTGCCGGTTTGATAAAACCACAGGTATTAACGATCAAAATTTCAGCATTCTCAGCTGTTTGCAAGCCACGGAATCCATTTTCATTCAAAAGATTGCCGATTGATTCCGAATCGACCAGATTTTTAGCACAACCAAGGGATAAAAGAAAATAAGAGTTTGTTTTCATAAGATTAAGGTATATAAGGGGTAACTGTCGGCAAGGTAATGGCAATCGGAGGAGTTATGGTAGCCGTTTTGGTAGGTTGTTTGGTAGCCGTCGGGTTTAAGGTTTGGGTAGGAGTAAATGTGAACTGGGCTGTTGGTGTAACCAGTCCCTGCTCAGCCGAAAAAATGAAATACTTTACTTCGGCAACATCCCCCATTTGTCCCAATTGTTCCTGATTGAAATAAACATCCAATGCAGCTGCATTACCGGTCAACAGTTCGATACTTTCCTTTCCGGAAAATTCATAAGCGTTACCAGGGACTGTGCGGCCATTAAAGGCAACCACGCCATCTCGAAGTACCCGTAAATATGCACGTTGCCGCGCAACTATATAGACATTGACAGGTAAATCACTTTCCTCTGGTACCAACGGTGTTTCATTTGTTGTGGGCAGTAAATTGTCTGGTTGATTGGCATTGACCACAGCCTGAGTTGTTATTGTGACTTCAGGCGTTATCGTGAGTTCTATTGGGTTTTCAAGAAGGAGTTCTGATAGAGAAGGCGCGGTAGCGCTGGTTTGGCTATTTTGACTGCGGGTTACATTCGCTGCTCCCCATAGGATAAAAATGAACAATGAAACGATTAACGTACTGACAATTAACAGGTCTGCGGTAATAAACCTGCGCCAGCCTGGAGAAGCGATATTGGGTTGGTTGATCTTTGCCTGGTTTTTCGGATCCAGTCTCTGCGGTGCAAACTGTTCATTACGGCGTGTTTGTAAGCCTTCGGCAAAGGTGAGTAAAATCTTCTCGGTATCAAGATTAAGAAAATTTGAATAATTACTCAACATTCCACGGCCCTGAACAACCGAGGGTAATTCTTCCAGATTTCCATTCTCAAGGGCTTGCAAGTAGTATGTACGGATAGAGGTAAAGCGCTCGATATCATCCAGTGATAAGTTAAGCGATTCTCTTTGTTGGCGCAGCATTTTTCCCAGGGCGGTGAATGTTTTTTGTGATTCTGGAAAAGCGCTCGGGGGGACGATCTCTTCAGGTTTTTGTTCACCGTTATCGTCACCATATTCATGGATAATGACCGTCTGTTCTGTTGGACCTTCAATTATTGGAGAAGAATCTGGTATCGGCGTCTTATCTTGCTCTTCGTCAATTGAAGGATCATTGCTAATCGCAACATTCTCTTCCTGGATCAAATGCTCAGAGTGATACCATGCCCGCTCAATAGATAAAGCATCGAGGTTGAGAAATGAAGCATAATTGCGTAGAAATCCTTTGCCTTGAACAATTGATGGCAGTTTGGAAAACTGGTTTTTTTCCAGCGCATCCAGATAATGTTCACGAATGTGCGTTTGGAATGCAACCTGACTGAGTGTTAAGCCGCGCGCTTCACGTGTTTCTTTTAGTTTTTGACCAACGGTTAATGGCATGATAGTTGATAGTGTAACAAACGACCGGCATGTCATCAAGGGATTGATGCATGCCGGTCATCTTTTTCATTTTGGTTTTAAGAAATTATTCTTCAGTCTCTTCTGAGCTTTCTTCGACAACCATGGTTGCCTCTTGCTCTTCCTCGCTGATTTCAGAAGTCACAATATCCGTACCGACAGGTTGACCGGCCACAGCTTTTCCCTCTGCTTTCGCAATTTTCAGTGCTTCACCTTCGCGGTGTACGATCACTTTGATTGAAGGAACCAGATCGACTGTCAAACGGACGAGGGCTTTATGCTCTCCCAGGTTTCGAATTGGTTGAATTTCAATCTGGCGGCGATCTACGGTGGTTCCAACTTTTTGGTTAATTGCATCTGCAATCATCTGGTTGGTGATTGAACCATATAATTTACCAGTCTCACCAGCTTTGCTGGCGAAGGTCAATATCAGTCCTTCAATTAATTGGGCAACGCCACTTAATTCGTTATTCAACACGGCTCGTCTTTCAACGGCTTTCTTACGAATTTGATCGGCTTGTTTCATGGCCCCAGGGGTTGCCAACAATGCAGATCCTTGAGGGATCAGGAAATTACGACCATAACCATCTGCAACTTTCTTTACATCCCCCGCACGACCCAGTTTATACACGTCTTTCAATAATAATACTTTCATTTTCTAGCCCTTTCTGAGATATGTTTTTGGCGAAGGGTACAACGCCATAAGCCTGAGAATTCTACCAAAGGAATGCTGTCCAGTCAATCACGTCACGTCACGTCAGTCAGAACCGGCATTCGTGCCGGGAATTTACAAGTTGCTCCAAACCTTGACCCGGTTGAATAAATTTATCTCCACCAAACGTGAAAAGAGCAAGAAAAAATAAGTCCGTACCAAAGGGAAGCTATTCGGAATTATTTGATTTTAAACCATACACATTTGCCACTGGAAGAACAATAAATATTCCTGTGTTGGGTTTTTGCAAGCTGCCAACCACTCTTTCAGTATTTTCCAATAATCGGTCGACGACTTCCTGATTTTCCACAATGGTAAATAAGGTGCGGCTGAGTTGTTCAGAGTGTTCGGAAATTTCACTCAAGCTTGGAAATATTGGAAAGTCCTCTTGTAAAGCCATGTTCTGACGCACGCGACCCAGACCTGTGCTGGCCAAAATAGTGACACCTTTTACGCCTGCATCTTCCCAGGCAAATAGCAATTCGTCACATAAGCTCATGTCATTGAGTACAAATAAAACAAAAAACATTTTACTTTTTCTCCTCCCATAGGCGAATTTCAAGCATTTGGTGCAACTTCCTGGGCAGGCTTTTTATCGAGGGCAAATGCAGCCCGCAGTAAAGGCGGTGTAATGAGGGTTGTGATCAATACCATTCCAATGATATCTGTGAATAAAACGGGTGATAGCAGGTCGCTTTGTAAGCCAACTGAAGCTACGATAAGACCGACTTCTCCGCGGCTCACCATGCCGATGCCTAATTGTAATGATTCCAACCAGGAAAATTTACCCAAACGCGCGCCTAACCCGGATCCGATGATTTTTCCTACAATAGCTACCAGTGAAATGACGAGGGTAACCAGGATTGCGCTGCTATCCATTTCTCTAACATTGACAGTTAAGCCGATATTGATAAAAAATATGGGTACAAAGAGACCATACGCGATCGATTTAATGCCACGGTCAATTTCTGATTTTTGTTTTGTTCTCGAAAACATGAGACCGGCCACGAATGAACCCGTTATGGCTGCCATACCACCCACCAATTCAGCTGCAACACCATAGACAAGCATGACAATAATTGCCAGAGTTAATGACCCGTAACTGATCTGTAAACGACTGATTTTGTTGCTGATCCATGGCAATCCCCATAAACCAAAAGCGAGTGAGCCGCCCAAAAAGACAATCATTTTAACCAGAACCAGAATGATTTCGACAACATCCCCACCGGATTGTAAGGCCAGGAAGGTCGATAAGAGCAAAATGACCAGCATATCATCAAAGACCGCTGCACCGAGCAGACCCAGACCAACCCGGGAACGCAGCACTTTAAGTTCCATCAAGGTTTGGGCAGAGATGCTAACACTGGTTGCTCCAAGGGTTAACCCGAGAAATAGGGAGCGGGTGTTATTGAATCCAAACAAGATCCCAACCCCATACCCGAGCCCGATGGGTAGTATTACACCAAAGATGCCTCCAAGTGCAGATGCAACTTTATTGCGGGCTAAATCTTTCAGGTGCAATTCCAGACCTGCTAAAAACATGAGCAGCAAGACACCCAGTTCAGCAAACTCCTTAATGAATTCACCCGATTCATGCATGGCAAAAACCGGTAAGTGCAAAATGTTTAATAATGATGGTCCTAATAAAATGCCCACAAGCAATTCACCCAGTACGGAGGGTTGACCTAACTTGGTACTGAGATAACCTCCGGCTTTCGCACATAATAAGAGGATAGCTAATATGGTTGCAATTTGAAGAAATGCTGTCAAAAGGACCTTTGAATTCGTTCAGGTTATATGTCAAAGTTTACCATACATAAAAACACTCCTCAAGCAAAGCGCATTTTAGTATACTTGACTTATCCAGGAGACTGATTTGAGGAGCGTATGGATTTAAAAGGTCTAAAAAAGGAATGGGAAGAGAAAGTTTTATTCCCCTTGATAAAAATATTTCCTGAAAGAAAAAAGAAATTTCTATCTCCCTCAGGCTTGGAAATACCCAATATTGCCATACCTGAAAATTGTAGTTACGAGGGTTACCAGGAAAAATTAGGTTTTCCGGGAGAATATCCTTTTACACGTGGAGTCCAACCCACAATGTATCGGGGACGACATTGGACCATGCGGCAATATGCCGGTTTTGCTACTGCCGAAGAATCAAACGAGCGCTATCGTTATTTGCTGCAGCAGGGGCAGACAGGTCTTTCAGTCGCGTTCGACCTCCCAACCCAAATTGGCTATGATGCGGATGATCCAATGGCTGCCGGCGAAGTTGGCAAGGTGGGGGTTTCTATTTCGTCACTGAGGGACATGGAAACACTTTTAAGAGATATTCCACTGGATAAAGTATCCACCAGTATGACCATTAACGCACCCGCAGCGGTTTTATTGGCCATGTATATCGCGGTGGCTAGACGTCAGGGCGTGGATACCCGTCGTCTGCGCGGGACGATCCAGAATGACATTTTGAAGGAATTCATCGCTCGTGGAACCTATATTTTTCCTCCGGAACCTTCGATGCGCTTGATCACTGATACTTTCAAATACTGCAAAGAATTTGTTCCACGCTGGAATACGATCAGTATTTCTGGTTACCACATTCGAGAAGCAGGTTCCACAGCCGTTCAGGAAATCGCTTTCACGCTGGCGGATGCTATTGCATATGTACAGGCAGCCAAAGATGTAGGACTCGAGGTTGACGAATTCTCACAACAACTCTCTTTCTTTTTTGCTGCCCATAATGATTTCCTGGAAGAAATTGCAAAATTCCGTGCAGCGCGCCGCCTGTGGGCAAAGATCATGAAAGAACGATTTTCCGCCAGGGATCCCAAGTCATGGATGCTTCGTTTTCACACGCAGACCGGGGGTTCCACATTGACAGCGCAGCAACCGGAGAATAATGTCGTCCGCGTTGCAATTCAAGCACTCGCAGCAGTGTTAGGAGGCACCCAATCATTGCACACCAACAGCAAAGATGAAGCCCTTTGGCTTCCAACCGAAAAATCCGTACGCGTGGCTCTCCGCACGCAACAGATCATCGGGTATGAGTCCGGGGTGGCCGACACGATTGATCCCCTGGGTGGCTCATTCTATATAGAACAATTGACGGATGAAATTGAAAAACAGGCGATGGAGTATATTGACCGAATTGATTCCATTGGGGGCGCCTTGAAAGCGATTGAACGTGGTTATTTACAATCCGAAATTCAGGAATCCGCGTACGAGTTCCAAAAATCAATCGAAAGCAAGGAAACAATTGTAGTTGGCGTCAATGCCTTCGAGGTTCAAGAAGATGTGGAACTCGAGCGGCTGAGTGTTGATCCCGCCATTGAAAAAAACCAGGTTGAACGGCTGAAGCAATTGCGACAGCAACGTGACAATGTTCGCGTTTCGGTTTTGCTGGAGGAATTGGAGCGGGTAGCAAAAAGCGAAGAGAATTTAATGCCGCATTTGATCACCTGTGTTGAAAATGACATTACTTTGGGTGAGATTTGTGGAGTGTTAAGAAATGTTTGGGGAGAATATCAGCCCCAAAATTGGATTTAGGGAGCTGAATATGGCAAAGATAATCAAGTTGAATCATGTTGCAATTGCAGTCGGCGATGTAGACTCGGCATTAACCTTCTGGCAGGCCGCTTTGGGATTGAATGTTGATCATGTCGAAGATGTTCCCAGTCAAAAATCGGAAGTCGTTTTCATTCCTGTTGGCGAATCTGAAGTCGAATTGGTTCACCCAACCAGTAAAGATTCTGGTCTGGCACGCTTCGTGACCGAAAAGGGTGGTGGTATGCACCACCTCTGTTTTGAGGTTGATAACATCGATGAAATGCTGAGCGACTTGAAGGAAAAGGGAATCCGCCTGATTGATGAACAGGCAAAAGAACTCCCCGGCCGCAAAATGGCATTTATTCATCCCAGGAGTACAGGTGGTGTTTTGGTTGAGTTATATCAAATTGTGAAATAAATTTTTTACTAACTCATACAGGATTCTTTCAACTCCTTTAAGCTTGCATGCCAGCAGCAGTTAAGAGCTCTTCTTCTCGTTCTGCAACTGCAATTCCTTCTTTTTCATTCACCCTGGATAACAAGAATCCACCAGCGGCAAAGAAAATAATTAAGGAAACAATGCTCAAACGGCTGCCCCCCCATGAGACGACTTACCATTCCGAATAAAAATGGACCAACCGTCCCTGCAATTTTCTCACTGACACTAAAAAAGCTGAAAAATTCTGCCGATTTAGATTTTGGCATCATCCTTCCACATAGTGAACGACTGAGAGCCTGACTGCCGCCCTGAACCATGGCTACTGCAAAGCCAAGCAACCAGAAATGGATTTCTTTGTAAAGAAAATAACCGGCAATAGCGATTAAAGTATAAATTACAAGAGTTAGTAAAATCGATGGTTTTGTGCCAATCTTCTTAGCCAGCCAGCCGAACAGAAAAGCAAAGGGGATTGCCACAAATTGCACCATCAGCAAAGTGCCAATGGTGGTGATGGAAGAAAAGCCTAATTCAGTACCATAAATGGTCGCCATGAAGATAATCGTGCCAATGCCATTATTGTAAAGCCAGAAAGCCGCGATAAACTTGGTTAATTCTTTGTACTTTTTGATCTCGCGAAAAGTGTGAGCGAGTCGTTTAAAACTGGCTTTCACCGGGTTAAAGCCTGCCTCCTCAATATAGACACGCCGGTCTGGTTCTTTTACATTCCTCCAAAGTGGAATTGTGAAGACAAACCACCAGATCGACACGGTCAGAAATGAGAGACGAGTCATTAAAACAGTCAGGTTATCCGGAGTAAGCATGATCATGGCCAGGTTGACTGCCAGAAGGATGCCACCTCCCGCATAACCCATTGCATATCCACGTGAAGAGACCTGGTCAATTTCATCCGGATGGGCAATGTGGGGTAACAAAGAATCGTAGAATACATTGGCGCCGGCAAACCCAATGGAAGCGATGATGTAGAAGAAAGAAGCCATCAGCCAATCGCCTGACTTAACAAAGAAGAGCAGGGCGGTTCCAAAAACACCGATAATCACAAAGGCAGACATGAAACGCTTTTTTGTACCGGAGAAATCGGCCATCGCGCCCAAGATTGGTCCGAGAACTCCCACCAGAATAAGAGCGATCGATGTGGTAAACGCCCAATTGGAGGTAGCTGTGCTGGGGGATAATCCTTCGGAAGCTACACTGGAATAATATACCGGTAAGACAGCCGCCATGATTGTGGTAGCAAAGGTTGAATTAGCCCAATCATACATGGTCCAGGCACGGATAGCTTTTTTATGTTGAATAGTGTCCATTATTAGTCCCTCTTCCAATTAAATTGATGATTTGATTATATAGGTGATCAGAATAGAGGTTTCATTTTTTGACAGTGAGAATCCAGAGATTGCCAGGTTCTGCAAAGTGACCATAAATCAGGCTGTGATTGATATAATGATCATTCGTAAAAATCGATAAAATAAAACATATGTGCTATAATTTGCGCATATTTGAAAGACAGGATGAATATATGGATCAAATTAAAGTTAGCGGGGCTCGTGAGCATAATTTAAAAAATATCAGCGTTGAAATTCCCAGAGACAAACTGGTTGTCATAACCGGTTTGTCTGGATCCGGTAAGAGTTCACTGGCCTTCGATACGATTTTTGCTGAAGGACAGCGGCGCTATGTCGAATCGCTTTCGTCGTATGCACGCCAATTCTTAGGGCAGATGGATAAACCCGATGTGGATTCAATTGAAGGACTTTCTCCCGCTGTTTCCATCGATCAGAAAGCGACTTCACGCAATCCGCGATCAACTGTCGGCACGGTTACTGAGATTTATGATTACCTGCGTTTGCTTTACGCCAGGATTGGTGTACCGCATTGTCCCATTTGTGGGCGTGAGGTCAGTAAGCAGTCAGCCCAGGAAATCGTGGATGCAATCAATTCCTTCGCAGAAGGTACAAAATTGATTATTCTGGCACCGGTTGTAAGAGCACGAAAGGGCACTTATCAGGCAGTTTTTGAAGAGATTCGCAAAGCCGGTTTTACGCGCGTGCGTGTAGATGGCGAGATCTTTAGCCTTGAGGATGAAATCAAAATTGATCGATATAAGATTCACACGATTGAGGCGGTGGTAGATCGACTGGTCATTCATATTCACAATTCAAGTGAGGAATCTGACGCTGCGCTAACGCGTTTAACTGATTCAGTTGAAACAGCACTGAAATTTGGTGAGGGCTATGTCACCATCCAAAACATCAGCGTTGATCCCCCTGAAGATTTCTATTATTCAGAGCACCTGGCTTGCCCGGAACATGGCTCAACGTTACCAGAAATCGAACCGCGAACATTTTCGTTTAACACCCCGCATGGTGCCTGTCCTGATTGTCAGGGGCTGGGAACGAAAATGGAAATCGACCCTAATTTATTGATACCCAACAGGCAGAAATCTCTTAAGAACGGCGCCATTATCACAACGGAATGGTCGGGACCCAAAGAGCAAGGTGGCTATTATTGGGCCATGTTGAAATCAATGGCCGACGCCTATAGTATCAATTTAAATGCGCCGGTTAGTAGTTATACGCCTGAGCAGCTAAATTTGATCTTATATGGAACAGGTAATGAATCCTTTACCATGAAAATGATCGGTAAGAATAATCGAGCTGTCAGTTACCAATCAAATTTTGAAGGGGTGATAACCAATTTGCAAAGGCGATTCAAGGAAACCAACTCCGAGTACATTCGTGAACGTATCGGGGCTTTAATGGGGGATCGTCCTTGCCCCACCTGTAGGGGTCAAAGACTGCGAAATGAGGCTTTAGCGGTAACAATTGATGGTTCCAACATTATTGAAGTGACCAACTGGCATATCTTGAAAATTTTGGAGTGGTCTCATTATCTGGCAGGGGAAAATACGCCCCTTTCACGGCGGGATCAGCTCATTTCGGCCAGAATATGGAAGGAAATTCAATCGCGTCTCGGGTTCCTGGTAGATGTTGGTTTGGATTATCTTACCTTGATGCGTTCTGCAACAACTCTTTCCGGTGGTGAAGCCCAACGCATCCGCCTGGCAACCCAAATTGGGTCGCGTTTGATGGGGGTCTTATACGTTCTTGATGAACCCTCCATTGGCTTGCATCCACGAGACAATGGTCGCCTGCTAAGAACATTGGAAAGTCTGCGCGATCTGGGCAATACAGTTCTGGTAGTTGAACACGATGATGAAACCATTCGGACCGCTGATTGGATCATCGATTTAGGCCCTGGTGCTGGCGAACACGGTGGTGAAATTGTTGCCGAGGGTACGGTGGCAGATATTCTGGCTGTGGAAGAATCGCTAACAGGGGCATACCTGTCTGGAAGGAAACAAGTACCCTTGCCGTTGACCAGACGAAAAGGAAATGGCAAAAATTTGCGAATATACGGCGCAAGAGCGAATAATCTCAAAAATCTGGATGTTACCATCCCGCTGGGAAAACTGGTCTGCATCACCGGTGTATCCGGTTCGGGCAAATCTACCTTGATGGTAGATGTTCTCTATAATGCTCTATCGCGCGATATCATGGGTTCTCGTTCCCAACCAGGCGATTATGAACGAATTGAAGGCATGGAATATATTGATAAAGTGATTAACATCGATCAATCGCCAATTGGACGGACGCCGCGTTCAAACCCTGGCACATATACCGGTGTTTTTGATGAGATTCGCTCCTTATTTGCGGAAATTCCAGAAAGTAAAATGCGCGGATATAAGGTGGGGCGCTTTTCCTTCAATGTTCATGGAGGTCGCTGTGAGGCCTGTCAAGGCCAGGGTCAATTGCGAATTGAGATGCAATTTCTACCGGATGTATACGTCCCATGCGATGTCTGCAATGGTCAAAGGTTTAATCGCGAGACGCTGCAGGTCAAATTTAAAGGAAAAAATATTGCTGATGTCCTAGATTCAACCGTCGAAGAGGGATTGGAATTTTTCAGTGCTTTCCCGTCGATTGTTAACAAGTTGCAGACGCTGTATGACGTTGGACTTGGATATGTACGGATTGGCCAACCGGCACCCACACTCTCTGGTGGTGAAGCTCAGCGCGTAAAATTGTCAAAAGAACTGTCAAGGCGTTCAACCGGCAAAACGATTTATGTGCTGGATGAACCATCAGTCGGTTTGCACGCCGCTGATGTTCATAAACTGATTGAGGTACTTCAGCGGCTTGTTGAAGGTGGCAATACAATTCTAATTATTGAACATAACATGGATATTATTAAGACCGCTGATTATCTGATTGATCTGGGGCCTGAAGGTGGCGATAGAGGGGGAGAGTTGATCGCAATCGGTACCCCGGAACAAGTCTGTGATGTTGATGATTCGTACACCGGACAATATTTAAAAAAATATCTTGAGGAACATCATCCCAATACGGAACCGGTTGCCTGTTGTGATTGATTGCCGGGCGTTTCAAACGCTTGCTGGGAATGATGGGTTCAGAAGTTAGGTGATCTGAACTCGTTCGTACGAATCCCGACTGGACAATATTCATCAGTGTGCAGTCAGGTCAAATTCCACCACTCTATTTTGATAGATTGATTTTTTGTTTGAGGTCATGAATTTGAGTTACGGGCCGGACATGTGGTGCAAAGCACCACCCCTAGGCTCATTGTTGTTTGAAGAAAAATTTTATAGCTCATCATTTTGGATGGCCTACATTGGGCCAATCGTCTTATCCTTTTAGGAAATTCATAAACTCGGTTTTCCCTTCATGGATTTGTTTCAGTATCCCCTGAAAACTGAGTTCCGAGAATTTGAGTAGAATGTAGGGTGGGCATGTATGTCAAACATGGTATTTCGTTTGCATCAGAGCAAGACAAAGTAACGACACAGAAAGCACAAGTGCCCAACAGTTGCCTTTGGAAGGATCGCCTTTATGTAATTTCAGACTCTTAATGGAGTGACCGGTTGGTTTCTGGATGTATTGTTGATTGAACGCGAAAGAGTGTTGGGCACTCAGCCAATGTGCTTAAGCCTACTTCCTGCAAATTTGCAAATGGAGGTAAAGATTAACAATCCGTGCCCAACCTACAAATGCAGATCCTATCCGGATGGGAAACTCTATGATTTCATTGATAATTTCGCATCACGTGACAGGGCGCGACCAGCTTATCCGCTCTGACTGGAGTCAAGTTTTCGCGATCCGCTTTATTTCTTCGTATGATAACATGTATAATTTTTAATGTATGAAAAATGAAGATTAAAAGGAGTTATACCAAATGAGCGCAGAATTGTTAGATGGAAAATCAATTGCCGAGGATGTCCGCTTGAAAGTAAAAGAAAGCGTGACTGCCAGAATCCAGGCCGGAAAAAGTGTTCCCGGACTTGCTACGGTCCTGGTCGGAGAAAATCCAGCCTCGCAGGTCTATGTTCGATCGAAACACAAGGCATGTCAGGAAGCGGGAATAAATTCATTCGCTTTTGAATTGCCCGCCAACGCGTCTCAGGATGAGGTTGAAGCTCTGGTTAAAAAGCTGAATGAGGATGATACCGTCAATGGCATTCTGGTTCAACTTCCTTTACCAGCCGGCCTGGATGAAGAAAAGGTGTTGAACATGATCAGCATCGAAAAAGATGTAGATGGCTTCCATCCGCTTAATATTGGCAGGTTAGCCCAAAAAGGTCGCGATCCTTTATTTATCCCCTGTACTCCAGCCGGCACCATGTATTTGATTGAGAAAGTTATCCCCAAAATTGAGGGGAAGAATGCGGTAGTATTGGGGCGTTCCAATATTGTAGGAATGCCGGTTGCCTTATTACTGGTGCGCGCCAATGCCACTGTGACTATTTGCCACTCGCGTACCAAGGACCTGGCAGATGTGGTCAGACAGGCTGATATTCTGGTTGCGGCCGTGGGAAGACCAAACATGGTAAAAGGGGATTGGGTTAAACCGGGTGCCGTTGTCATTGATGTTGGAATTAATCGAGTTGATGATCCATCAGCCAAACGAGGCTACCGCCTGGTTGGCGATGTTAATTTTGATGAGGTGAAAGAAGTTGCCGGTTTCCTCACACCAGTCCCGGGCGGGGTGGGGCCGATGACGATAGCCATGCTGCTCACGAATACATTGAGGGCGGCCGAGATGGCAGACAGGTAACATGTAGTAAAAATAGACAACAAATTATTTCAGGTGTTTTTGGAAAATATGCTATTTGTTCGTTAATTTTAAGTTGTCTGACAATTGACTTTTAATTTGAATGTTGCTAAACTGGAAATCATCAATTTGATGCCTAACAACTGAGTTGAAAGAATGATTGCCAGAATGAAAAATAGAACACTTCTTATTAAACATGCTGATGTAATTGTAACAATGGATGGCCACCGGCGCGAAATTCGTAATGGTGGCCTTTTTGTAAAGGGGGGCATCATCGAAAAAGTTGGCTCGACCGACCAACTCCCTGAGACCGCAGATGAAGTTTTGGATTTGAAAGGTCATATTGTCCTTCCGGGATTAATCAACACACATCACCACTTTTATCAGACATTAACCCGTGCTGTCCCGGCTGCGCAAAATTCGAACCTCTTCAACTGGCTGAAAACACTTTACCCCATCTGGGCCAGGATGACTCCTGAAGATATCCATACATCGACAAAAACTGCCCTAGCTGAACTGGCTTTATCCGGATGCACAACCGCATCTGACCATCTCTACCTTTTCCCGAATGGCGCACGTTTGGATGATGAAATCTCTGCCGCACAGGAAATGGGAATGCGCTTACACGCGTCCCGTGGTTCGATGAGTCTGGGAGAAAGCCAGGGTGGATTACCCCCCGATAGTATTGTGGATAGTGAAGAATTTATTTTGCGCGACAGCCAGCGTTTGATTGAACGCTACCATGATGGACAGCCCGGATCAATGCTTCAAATAGTATTGGCACCTTGCTCACCTTTTAGTGTTACAGGCGAATTGATGCGCCAATCGGCAAAATTGGCACGTGAGTACCACGTTCAACTTCATACCCATCTGGCTGAAACTCAGGATGAGGAAATCTTCTGCCTTGAAAAATTTGGCTACCGTCCAGCTGGTTACATGCAGTCACTGGATTGGGTAGGCGATGATGTCTGGTTCGCCCACTCTGTGCATGTTAATTCAGATGAGATTGCCATGTATGCTCGTGAACGTTGCGGGGTGGCACATTGTCCCAATTCAAATATGCGCCTTGGGTCAGGTATTGCGCCAATCCAGGACTATCTTAAAGCTGGTGTTGCCATCGGGTTGGGGGTGGATGGTTCAGCCAGCAATGATTCTTCCCATATGTTGGCTGAAGCTCGCCAGGCAATGTTGTTGGCACGCTTACGGGCTGGCTTAATGGGAGCCTCTTTATCAGAATCCGATTCGCCGGAGTTATTTACAGCCCGGCAGTCGTTAGAATTGGCTACCCTGGGCGGCGCACGCGTGCTTGGGAGAGATGATATCGGCAGTTTGGAAACTGGCAAGTGCGCCGATTTCATTGCAATCAACCTTAACAAGCTCGAATATGCGGGTGCTCTGCATGATCCAGTCGCGGCGCTGCTTTTTTGCCAACCAGGGTATGTCGATTGGAACTTTGTTCATGGAAATGCAATCGTGCGGGATGGACATCTGGTTAATACCGACACGGAAGAACTTATCATGCGCCATAACCAGGCTGCCCGTCGTTTGCTGCAAGATATTTAGTTACTTGAAAGAGGAATAGATGGGAAAATTCTGGCATAAGGACTCACGCCTACTGGTTGATTGTGCAATGGGCAGGCATCCAGCTGACCTCGTAATCACCGACGGGATCTGGGTATGTGTGCAAACCGGTGAATATATTCCGGATACACAAATTGCGGTCGTTAATCGCAGAATTGCATATATAGGACCATCAGCTGCACACACAATTGGAGCGGACACCGAGGTTCTTTCAGCGAACGGCAGCTTTCTTGTTCCGGGCTTGTTAGATGGTCATATGCATGTCGAATCAGGTATGCTCACTGTAACTGAATTTGTGCGGGCTGTATTGCCGCATGGAACAACGGGTATGTTCATCGATCCACATGAGATAGCAAACGTATTTGGCATGCGTGGTGTAAAACTGATGGTGGATGAGGCTTTAATTCAACCCAATCATGTTTTTGTGCAAATTCCGTCCTGCGTTCCCTCTGCACCCGGGTTTGAAACTCCTGGCGCATTGATTACCGCCGAGGATATTGCCGCCGCCATCAACTGGGAAGGCGTAATCGGGCTCGGTGAGATGATGAATTTTCCCGGTGTGGCAGCCTCAGATCCGCTTGTGCACGAAGAAATGAAGATCACCCGGGCAGCCCGGCGCAGAATTGGAGGTCATTATGCCTCACTTGACCTGGGTTTACCATTTTACGGTTATGCAGCCGGTGGTCCCCAGGATGATCATGAGGGCACACGCACAGAAGATGCCATTATTCGGGCTCGCGCTGGCATGAAGGTGATGATGCGCTATGGATCGGGTTGGCTGGATGTGGCCGAACAAGTCAAAGCAATTACAGAACACGGAATTGACGCCCGCAATTTCATGTTGTGCACGGATGATTCTCACTCTGCCACATTAGTCTATGAAGGTCACATGGATCGCGCTATTCGCCATACAATCCAACAAAATGTAACACCAATGATGGCAATTCAGATGGCGACAATTAATACCGCTGAATACTTTGATCTCGACGCTGAATTAGGTTCATTGGCGCCTGGCAGATATGCAGATATCCTGTTTGTGAAAGACTTGAATGATTTTCAGGCTGGTCTGGTTATCGCCAAAGGGAAAGTAGTTGCCAAAGGAGGCAAGAATCTACTGGAAGCTCCGCCAGTAGATTATCCACAATGGGTTTTGGATTCGATCAATATCAAAAAACATTTATCGGGCAATCAATTTGATATTCTTGCAAAGGATAAAACCTGTGTAAAGGTGAACACGATTGAAATCATCGAAAACCAGGCACCCACTCGTCATATTAGAGTAAATTTGCCGGTAGTTGATGACAGGGTGCAAAATGATCCAGACCAGAATGTTTGCAAGGTTGCACTGGTGGAACGCCATCAAAATAGTGGCAGAATTCAACTTGGTTTCGTGGCTGGCTTTGGTTTCAATCAAAAATGCGCGATCGCAACAACTGTTGCGCATGACTCACATCATTTGATCGTTGTTGGCACAGACGATGAATATATGGCTCAGGCTGTCAATCACCTGGCTGACATTGGCGGTGGCCAGGTTGTGATTCTGGATGGACAAATTGTAGGCGAAGTGAGGCTGCCTATTGCTGGATTGATGTCGAATGTACCGGCGGCGGAAGTCTCGCGCCAGGTGGCAACAATTCTGGAAGGTTTTAAAAAATGCGGATGTCAGCTGAATAATCCCAACATGCAGATGAGCTTTCTGGCATTAGTAGTAATTCCTGAATTACGATTGTCAGATCTTGGTCTGGTGGATGTAAAACATTTTCAATTTATCCCATTGATTGTGGAAGAAGAACAGGTCGCTTAATGACTGGGAATAACAATGATCAAACATTGAAAGAAAAAAAGGATTCTCCATTTCAAAGGATGCAAGTACTACTGGCAAATTTGATTGCAACCATAGCGCCAGGAGAAAGGCTTCCTTCAGAACCATCTCTGGCGAAGTCTCTGGGCGTATCTCGCGCAACCCTCCGTGAGGCAATGCGTACTTTTGAAGCGCAAGGGTTAATTCGCAGGCGGCAGGGAATTGGAACATTTGTTGTGGGGCCGGCCCGGGTGATAGAAACTGGCCTTGAGGTCTTGGAAAGTATTGAAACCCTCTCACAAAAAATGGGGTTGCGTGTGACAATGGGTGATTTGACCATTCAACAACAATTAGCGGACCTAAACTCTGCCGGTAAGCTGGCCGTTACGCCCGGAACACCAATCGTCACGATCTCACGAGTCATCCATACAGAAAATCGTCCGGTTGCATATTTAATTGACACACTTCCAGAAGTCGTCATTTCTCAGGAAGACTTGAAGGTGGATTTTAATGGTTCGATTCTAGATCACCTGATCGCCAGTAAAAATTTTGATATTGCCAATTCAAAGACGTTCATTCACGCTGTGGCAGCCCCAGCTGCAATTGCACGTGCGCTCGAAATACAACGTGGGGATGTTCTCCTGTTATTCGAAGCTTTTTTGTATGATCGGAATGTCAATGTGTTGGATTATTCCTATAGTTATTTTCTACCAGGTTACTTCCGGTTTCAAATAAATCGCAGTGTGGTGACAAATTAATATAAACATGGAAAAGGAAAAAAATGAAAGCGTTAGAAAATTCAATTGATCTTTTATATCAAAAAATAGAACAAAATCGTCCCGCAATCCTTAAGTTTTTTAAAGAAATCGTCGCTATTCCCAGCATGGATTCTCAGATAGGACCGGTAGGAGAACGCATTGCGGATGAAATGCGCAAGTTGGGTTATGACGAAGTGCGCTTTGATGTCATGGGAAATATCCTTGGCAGGATTGGCGAGGGATCAAAAACAATCGTCTTCGACTCGCATATCGATACTGTTGGTATTGGTGACCCCGAAATGTGGACCCATGATCCTTTCTTAGGCAAAGAAGAAAATGGTATTTTTTATGGGCGGGGTGCCTGCGATGAGAAAAACAGCACTCCCGGCATGGTCTATGGTCTGGCATTGGCGCGTGATTTGGGATTGCTGCAAGGATGGACAGCCTATTATTTTGGAAATATGGAAGAATGGTGTGATGGTATCGCCCCCAATTCCTTTGTGGAGGTTGATCCAAAAGTAAAACCTGACTTTGTAATTATTGGTGAACCGACGAAAATGAATGTCTATCGGGGACACAAAGGCCGGGTTGAATTGAAAGTTACAGCCAAAGGTCGCAGTGCACATGCAGCCAGCAACCACCTCGGAGATAATGCCATTTATACACTATTACCCGTGATTGAAGGCATTCGCGATCTGGAACCTCAATTGGGAGATCACTCGTTTCTGGGTCATGGAAAAATCACCGTCAGTGACATGCAGGTTAAAACGCCCAGCATTAATGCCGTACCGGATGAGGCTGTAATTTATATTGACAGGCGTATGACTTTTGGTGAGACCAAAGAGCAAGCCATTGCACAGGTACAGGCATTAATTCCGGCTTCATCCCGCGATCGTGTGACCGTTGAACCTCTCTTTTATGAAGAACCATCCTATACTGGTTTTGTCTTTCCGATCGATAAGTATTTTCCAGCATGGGTTTTGGAAGAATCCCATCCGTTGGTCGCAGCCGGACTGAAGACTAAAGATCTGCTCGGTTTTGGTAATGAGCCGGCAGGAAAATGGAATTTCAGCACCAATGGCATTTATTGGGCAGGGAAAGCCGGAATACCCAGTATTGGTTTTGGCCCCGGTGATGAAGAGACGGCACATACAACCATAGATTCTGTTTCGTTAGAGGATATGGTCAACTCAACAGCTTTTTATGCTTTGATTCCCGCCATACTTTTTGGGATGATTTGAGATAAAATCTAAATGTAAGCCGGTACTCAGCTTACATCTTTTCATTAAATTTTGGAGGATAAGGAATGCAAACAAATTTGACTGGTCGTGATTTCATCACCGATCTCGATTTTACGAAGGAGGAGATTGACACCATTTTAGATGTGGCCTGGGATCTCAAAATGAAGAGATCGTTGAAGCAACCCACCCCATATTTACGCGATAAAACAATGGCTTTGTTATTCTTCTACAGCAGCACGCGAACCCGCTCGGCGTTTGAATCTGCCTTTGCCCATCTAGGCGGTCACCCCGCTTTTATTGAAAGCCGTACTACTCAGATATCTCATGGTGATACGGAGCGCGAAATTGGTCAAATAATGGGTAGAATCTATGATGGGATCGCGATTCGACATGTGGATTGGGGGATCGGTAATCGCTACATGAACCTGGTCGCGGAAGCCTCACCAGCCCCGGTCTTCAATATGCAATGCGAATACTACCATCCATTCCAGATTCTAGCTGATCTGATGACGATCATTGAAAAGAAAGGCCGCAATCTCAAAAGGAAAAAAGTGGTTATGTCCTGGGCATATGCAGAGTCTTATCAGAAGCCTCTTTCCATTCCTAATTCAATGGCTTTACAATTCCCACGCTTTGGGCTTGATTTTGTATTGGCGCATCCACCGGAATTTAAATTACCTGAGGAAACAATCGAACGGGGTAAAGAGGAAGCACGCAAATCGGGCGGCAGCTTTGAAATTATCGAAGACATGGAAGAGGCCTTCAAGGATGCAGATGTGATTTACCCCAAATCCTGGGGGCCGTGGATGGTTACAACTGAAGCTGATCAGGCTGGGGAAATTATTCGCAAGTACAAACACTGGATCACTGATGAACGCAAAATGGCACTTGCTAAGGAAGATGCGATTTTCATGCATCCCTTACCAGCAGACCGTGGGGTGGAAGTTACCGATGGCGTCATGGATAGCCCAAATTCCGTTATCTTTGATGAGGCGGAAAATAAAATGCATGTTTGTTCCGCAGTTTATGCGTTAACAATGAGCTAATCTTTTATTTAAATTGTATTAAGGAGTTGGATTATGAGTAAAGCAGGTGTTGCAGTTGTAGCCGTCGGGGGCAATTCGTTGATTAAAGATAAAGATCACCAAACCGTACCCGATCAATATACTGCCGGGGCGGAATCAATGCACCATATCGCCGATATGATTGCACAGGGTTGGGAAGTGGTGGTTACGCATGGTAACGGCCCACAAGTTGGTTTCATTCTCCGTCGTTCAGAGATTGCTTCACACGAACTGCACGAAGTACCGTTGGATTACTGCGGTGCCGATTCACAGGGTGCCATAGGTTACATGTTCGCGCGCGCCTTATCCAATGAATTCAAGAACCGCAAAATGGATAAAAAAGCAGCGGCAGTGGTAACGCAGACAGTTGTTTCAAAAGATGACCCTGCCTTCCAAAATCCATCCAAACCAATTGGTTCTTTCATGGATGAGGCAGAAGCAAAACGGCGCGCAAAAGAGGACGGCTGGATCGTGGTCGAAGATGCCGGCCGTGGCTGGCGCCGGGTGGTGGCTTCTCCCAAACCCGTGGATATTGTTGAAGTGGATGCCATTAAAGCGCTGGTAAATGCGGGTATTGTGGTTGTTGGTGTTGGTGGTGGTGGTATTCCTGTCATACGCAAAGAAAATGGTGATCTGGAGGGAATGGAAGCGGTTATTGATAAAGATTTTGGGTCTTCTTTACTGGCAACCATGATTGGTGCAGATCTATTTGTCATCAGCACGGCAGTGGAGAAAGTTGCCATTAACTTCAATAAACCCAATGTGCAATGGTTGGATCATCTGACATTAGCCCAGGCGAAACAATATATTGAGGAAGGGCACTTTGCCAAAGGCAGCATGCTCCCGAAAATTCAAGCGATCATTAAATTCCTTGAAAATGGTGGCCAAAAAGCGCTAATCACCAATCCGGAAAATATTGGCCGCGCCATTAAGGGCGAAACTGGTACCTGGATAACAAGAGAGTAGATATATAATCAAGAAGGGTTTCTTTAAGCGGGAAGCCCTTCTATTTTCCCTATTGTTTTTTTTTGAAATATCTCTATAATTTTTATTTTCAGTCATCATTCTATATAATTAATTTACTAGGTCTCGGTATAGAATTTAATTTTCCACAATCATAAACAAATTTTTACAAAAGCAATTATCTGTCATCTATAAATTGATATTCAATTCCTAATATCTTTTGAGAAAAAGAAAGGAGGTCCCAGAAATTTTTGGTTTCGTGGTTTTAATTTCAAAAAGCAGAGATACATTAAAAGATTGATATAGAGGAGATGAAATGAAAGCAAAAGTAATGTGGCGTTTGTTAGCCGGTTTGATGGTTTTAGCATTTGCATTGAGTGCTTGCGGTCCACAAACTGAAAATGTGGGCGGGTTTGAGATTCCAAATGTGGAAAAAGACAAGTTTAATGTGGCTATGGTATTAATCGGACCGCATGATGATGGCGGTTGGTCACAATCTCACTACGAAGGTCTGGAATATATTAAAGAAAATGTAGATAACGTGAATGTTGCCTACGTCGAAAACGTACCTGAAGGGGCGGATTCAGAACAAATTTTCCGCAGTCTCTCACGCAAAGGATTTGACTTGATCTTCGGAACCTCATTCGGTTTCATGGATCCGATGGAGACAGTTGCTGCTGAATTCCCCGATACTACCTATATCCATATTACCGGATATAAGACCAATAATAAAAACTTTGGCAACCTAAATGGCGCTGTCGAAGTTATGAAATATTTTGCTGGTATGCTGGGTGGGGCACGAGCAAAACAAGATGGCAACCCGAAATTGGGTTACATGGCGACCTTCCCAATCCCTGAAGAATTGCGGCTTGGAAATGCATTTGCTCTCGGAATGCGCAAAACATGCCCGGATTGCACACTTGATATTCGTTGGTTGAATACCTGGCATGATCCTGTCATTGAAAAAGACGCAGCCGCTTCCTTGTTTGATGCAGGTGCCCAGGTTGTCTTCACGGGTGCCGATACACCAGCCGTAGCAGATGTAGCCACCGAAAAAGGTAAATGGGGCATTACCTATGACTGGTACGGTTCATGTAAAGCCGCTGGTTGTCTGACTGCCCCTTATTGGAACTGGGGACCAATCTATGCTCAGGTTACAAAAGATTTAATCGCCGGTACTTATGTGGTTGGCTCACAATACTTTGATGGCGATAGCGGTGGGTTAGGTCTTTATGGTTTTATGGATGGCCAGGAACTGACCAAAGGCGTTGCCGAATTGGATCCGGCTGTGATTGCTGAAGTTCGTGATTTACTCGCCAAAAATCTGGCTGGTGATTTTACGCGTTTCGATGTATTCTCGGGTCCAATCAATGACAACCAGGGCAATGTGGTTGTCCCCGCCGGTGAGGCACTGGCTCAGGTTGACCTGGATGCATTCCCCGAGATGGGCGTCGGCTGCACCTATTGTATGAAATGGTTGGCCGAAGGTATCACTGCGGAATTACCCGAATAAACTGATTTTTTTGCAGGGGGGGGAGGAGAACTTCCCCCCTGAGCAATTGCAAAGTATTCTGGCCGAGGGTCGATGAATTCAACTTCAGATTTACAACAACAGGTACGGAAAGTTGTCGAAATGAAAGCCATCGTTAAGCGCTTTCCAGGAGTATTGGCCAGCGACCGTGTCGATTTCGAACTTCAGGAGGGTGAAATCCACGCCCTCCTGGGGGAAAATGGGGCCGGTAAGAGCACATTGATGAATATTTTGGCCGGTCTCTACAAAGCGGATAGCGGTTCAATCAAAGTCAATGGAAAGTTAGTTACATTCTCGTCTCCAAAGGATGCCATTGCAGCGGGAATAGGGATGATCCATCAGCATTTCATGTTGGTACCATCTCAAACTGTGACCGAGAATATATTACTGGGTCTTTCCAAACCACGCTTCATTATGGATTTGAAGAATTACGACCAGAAAATTATTGAGCTGGGGGAAAAATTTGGATTGCCGGTTGACCCGAAAGCAAAAATCTGGCAGCTTTCTGTTGGTGAACAACAGCGCGTTGAGATTTTAAAAATGTTGTATCGTGGCGCAAATGTGTTAATTATGGATGAACCTACAGCAGTTCTGGCACCCCAAGAAATTGACATTCTATTCTCAACCTTGAAGAACATGGTTGCAATGGGAAAGTCGGTTATTTTTATCAGTCATAAATTACATGAAGTACAAAAAATTTCGGATCGTTTGACGGTTTTACGAAAAGGAAAGATAACCGCCGGTGGCGTCAGTGCGGAAGGTAAATCGCGCGCGGATCTGGCGAGATTAATGGTTGGTCGTGAAGTGATCTTCAGTCTGGATAAAAAATTATCAATTCCAGGCAAAGTCGTCTTAAGAATTGAAGATGTTCATTGTTTGAATGACAAAAACTTGAAAGCTTTAAATGGCGTTGAATTCGAAGTGCGATCAGGCGAAATCGTCGGTCTGGCAGGCGTTGCCGGGAATGGCCAAAAAGAATTGGCGGATGTCTTAACTGGCCTGCGGCACTGTTTAGAAGGTAAGATTATTATCCAGGGCGAAAATATTGCCAATATGGATGCAAAAGCGGGTATTCGACACGGTGTTTCTCACATCCCTGAGGATCGTACCCATGTCGGTACGGCCCCGAATTTAAGCGTCACCGATAACGTTATTATGAAAAATTATACAAAGAAACCTATCGCCAGAGGTTGGATGTTGGATAACCCCTCTGCGGATAAATATGCCAGAGAATTGAAAGATTTATACGACATAGTGGTTCCCTCCGTGAATACCCCGGTACGTTTGTTATCCGGGGGAAATTTACAGCGGGTAATTCTGGCGAGAGAAATTTCTTCTGAGCCAACCTTTATGGTTGCTATGCAGCCAACTCGTGGCTTGGATGTGGGAGCAATTGAGGGCGTGCAGAAATTATTGCTGCTTCAACGCGATGCGGGCGCTGCCATTTTGCTTATCTCCGAAGAACTGGAAGAGCTCATTTCACTTTCTGATCGAATTTTTGTGATTTATGAAGGCGAAATTATGGGCGAGGTGACTGATGGGGATGTTGAGAAAATCGGATTAATGATGACAGGAACCCGGCAGGAGCAATTGGAGAAAATGGAAGCGCAATATGAAAACTGATTCTGCCGGAAATCTCCGTAGACGTACTATTTTGCCATTTCGGATCAAATTTGAAGAGAGAATTTCAGATGTGCCAAAGTGGTATCCATTTATGATCTCTTTCGGTGCAGTGGTGGTTGCATTGTTAATTGGTGCAATTATTCTCCTGTTGGGAGGCGGGAATCCCTGGTTGACGTATGCTCATATTGCGCGGGCATCCTTCGGCAGTATCGGCGTATTCTCGGATACTCTGGTAAAGGCGATTCCCCTGATTTTTGTTGGGCTGGCTTGTTCGGTTGCCTTCCGGATGAAATTGTGGAATATCGGTGCCGAAGGACAATTTTTTATGGGTGCCTTCGCAGCTTCTGCGGTGGTTTTGATTCCGATCTTACCGGAAACTGCCCCAAAATGGTTATTCATTATTGTTATGGCAGCTGCCGGTATGTTAGGAGGGGCACTTTATGGCTTTATCCCTGGAATCCTGAAAGCCAGATTCAATGTAAATGAAGTTATTTCTACCTTGATGTTAAACTATATCGCGGTTGCCTGGAATAATTATTTCATTTTTGCCATTTGGACCGAAGCTGGCTTCCAAATGACCAAAGTCTTTCCTCAGAATGCCTGGCTGCCGCGTTTGACTGATCTGGGCAGTGAAATCCCTTTTTTCCGCGGGTTGACCACCCACTTTGGTTTGGTGCTGGCTGTAATTGCAGCAATTATCGTATGGTTAATTCTCTACAAAAGCCGCTGGGGATACGAAATTCGCTTAATTGGTGATAACCCAAAGGCTGCCACCTACGCAGGAATACCGATAAAGAAACATATCGTCTGGGTGATGATGCTTTCAGGCGCATTGGCAGGTATGGCAGGCATGTCGGAAATCAGCGGTGTGGTGCATCGCCTGCAAGGAGCGATCTCTCCCGGCTACGGTTTTACAGGTATAATCGTGGCCTGGTTGGCAAAGTTGAACCCTTTTGCAGTCATATTCGTTTCGATATTATTTGGAGCGTTGATACTGGCTGGGAGAGAAATACAACCTTCCGGTGTTCCAAAAATGATCCAGGGCGTCATTTTGGTCTGTCTGATTGCCAGCGATTTCTTGATCCGCTACAGAATTAGCATCGTTCGCCAGGGGGCGGAGGCATAACCATGAATTTATTAATTATTTTACAGGCAGGGGTTGCCACTGGAACCGTATTATTGTTTGCAACGCTGGGCGGTATCTTCAATGAACGCAGCGGGATCATGAACCTTGGGTTGGAAGGCATGATGCTGATTGGAGCGATGACTGCGTTCAGTGTTACCGCCAAAACAGGTTTACCCTGGTTGGGGCTTGTCTTGGCCATGTTAGCAGCCGGTTTGCTCAGCCAAATTCATGCTTTTATCACCATCACGCTACAGGCAGATCAGGTTGTCAGCGGATTATCGTTGACATTTCTTGGCACAGGGATAAGTCTGGTTTTTGGCGAAGGTTTGAGCAAGGCCGGTGTAATTTCTTTGCTTCCTGTTTTTTCAATCCCGCTCTTATCTCAAATTCCAATCCTGGGAAAAATATTTTTTGATAATCAATCCATTTTGGTTTATCTTGGCTATGTAATGGTACCTCTCTGTTGGTGGTATATCAATAGAACGCGTCCGGGGCTGCATTTGCGGGCTGTAGGCGAATATCCTGCCGCAGCGGATGCCCTGGGTATCAATGTCTATGGATTGCGCTATTTCTATGTTTTTGTCGGGGGCTTATTTGCCGGACTATCGGGTGCAACCATCAGCCTGGCGATTTCTCCTGGCTGGTTTAGTGAATTGACAACAGGCGGTCAGGGTTGGATTGCCATTGGTTTGATTATTTTCTCCCAATGGAATCCCTTCCGCGCTTTGTTTGGGGCTTATGTGTTCGGTGCGCTGCGCCGTTTAATCCTCGATATTCAAGGCCCGGCACTTTTATTTGGCTTTGCAAATCCATTTTATTACAATCCTTATTATGGATTCTTTTTACAGATGCTTCCGTATGCTTTCACCATTCTGGTGCTGGTAATTGGGTCGAAAGATGCCATACGAAAGCGCCTGGGAGCACCAGCAGCATTAGGTATTCCCTATATTCGTGGTCAGCGCGGAATTTGAAGATTGTCGGCTGATTCGCATCCGCACAATCTGAGTGAAGCGGGCGGGTAGTATAACCTGGCTTGCTGCCTTCTCTCGCCATTACAGAGAGACAGATTATAATAAGGCAACAAAGCGTCAAACAATACCGGCGGAGACAAAAAGAAAAAACATCCAACATGAATAAATTTTTAGGTTATCGTTGCTCAAAATGTAATCTGGAATACCCATTCACGCAGAATCTTTTTACTTGCCCAAAAGATGGCAGTAACCTGGATATCATTATTGATACTGCCACGATCCGACGCAAGTACGAAATTTCAGATATTGTTTCGCGAAAAGAAGAATCTTTATGGCGTTATCTCCCGCTTCTACCGGTCAAGGACCCGGGAGGCGAAGGAACTGCTTTACGGATGGCCGGCTGGACTCCGCTCTATACCCCCATCGCTTTAAAAAATGCGTTGGGCTTAAGGGATTTATGGATCAAAGATGAGGGCAGAAATCCAACCGGATCTTTTAAAGATCGTGCCAGTGCAGTTGTTATTGCCAGAGCAATCGAGACCAATGCGGAAGTACTGGTAACAGCTTCAACAGGTAACGCCGGTGCGGCATTGGCCGGGCTTTCGGCTGCTGTGGGCAAGAAAGCTGTTATTTTTGCACCAAAAACTGCCCCGCCTGCCAAAATTGCACAGTTGTTGATTTATGGGGCGGAAGTCATTTTAGTGAATGGAAATTATGACAGTGCATTTGACCTTTCTGTGGAAGCAGCGAGCGAGTTTGGATGGTACTGTCGCAATACCGGTTTCAATCCCTTTACCTCCGAAGGTAAGAAAACAGCAGCTTTCGAGATTTGGGAACAGGTGATACTGGAACAGAACATCTCCCACAAACCACTCTCTGTGTTTGTCAGCGTGGGGGATGGAAATATTATCAGTGGCATTCACAAAGGTTTCCGTGATTTATTGGCACTTGGCTGGCTGGAGCAAATGCCGCGCTTGTTTGGCATTCAAGCCGAAGGTTCTGCTGCCATCGCCAACGCATTTTTTAACCATTCACAAGAAATTTTTCCGGTTAAAGCCGATACAATTGCCGATAGCATATCGGTTGATTTGCCACGGGATGGTAAGCGAGCATTACAGGCAGTAATTGAATCAAAGGGAGCATACATCACGATCAGTGACCAAATGATCCTTGATTCGATCGCAGCATTAGGAAAAGTTGGCATTTTTGCCGAGCCTGCTGGAGCAGCCGCTTATGGTGGGTTGGTACGTGCGGTCGAACAGGGCGTGATCAATATTGATGATCCGGTTGTGGTCATTAATACAGGAAATGGATTGAAAGATATTCGTGCCGCGATCAAAGCTGTGCCCGAGGCTCCGGTGATCGAACCGAACATGCAATCACTTAAAGCATTCTTAGGAAAATAATCAGGGAGAGATTATTGTGAATAACTCCATAATTTATACTCTTATTGCACCAATCTTTAATGAAATCGAAAATCTTCCTGTACTGTATGATCGGATTACAAATGTAATGGATCAAACTGGCGAAAGCTGGGAATTGATATTGGTGGATGATGGATCCATCGATGGTTCTTCCGATATGATCCGGGAGCTGGCTACTAAAGATGAGCGCGTCAGACCAATCATCTTTGCCCGCAATTTTGGTCATCAAATTGCTGTGACAGCGGGTCTGGATTACAGTCGCGGCCAATCGGTAACCATTATTGACGCTGATTTACAGGACCCCCCAGAAGTAATTTTGGAAATGATTAAGAAGTGGCATGAAGGTTACCAGGTCATTTATGCAGTTCGTTCTGAAAGGGAAGGCGAAACCTGGTTTAAAACATTCACTGCATCACTTTTCTACCGTCTCATTTACCGCATAACAGATGTAAAAATACCGCTGGATACCGGTGATTTTCGTATGATGGACCGCAAGGTTGTTAATGTAATGAATTCCATGCGAGAACATCACCGTTTTTTACGCGGCATGTCTGCCTGGGTTGGTTTTAAACAGATTGGCGTTACGTACAAACGGGCTGCGCGATTATCCGGTGAGACAAAATATCCTTTTAAGAAAATGTTCAAATTGGCATTGACTGCCATTACTGGTTTTTCGTATGTTCCCTTACAACTTGCAACCTATTTAGGTTTTATTGCTGCTGCCATTGCGGTCGTTGCCATCCCGATTGTAGTAATTCTGAGAATTGCTGGATCACAATCGTTTTTTGGTCAGGCAACAACTTTGATTGCTGTCCTTTTTTTTGGCGGCGTACAATTGATCAGTCTGGGAATCTTGGGAGAATACATTGGTCGAATTTATGATGAGGTTAAAGGCAGACCTTTATACATCGTAAGTGAATCGCCAAGTGATTTTAATACTACTATTGATGGGAGCACTCAAAAATGGCAAGAATAGATTTAGAGGTAAATAAATCAGGGCGGGAAAATGCAATAAAAAGATTCAGGGAACAAAATATCATTTTGCCCACATACGCGCAGATGAGAAACCCGGCACTTATTCCTGCTGGAATTCGGACTGAACTCGATTCAATTGGATTGTGGGATATCCATCCAAGAAATCTTTTCCGCATCACATGGAAAAATGAACCCAAACCAAGCGGTGGTGAGTTTGGTGAAGTAAACTATCTGGAACTTCCCAGCTCTTTGACTGGTGTGAACGCCAGAATTATTATGCTGGTCGGTAAATGGATTCCAACCGGCTCTCATAAGGTGGGGGCTGCCTTTGGTTGTCTGGTTCCTCGCATTGTTACAGGCCAGTTTGACCCCACTTATCAAAAAGCAGTCTGGCCTTCCACAGGCAATTATTGCCGGGGCGGTGCATACGACTCAGCCTTGATGGCCTGCCAATCGGTGGCAATTTTACCAGAAGGAATGAGCAAAGAACGCTTCGATTGGCTGAAACAGGTAGCGGGTGAAGTTATCGCTACCCCCGGCAGCGAATCGAACGTTAAAGAGATCTTCGACAAGTGTTGGGAATTACGCAAGTCTGGTGAGCCGCTGGTCATCTTCAATCAATTTGACGAATTTGGCAATTACATCTGGCATTATGATGTCACCGGGCATGCCTTTGAAGAAATCCTGAAAGCTGAACTGGGTCCCAACGATCGTTATGCGGGAGCATGTTTTACCACCGGATCTGCAGGAACAATTGGTAGTGCAGATTATCTCAAGCAATTATTCCCAACTTCGAAAATTGTTGCCAGTGAAGCGCTACAATGCCCAACATTGTTAAACAATGGGTTCGGAGCTCACCGTATTGAGGGGATTGGTGACAAACACGTACCCTGGATTCATAATGTCAAGAACACTGATATGATAACTGCCATTGACGATAATGCGGTTGTACGTATAGCAAGATTGTTCAATGAGCCTGAAGGCCAGGCTTATCTGTTGAATAAGGGTGTTCCACAGACCATCATTCGGAAATTGAGTTTGTTCGGCTTTTCCGGCATTGCCAACATGTTAACCGCCATAAAATTCGCAAAATACTATGAACTGCAAGAAAATGATATTGTTCTTTCGGTTTTAACCGATTCGATGGAATTATATGGAACCCGAATCGAAGAGTATCGCGATGAAATGGGAGAATTCAAAAGCTTTGATGCTGCCGAAGCCTATGCGGCAGATTTAATGGGTGAATCAACCGATAATATGCAAGAATTAACATATGTTGACCGCAAAAGAGTACATAACCTTAAGTACTACACCTGGGTTGAACAACAAGGGAAAACCTACCCTGAGATTATGGATCAATGGTACGAGGATTCCTACTGGACAGGTTTTCAACAGCAGGTTGATGAATTTGATGAACTAATCGATGAATTCAATGAGGATGTAGGATTAATCAAGAATTATCAGTAATCCTATTTTAGGAAAAACGTGAAACCCTAATGTTGAGCATGCTCAGCATTAGGGCTTCTTCCAAAAAATACCCGATTTTGGAGGAGAAAATGGCTGATTACCCAAATGAGACCGACATTGTACTGGTTGCCATTTTGCCGGATCCAAAGGCTCTGGATATTGCCCGAACGTTAGGGTGGTATCGAATTCCGCTTAAATCTGCACCAAAAGTTATCTCGGTCGATTACCTGGCTTTTTATCAGACTGGGGCCTTTGGTTCTGAGAATCGCTGGTCGATAAAGATGGTGGCACCCGTTAAAGGCCATGAGTTAACCACTCGAGCAGAATTATTTCGCGACCAGCCAGAGCATCCGCGCGCGAATGAAGAGTATTATAAGATCCAAATCGGACCACTTATTGGTCTTGACAAACCGATTTTGGCAGACAAATGGCGACGAATTACTTTTTTTTACACTACCGGATACTTGCTAAAAAATGCCGGCACGGTTCGAGACCTTATCGTGTCTGGTGAGGAGCGCTTTATTTTATGGAGCCGTCTTCGTGAAAGAATGAATCAGGATCCAAGCATGAGTACGGATGATGAAGATTTTGCCAAATGGAATATAGATTTTCTCAAGCTCTTAAGTGAATGGGAAGAGATTAAATAGGGGAAAACCTGTTATGATGGC
The DNA here is from genome assembly GCA_038329785.1 of Anaerolineales bacterium. GTDB lineage: Bacteria > Chloroflexota > Anaerolineae > Anaerolineales > Anaerolineaceae > UBA6170. Next base: position 21,392 of record JBBQNI010000007.1, on the reverse strand, counting down.
AAAAATGAAGAAAAATAGTAGAGGTGTTTTATGCTGACTCTCATACATGGTGGCAGGATTGTCACCGCATCCGAACAGTACACAGCCGATATTCTGATTGAAGACGAAAAAATTAAGACAATCGGGCAGAACTTGGAGATTCTATCGGATTGCGAACAAATTGATGCTTCGGGATTGCTGATTCTTCCTGGCGGCATAGACGTTCACACCCATTTTGATTTGCCCATGTTTAATACAGTGTCTTCGGATGACCACTATAGTGGACATAAGGCGGCTGCATTTGGTGGAACTACCACTGTGATAGACTTTGTCCCGCAAATGAGTGCATCATTGATTGCGGATGTAGATCAATGGCATGCCAGGGCGGATCCAAAAGCAGCGGTAGATTTTAGCTTTCATATGAATATCACCCGCTTTAATGATGAGATTGCGGCAGAAATTCCGCATTTAATTGAAGAGGGGATCACGACATTGAAAGTGTTTACTGCCTATAATAATACCCTCAGGCTTCATGATGGAGATATCTTTAAGGTCATGCGAATTGCGGCTGAACATGGTTTCTTAACCATGATGCATGCGGAAAATGGGGACATCATCGAGATTTTGGTCGCCGAAGCATTATCTCGCGGGCACACATCACCGCTATGGCATGCGCGTACTCGTCCAGCCTGGGGTGCCATTGAAGCAGTTGCACGCGGAGTTTCCTTTTCGGCTCAAAGTGGCGCTCCGTTGTACATTGTTCATATGAACGCAGGCGGCGAAGTCGATCAATTAGCGTATGCCCGCTCGAAGGGTGTTGCTGTGATGGGAGAAACCTGCCCGCAATACTTGTTTTTTTCTGAATCGAACCTGACTCAAGATGATGGAGCAAAATGGGTTTGTTCACCACCCATGCGGACTGAAAAAGATAATGAAAGACTCTGGCAGGGATTATCCGATGGAACCATCCAGGTATTGGCTACCGACCATTGTCCCTTTTTCTTTGATGGAACGCGCCCAATTATTTATGAGGGCAAACCAATTGCCATCCCTGGAAAAGAACTTGGAAAAGATAACTTTACGTTGATTCCGAATGGATTACCGGGTGTGGGAGATAGACTTCCGATTTTTTGGACGGAGGGAGTGGAAAAAGCGCGCATCAGCGTCAATAGATTTGTGGAACTTAGCTCAACAAACCCTGCGAAGATATTTGGTCTCTACCCTCAAAAGGGCACCATTCTTCCTGGCAGCGATGCAGACCTGGTTTTCTGGGATACGAATAAACGAATTATTTATGGTACCCAGTTTTCGCAGCAGCGAACTGATTACAATTTATACGAAGGTTGGAATTTAAAAGGATATCCTCAAAAAGTAATGCTGCGTGGAAAATTAGTGATGGATCAACAAAAATGGTTGGGAAAAGCAGGGCAGGGTAAATTTATTAAGAGATCAACCTTTTCAACGGTAGTATAGGAAAGGGTAATGATTTTACTCATCCCCTTTTTGCTTTTGATCCTCTCTGCGGTTAGTATTCTGGTCATAAAGCGGTTAAATATTAATTTGGGACGGATCTGGTTGGTTGCGACGATTCTATCGTTACTAAATTGGATCGTAATGTTCGCATTTCACTGGTTTTTGCCCCTCGAGCTTAATATTCTAAATTGGTTTCCATTTGCTAATTTCTATGCGGAAGGGATTAAATTTTCTCTTGAAGCCAGTAGCTGGTCGATTGGTTTTGCGCTTGCGTCCATTCAATTGGCCATTATAGTGACCGATTCTACACGCCTTGAAGAACTCCCTTCAGTAAACGTTTGGGCGGGAATATTTTTGATCAACGCAATCGGTATTATGGCAGTTATGTCGGCATCTTTAATGACGATAATTCTGTTATGGACGCTTATTGATATCGTAGAATTATTTGTGGTTGCCTTTACAGTTAAAAGTGAAGAACACATTAATATTGGCGTGGTCGCATTTGCGGTTAAACTTGCCGGTACATTCTTTTTTATTGCCGCTATATTCAGTACTTACTCCAAGAATCTGGCTTTGTCATTGCCTTCACTGGCTCAAGGGGCAGGCACATTGCTTTTGATTGCAATCGGCTTGCGGCTGGGAGTTTTACCGTTCAATTTGCCATATTCGAAGGAAATTCCCCTCCGGATTGGAATGGGTACCACCATTCGAATGGTTGGCGTAGCTTCCAGTTTGATTGTTTTAATTCGGATTGTGCCCGCCCTTTCCGGCAGCCCAGACCACCGGCTTTTATTTTTTTTGACGATGTTGTCTGCAATCGTTGCCGCCCTGATGTGGATGGCCTCCAAAGATGAGTTGAGCGGAAGACCTTTCTGGGTGATTGCTCTCTCTTCCCTGTCCATACAATCTGCATTGGTTGGAAACGTAGAGGCTGGGCTGGTTTGGAGCTTAAACTTGTTACTGGTGGGATCAGTCATATTCCTGTTTTCAAATCGAGACAGACGAATTCTTTTTTTACCCTTACTGGCAATTGTAGGATTGTCCGGTCTGCCATTTACACCATCAGCAGCAGGTTGGTCTGCTCTGGTTGGTCAGGGTGTGCCTCTTCTTGGCTTGTCTAACTTACTGACAATTATATTTCTCATGCTCGGATATTTTCGTCATGCACTACATCCGGCGAAATCTCTGGTTGCAAATGAAAAGTGGATCTGGGTAATATTTCCCACAGGATTGTTTTTCCTCCTTTTGACCCAATGGTTAATTTTTCTGCTGAGCGGTTTTGACTGGCTACAGGTTGGAGTAGTTTGGGCAAGTTTGATTGCTTTTCTAATTCCAATTGTGACTCTGATAGTTTTGCGAAGAATGACTGCATTGGCCAGATATTCCGAGTGGTTGGTGACTTTACTCAATAAAATTGGCGATTTGCTCATCTCCATTTTGGGTCTGAACTGGCTATACCGGTCTTTGTGGCTTGTTTTTGGTTTCATCCAAAGGATTATTAACTTATTCTCCAACCTGCTCGAAAGTCAATCTGGTTTGGTTTGGGTTATGGTATTAATCGCCGCCTTGCTGGGGATCATTCAGCCCGGGGATAGACCATAAGATGGAAAGAATCTCACAACTTCTCCCGCTAATAATGGTCGCTTTTGTTTCATTAATTCTGTTCTTAAATCTGAGTTGGCGTTGGAATATCGTTGCCTTGTCTTTACAATACGTTGCTGTTTTTTGGTTGGTGCTCACAGTCTGGCCTACAGGCCTGGCAGCAGTGAAATTGGTAACTGGTTGGATGGCAGGGGCGATCATCGCATCCTCGATACCAGAGGAAAGATTTGCTGAAAAATCTCAAATGTTTTCATCAACCGAAGAGATTCGCTTCCGGTTTGTTATCTGGGTCATCGTTGGAGTGATTGTCTGGGCATTGTTACCGAATATTGCAAACTGGCTGCCTGTTTCAGCATCCATGATTTTTGGGGGCGGTCTATTAATTTCCATTGGGATTTTGCAATTAAGCATGACAAATCAGGCGTATCGCATCATTTTCGGATTACTTACTCTTTTCTCCGGGTTTGAGGTAATGTATGCATCACTGGAGAAATCTGTATTGGTAGCAGGCTTGTTAGCCGTCGTGACGATGGGTCTTGCCTTTATCGGGTCTTACATTATGAACTTACAAGTAGAAAGTAACCAATAATGTCCGCGCCATTAATCTGGATAATCATCCCGCTGCTTATGTCGCTTTTTGCTTTCTTTTTTAGAAAACAGCGCCTGTTTATCCTTCTGTTCGCAGGGCTGATCTGTGCGTTTCTGGCAATTTTGGCACTTACAGTTCGGATTGATTCGATTTTTCCCTTGGGGCCGGCAAAAATAGAAATCTCATCAGAATTAACACTCCTCGGGCGATCATTTATCCTTGCAGATGGTGACCGCTATTTGATTGCCCTTTTATTTGGGATGGGTGCTATCTGGTTTTTTGGTTCAAGGATAGCAGCTGCCAATGAATATTTTGTTCCTAATGGTATGGCAATTGTTTCCTTACTGGTCGCAGCAATATCTGTTCAACCCTTTTTATATGCTGCGCTCATCGTTGAACTGGCAGTGTTAATCAGTATTCCCACACTATTGCAGAAAGGTTCAGCAGGCGGCGTTGGTATTTTCCGTTTCCTGATTATTCAAACACTGGCGGTTCCTTTTGTTTTATTGGCTGGCTGGGGCTTTGAGCAGGCAGTGGTGAGTGCCGATTCACAACGCCTTTACAATTTCTCAGCTGTTCTTTTAGGTTTTGGATTTTCAATGTGGCTGGCTCTATTTCCATTCTATACCTGGGTCCCGCTTTTGGCAGAGTCTGGCCATCCTTTTGTGGCCGGGTTTATCTTTACTGCGATACCGGCAACTGCTCAAATTATGCTGGTTGATTTCTTTAATAATTATTCGTGGCTGAGAACTGAACCTGTAATTACTGGTGTGGCTCAAACAGCAGCTGTCCTGATGATTGTAATTCCTGGAATTTGGGCTGTTTATCAGAAATCTATTTTAAGATTATTTGGATATCTGGTTTTGGTGGAAATAGGGTTCGCTGTGCTATCTTTCAGTATTAATACCCACTTAGGCTGGGAAGCCTATTTTTCGGCATTATTGCCACGCACCTTTGCGATTGCATTATGCTCGATGGCTATTTCCATCTGGAAAACTCAAAATCTTAACTTAAATATGGATTCTTTGAAGGGCTTGTTTTATTCTCAACCGGTCTCTGTGATTTCTTTTTTGGTGGGATGGTTCTCACTCAGTGGATTGCCGCTTTTTTCGATGTTTCCTATTCGTTTCGGCGTCTTGACTCAGTTGAGTCAGTTAAATTTGCCTGTCGCAATCTGGTCGATCATCGCCATTTTTGGCTTGTTCATAGCCAGCATGCGGCTCATCTCGGTGTTTTTCACCCGAGCAGAAAATCGCCAATTTCAAGTGGGAGAGACTCCCGTCCAAAGCATATTTCTGGGGATAGGTAGCGTTTTGTTGTTGATTATGGGTTTGTTCCCGAATTTGTATGTTCGCATTTTCCTCGAAACATTAAGTATGTATAAAAATTTGCCATAATGCAATCGCTTCGAGAAAAAATGGCCAATGGTATAATTTTTAGCAGGTTTTAAGGCTATTACTGGAGAATTTATTATGGATTTTGAGCAATTAATTCAACGAATTGAATGGTTGGATGAAGAACGCAGAAAAGACAAACTGACGATCTCTGCTTTGGAAGATCGTTTGATGAAAATTGAAGGAAATGTAAATCCCCTGGCGCAAGAAATAAAAACAGTTTCGAATGAATTGAGTCGTTTACAAACCATACTGGCCCGCTTTGAGCAGATCGATTCTGCTATTGCCCAGATAAAGGTTGACTACCCACGTTTAATCGAAAATATTGAGAAACAACGCAATGAAAAAGATCGAGAAAATGAAAAGGTCCGTTTCGCTGACCTGGAATCGTTAAATGTTTCCATTGCCAATGTGCGCAAAGGTCTGGAACCAATTCCGGATTTAAAAAAGGAAATTAATGCCCGAGCAGAAGAAGAAAAGCGTCTGGTTCGTTTGATAGCAGATGTTGACAAGAAAGTTCTGGAAAGCCGTAGATCTGATGATGAGTACAAGCGCAATCAGAAAATCATGGAAGAAAATATTCGCCAGGATTCAAAACGATTACTTGATATTCAAGGTGAAGTTTCCGCCTTGCGTAAACGGGTGGAAGAACAACGCGGAAAGGTCGATCTCGCCAACGAAACCCTACGTAAAATGGAGATGCGCCAAAATGAGTTGATTAATGCCGAGGGTGAGCGGAAACTGGCGCAAACAAATTTCATTGAGCGGCAAAACATGAGTCAGGTCGAACGTGACCGCACCTGGCGCGAGTGGCAGGCGCGTTTTGAGATAATCGAGAATCAGGCCCTGAACCTCGATTCACAACTGCAGGTTCTGGATGCAACGCAGCGCTCCGTAAAACATGCACAGGAATCCTTTGAAGAAATTACCCAGCGATTTGAGCGACGAATTAATGAATTGACGGAAATGCAAAGATTGGTCGAAGATCGTTTCCGCCAGGAATGGGTATCCTTCAAAGCGGATGACCAGAAACGATGGTCCAATTATATGCTTGCCCAGGATGAGCAAATTCGAGAAGTCGGTCTTCAATTTGAAAAATTAACTGAACGACTGGTTCAATTGGAAGATTCTACCCAGGATTTCGAAGACATAATTCAACAAATTCTGCAGACCACTCAGAAGCGCTTGCAATCTCAGCTTAACCAGGCGAAAGAATTCAACAATGATTTTTTCGACAGCTTTGACCTGAAAAGCTAAAGGAAAATATGCACGTAATTGGCACCGCCGGTCACGTAGACCATGGAAAGTCGACCCTTGTTGAGGCGTTGACTGGGATGCACCCGGATCGGTTAAAAGAAGAAAAAGCGCGTGAGATGACGATTGAACTGGGGTTCGCCTGGTTTCAGCTTCCAAATGGATCTGAAGTTGGTATTGTTGATGTGCCGGGTCACCGCGATTTCATTGAGAATATGCTTTCCGGAGTGGGCGGGATTGATGCAGCCCTTTTGGTGATCGCAGCAGATGAAGGTGTCATGCCGCAAACACGCGAGCACCTTGCGATTTTGGATCTATTACAGATTCGCACAGGTTTGGTGGTGATGACCAAAATTGACCTGATCGATGATCCGGAATGGCTTGATCTTGTACAAATGGACATTGAATCGGTGTTAGAAGGCACACGCTTTCAGAACTTTCCGCTCGTACGGGTCTCATCCCTTACGGGTGAGGGGATCCCTGAATTGATTGAAAAACTGAGCGAGATTCTAGAAAACACTGAGGACCGTATTGATTTTGGTAGGGCTCGTTTACCTGTTGATCGCGTTTTCACTATCTCCGGCTTTGGGACGATTGTGACCGGAACCCTTGTGGATGGAGTAATTCATATCGGTGATGAGGTGGAAGTATTGCCAGGTCAAAAAAAAGCTCGTATTCGCGGCATTCAAAATCACAAAGCAAAGACCGATCACTCAGTTCCTGGCAGCCGAACAGCTATTAATTTGAGTGGCATTGAAGTTGATCAAATCAATCGCGGAGATGTGGTCTGCGCAGCCGGGAAATATAAAACAACGCAAAGAATTGATGCACATGTCAGACTCCTTGCAGATATAAGCAGCTCATTAAAACATAACCAGAAGCTCAAACTGTTTATTGGGTCTACGGAAGTAATAGCCAGAGTAAGAACTCTGGGGTGTGATGAAATTGTTCCAGGAAGTCAAGGCTGGATTCAATTGGAAACCAGCGAGCCAATTGTTGCCCTGCGTACTGACCGTTTTATTCTCAGGCGACCTTCGCCAGGCGAGACAATTGGCGGAGGAGAGGTTGTTAATGCATTTCCCGGCAAGCGCCACAAACGCTTCGATGCCGGCATTATCAACCAGCTGGAAGCTTATGCTGGTGGCAGCCCGGATGAAATTTTATTACAGGCAAGTTCTGAATTGGGTATTGCTACATTCGAATCAATTTACAAAAAAGGAAGAATCGAAGCAAATTTGGCAAAAGATCTTCTTCTTGGTTTGGTTCAAGATGGATTGTTGATCAATCTGGAGGATTCTGATCTTTCGAAGGCAGATCAAGCCTTATTCATCAATCGAAGTTGGTATCAAAGAACAGTGGATAAGACAATTGAAATTATTCAACAATATCATCACCAATTTCCTCTTCGCCCTGGAATTCCACGTGAGGAATTGAAAAGCAGACTCAAACTTCCACAGAAACAATTTTCATTGCTGATAGCTCTTTGGGAGAAAGAACAGCGAATTATTGCAAATCGATCGTATTATGCACATGTTGACCATGCAGTCAGTTTTCGCACCAGCGAGCAGGTAAAAATAAAACAATTATTGGCACAATTTGATGCCAACCCATATTCGCCGCCGTCAATCAAAGAAAGTTTACAGGTGGTTGATAATGAAGTTTTCAATGCACTTAATGATCTAGGGACATTAATCGTCGTCAATAGCGATGTTGTCTTTCTGAAGTCTACCTATGATCAAATGGTTCAAAAGGTGCTTGACCATCTTAACAACACAGGGGATATAACTGTCGCCCAATTTCGTGACATGTACCAAACCAGTCGAAAATATGCGCTTGCTTTCCTTGAATACCTTGATGCGCAAGGGATCACCGAACGGGTTGGTGATGTCAGGCATTTGCGACAAATTAGATCGACCTAACGTATGACCCAATAATTTTTCTGGTTAATGTCGAAAACATCGTGGAGGTTACCTTCTGCGTGTACCGTAAGGGTCTAGATACTGTGTTAAGAAACTCTATTTGACAGGCTGGCATGATGCCTTTATAATTCGCATCGCTTAATCGCGGCTTTGGTCGAGATTAAAGATTAGTTTTCCAGCTTCCCCGTAAACTGGCACACATAATTCTGCGAGGCTTACGGTGAAGTGAAGATGGAGAGAAATAAGATGAAGTATGTGATCGTAGAACAAGGCGGAAAACAATACAAAGCCGCCGAAGGCGCCACGATTGAAGTGGATCGCCTGCCAAATGAAGTTGGCGAACAGTTATCATTGGACTCAGTTTTGCTGTTTGTTAACGATGATGAGGTAAAAGTTGGCACTCCTGGTGTTACCGGAGTAAAACTGACAGCCACAGTGGTTTCTCACGTTAAGGGACCCAAAGTGATTGTGTTCAAATATCGTCCGAAGAAAAAAATTCGGGTGAAAAATGGCCATCGCCAGCAATACACAAAATTGTTGGTTAATTCAATAGTAGTGGAGTAAAGATCATGGCACATAAAAAAGGTGGTGGATCCAGTCGGAATGGTCGCGATAGCAACGCACAGCGTCTTGGCGTAAAGCGATACGCTGGTGAAAAAGTGTTATCCGGGAATATTTTAGTCCGTCAGCGTGGAACACACATTAAACCAGGTGTGAATGTTGGACGTGGCAGTGACGATACTCTCTTTGCAACAATCGATGGTATTGTAGAGTACATTACACTGCATAACGGCCGTAAATGTGTAAATGTTATGCAAAAAGAAGCGTAACAAATATCAACTGTTGCTCGTACTTTCGCACTAGAGGGTACGGATGCGGCAACTTGAAAGAAAGAAAGGTTTTACGGCTATGAAAAAAGATATCCATCCGAAATTTTATCCGGATGCAGTAGTAACCTGTGCTTGTGGAAATACCTGGACTACGGGCTCCACTCGTAAAGAAATCAGAACAGAAGTTTGTTCATCCTGTCACCCATTCTTTACCGGGCAACAACAGCGTATCATTGATATTGAAGGTCAGGTAGATCGCTTCTACAAACGCCTTCAGGCTCGCCAGGATTATGTTGAAAATGTGAAAGCCCGCGAAGAGTCAAAGACATCCCTGGATCGTCCTGTGGCAGAATTGGAATTAAGTTCACGCATCACCGATACTCTGTTGAAAGCAGGTCTCGATAATGTTGGCAAAGTGATTGCGTTAATGGAAGAGGGCGAAGCAGCTATTCTTGGTGTTGAAGGCTTTGGAAGAAAATCTTTAATTGACCTAAAGAAACGCCTGCGTGCGCTTGGTTACGAAGTTCCAGAAACGTTCTAATCAAGCTATCATGTTGAATTGATACAGCCTGAATCTCAGGCTGTATTTTATTACAGTTACAATTCCAAAGTTTGATAGAATTTATAGCAGATCTTTGTTGGAGGTTGGTGGATGAAGCATGAAGCTGGTTCCATTGAAGTAGTATGTGGTTCAATGTTCTGTGGCAAAACTGAGGAACTGATCCGTAGACTGCGGAGGGCAGTGATTGCCCGCCAGAATGTTCAGGTATTTAAACCAATCATTGATAACCGCTATCAAGTGGCGAAAGTGGCTTCCCATAATGGAGATGCGTATGAAGCGATTCCGGTCAATTCAGCCGTTGATTTATTGGAACACTTGAATTCGGAAACGACAGTTGTGGGCATTGATGAAGCCCAGTTCTTTGAAGAAGAGCTGCTTGGTGTCGTCCAGGGTTTGGCTAGCAGGGGTGTTCGCGTGATTGTGGCCGGGTTGGATACAGATTTTCGCAGCGAACCCTTTGGGATCATGCCCCGCATGATGGCTATTGCCGAACGGGTGGATAAATTGCATGCAATTTGCATGGTTTGTGGAGAATCTGCCAGCCGGACACAGCGTCTGGTCAATGGAAAACCAGCGCATTACGATGATCCGATTATCATTGTTGGTGCTTCGGAAATGTATGAAGCCAGATGCCGCTTACACCATCAAGTTCCAAAATCGTGAGGAAGTCGATGCGCAATTATCGAGAATTTTTGGCAGAGGTTTTAATTTCTGAAGCCCAATTACATAACCGGATTGTTGAACTAGGTGCGCAACTATCAAGCGATTATCAGCATTCCGAGCAACTGGTGCTGGTTTGCATTTTACGTGGCGGGGTTATGTTCCTGACAGATTTAATGCGGCAAATTAGTATTCCCCATGCAATCGAATTCATGGCCGTCGAATCCTATGGATCTGGTGCTCGAGAATCGAGTGGCCAAATCCGTATTTCTCATGACCTGAATACCGATATTCGTGACCGTGATGTTATCCTGGTTGAGGATATCGTTGACAGCGGTCATACCCTTGCTTCAGTACTCGAGCTCTTATCTACGCGAAAACCACGATCTCTTCAGGTTTGCACCCTGCTCGATAAAGCTGACCGCCGCGAGGTGGAAGTTCCAGTTAAGTATGTAGGTTTTACCATCCCGAATAAATTTGTTTTCGGTTATGGGCTTGATCTGGATGATTTGTATCGTAATCTGCCATTTGTAGGTGTAGTAGACGAAGAAAAATACAAATCAGGTTAATTAAAACCATGCTTTTATCATTTGATTCTGAATTGGAAAAACTACTGCAGATATTGTTATTTCATCTGAAGCCTGTTGAAAAAGCATATCTGGTGGGTGGTGTGGTAAGAGATATCATTTTGCGACAGCCAATCCACGATCTTGATATAGCCCTGGATGGTGATGTCCACACTTTTGGCAGAAAAGTGGCGGACACAACAGGAGCGGCTTTTTTTGTGTTGAATGAGAAATTCAATACTGCCCGGATTATCTTCAAGTATTCTGAAGAAATCCGCATGAATTTGGATATCGTCAAGCTGCGGGGAAAATCAATTGAAGAAGACCTGAAAATGCGCGACTTTACGATAAACGCTATGGCTATTAATTTGAGGGAGCAATACCGGGTGATTGATCCTTTCAATGCGGTCGATGATTTGAGGAACCACAAGCTGATTGCGTGTAGTGAAGAAAGCTTTAAAGATGATCCTATTCGAGTCCTGCGCGCCCTACGGCAATCCATTGAGTTGGGCTGCACCATTGAAAAAAAGACAATTTTGCACTTAAAAGAAGCGGTTCCATTATTAGATTCTATCTCAAGTGAACGTATTCGAGATGAGTTTTTCCGATTGTTAAATGGTAAAAATGTGCCTCAGGCGATTCAAGTGATGGATCACATCCACGCGATTGAAATAATTATGCCGGAGGTGATTGAATTAAAAGAAAGTTGTCGTGGATTCCAAAATGATGAAAGCAGCTGGACGTTCACATTCAAAGTTATTAAGCAGCTCAGTTTTCTAGATGAGATTCTTCTTCATGAAAAAGGCTCCCCGGTTGCAAATAACTTGCTTGGCGGTCAGATAATTCTGACTCTCGGAAAATTCCGGTTAAATCTCGTAGAATATTTTCGTCAAAAATTGACTGAAGAGCGCAGCCTGCGACCGCTCTTTTACTACCTGGCTTTATTCAGTCAATTTGTAGATCAAAATAACCCGTTTAATCCTGGCCAAACTCGCTCTGAAAAAGCAATGCATAAGTTTACCCGGCATAGCCGAACATTGGCTTTAAGTAATAGAGAAATTAAATACGCAATACCTATTTTGCAGAATCTCGATGTAATCTATACGATGAGAAAAGAAGAAAAACCTCTTAAAGGTTCGACCGTTTATGATTTTTTCCACAAAACCGGGGAGAGTGGAATTTTGTTATGCCTGCTCTCCCTGGCTGAATCTCTGGCTTTTGCGACTCAAATGGGCGACACTTATCAATTCGAGCGTCAACTTGCAATTGTTCAGGACCTCTTTACTGGATATTTCGAAAAAAATGGAGAATGGGTCAATCCGCCTCGGTGGCTGAATGGAAATGAGGTTGGATATTTGCTGCGTGCAGAGGATAAGACCCAAACGGGTTACTGGCTTGAAAAACTTAAGGCAGCTTCAGCAGATAAAAAAATTAATAGCAAACAGGATGCAATTGATTTTATCGGAGCAAATTACCTTACCAGTACGGAATAATCGCTCAGTCTTTTCCTCAATTGTCTTTACATGCCTTTATGGGTAAATCTCATCCAGTATGGGAGCATAATGGCAGCGGCACCCCTGTGAATTAGAGCAGCCGCTAATCGGTAAAATTGGCAAGGAGTGTTTGGAATAAACACCTTCCATTTGACGGCAGGTTGGGCAGCTATCTCTTGCCACACTTATTCGAATAGCAGTCACACGTGGATTGTTCATTAGTTTTTCACGGGCAATTGAGGACTCGGATAATTCCGAGAGGTCAGCTCCGCAATTTACACAGTATTGTTCACTATCCGGGGATATTTGATGGCATTTCGAACAGGTTTGCACAATTCCCTCACTTTTTTTATTTTTCATATTTTACTATGGATTACGGTGGAATAATTTAATTCCTGTCTTAGAAGATTCAAAAAATGCGATTAAACAATACGTACTCCTACGCGACTGAATTGAAATTCGGTGCAACTACAAGTAGTATTGTAGGAGACAATTAAGAATATAAGAATGGCGAATCGAAATCTTTTCCCGCAGCAGGTTATTGGGATTATTTTCTATGCATCCCGGTTCCACTGCATTTATATGTTTTTTAAACCGGCAATGCAATAAGAAACAGGATCGCTATCTCAATGCACCGTTTTTTCTACCCCAGAAATGCCATATTTCCGTGTCGTAATTAGTGTTTTCCTTTTGTTAATATTATTCTTCAATTAAAAACGAAGAGGTGAGGATTAAGGTGGAGGTCAATTAATAGCCCGCAAAATACGATAAGTACTCCGAAAGAAAAACACTTTTTGTGATGTGCTCACAAAAAGTGTTTCATACATTATCAGTATTGGTTTTTCTTTGCTATACGGCTGCGAGATTTTGTTTTTCTTTCATTGCACGGCGTACAAGGTTATTAATATGTGCGATCAAGACACTACTGGTTACCGGTTTGATCAAATAATCGTCAGCCCCGGCATCCAAAGCCGCAGCTACCAATCCTGGACTATCTAATGCAGATAAGATCAGAATGGGAACATCATTGAAGGTGCGAATTTCTTTACAAACCTGCCAGCCGTCCATCTCCGGCATCATCAAATCTAAAATAATGATTTGCGGAGTAAACGATCTGGTCATATTAATCCCAGAACGTCCATCGTTCACTGTGCGAATTTCCGCCCCCGTTTGGCGCAGTAAAAGCTTAAGCAGGTCTGTCATAGCCGGGTCATCATCGATAACCAATATTTTAATCATTCCACCTCCAGGCAATTTGCTGTCTCCATTATCATCCATATTCTTTCATTTCCACTTTGCAGATGATTTACAGGATACCGACAAAAGTTGATGGAGGATTGGCATATTTGTAAAGAGATTGTAAGAGAATCATGATTGATGAACATCAAATTCTAAATAGATAAACTTAACAAATTGTTAATCAAATCCCTGAGTGCTGTCAAAGCAAAATAGAAATGTCCGATTGTCATCAAAGTAGAAATGTCCAAAATAGGGATCGAAGCAGCCGTAGTAGTAGCGGATGTGGGTGAGGGGGCGGCGCATTGACAAAACCTATAATAGTAGTTATACTGATTTTTGTATTACCCTATATTTACGATCTAATGGTTTGTTCGTCTATTGTGGAAATGAAGGATGCACAAATTTTGTTCCCAATAATAAATTGAAATCAAAAAACACATTCGCTAAGTAAATTAAAAAAAGTGGTTCCAATAAATTATTTAGGTTTTATTGGAACCCGTTTTCTGAAAAAGGTTAAGGATTTCTGGCTTATGAAAAGCAAATTTTATTTTCAAATATTCGTTATTTTGGGACTATTTTTCTATTCAAGCTGCCAAGCCAAAAATAGTAATCGTGATCAAAGTTTAAATAAGACCACAACCCCCCCTCCGGTAATCACCCCAACCGATCAAAGTTTAATTAAGACCACAGCCCTCACTCCGGTAATAACCCCACCCGACCAAAGTTTAAGTAAGACCACAACCCTCGCTCCGATAATAACCCCAACCGATCAATTTCAGTGGACTGACGATTTTAGAGATGGGTATATTTCAAAAATACCGATTAAGAATTTGGAGAGCGGATCGGAAGAGGAAATTGTTAATACTTTACTCATTCAATGGTTTGAACATTACTTAAATGATTGTGAAGTTGAAAGATTCTCGATCAGAGGTTATAAAATAAATGACATTAAAGTCATTAATGCCCCCTGGATGCGAAATTATAAAATTATTGCAAATGTTCTTTACACAGAGAAACCTGCTCGTAATGAAGCAATGAAAAGTTTATCCGAAGAACAATTTAATAGTCTCTCTTTTAATGTGTTTACGACTTTTGGTGTTCTAATTGATGGAGACGATTACCGTTTGAGGCTTATGCAGGGTTATGGAACATAAATAATTAAATCGTCAGTATTAATTTCCTGATTATTTATGGGCTCTCTTCAATCTTTAAAGGGTTGGATAAATTAAACACCTTAGTTTCTTATTCGTGATGGTTATCTGCTCATCCCCATGCTCACGCACAATAGTGATCAAATGCGCAGCTGGACTAGAATCTTAGGGTTCGCCTAATGACCTCGACTATTTTTCCAAAACTAGTTTATTATTTTTATTCCTCTTCCAGCCACCAGGCAATTCTATCCAATAATAAATGGCATAAATTGTGAACAAAGAATCTGAAAAAGGTTTTTTTAAACACAACCGCAGTTTGTCTTGTCCTCTTTATGGTAAAATGATACCTTGATGAATGTGGGCTATTGCGCTGAAAAGCCAATAGTTTTTTCAAAGAAATTATTATTTAGGAGGCTTAAATGTCTGAGAAGAAATGGGTTTATTTGTTCCACGAAATTGACCAGGCAATCGCTGATATGGGTGGCGATTGGGAAAATGTGCGTGGATTGCTTGGGGGTAAAGGCGCAAATTTGGCTGATATGACCCGTATTGGCGTGCCGGTACCACCAGGTTTTACAGCAACAACAGAAGCATGTAATGCGTATCAGAAAGATAAACAATTCCCCGACGGATTATGGGATCAGATGCTGGCAGCATTGCAGGATGTTGAAAATGCAACCGGCAAAAAATTTGGTGCTGTCGAGAACCCGTTATTGGTATCCTGCCGATCAGGCGCTAAATTCTCTATGCCGGGTATGATGGATACCGTTTTGAACATTGGCCTGAATGACGAAACTGCTGAGGCTATGGTAGAGTTGACACACAACGAGCGTTTTGTATATGACTCTTATCGCCGTCTTGTTCAAATGTTTGGTTCCGTTGTACTGGATATTCGTGATGAAGCGTTTGAGAATGTTTTTGATGGTTATAAGTCACGCAAGAATATAAAAGCCGATACAGACTTAACGACCGACGACTTGAAATATCTGACCGAGCAATTTAAGAAAGTTGTTCAAAAAGAAAAAGGTTTCGAATTCCCCCAAAATCCTCTGGAACAATTGAAATATGCTACAGAAGCAGTTTTTCGTTCCTGGATGGGTAAAAGAGCTGTAGATTACCGCCGTGCGACCGATATTCCCGATGATCTCGGTACCGCCGTGAATATTCAAACCATGGTCTTTGGTAATATGGGTTGGGACTCCGGAACCGGTGTTGCATTTACACGAAACCCCGCCAATGGCGAGAGCAAATTATATGGTGATTATCTCTTAAACGCCCAGGGCGAGGATGTGGTCGCGGGCATCCGCAACACGGAACCCATTCAAAAGCTGGTAGATTCCATGCCGGAAGTCTATCAGCAATTCCTGGATATTGTAGCCAAGCTCGAAAAGCACTACAAGGATATGCAGGATGTGGAGTTTACTATTGAGCGCGGAAAACTATGGATGTTACAGACTCGTAATGGCAAACGAACTGCTCGTGCTGCCGTACGGGTTGCGGTTGAAATGGTTGATGAAGGCTTAATCGATAAGAAAGAATCAATCAAGCGCGTTACCCCGGAACAGGTAGACGTACTTCTTCACCCGCAATTTGATCTAGATACCAAGCAGAAAGCCCAGAATGACGGTCGCTTCTTCTGCAGCGGTGTAAATGCATCTCCCGGGGCTGCTGTCGGTCAGGTTTATTTTGATGCTGACAAAACCGAGCGTATGCATAAAGAGGAGCACCAGGATACGATTATGGTGCGCCCATTTACCAAACCTGATGATGTTCATGGAATGCTCGCTTCCAAAGGTATTCTTACCAGTGAAGGCGGCGCCACATCTCATGCAGCGGTTGTCGCGCGCCAATTTGGTGTCCCCTGTGTTGTTGGTGCGTCTGCCGTAAAGATTGACCTCGATCACCGTTTGATGACAGTCGGTGAGACGGTTGTACATGAAGGTGAATGGATTTCTGTTGATGGCACAACCGGAGAGGTTTTTATCGGCAAGCTGGGTATGAATGCACCCTCTCTTGATGAACAAACTGATCTTCTAAAGTTGTTGGCCTGGGCAGATGAAATTTGTGCCACACCTGGAATTCGTTCCTCTGATTTGCCCGGTTTCCCAACAGTCGGGCTGCAAGTTTGGGCAAATGCAGATTATCCCAAGGACGCACAACGCGCTCGTGAATATGGCGCAAAAGGTATCGGATTGTGCCGAACTGAGCACATGTTCTTCGAGCCTGAAAGACTTCCCGCAGTTCAACGCATGATTCTGGCCAAAACCAGTGAAGAACGAACTGAAGCATTGAATGAATTACTTCCAAGCCAACGTTCCGACTTTGAAGGTCTCTTCGAAGCAATGGACGGTTTACCGGTCATTATTCGTTTGATTGACCCCCCTTTGCATGAGTTCTTACCTTCAGCAGATGAACTTCGCGACCAAATTGTGACCAAACGCGTTGAAGAAATGGCAAGTTACATCCTTGGAAAAGGTGAATCGAAAGATGTGCAAGCGCTAGAGAAACTATTATCGGCCGTTGAAGGTTTGCATGAAAGCAACCCGATGATGGGATTGCGCGGTATTCGACTTTCAATTGTCATGCCCGAAATTGTAGAAATGCAGGTTCGCGCGATCATGGAAGCGGCTGCCAATGTCGCCAACCGTGGTATTCACCCCAAGCCAGAAGTGATGATCCCGCTAACCGGCCACATAAATGAGTTGAAGGTGATCCAGCCACGTTTGGAAGCAATTGCCAAAGAAGTTATGGAAGCCAAGAAGATTAATTTTGATTACAAATTCGGTACGATGATTGAGATTCCTCGCGCTGCCGTTACGGCCGCAGAGATTGCCAACGATGCTGAATTCTTCTCCTTCGGTACCAATGACCTTACGCAAATGACTTTTGGTTATAGTCGTGATGATGCCGAAAGAAGCTTCTTGCTCAAATATGTCGAAGACGGCATTCTTCCCAAAAATCCATTCCAGACAATTGATCGGGATGGTGTCGGCGCTTTAATGAAGATGGCTGTAGATAATGGCCGCCAAACCCGCCCATCCCTGGAAGTAGGGATCTGTGGTGAACATGGTGGAGATCCATCCTCGATTGAATTCTGTCATATGATCGGTCTGAATTATGTAAGTTGTTCTCCATTCCGAGTTCCTGTTGCACGACTGGCAGCTGCCCATGCAGCGCTCAAATTCGCACCAAAAGCTTAATTTATCAAATGCAGGAAATAAAAAGGTGATCTGCCCGTCAGGTCACCTTTTTTAATTTCACTAACGCTTCTCTGTTTAACGTATTAGAAATGTATAAGTTTCCTTGTACATTCATGCCATGTCATTTATGATATTGGTATAATTCGAGCGTAAATGATACAAAAACCGGATGTGGGTTTTGCACATCTTACATCTGATGGAACAATCAGGAGGAAATTTCAAATGGAGAAAAAAGAATACCTGGATCTCTACAATCAAATGGTAGTGATCCGGATACTGGAAGAAAACGCCGCAGAATTGTATCAAAAGGGAAAAATTGGTGGGTTCCTGCACCTGTATATTGGCCAGGAAGCAGTCAGCACTGGCCTGATTTCTGCCCGAAAGCCCCAGGATCGTGTAATTACCGCTTATCGCGACCACGGGGTGGCCATAAATAGTGGCTTGAGTGCCAATGTGGTTATGGCTGAATTACTTGGTAAGGCTACAGGTTGCTCCGGTGGCAAAGGTGGCTCGATGCATATGGCTGATGTCAACAAAAATTTCTGGGGAGGCCATGCCATTGTAGGTGCACATTTGCCTTTGGCAGCTGGACTTGCTTTAGGAGATCTATATCAGAAAAAAGATGGTGTTACCATTTGCATGTTTGGTGACGGTGCCACGAATATCGGCTATTTTCATGAGGCCCTCAATTTATCAAAAGTTTGGAATCTTCCGGTTCTGTGGGTTTGTGAAAACAATCAATATGGTATGGGTACAGCAGTTGAAAGAGCTTCTGCAGTTTCTGAAATTCGCCAAAAAGCAGCCGGTTATGATATCCCCAGTGATTTTGTGGACGGAATGAATGTGATCAAAGTTCGCGACATTTCGAAAAAATTGATTGCTGAAATTCGCGCCGGAGGGGGACCGCGTTTCCTTGAAATTATGACCTATCGTTTCCGAGGTCATTCTATGGGAGACCCTGAGCGTTATCGGGAACAGGATGAAGTTCATAAATGGCAGGAAAATGATCCGATCGGTATTTATCGAAAATATTTGACCGAAGAGAAGATTGCCAAAGAATCGGAGCTGGATGAGATTGATGCTCAGGCGGCTGAGGTAGTGGCAGAGGCAGTCCGCTTTGCCGAATCCAGCCCAGAACCGGCACCAGAAGAATTATTCGCTCACATTTACGCTGAAGAAAATTAGGAGATTGAAGATATGGCAAAAATAACAATGAGGCAGGCAATTTCTCAAGCTCTTTGGGAAGAAATGGAAAGAGATGAGCGTGTATTTATCATGGGAGAAGAAGTTGGGGTGTGGGGTGGAACGTATGCGGTGACCAAAGGCTTTTATGACCATTTTGGTGAGAAGCGGGTCCGGGATACGCCGATCGCCGAAGCGGTAATCATTGGCGCTGCGATTGGTGCTGCTCTGACCGGTTTGCGACCGGTGGCCGAACTGATGACCATCAATTTCGCTTTTTCTGCGATGGAGCACATCGTCAATGAAGCCCCCAAGCTTCACTACATGTTCAATGGTCAAATGACCGTTCCGATGGTGATCCGCACAGTTAGCGGCGGAGGTCGCCAGTTAGGAGCAACGCATTCGCAAACACCGGATGCAATTTTTGCTCATTTTCCAGGTTTAAAAGTGGTTGCACCGGGAACTCCAGCAGACGCCAAGGGATTGTTGAAAGCGGCAATTCGTTCAAATGATCCAATTATGTTCATCGAACACGCTACCTTATATCAGACCCGTGGTGAGGTACCTGAAGGAGATTACATCGTTCCAATTGGGACGTCTAAAGTTCAACGGGAAGGGAAAGATGTAACCATCGTAACCTATAGCAAAATGCTCGAGCTTTCTTTCCTGGCTGCCGACCAGTTGGCAAAGGATGGGATTGAAGCAGAGATTGTTGACCTGCGTTCACTACGACCGCTTGATATGGGTCCGGTAATTGATTCCGTCAAGAAGACCAACCGGGTGGTAGTGGCGGAAGAAGGTTGGAAATCTTACGGTGTTGGCGCTGAAGTCAGTTCTCGCATTTATGAGGAAGCTTTTGATTACATCGATGCTCCCGTCAAGCGCGTAGCACAAAAAGAAGTTCCCTTGCCTTATAACGCGCAATTGGAACAGTTGGCTTTACCCCAGGTTGAAGATATTATCGCTGCTGTAAAGGAGGTATTCTAATGGCTGAAATTATCCAGATGCCCAAACTGGGCTTTGATATGAAAGAAGGCACACTGGTGCGCTGGTTGATCAATGAAGGCGAATCTGTCAAAAAAGGTCAGGTTCTGGCAGAAATTGAAACGGATAAAGCAACTGTGGAAGTCGAAAGCAGTCATGATGGAACCATGCTCCACCGCCTGGTGGAAGCAGATGCAATTGTTCCAATTGGAGATCCAATTGCAGTGATTGGCCAGAAAGATGAAGAATTTGACCTTGCCAGTTTGAAAGGTGCAAGCGACCCAGATAGCGCTGGAAAGAAAAGCACGAAAGATAATCAGGTTCAAAAAAAGGAAGAAAGCACAGCGGAGGCACCGGAATCGGTATCCACCACGTCCCAGGAAGGTGATGAACGCATCAAAGCCTCTCCTTTGGCGCGTAAAATGGCTTCAGAGAACAATCTCGACCTGGCAGACCTGGATGGAAATGGTCCGGGTGGACGTATTGTCAAGAAAGATATCGAGGATGCAATAATCAAGGCTGAGGAACAAGAGTCCGTAAAAGCAGGTGCAGTAAAGACTGAAGTATCTGAAAAACATTCAGATACTGGGCCAAGTGGTGTGGCGCTGCCACTTTCTGCCTGGCAAAAGTCAGATGAAACACATGAAGACAAGATTGTCTCTCTCAGTAAACTTCGTCAGGCTATTGGTCGCAGGATGGGTGAATCGAAACAACAAATCCCGCATTTCTATGCAACCTATGCTTATGATGTGGAAGCATTGATGAACTTGAGAAGCGAAGCGAATGCCACCCTCCCTGATGATCAAAAATTGTCTGTGAATGATTTTGTGGTGAAAGCTGTCGCTGTCACATTAAAACAATTTCCCAATCTGAACGCCTCTTTAAAAGAAAAAGAAGTTATCCAGCACGCTGCAGTCAATATAGGTGTTGCTGTTGCGGTCGAAGGAGGCTTGTTGACTGTTGTGGTGCGGGATGCGGATTTGAAACCGATTCGCATGATTTCGACAGAAATCAAGGAAATGGCAGCCCGCGTCCGGACAGGTAAAGTCAAGGTTGAGGATGTCCAAGGCTCTACTTTTTCCATCAGCAATCTGGGCATGTTCGGTGTGCAGGAATTCTCGGCGATTATTAACCCACCCGAAGCTGCCATTTTAGCTATCTCAGCAGCGAAAAAGGTGCCGGTGATTAAAGATGACGAGATTGTGATTGGCTGGCGAATGGAAGCAACTGTCTCCGTCGATCATCGTGTAAGCGATGGCGCTGAAGCTGCCCAGTTCTTGAAAGCGCTTGCATTCCAAATTGAAAATCCGGTTCG
>JBBQNI010000006.1:0-123100 GCA_038329785.1 Anaerolineales bacterium | reverse complement strand
CCCAATAATATTGATCTGTCCTTTAGCGGCTGTAAGCTGTGCGGAAACAGTTTGGGGTGCCTGTACAAGGATTGTTATCAGCAAAACCACGAAGGTTATGCGCGCAAAGCGAGAGTTCCCGAGTTGGAGATGGTTATTCATTTTCACCTATAGTGCCTAAAATTCTGTGTATTGATGAGATTGTAAAAAGGAACCGGAAATAAACCAAGCCAAATCCGCTGTAAGTTTGGCAGATACACTATCTTTAGTTCATGAAATAGGGGAGAGACGAATTAGCTTGATCACCTGTACAACCAAGTTGGTGAAACAAAGAAAGGCAGGAGATCAAGCCATGCTCAATGTACCCGTAGGCAAACTAAGAATGCAAGTAGATGAGAGCAAAGGCCAGGCATGCCCGGGCCTACTGGACTTTATCCTATTCGGAGCAGTATTCCGAGGACTACAAGAATTCCAGATCTCGGTCACCATCAAACCTGTGTGTTTGAAATAGCAATGCTGCAGCAAGAAGCAAAGTGATTGCCTTAATATTTTTTTGAGATTACCTGTTTTGAAGAAAATTTGGATAATCGCAACAAGAATCATTCTTGCAAAGTTAGACTGCCGATTATGACAAGAACTCAAGTGATTCATACAAACTAAGGATTAGACCTTCGCAGTGTATGCAACCACTGGAATTCCGCCGTTAGAGAATTTTAAAAGCGGCTTTAGTTTAAGCTGAGTCTGAGTGGCCAGTTTAATATCTGAGCATAGGAAAACGACTTGCCAATCCTTAAAATTATTCATGACAATCTTTCCAAACTGTGCGTATAGGTTTCGAAGATCTTTATTGCTGGAGACACGCTGGCCATACGGTGGATTGGTAATGATCCAGCCTGGTTGCTCAGATGTCGGCATATCGGAAAAAGCATGCCGGTTCCATTGAATATGGTTTTCAACTCCGGCGCGTTGGCTATTCTCAATCGCTGCCTGAACTGCGCCTGCATCCCGGTCGGAGCCGTAGATATTATTTCTGTGATTAGTTATGGGTTTGGATAATGGCAAAGGGGGGGGTGTATATTTGGTATGTTTTTGAAAAACCGGCCAATTTTGAAATGCGAAACTTCGATCGTCGCCAGGTGAGATCTGATTCTGAAGCAAAGCTGCTTCTATTGGAATGGTACCTGAGCCGCAAAAAGGATCAATCAAGGCTTGGTCGAATTTCCAACCGGAAGCGAGTACGACAGCTGCGGCCAGATTTTCTCGGATCGGTGCTTTGGCACTAGCCAACCTATAGCCGCGCTGGTACAAAGGAGCTCCGGAAGAATCGATGCTTATTTCCACATTATCGTTGACCAATCTAACAATAATCAACTGGTCAATTGAGGTTGCTTCATTTTCTTCTTTGGGTTTAACCAGGTTTATTCTCTGCCCCATCTGTAATTCAATGGCTTTATGTACTCGTTCAGTAACCGCATCGGAGTGGTAAAGTTTTGATTTCTTACAGGTTGTGCGAATGGTTATGGTGCTATTTTTGGAGAGGTAATCAGCCCAGATGATGCGTGCTGATTTTTTGACGAGTTCTGGAAAATTTGTCGCTCGAAAATTTGCCAATCGAACCAAAATACGTGTAGGCACTCGCAACTCGCGGTTGGCAAACTGCACACAATGCCAGTCACAGGTTACTTCCGGAAAGTCAACCAAACCATCTTTTGCCAGATTTTCAGAATGAAGCGCTAAAACATTGCTTGCTTCCTTGGCTGCTATTGTTTCCAATCCCGGAGGAATGACAAAAAAGACTTCAGGCATGCGTTTTTTTCCTTGTAGACGAATTTGTGAGCACTTCTTTCTGATGGTTCTTCCTTGCTAACATTTTTTCAACAAAAATAGGTTCAAGTGTAAAGGGATTTAACTCTGTATAGTACATCAAACTGGCATAGGTCGATGGGGTGGGTGTAAAGATCTGAACCTGCTCGGGGGTTGTGTTCAACTCCTGGCTGACGAAACGCTGCATGGCCAGCATCTCTCGTTCGTCACAACCGGGGTAGGCTGCGATGAAATAATAGCTGAGAAATTGGCGCTTCCCCATTTTTTTGTTCTGCTGGTCAAATTTCTCTTTGAATTCAAGTAGTTTTTCAATTTGTGGTTTGCCCATCAGTGCCAAAACTGTTGGATCCGTATGCTCCGGGGCAACTTTCATTTGTCCAGAGACATGTTGGTCGACAACTTCTTCCAGATAATGACTTCCAAACCGGCGGTCATTAAGGATGAGGTCATAGCGGATGCCTGAGCCCACAAAAACCTTTGTTACTCCAGGTATTTGCCGTAATGCTTTTAAAAGCGTTATCTGCGGCTGATGTGTTGGCCGCAGTGCGCTGCAGGTAACAGGAAAAAGACAGCGCCGTTCCGGGCATGCACCGCGGGTTACTTTCTTGTTGCATTCAAAACCATACATGTTGGCAGTGGGTCCACCGACGTCCTGAATATACCCTTTAAAACCTGCAAGTTTGGAAATCGTAAGTCCTTCAGAAA
Organism: Anaerolineales bacterium; assembly: GCA_038329785.1. GTDB lineage: Bacteria > Chloroflexota > Anaerolineae > Anaerolineales > Anaerolineaceae > UBA6170. Next base: position 120,592 of record JBBQNI010000006.1, on the reverse strand, counting down.
GAATGGACTGCTGACTTCTCCAGCGTACAGTGCGGCCTTCATGTACGGCAATTGCGCAAAAGTTACATTCGCCGTAGCAACCCTGGTGTGTATTAATTGAGAATCGAATGGTTTCAAGGGCACGGACTTCACCCTGCTTGCGGTAAAAGGGGTGCAGCTCGCGTTCGAAAGGCAGGCTATAAACGTGATCCATTTCCTGCTGATTAAGGTAATAAGCTGGTGGATTTTGGATAAGGTATCGATCAGCATGCTTTTGACTCAATCCTTTCGCAGTAATCGGATCATTGTTTTTATAAAAGGTGTGAAATCCTTCAATAAAACGGTACTTGTCAGATCTGACTTCTTCAAATGAAGGCAGTTCAAGGAAATCAGGAGGCGATTCTTTGGCGATGTAACATAATCCGCGCACGGCGATCGGAGATTTTTTCTCGGCAAGTGATTGGCTGAATTCAAGAATTGATCGTTCAGCCATGCCGTAGATCAAATAATCAGCTTTTGAGTCAAACAGAATCGACCTACGAATCTGATTACTCCAGTAATCATAATGAGCTATCCGCCGCAGACTCGCTTCCAGACCGCCGAGTACAATCGGAGCGGTCTGTTTAAAAAATCGGCGAATGAGGTTTGAATACACAATTGTTGCCCGGTCTGGCCGACGATTGTTGATTCCAGCGGGGGTGTAATCGTCCTGTTTTCGTTTTTTCATTGAGGCTGTGTAATTTGAAACCATCGAATCAATGCTGCCGGCTGAAATACCCCAGAATAGTTTTGGTTCTCCCAGGCGGCTAATATCATCAGCGCATTCAAGCTTTGGTTGGGCAATAACACCTACTCTATAACCAGCGTCCAGGAGGATGTGACCAATCACTGCTATACCAATATAAGGGCTATCGATATAGCTATCGCCGGAGATGAGGATAACATCCAGTGCATCCCAGCCCAATTGCTTCATTTCATTCATTGTGGTTGGTAAAAACATTTCGTGTCGCTATTTTCTATTGAGATTTATTAATAGAACGCTGGTAAAGCAATTATTCATCCCCAAAACAAGTGCCAACTTTACGGGCACAGGCAATCCACTCATGGTCAATCGGGAGGTGGTTGTGCCGGCCTGCGATATCTTTAAGTGGCACTTCCACAATCTGATTACCCTGGAAAGCCAACATGACACCATGGCTACCAGATTGGAGAAATGAGATACTGGCCGAGCCAAGCTGGGTCGCTCGCAAACGGTCCATCGCCGAAGGTACGCCGCCTCTCAACAATGATCCAAGAATGGTGACTCGGGTATCAATCCCTGTATATTCGCTCAGCAAATGTGAAAGCAGGTTCGTATTATCGGCATATTGATTCTCGATCGATTTCAATCGAGAGTGGATGGTTTCAAATTCGGCACCATCGCGCATCTTTCGGTTAATTTCCTTGTTGCGGTTGAAGAAATCAACATTTTCGCGGGTTAGTGATCCCTCAGAAACGGCGACAATACTGAACTTTTTGCCATCAGATTTGCGTTTTTCGATTGCACGGGCCACATTTTTCATCTGATAGGGAATTTCAGGGATTAAAATTACGTCCGCTCCACCGGCAATCCCTGCACCCAGAGTAAGCCAGCCTGCGTGTCGGCCTAAAATCTCGACAATAATAATGCGGTGGTGGCTGTATGCGGTCGAATGCAGTCTGTCAATGGCTTCGGTCGCCACGGATAGTGCTGTATCAAACCCGATGGTGTAGTCGGTGTGAACAAGATCATTGGCAATTGATTTTGGTAAAGAGAGGATGTTCAATCCAGCTTGCGATAGGGCATACGAGCCATTTTGCATAATAGCCCCACCCAGCACAATGAGGGCATCAAGTTTCTGTTTCTTGTATGTGGCTTTGGCCTGTTCAATTGTTTGTGTGGATTCCATTCCAACGCCTGGCAGGTCCTCACTGGTACCCAGGATGGTGCCGCCCAGAGTAACGATGCCTGAGAATTCAGGTCCTTTGAATTCCTGTCCTTTATTTTCAATAAGGCCATTGAATCCATCCTGGAAACCGACGACTTCAATGCCGGTCTTCCTTGCCGTTTTCCCAATGGCACGGATAGCTGCATTTAAGCCCGGGACGTCATTCCCAGCGGTAAGCACCCCAATTCGCGCAATCATTTTCAACTCCAATCTAAATTGCTTTTCCAAAATGATTCTACCCTATTACTATGTCTTATGCAAAATCGAAGCGTTCGTGAGCGAGTCACTTTTTTTAAAAAAAACTCTTTCCCATCTATTCCTTTTAGTAATAAAAAAATTCTAAATGCTATAATATTAAATATAGTGAGTGGAGGAGGAAAAATGATCTCAGTTTTCACCATTTCCCGACAATATGGAAGCGGTGGAAGCACTTTCGCTAAATTATTGGCCAAATACTGTGGGTATGACCTGGTCTGGCGGGAAGTAATCAATCAAGCTGCCAAACAAATCGGTGCTCCAGATGTGGCTCTCGCCATGATTGATGAATTTGAATTGTTGGGCTTGTGTCCGGATGAAAAGACGTGCCAGGCTTACCTGGATGCAGTAGCGAAGATCATGTTGCAATTCGCGAATTCCGGAAGACAAATCATTGTTGGACGCGCCAGCCATATTGTGCTCAAAAATGTGGCCAATATTATGCGTATTCGTGTTATTGCCAGTAAACTAACGCGCATTGAAAACGTATGCAGGTCAAAAAATGTGAATCAAGATGCGGCCTTGGCACAAATTGAACAAAGTGACCGTTATCGCAGTATGTACCTGGAGCGCTTCTACCATGCCGGATGGAACGAGCCTTCCCATTTTGATTTAATAATCAACACAGATCATATATCAATTGATAGCGCTGCCAGGTGGGTAGCCAAATTCACAAAAGAGTAGAAGTTTAATGGGCTGTTGTTAACGTGGAAACAATGAAAACTGAACAATTCTCGCACCCGGCAGAAGAGATGTTTGCCAGGATTCTGGATTTTTATGGCGTGAGCTGGCAATATGAACCGAGACTCTTTGAATTGGAGTGGGATAAAAATGGTAGGGTGAAATTGGCTTTCGCCCCGGATTTTTATTTACCTGAACAGGATCTGTATATCGAATTGACAACCTTGCGGCCGCAATTGGCAAGTTTTAAGAATAAAAAAATCCGGCTGATGGCGGAGTTGTATCCACAAATCCGCATAAAATTGATGAAACGTCGCGATATACGTGATTTAATGGTGAAATATGGGTTATTGGAACAGGCACAATCGATTCGCGGAACCGGTGCACAAGGAGAATGTAATGAGTGAGAAAGAAAATCCGGTCATGAGCAGCATCAAAGAGGTGCTGTTTACATCCGAACAAATTCAGTCAAAAGTCGAATCAATCGGGCGTCAAATTTCTCTTGATTATCAAAATAAAAACCCTCTTTTTATAGGTATTTTGAAGGGTGTTTTTGTTTTTATGGCAGATCTCTTAAGGGTTGTCACGATTGACTGCCAGGTAGATTTCCTGGCCATCAGCAACTATAACTTGCATGCCCGCAGTCAGGGTGAGGTTCGATTGGTGAAAGATCTGGACATCCCCATTCGTGGCAGACACGTGGTTTTTGTCGAAGATGTTATTGATACCGGATTAACTCTTAATTATCTACTTAAAAATCTCCGTGAAAGAAAGCCGGAAAGTCTGGAGGTGTGTGTGTTATTCAATAAGCCTGCCCACCGTTTGATTGAAATCCCTGTCCGGTATTGTGGTTATGAATTGCCAGATCGTTTTGTGGTTGGTTATGGGTTGGATCACAACGAAAAATATCGAAATCTGAATTGTATAGGTCTTTTAAAAGCTGAAAAGATCCATTCTTCATGAATAATATGAATGAGAGAATGGATCTTGTTATTGAAACAGGGGCTCCAAGTAACCTAATTTTAGCTTATCCTTACCCTGCCCTGGAAGTTGTTTGCTTTCCTGTCTTGCAGAAAGACTTATACATTCCGGGAATGTTTATCCAAATCGATTGAATTACTCAGCGGAGAATCCCTCTCCATGTAATTCAGTCTTCTGATTTGATTTTTAAGGTAAAGGGGCTAATTCAATTTCTTAGAGCTCCCTGCAATTACATTATAGGAATTATGACCTTTAGAGTCAATGACTTCACGGAAAATTTAAGAATTCTTAATAAAGATATGTGTGAAAGTGTTGGCCGAGTTTAAAGACATCGCTACTGCCAGCTCATCAAGGAAATTGATGAGCTGGCTGGCAAAAATTATGAAAGTTGTATTCGGTGCAACGCCGTTAAATACTTACCCTGGAAATTATTAACGAAGAGTCGCGTGTAGATCTGTATCAAGCGGTTAACCACTTTTTTCATTTTGGAATTTTGCCAATGCTTCCCAATCTTTATTGGCAGCTAACTGCGCCTGGTGCGGCCAAGATTCCGGGTCTTGAAGGCGGTATCGTTTTTTTGCCAACAATTCTTTTATATGCGGCGTCGATAATTTGCTTAATTGCTGATAAGTAAGAATTCCATTGGTTTTAAGATAATTTGAGATGACTGGACCGATTCCAGAAATCCTGGTCAGGTCATCCTGAACCAATGGGGTATCATGTGCAGCGATAGCTAATCCCAGATCGGTTTCTACAGGAATATATGTTAGTGTTGTAGTGGCTGAAAATTTGATACCACGCTTTTTGGATTTAAGCAAAAATATGATAAACAATGAAGTCAACACACCATAAATAACTCCCAGCCAAATATAAGGCTGAAGTGGTTTGCCTTGTTTTGGGTTGTCTGCAGTTGAGCACCTTTTCATATCCACCGTCCAATCTAGAAAAAATATCCGCTCCTGGTTAACAGGAGCTGACCAGTCACAAATTGCTCATTTTAATATTGAATTACACGTGGTAGTTTCTTGGCTTGCTGGACCCAATCCTCAATCTGTGAAAGCACCGGTAATTTTCGTACCAGCTTCTTTGTTGCATTGACATCCTGAATCTTTGCAACAAGGTTTTGGGGGTTGCGATTAGCCAGTTCGGGAACCGTATCGACGCCAGCTTCTTCCAATAAATCCGAATATTCTTCACCAACGCCTTTAATACGGTAGAGGTCCGCGTGATTCACCCATTCCAGAATGAGAGCATCCGAAATATCAGTTTCTTCAGATAATTTTTTCCGCCCCTGAGGTGTGGATCCAGCTTTCAATAAGCCTTCCGTGGATTTTAGTCCAACCTTGGCTAATTTATCGGCGTATTTAGGTCCTATCCCTTCAACTTTCAACAGTGTTGCCATTTTTCCTCCCGATTATTTTATTTTGGATAATTATAGTATACGAATGAAACACAAAAGGTACAATTACTTTATCTCATCCAGAAATGCGGTATTCAAGGTGTGGCTTTGAAAAAAGTTGACCTTACCTGGGATAAATCGTTTGTGCTTGCTTGTTCTGCCAGCTGCCAAAATTCTGATTCTGAGCTGCGTTTGCCATCGAATTTATACCTGTAATTTTGCAAAAACTCAAAGAAGGCAATATCACCCATTTCAGCACGCAGTGCCTGAAAAAATTTAGCACCTTGAAGATAAACTGCATCACGATAAGGGACGAAACCCTGGTAGTCATAGATTGGGGCATTGATAGTTCCGATTGGATTATAAAAGTCGACCCGATATGCCCACCACCAACTGGATAACTGCGGGTATATATTCTCATAATAAAGGTATTCACTGTAAGTACAGAGTGCTTCATCCAACCATGGTTGCAATGCTTGATCATTGGCCACAGCTGTATACCACCATTGATGGGCTGTCTCATGCACCGCAATGGTGGTCAGATAGCCTTTTGGAGTGCCATCGAATAAGTTATAAAAACCCCGACTCAGAAAATAGAAACCGTCAAATTCCATACCATCCAAAAAATCTGCTTCAACGATCGTCAGATTATTTTTGTGCATTGGCCCGAACAATCTGGAATAAAGCTCCACTGCTTTAGCAGTCTCTTGTAGAACCTGTTCCCCGGCAGCTTTATGGAAAGAGAAATAATAGCTGCTGATGCTGATATCTCCTACCATCGTTTGCGAGGATTGGTAAGAAGGACCGATGCTAAATACGAAATTACGGGCATTCTCGTGCTGGTAGAGAAAGGAGCCATCCTGTGCCATTTCGCCCTTTGTGCTGGCAGCAACGCGCAAGTTCTCTACAAAATCCTCGATCTTGATGTCAATGGAGTAATTGGCGAGATCGTATACCAGATATTCGCCATAGTACCAGGGATCATGTAATATCCACTGACCATTCTCATCGCGCGGGACGATCATTGGATACCAATCGGCGAAATTGCTTTGCAAGGGGGTATAACCAAAAATGGCTGGTTTACGATCGTCAGCCGGTTCTGGTATGGGCGGTAAGGAAAGTTCGAATGATATATTAATGGTCACTCCCTCACCTTGAAGCAAAGGGTCTTTCAGATTTATTTTCAACCAGTAACTACCAATCTCAACATCAGCAGCCTGTTCATTGACAAATACCTCTTTGATGTTGATGGCACTTTTATATCGTAATGGATCACAAGCCAATAAAAACGAATTTATCGTCTGCGGCAGTGCATTGCTATAAATGATCTGCTGTTTTACGCTGGCTTGCTGCAACCCGTAATTGAAAGAAACTTTGATTTCGTATTCAGAATTTGATTGGGGAGCAACTTCAAACGCGGGGGGATTTTCTGCGGTTTCTGTTAACTTTGGCAAACCCGGCGCTGGGGTGATGAGAGCAGTACCAGATTGTCTCGTTACCGTTTGAGTTGGATCGATAATTGAGGTTTTCGCAGGTATATTGATCGAATCAACTACAGCAGGGGAACAAGCGCTCCCACACAGAATAATTAAGAACAAACTGAAGAAAAAGAAAGCAGTATTTTTTTTCATTGAGTGACCTTGAAACAAACATAATTCTACTGCATTCTTGTGTGCTGGTGGCACCAGGGATAAGGAATAATCTTTTAAATGAAAACGATTCATCAGCGTCATGTTAACAACACAATGGTGGTATAAATTATCCGAACAATAGTAGAATTACAAGACTGAACAAGCAATAGAATGTGTAATCAAAAAAAAGGAAAAACGATGAAATTAAAAATTGGTGATAAAGCGCCTGATTTTAAACGTCCTGCGACTGGCAACAAGACCGTCCAACTTTCCGATTACCTGGGAAAAAATGTGGTGCTGGTCTTTTTTCCATTAGCCTGGACGCCTGTCTGAACGAATCAAATCCCGAGTTATGAGGCGGATATTGCCAAGTTTGAGGGATTGAATGCCCAGGTTCTGGGTATCAGTGTGGACCACATACCTTGTTTGGAAGCATGGGCAAAAGATCTGGGTGGCATTTCATACCCTCTGATCAGTGATTTTTGGCCGCATGGTGAGGTCGCAAAAAAATATGAGGTTTTCCGGGATGATGGAAAGAGCGAGCGTGCCATTTTTATTATCGATAAAGAGGGAATAATTCGCTATATTGATGTTCATGATATTGATGATCAACCAATTAACCAGGTCATTTTTGATGTGATCATGAAGATGGAACCCGAGAGCGGCCGCCATTTTATGGAAATTCCGGAATGTGGAGATATGCCGACAGCTGATGTTGTCATGTATTGTAATTCCTGGTGCCCGGATTGTAAGCGTGCGCGTACATGGCTGGCAGAATATAAGATCGAATATCTGGAAGTAAACGTGAATGAATATCCAGAGGCGTCTGCCTTTGTGCGTTCTCAGACAAATGGAAACCTGGTAACGCCCACATTTAAAATTTATGACCAGGTTGTCGTCGATTTTGATAAAGAGAAGCTCAAAAAGCTTTTGAATATTGAAGAATGATAAAAAACTCCTGTGTTTCTGAAAAACACAGGAGTTTTTTTATTTCCATTAAAAAATAGGGTGTCAGTCTTCTAATTCATCCAGGTCTTCATCATCAAATTCAAATTCGTCGTCTTCGCCGTGAACATGACCATGTTCAATCTCCTCGAGTGAGCCTTCACGCAGATCAATGACGTTGACCTTGAAATCCAATGTTTTTCCGGCCAGAGGATGATTAAAGTCCAGTTTGACCACAAACTTGCCAACCTCGAGGACGGTTGCTTCCATTACCTCTTCGTATTCTTCATCGCTTTCTTCGGTATGCACTGTTATTTCGATGCCTGGTTCCAATGGAAAGTCATCCGGAAATTCATTGCGTGCAACTTCAGTGACAGCCTCCGGATCGTAAATACCATAGCCCTCCTCAGGTGAAACTGAAATTTCTCGTGAATCGCCTACTTTCATACCATACAGTGCTTTTTCAAGTCCAGCAACTACCTGATTTGAACCTTGTAGAAAGACGATCGGATCGCCATCTTCAGAGCTATCAACTATTTCGCCATCAACGCGAAGTTCATATGCAAGGGTAACAACGACATCATCTTTAATTAATTCTGGTTTGCTTTCTGCGTTCAATTTGTACTCCGATCTTGTTATTTTTTAAGTTTTCTGTAAAAAAAATTATATCATGCAGCTCACATTTTCCCGATAAAACGTACACTTATCTGTTGCACACACATTTTTCTGGGCGCATTTATTCAACGAGCATATGCCATTCGCATTGCAGCAGTTGATCAAGGGGATAGGACAGCCAGATCTCTTCCAGCTTTTCTTTGGAAAGTGGGCTGGTGAGATGAGCAGGAGCCAATTGATTCCAATCAATTTGTTCGGGATCAGCCGGCGTATTTGTTTCTATTGTTCTGCAAAAATCATCAAGAAATATCTCGGTGTTTTCATGGTTGGAAGTCAATGCAATCAGATCCTCGGGTAAGTATTGCAGTTGCTGCCGCGAGACCCACGAAAGCAAAGCAGAGAGGCCATCGAGGTCAGTCAGCAAATAACCGTCCCATTTCATGTCGAATGTTTTTTGATATGAATTAATTGAGATCGATGAGAGATTATGTTTGCTATCAAGACGGAGCTGCTCATTCAATTGATCAAAATTCGGCATATACCGTAAGCTTAACGGGAGCAGAATGAGGCCGTTCTCCTGGTTTTGAAAGAAGATGAGTGACCAGGCTGATATTAGATTCGGATCTTTCTCCGCCATCTGGTCAACTACCAGTACCAGCATGTTAACTTGATTGGATAATTCGAAATTTGGGTTTACAGGTGCAACAGTCGCAGGAGAAACATTCTCCGCCAGGAAAATTGCGGCGAATAAGCAGGCAAAAAATGTAATTGCGATGATGAGAATTCCAAAGAATTTTCGCATATTATATTAGTTCAACTCTTTTCCCAAATATTAATTGATTTTAGCATGTTTCTGGTCGCGATTCATTTTTCTATGTTGAAGAATTAATATTTTTACCGTATCAAATGAAAAAGTTGTTGCCTTAGAGCGCAACAACTTTTTCTGAGAGAGGATTTAATCTGAAAGACTTTTTCAGCTAGTTTTGATTTGTCAAAAGTAAGTAGTAAATTATCCAGCCGGTGGCAAAACCCGAGAAACCGGAAATTGTAATTGCTCGAACCAACTTTTTCAGATCGATACCCTGGAAAATTGGATAGACAATCCGGATGGTTTTTTGAATAAATCGAGAATTTGCCATAATAGATGTGATCGTATCCCAAAAATAAATTTCGTAATTTTCAATTAGTGTTTTCATTCTTCCCTCTTTGTCTGTTAGCGTGAGGTCGTCATTTTGATGATTTTGCCTTCATCATTTACCAGCACACGGATAGTGCGAGCAATTTTCTTCCCATCAGGGGTAGTGCCGCTGCCTTTGAAGACCAGCAATGTCTGGCCATTTGGCTGATCGTGTTTTACCGGCCGTTTGCCCGCTACTTCCGGGAATTTTCGATAAACCTGTTGATAAATCTCGTTCATGGACACCTCGCTCGCATCGAAATTCATCGATTGTTGCGACGGCGCAAAAATGCCGGCAGATCCAGGTTGGTTGAGTCAACGGATACTTCGACAGAAGCGCTGACGCTTTCCAGTACTTGCCGTTGTGAGACAGCCGAAGCGAAATCAAAGTGCTTCAATGGAACATCGCGGGAAGTTGCAACAGGAATAGATTCAATTGGTGTAGCACCCAAACCGGTGATGATCAGGATGACTTCACAACGATCTGCCAATTTCGGATCTACAATCACACCTGGAATGATATCGGCGTTATGACCGGTCAACTCGTGTAAGTGATTCAAAGCCTCGGTCACTTCGATAAACGGCAAATCGTCTCCAGCGGTGATGTTGGCGATGATGGCAGAGGCATTTTCGATATTAACCGATTCAAGCAGGGGATGATGGAGAGCGTTGTAAATTGCTTGTTGGGCTTTATCTTTGCCGCGCCCAATGCCAATTGACAGAAGTGAACCGCCACCATTTTTCATAACATTGCGAATGTGAGAGAAGTCTACATTTATATAACCGGTTTGATTAATCAATTCAGATATTCCCTGGATACCCTGGCGCAGCACATCATCAGCCAGACGGAAAGCCATGTCCAGCGGTAAATCTCGGGGAGCGATGTTCAACAGACGATCATTGGGGATCGTGATAAGTGTATCCACCTGCTGTCGTAAACGTGCCAACCCCTCTTGCGCGTTCGCCTTACGACGTCCCATTTCAAATCCAAATGGTGTCGTTACGATTGCAACCGTGACTGCGCCCATATGTTTGGCCACTTGAGCAGCAATCGAAATGGCGCCTGTGCCGGTACCACCACCCATTCCGGCTGTTAAGAACACCATATCCGCTCCTTCGAGTGCTTCCGCCAGGTTTTGAACACTCTCGCGGGCTGCGTCATAACCAACCTGAGGATTGCCACCGGCACCAAGTCCACGTGTAATCAGTGGTCCGATCTGAACTTTTTTTGCTGCCAGGGAAGATTTCAATGCCTGCGAATCGGTATTGGCAGCAATAAATTCGACACCGGGTAGACCCAGTTCGATCATCCGATTAACGGCATTTGATCCGCCACCACCCAGCCCAATCACTTTTAGGACAGGCTTTAATGCTTGAAATTCATATGGATTTTTGTTGGATTGATTAATGGGATTATTCATGCGTCACCTCTCTGCTAGCTTTGTTGCAATACTCGTGCCATCGCCGGAGATTCTTTCGACTGTACAACCTGCCTGACGTAGTTCGTTCAGACATTCTTCCGGGATAGTTTTGGGATTGGCAACAACGGTTACATTTGCTGCCAGACGTGCTTCATTCAAGGAAAAGCCAAGTGTGGCTTGATGTTTCTTGATATAAGGTTGGACTATTGCCAGGTGCCAATCGGATACACCTGATTCAAAAAGCGGCAGGAGTACATAGTGGCGGATGGGGTGGTGAGCGCTAGGAATATATTCGCCGTAGCTTTTTGAAATATTGGATTTTTCAAAAGCCTTTTCCTCTTCTTTTAACAATTTCACGCAAGGGGATACAATCTCGCCATTTTGAAACCAGGCGAACCCTGAGATTTCATCCAGGTGGGACTCAGCTAATAGCCAGAAATTGCAGCAAAGCACATTCGAGTCAATATTCTCGACCGGCTCATTTGAATTTTCTGAAGCGGAAAGAGGTCGTTTTAAATATTTGATTAATTGACATTGTGTTTGCCAGTTTTGTTCTATTTGCTTCTCAGTCAAAGGAGATTTTTCAGGAAACTGTAGAGAAGCAGCTTGAAGCAAGATGATTGGAAATTCTTTTTGAAATACAGCCTGTCCAATCGCTTGATACCAATCGAAAATTCTGAAACCACATTGATCCTGAGATCCAGCAGGTGTAATGTATGGTCGAGTTTCAGGCCATTGTTCAGGACCGCCGGATCCCCAATTCAAGTCCTTACCATAGCTGTGGGCATAGGCAGAAAGAACCATGTTCTTGATGATTAAATCTTGTTTTCTACGCTGCAGGAGGTTAAAACATGCCCGCAGAAAGGCTGTATCCCAGTAACTTCCACCAGGTTCCAGTGCGGGGAATACCGATACCAATCCCGAATCGATTGCCATGCGAGCTAATGGTATGTATTGGTCAAGGAAACGATCAACCAGATCATTTTGAGTCCAATTAGCTGCCGGCCACTGTGTTTTTTGGTTGGGGCGATCGAATAGGATAACGTACTTAACTCCCCAACGTGCATACGCCTGTAATATTACTTGAAGTTCTTTTGCGTTGGTTTTTCCATTCAATGGCAGATTAAATTCAATGACAGGTGAGATATTTTCATTAATTAATGCTTTGATAAAAAATTCTGGTATGGCACGTTGGGCGGATGATTTAATTACCAACCAACCCACTTTCATGGCACGAAATTCAGGTGCCCATATGTTGATGTCCTCATGACGGTAATGAAAAGTGTCAGGAAAAAAGTGCAGGCCAATTTGTGAATTTGGTTTGTGGTTTTCAGTTTCAGGCATGGATTCCTCGATCGAATGGTGGAATGCTTATACTGTAGCAAGTCTCATGCCACTCTCGGTTGAGGTGAGTTGAAGGTTTTCCAGGTAATGGTAGATATTTTATGTGTTTTTTATCCAAATTTTCTGGAAAAAAGGCCAGGCTCTGCTATAATTCAACCTGATGATCTTAGTAACAGGCGGAACAGGATTTATTGGTCGCAAGTTGGTTCAACAACTGGTTTCTTCAGGATACCCCGTACGTACATTACTAAAACCCTCCAAGCAATCCCCTAATCTGCCGAAGGGCATATCCGTCGAGGCGACTGTCTGCAGTCTCAGCGATACACGCGGTTTGGGTGCAGCTTTAAAAGATATTGAAATGGTTTTCCATCTGGCCGGCACCGAGCGCCAGGCTACAAACGCCGACCTTAACGGCGTCGATATTCTTGGCACTAAAAATTTGATGGAAGCTGCCCGTTTGAGTAAAGTGCAGCGAGTTTTTTACCTTAGTTATTTAGGTGCAGATCAAAATTCGGCTTACCCCGTATTAAAAGCCAAAGCAATTGCTGAAAAATTTGTTGAAAAAAGCGGTGTGCCTTATACCATTTTTCGATGTGCTAACGTTTATGGGCCAGGCGATCAATTTTTAGTATCACTGGCAAAATTACTGAAACGCTCCCCGGGTTTTTTTATTATGCCGGGGAATGGTCTGAGCGCTCTCCAGCCCTTATGGATAGATGATCTAATTGCTGCGATTCAAGTAGCCATGCAGGATGTAAACTCATTGAACGAAACACTTGAAATTGGCGGGGGGGAGATATATACTTTTCGAGAAATTGTTGAATTAATACTGGATACGCTCAATTTAAAGAGAGCCTTGGTTTCTCTTTCTCCAGCATATTTGCGAATCATAGCGGTTTACATGGACCAATTTATAAAATTCTTTCCTGTCTCGCTTTTCTGGCTGGATACACTGGCAGAGGACAGAACGACAAGCATGGATGTTTTATCACGCAGGTTTGGCATTTTGCCAGCGCGCCTGGCACAGCAAATCAATTTTTTGACAGGAGAGTTAAAGCAATAATGCCAAATTTCTGCAGGATAATAACGCATGCATGATCTTGCCCTGAGCGTACACGCCCATTTCTATCAACCGGCCCGGGAAGATGCGATCACCGGATTGATCTCTGATGAAAAAGGATCTTTCCCCTATAGTAACTGGAATGAGTTGATTTTCCATCATTGTTATAAACCGAATGCTGAGCTGCGTAACTTTGAACGCATTAGCTTTAATATCGGTCCTACTTTGTTCGCCTGGATGGAAAAGTATTATCCGGCCACGGTTCAGGAGATTATCTCGCAAGAACAGCGAAATTACAAACTTTATGGCGTTGGTAATGCCCTGGCACAACCATACCATCATACAATTTTGCCTCTTGCCACCCGCGTTGATAAATTGACGCAAATACAATGGGGTTTAGATGATTTCGAATGGCGATTTGGTCACAAACCTGATGGGATGTGGCTGCCAGAAACCGCTTTCGATCTGGAAACCTTAAATATTATGGCTGAAAAAGGCATAACCTTTACGATTTTAGCTCCCTGGCAGGCACAAGGGGATGATACAGATGGTACGGAACCTTACTGGGTTGAACTTGACCAGGGAAGGCGGATAGCCGTTTTCTTTTACAACCGTGAAATTAGCACAAAAATAAGCTTTGATCCATTATCCACAACAAATGCCGACCATTTTGCGGCCAGTTCGGTTGTCCCTTTATTGAACCAGTCATCTGGCGATCAAATCCCAAAGTTGATCCTGGCAGCCTCGGATGGAGAGCTTTATGGTCACCACCAGCCATTCCGTGATAAGTTTCTAGATCATCTTCTCAATGGATCCTTGTCGCAGCAAAATGTTCAATTTACCTATCCGGGACTTTGGCTGCGGAATTATCCTCCTCTGAAAACGATACAATTGCGAGAAAATTCATCCTGGAGCTGTCATCACGGTGTCAACCGTTGGAGTCAGGGATGTGAATGTACATCCCACAGTGAGTGGAAAAAATTTCTGCGAGCAGCAATTGATTCTGTCGCCAGAGTAGTCGATGAGCAATTTGACCAGGTCATGGCAGGCTTTGGAGTAGATCCAGTGGATATCCGCGTTCAGTATGGAAAAGTCATCTCCAAACAGATTTCAGAAAACCAATATCTTAGCGAACGATTTGGTACTCTGCAGATAGAAGAAACACAAAAATTAAGACGCTTGATGCGGGCTTTGTTGGATCGACAGCGTATGTACACCTCTTGCGGCTGGTTCTTTGAAGATCTGGACCGCATTGAGCCACGCAATATCATATCCTATGCAGCTCAGGCGATCTTCTGGACAGAAGCAGCCACAGAACAATCACTTTTCGATAATCTTTCATCTGCTTTTCAGATGATTAAAAGCAACCGAACAGCCTTATCAGGTCTCGATATTCTGACGGAGCAATACGGCCGGAGAAAGCGCGAAAATATCCAGCAGCCGGAGTTTACTGGATAAATTTATGTTTCCACTCGTATAGTTTGTTGAGTGCTTCGATTGGCGATAATGAATCAATGTCCATATGTTCAAGACTGGTCAGGATGGGGTTTGTTTCAGGAAACAGAACCATCTGTTGTGGTGTCGCCGCTTGCAGATTGATCGCTTTCCCTGAACTTGATTCAAGCTGTTTCAAGATCTCTACTGCCCGTTGCACAACGGGTCGTGGTAATCCTGCCAATTGTCCGACATGGATCCCATAGGATCGATCAGCGCCACCCGCCACGATTTTGTGCAGAAAAACAACATTATTATCGGCTTCCGTGACAGCGACATTGTAATTGCGAACCCCGGGCAACAATTCGCTTAACTGGGTCAGTTCGTGATAATGCGTGGCAAATAGCGTGCGTGCGCGCAACCTGGGATGATTGTGAATATATTCAACAACTGCCCATGCTATTGAAAGCCCATCGTATGTGGAAGTACCGCGGCCGATTTCATCAAGAATCAGAAGACTGCGATTGGTAGCATGATTAAGGATATTGGCTGTCTCGATCATTTCAACCATAAAGGTGGATTGGCCGGCATGAATTTCATCCTGAGCGCCGATGCGGGTGAAAATTCGATCGGTAATACCGACTTTGGCGGAACTCGCCGGGACGAAACTGCCAATTTGTGCCATTAGGACAATCAATGCGACCTGACGCAGAAAAGTGCTTTTCCCACTCATATTCGGCCCGGTAATAATGCGAACAATTTCACCGTTTTCGAACCTGGCATCATTTGGGATGAAACGGTTTTCCAGCATATAGGACTCAACCACAGGATGACGGCCATCATATATTTCCAGGTCGGTTGAATCTGTCAAGATCGGACGCGTGTAATTGCCATTAACGGCCACAACTGCCAGCGCAATATACACATCCAGATGGGCAAGACCCTGAGCTGTTTGCAGCAATTTTCCGCTTGATTTTGAAAGAACTTCACAAATCTGTGCAAAAATACGCCCTTCAATTTCACGAATTCTCTCTTCCGCATTTAAGACCAGGGTTTCATATTCTTTCATTTCTGGAGTGATATATCTTTCCGCATTGACCAGTGTTTGTTTGCGAATATATTCAGTGGGAACTGCAGAAGAATTTGAACGTGTGACTTCAATAAAATAACCAAAGACCTTGTTATAGCCTACTTTCAGTGTTTTAATCCCGGTTCGTTCTTTCTCGATCCGTTCAAGATTGTTTATCCAGTCACGTGCATTTTGGGATGCTGAAATCACCTGATCCAGTTCGCTGGAGTAGCCGCTTTTGATAACGCCCGAGTTCTGTAAAGTAGCGGGTGGATTGTCTGCGATAGCAAACTTCAACAAATTCAGCTCGTCAAGGCAGTCATGAATCAGGTTGAGGCTGCCATCCAAATCGTGATTTTTTTCCAGCGCAAATAATTGCT
The DNA here is from genome assembly GCA_038329785.1 of Anaerolineales bacterium. Lineage (GTDB taxonomy): Bacteria > Chloroflexota > Anaerolineae > Anaerolineales > Anaerolineaceae > UBA6170. The sequence goes on along the minus strand of JBBQNI010000006.1, from coordinate 104,254 downwards.
TGAGGGTAGGAATATATTCGAGCGTATTGCGAATAGCAACCAGGTCACGGGGAGTTGCATGACCGGCGATGACGCGTGAAATCAATCGCTCGAGATCATTTACCCGTTGCAAAATGTTGACTGCCTCTGCTCGCAACAGGCCTTGTTGCGTAAAAAATGAAATGCATTCCTGTCTGGTGTTTATTTCATCAATCTTAATTAAAGGGTTTGATACCCATTGACGGATAAGACGATGGCCCATTGGAGAAACTGTTTTATCAAGAACATGCAATAAAGATCCTTTGGTTTCACCACGCCGAATGGTTTCTGTTAACTCAAGATTTCGGCGCGTGGCCGCATCCAGGTTCATAAACTCATCCGTTGAGTATACAGATAGGTGGCTTAGCAATTTAAGCGCATTGGGCTGGGTATCACGCAGATAATCCAGAATAGCTCCCGATGCGCAAACAGCCAGAGGCTTTCCGTTCACGCCAAAACCTTCCAAAGTGGCAGTATCAAAATGCTGCTTCAAATTGGTCTGAGCTCGGTTGAATTCAAAATGCCAGGAAGCAAAGCGAGTGGTATGGGTGTTCTCTGTTTCTTCAAACTTTAGTGTATCTGGCAATAAGACTTCCGCAGGTTTTAGCCGATCCAGCTCAGCTTTGATTTCCATCTTTGTATCATTACTCTGGATTTCTGTACAACGAAATTCGCCAGTGGTGATATCTACAAATGCTATTCCAATTCGATTCTCATCAACTGCCACACTAGCAAGGTAATTGTTTTTTTCTTTGTGTAACATGCCTGGTTCGACGACTGTTCCAGGGGTTACCACTCGGACGACCTCTCGATGGACCAAACCACGAGCCTGAGTTTCGCCTATTTGTTCAGCAATAGCAACGTGGTAACCTTTGCCAATCAATCGTGCAAGATAATTATCAACGGCGTGGTACGGTATTCCTGCCATGGGAATTCTGACTCCCTTGGCTACATTGCGGGAAGTCAACACAATTTCCAATTCCTTTGAAGTGATTTCTGCGTCCTGGTCAAAGGTTTCATAGAAATCACCAAGGCGGAAGAACACGATTGAATCAGGGTATTGCTTCTTAATATCGAGGTATTGCTTGCGAATTGGGGTGATATCGTCTGTTTTCATGAGTTTTCATTTTAAGAGGTTGAAGTAAATAGTGCAAGTAAGAGTTAAGAATCTGTACTCAAGTATAATGGTAGCAGCAAAAAATGGTGAGGGAAGAATGAATAATGGAATAGTTGGTTATCATCCGCTATTTAATGGTGTTGAAATTGGGATTGGTACGTGGGCATGGGGAGACAGGCTCTATTGGGGTTATGGCAAGGATTACACCGATAGTGAAGTGCGGCAAGCTTTTTCTACTTGTGTGGCCAACGGAATTACCTTTTTTGATACTGCCGAAGTGTATGGTCAGGGAAGGTCAGAACATCTCCTGGGAGAATTCATCAAAGCGACGGAACATAAAGTCACCGTTGCATCCAAGTTTATGCCTTTCCCGTGGAGATTAACCCGCAATAGTTTTAAAAAGGCATTGAAAAACAGTCTTGATCGATTAAAGCTGACACGCATTGATTTATACCAATTACATATGCCGCTGCCTCCTGTGCGTATTGAAAAATGGATGGAATATATGGCCGAAGCAAAAGCAAACGGCCTGATTGATGCGGTCGGAGTCTCTAACCTGAATTATCCACAAATGCAAAGAGCTTACGACACACTGGCAAAAGAGGGTGTAAGTCTTGCCTCCAACCAGGTGGAATATAGTTTAATCAACCGTGAAATTGAGAAAAACGGCGTTTTAAAAGCCTGCCAGGAAATGGGTATTGTCTGTATTGCGTATAGTCCGATTGGTATGGGGGTATTGAGTGGAAAATATTCCAGCCAGCATCAATTGCCGGGCATGCGCGCCAGTCGCTTTTCGAAAAACGATCTGGTCCGTTTAAAACCATTAATTGAACTTCTAAAAAAGATCGGCGCAGATCACGGTGGAAAAAGCGCTTCTCAGGTAGCGATTAATTGGGTCAGGGCAAAAGGAACGCTTCCAATCCCAGGTGTGAAAAATATCCTGCAGGCAGAACAAAATACTGATGTGATTTCATGGCGGCTTAGCGAGGAAGAGGTGGAACGTTTGGATGAAATGAGTGAACGCGTGGCGAAATGAATGCTTATGAGTGTACACAATATATTTGATGATATTCTCACAAAATTGTAAGCCATTGCTATTCTTTTGATATAATCCTTGTTCATGACTGATAAAATTAGCTACTTGCCTTTCCATGCCATCAACGAATTTATGTTGCCTGATTATCGAAAAGAGATAATCAAATCTGTGTTGTCAAATTTGAGTCACCTTTCAGACGACTCCCGAAGAGAGATAAATTCTTTGGTGCGCAAATATGTCAATGTTCAGGGCTTTCGCAATTCTTCCCAGGCACCATTGATGCTCAAAGTAAATGGTGCGATTGCAACCTTTGAGAAGAGTCCCCAATTTGTGGCGGCCATAGTGAATGGGTGGCAACAATTAAACACAGAATTGGTGGGAGAGATTTCGCAACTTTTGCTCAACCGTGGTTGGAAAGTCCTGCCAAATGAAGCTGATCGTTCCAAACTTCCCGGATTTATGACCAAGTGGCCGCAATCCGAAACGTTTGAGCTGCTCACCTCGGAATTTTTTAATTCATATCCTGGGAGCCTGGTCAGCGAAAATGATATAACCTTGATGATCGTGTGGCTGAGTAACCGTCTGCCTTATGAAATGGTGTCTGAAGATTTATTCGCGGATAATCAAACACTTACAAACGAGACTGACTGACTAATTTTATTTTGTAGGGATGCCAGCTATTCCTCAAATTCTATATCTACTTCAATATTTGAGTCGACATCAACTTGTTGACTTAATTCAATATTGCCAAAAAGTGAATCTTGTTTGGCAGAGAGAATATGACGTTTGACCAATTCCAAAAGAGCTAAAAAGGTCACAACGATCTCAATGCGTGAAGATTTATTAGATAACAGCAAGTTGAAAGATGAGATTTGACCTGTCTGCAGGCTGGATAAAATGGTACTGATGCGCTCACGAATGGTTATTCGTGGTAAATTTACAACGGAATTCAGATCCTGTAATGCTGGATTGGAGGCTAATACTTCGCGGGCTGCTTGAATTAGATCTTGCAGTGTAACGTCTGAAAGGTCTAATTTTGGCTGGACAGTGAATTTTGGCGGGGGAGCTAGTCGTAAATATGAGCGGAGTCCCTCTTCTTCGCGTTCGTTGAGCCAGAGCGAAATTTGTTTAAATCTTTTATAAAGAATCAATTGGCGTGCAAGAGCCTCCCCGGCATCCTCTTCCGGTTCCAGGCTTTCGTCGCGGGGTTGGCGAGGTAAAAGGGCAGAGGATTTAATTTGAAGGAGGCGCGCGGCAATTACCAGGAAGGCGGATACTTCTGCCGGGTTTTCTAATTTTAACCGGTGCATATATGCCAGATACTGGTCAGTGACTTGTGCCAGAGATAAACGGGTAATATCAAGTTCAGCTTTCTCAATTAACTCTAGCAGTAAATCAAGCGGACCCTGGTAGAGTTCCGTGTCAATTAAATAACCTTCTGTCTGGTAGCCTGCTACTTGATAATTCACGCTGGCAATTATAGCAGATCCCATTCAAATCAATCTATTCACTCGTATCTGCTGCCGCGATCGCGATTGTAAAAGAAGGGTTTGCTGAAAAGCTCTCATGATGTTAAAATTCGTACATGGAAACCAAAAAACTATCACATATTGATGCAAATGGTGCTGCCCGCATGGTGGATGTCGGCGCAAAAGTCCCTTCTCAGAGAATTGCTAAAGCAAAAGGGCAAATTGTTCTAAAACCTGACACAGTCAAGCTCATTCGGGATGGGTTGATGAAAAAGGGTGATGTTTTGACTGTTGCACAAATTGCCGGCATCCAGGCTGCCAAGAAAACTTCCGATTTAATTCCGCTCTGCCACCCATTGGCAGTCAACCAGATCACTGTATTACTCGAATTGGATGATAACTTACCTGGTGTTTTGATTGAATCGACAGTAAAGACCTACGGTAATACGGGTGTAGAGATGGAGGCTTTGACTGCTGTTTCGATCGCTGCCCTGACAGTGTATGATATGGTGAAGGCTGTTGAGAAAACAGCACGAATTGAAAATATCCGTCTGGTAGAAAAAAGAGGCGGAAAGAGCGGCGATATTTTCAATGTCTGATCAGGATTTGCGCCCCCTTAATATAACGTTAGAAGTGCTTTTCTTTGCAAAGCTGAAAGAATTGGCAGCAGCTACCAGAGTAGAATTTCAAACTCCCCGGGGTATCAAAGTTGGTGAATTACGGGATTTAGTGATTGAGCGTTACCCACAGTTGAAGGCAGTACTTCCAAACGTGATCGTGGCTGTAAACCAGAAGTTTGCCTCGGATGATGAAATAATTACTGACAATTGCGAGGTAGCCTTCTTCCCACCTGTCAGCGGTGGAGCAAGTAGAACAAAAGTGGCGATTACGACAGAAGCACTCGATATCAACCAATTGCTGCAGGACGCAACGGAGAAGACGACCGGGGCAGCCGCAATATTCACGGGTATCATCCGTGGAGAAACTGGGGGAGAGAAACCTTACCAGACGGTTGGCCTTGAGTATGAATCCTACCAACCGATGGCAGTTGCCAAGTTGGAACAGATTGGCCATGAAATACGTAATCAGTGGCCGGATGTCGATAATATGGTTCTGATTCAGAGAATTGGATACATGGACGCTGGAACCCCGACTGTAGTGGTGATCTGCACAAGTGGTCATCGCAACAGTGGCATTTTCGCCGCAGCTAAGTATGGTATTGACCGGATTAAGGAAATTGTTCCGGTTTGGAAGAAGGAAATTGGTACGGATGGTGAAACCTGGGTGGAGGGTAGTTATTTCCCCGGCACAGACGAATAAAGCTGGATATAATATCTGAAGGATCAGTGCATAAATTGAAAAGCAATGATCAAGAATCGGGGTTTCCAGTCATATTACCAACTGTTCCAGATGCCGTATTTCATTTTGACTTCCGTGAGCATAGTAAGATAAAGGATTGTAAAGAAAATTGGTGTATCGCAAGAAAAATAAGATTCCCTCGGCAGGAAAATTCTAATCATAGAAGAACTGGTGGAGCGTAAGCTACTTGAAGCTGAAGGTTGAGGTGGTTGACGCACCAGGAGTTCTTGGAGGCAAAATGAAAATGGAGAATCTGACCCCCAAGTTGGAAAGCCCTCAAGAATTGGCACGAAGAATCGATCTGAAAATTGCAGATTGGTTATTATTGAGCAGGGCATTGACACATCGCTCGTATTTAAATGAGCACCCCGAAGCACTGGAAGATAACGAACGCCTTGAGTTTCTTGGCGATGCCGTTCTGGATTTCGTTGTGGGAGCATGGCTATACCATCGTTTTCCTGAAATGCCGGAGGGTGACCTGACCCGAATGCGTTCTGCGTTGGTTCATACAGAGCAACTGGCTGAATTTGCGATGCAATTGGATTTGGGTCGCGCCATGCGTTTGGGCCGTGGAGAATCACAGGCAGGCGGTCGTACGCGACCTGCGCTTTTATGCGATACTTTCGAAGCTGTTATCGGTGCGCTCTACTTAGATGGAGGCATTCCGGCTGTAAACTATCTCCTGGAAGATTTACTGGTGGTAGCTTCAGAAGACATTCTGATTAACAATAAAAATGAGGATCCAAAAAGTCTTTTTCAAGAATGGGCTCAGTCTCAAGGGTTCCCGGCACCCCAATATGCCACCCGTAGTGCCAGCGGCCCAGACCATTCAAAGGTTTTTGAAGTGGAAGTATTGCTGGAGGGAAAGGTTTTTGGCCAGGGCAGTGGTCAAAGCAAACAGGCAGCGGCCAAAGCAGCCGCCACATTTGCCTTGCTGGAGTTAGGGCTCATCGAGGACAAATCCAATTCTTTCACCACATCCAGGGTTAAAGGGGAATCTACTTAACATGAGTTCACTCTTAAAAAACCTCGAACTTCATGGTTACAAAACATTCGCGAGCAAAACGGCTTTCGAATTTCCCGGAAAGATCACTGCAATCGTTGGTCCAAATGGATCAGGCAAGTCAAATGTCGCCGATGCAATTCGCTGGGTTTTAGGGGAACAATCTTATCGTCTTTTGCGGGGTCGCAAAACTGAGGACATGATTTTCATTGGCTCAGAAACGCGTTCAAGGGCAGGGATGGCATCAGCTACCATCACATTTAACAACGAGGATGGCTGGCTGCCAATCGATTTTTCGGAGGTATCCGTTACCCGGCGAGCCTATCGCGATGGGCAAAATGAGTATTTGCTGAATGGTCAGAAAATCCGTCTGCGGGATATCCAGGAGCTATTTGCCCAATCCGGTTTGGCGGAAAGAACATACACACTGATCGGTCAGGGTCTGGTTGATACCGCTTTGAGCGCTCGTCCGGATGAACGACGCAAGTTTTTTGAAGAAGCAGCAGGGATCGGTTTGTACCGCAGCCGACGGGAAGAAGCGGTCACGCGATTAGACCAAACCCGTCGCAACCTGGAACGTGTGCGGGATATTCTGAGCGAATTGGAACCTCGCTTGAAGAGTCTCGAGCGGCAAGCCCGCCGTTTCATTGAGTATAAAACTATTCAAGCCGATTTACAGGTTTTGCTTCGCGAGTGGTATGGATACCACTGGCACAAAGGGCAACAGGAACTTTCACAAGCGAAGCAGCTATTGAGAGAGCGGGAATCGACACTGGCCGATGAACGTGAAGAATATGAAAAATTTGATCGCCAGATTTCCGGGCTTCGTAAAGACCTGCACGAGATTCGCACACAACTTAACAGTTGGCACTCAGAATCTTCCAGTCATCATCAAACGCGCGAACAAATCAGCAAAGAACTGGCTGTAATGGATGAACGCCAGCGCAGTATGCTAGCCCAGCGTCAAAATGGGATTTCTGATATGGTGAAAATCGAGGAGGAAATCAACGATCGTGCGAGAACACTCGCAACATTGCAAAGCGAGTATGAACAATTGGTTTTGGATTTCAATGATGCAACTTCCCAGGTGCAACAATCACAAAAAACCGTCGATGCTAGGTTAGCAGAACGAGAGATAATTGCTCTGGAAGTGCGCAATACCCGTCACAACCTTGTTCAACAACAGACAAGATTGGTTGAACTAAACGCCAGAAAAAACGAGATCGAAGAGCGATTAAAGACGAATCAACATAACCTTGCGAAAAACGAATCGGATCAGAAAACCTCGACAATGGCCTTCGTTGCTGCCAAAAACACTTATGATCAGGTCCAGAAGGAGCAGGGTTCGGGTGAGAATGATCGTCAAAATATTGAAGCGAACATTGCTGAACTTTCCACTAAAGTAAATGCTCTGGAAGAAGAAGAGAAAAAAAACCAGAAAGAATCAAATCAATTGCAATCGGAGCAGGCTCGATTCATCGCACAGATTGAGGTGTTGGAACAGGCAGAAGCATCCTTATCGGGTTTAAATCTGGGAGCAAAAACCATTATGAATGCGTCAAAAGGAGGCCATTTAAGCGGAAAGTTGCGACCCTTAAGCGAATTCCTGGATGTGCCGAAACAATACGAATCGGCTGTTTCTGCTGCATTCGGTGAATATATTGATGCAATTGTAATCATGGATCAATCAAACCCTTCCGAGATGATAGATCTTCTATCTGTGGCAGAAAAAGGTCGGGCAGTCATTTTACCAATTACGCGTATTCGCCAGATTAAAGGTGAAATGCTCCCAAAAGGAAGCAGCGTGATTGGTTCGGCATCCGATTTATTTCAATGGGAAAAAGAAATCGATTCTGTCATCCAAATGCTGCTTGCCAACACAGTTTTTGTTGAAGACAGTCAAAGTGCATTAAGCCTGGTTGATAAGCTGCCAGTTAATGCCCGGCTGGTTACATTAAGGGGCGAGATATTCTTTGGCAGCGGGGCTGTCGTGGCAGGAAAAGAAAACCGATCCTCAATAATTTCCCGGCCAAGACAGAAGAAGGAATTACAAGCTGCTTTAGAAACTGCACAATCCTCATTACAACGATTGCAGGAAATTTTAATAAAAAATGAAGACAAATTGGAGAGCAGCCGTAATAAACTAAAACAACAGCGCTTGGTTTTACAATCCTTTGATCAGGAAGCGCAAGCGAAATTGAAAAGTATTCATCAGGCTAATCTTGCCTATGAACAAGCCCGCCAGAAAGATGAATACCTGCAAACTCAGACGGCTTCGCTACTGCTCCAACTTAAACAGGGAAACCAGACGGTCGAAAAAATTAAGGTTGAAATTGAAACGGCCCAAACAGCTGCATCAGAACATGAATCAAAAATCAGCGAATTGAATGCCCAAATGGCGAATCTGCCTGTGGATGAATTCCAGAGTGAATTAATGTATTGGCGAACAAATGCTGCGGTCGCCGAGCGGGCAGTCACTGAATCGAAAAAGCGGGTGGCTGAATTTGAGCAATTACTCCAACAGGGAGATCAGCGTAAGCTGTCCCTTCAGCGACGCTCTGAGGACTTACAAGTGGCTTTGCAGGAAGTTGAAGAGCAAAAAGCCGAATTCCGAGCTCAAGAGGAAGTGATCCAGACAAAAATCGAAGAACTGCTGGTTAGAATTAAACCAGCGGAGCAAAAATTGGTTCAAATTGAAGCTAGCTATTCAGCTTTACAGGAAGACCAGGCTAATGCGCAGCAAGGCGTCTCGATTGCCGAACGTTATTACGCTCAGAGCCAGCTCGATTTTGCACGCCATAAAGATTCTCTGAGCAATCTTCAACGCCGGATTGAAGAAGATTTTGGCCTTGTTGCGTTTGAATATTCTGATAGCATGAGTGGTCCCAATCCGCTGCCTTTTGATGGTCTCGTTGAACAACTTCCCAATATTGATATGCTGGATGCTGCGCTTGAAAACAATATTTCCCGCCAGCGTGCGCAGCTGCGCCGCATTGGTCCAATCAATCCGGATGCCGATGAAGAATATGCGACAGTGAAAAACCGTTATGAATTCATGACCACCCAGGTGGAAGATCTCAAAAAGGCCGATGAGGATCTACGCCAGGTGATTAATGAACTTGACGAACTCATGCAGCGCGAGTTTAAGAAAACCTTTGATGCGGTTGCAATTGAATTTCGGGATATGTTCACGCAATTGTTTGGAGGAGGTTCAGCCAGACTGATTTTGACCGATGAGGAAAACTTTAATAATTCTGGCATTGATATTGAAGCCCGTTTACCCGGTCGCCGCGAGCAAGGCTTATCGCTGCTCTCCGGAGGGGAGCGCAGCCTGACTGCTGTAGCGCTCATCTTCGCCTTGTTAAAAGTTTCTCCAACGCCATTCTGTGTGTTGGATGAGGTGGATGCCGCACTGGATGAATCCAACGTCGGTCGTTTTTGTGATCTGTTATTGCAACTATCTCAGAAAATTCAATTTATTGTTATTACCCACAATCGCAACACTGTTCAAGTTGCTGATGTTATTTATGGCATTACCATGGGGCGTGATTCTACCAGCCAGATGATTTCGCTGCGTCTGGATGAACTTGATGAAGAAATGGTGCGCTAAGTATAAAGAGATCATGGAAGCAAAAGGGAAAAGGTAGGCAGCAATAGTTCAATTCTGCATGCGTCCTACCTGGTTAAGGCCTCGCGAACATCATTTAAATAAAAAAAGAGCCGAGCATTTCTTTACCGGCTCTTTTTTCTAATATTTGCGTAATTATTGGAGGAGCTGTGCTTCAAATGCTGGTTCTGTGGGGACGATGGATGTCCAGACGGAATCATATTTTTCAATGCTCGTCTTTTCTTTCTCCGCTGCTAACCAGACATTGAAGGCTTCTTGTTTTTTCTGATCGAGCTGTGAAGTGGATAAAGGTCGAACTTCCTTGCCGATCAATTGGATGATGTGATAGCCGGAAGCGGATTGTACTGGATCGCTAATCTCCCCAATGTTCAACGCGTAGGCAGCGCTTTCAAACGCAGGATCCATCACGCCTGTTCCAAACCAGCCCAAATCACCCCCTTGGTCTTTGTTCGCCGTATCCAGTGAGATTTCGACAGCGATTGCAGCAAAATCTTCACCCTCATTTAGCCTGTTCTTCACAGCCTGGGCTTCCTCGAGAGTTCCAACCAGGATATGACGCGCCCAAACTTGCTCTTCTTCTGTGGCAACATCCTCAGTAATCTGGTCTCTGACCTTCTGGCCGATTAACTGGGTGTGCATGAGGTCCAGCAAATCTTTTTCGTTAAAGCCAATTTCACTGAAGCGGGTCACCATGGATTGGAATTCTACGTTGTATGCGTCTTTCGTGAAAGGTGTCGCTGTAGGTTGTGGAGTACTGGTTGACTCGCTAACCGATTCACTGGCTGTCGCACTTGGCGTTACACTGGCAGGATCGGTTGTTGCCATAGGTTCCAGGGTAGGCACAGGCGTTATGATGGCGTTTTGGGTCGGGTTCAGCGTTGAGGTAGGTATTGCTACGGTAGTATTCTGTGGAGTTGGTGTTCCAATAGGATAATAATTGAAATCACTCTGGAATTTCTCAGCAACCTCTGCATCACTTACTGTGATCTCGTTTTCTTGTGCGTAATTGGCAATTAAAATATCGTTGATCATGTTATCCAAAACAGAACCAGCTAACACGGAACTGTTATCCATCTGAATTTGGATTTGTTGGATGAGACTGTCAATGTACGCTGAATTGTTGGGATCATTACCAAAAAGCTGCTTAAAACTGGCGTATTGCAATGCTTGTTGGTTGAGCTGATACCGTTGGAATTTGACCTGTTTGATAAAGTCCTCACTGCGAATAACCTGATCACCTACTTTAGCAACCGGTTTTTGCGCCTTTAATACCGTCTGGTCGAGAATACCATAAACCAGCACCAGGATGATGATCGCAGCGATTGTCCCAGCCACAATTAAGATTTTCTTTCGCTGGATTTGATCTCGTTCCAGGCGCGCTTTATGTTTTTTGGTTATTGTTTTTGGTTTTGATGCTTTTGTCATCTTTGACCTCAAAGTGAATAGAAAAAAGGGCATGGGCGGTTATCCACATCATGCCCTCATCTCGAATTGATTAATTGGGATTAATCATCATAACTTGCGACGAAGGGCAGCAATGCAACCACGCGAGCGCGTTTGATCGCACCTGCCAATTCTCGCTGATGTTTCGCACAAGTGCCTGTCTGTCTCCGAGGGCGAATTTTCCCGTCTTCCATTACATAACGACGTAACAGTTCAATGTCTTTGTAATTTATTTTGGTTTCTTTTTCAGTGCAAAATTGGCAGATTTTTGGGCGGGGAGAAAATGTTCTCCGTCCACCTGCCGGTCCTCTTCGAAATTGACCTGATTCGTTTGTCATTTTCGGATTCTCCTAAAAGGGATAATTATCATTAAGTTCATAATCTGGTGAGTTCACCACTTGATTATTCTCTTTACGGTCGCCAAGCATCATCATCTCGGTTGCCACAATTTCCATACTGGTGTGTTTACAACCTTTTGAGTCTTCCCAACGACGTGATTGAAGTCTGCCTTCGATATAGACCTGCTGGTTGCGGGAGAGGAATTGCTTGCATATTTCTGCCAGGTTCCCCCATGTAACGATATTGAACCATTCGGTTTCAATGTGGCGCTCCTCATCCGAGGAACTCCAGGTTCGATTACATGCAATTGTAAATGTGGTTATTGGCCGGCCGGATGGTGTCAAACGCATTTCCGGGTCCCGACCCAAGTGACCTATCAGCATCACTTTATTTAGACCACGACTCATCGATTTCTCCCACTGGAAGATTGAAAAACCTCCATCTTCCCAACTAAAGGTAACTATTCGGCGAGCGTCAACATATGGCGCATAACTGGTTCCAGGAAGCGCAGATTGCGTTCCAATTCGCTGGTCGTTGATGGCAACATGGATAACAAGAAGAGTATGTATAAACCTTCACGTTGTTTTTGGATCTGGTATGCCAGGCGACGTTTTCCCCAGTTATCAGTCTTTTCGACAGTGCCACCAGCTTCAGTCACCCAACCATTGATCTTTGTGGTGATTTCCGCCAGTGCTGTTTCTTCAAGATCTGGTTGAATTACTACGAGCAATTCATAATTTCGCATGAATGTATTCCTCCTTTCCACGGGATTGCCCTCAGACAACGTTTTGCGAGCTGAGAGCGGAAAGGTAGCAACAAAATTGTTGCCGCCTAAAGCCTACCAATACTATCATATAATCGGGTATTTTGGGAGGTTGAGATTACAAAAGAGGTGTGAAATTAATTGCTAAGTGAAGAAGTTGCCTCACCCAATACCTTTATTAAGGCAAAGAAATTCGCAAGTGAGTCAATGGTTTTTCGCTCAAAATTGGTGGGTTATATATTTTTTGGTGCAAACATGGCCACCATTTCACCCAGTAAAAGTTGTGAATCGATTTTTTGGTACATCTTTCTAAAAGCAGCTGTCTCACGCAGGTGAAAACGCAGCAGTTCTTCTGCCAATGGTTGCCTGAGCGGATCCGGTTTGCCAGGGAAGGAGATAGTAATACCAGCATCCGGGTGCTCAGAAAAACGAATTACTCCTCTGGCAGATAAGTATTGCAGAGACGCATGGATTGTTGCGGTACGTTGTCCAGTTTTGGCAGCGGCACGCTGCAGATCAAAGTTGCCATTTCGCTCTTCAATACCGTATTTCGCCATCCCAATGATGATTTGCAGTAGGCGATTGATGGAATCCGTTGGCGGAACGACACTTGCGAGGATCAAGGTCGTTGGATTGGCAACTTTCCACACTCGTGCTAATTCGAGCAAATTTGGAGGACTGGAATGGACAAACAAACTGCTGGCTGGATGAATCTCTAACCGGTTGACAGAATTGGGAACCTTGTTGCCCAACCCCTCTTCCCAGACTAACACGTCTGGAAAGCGATTAAGAACAATTTCAAGGTCGAAAGCTTCATTGCGTAGATCGATTATTTCCAATCGGGCGGCTTTGGTGCGAATAACCTGCTGCTCTTCCTCAGCCAGTCGCATGGTTAAGACCTCAATTTGGACACTTTCCACATTTCGAAAAGTGGTCAGGCTTAATTTGTATGCAATATCCACTTTCTCATCAGGAAGCTTCTTATCGCCAGCCTGCCACCACAGAAATTCGAGTGGAGTTTGCTTACTATTTTCTGTCACAAGGCGGGCGTGTTTACCCATCTTTCCGAATTTCTTTAATTGTTGAATGGCGACATTACGGCTGGCAAAGGTAAAAGGAGGGTTGCCAGGGCCAAACGGGGCGAGGATTGCCAGCTCCCTGGCCAGATCTGCCGTGATCTGCTCGAATTCCAGAAAACCATCGATCATAATTGCTTTTGATACTTCTGTAGTTTTCAACTGCGCCAATATGGATTGGTAGAACCCGGTTTTGAAACCGTCTAAATTTGCAAATGGAAGACTGAGCCCGGCTGCCATTGCATGCCCACCGAAATGAGTAAGATATCGTGAACACTCGCGAATGGCGGCGACCAAATTGATGCCTTCACTGGATCTTCCTGAACCTTTAATGTCTTCAGCTTGATCACCTGCCAATAAGATGACTGGTTTTTGAAACATTTCCACCAGCCGGCTGGCTACAATTCCCAATACACCTGGAAACCATTCTGGATGGTAGAGAACCAGAGCTGGTTTTTCAGAATTTTCTGTTTTCTTGTCAATTTCAATCAATGCTGCCGAGAAAATTTGCTCAGTCAACAATTTACGGCGTTCGTTCAGATTATCTAATATATTGACGAATACACGTACTTCTTGCAAATTGGAAGAAAGCATTTGCTCCACTACTGGTGAGGCGTTGTCCAATCTGCCGATGGCGTTAAGCAGCGGAGCGATATAAAAAGATAATTGTTCCTCGTTCAAATTCTCCGGATTGATCTTTTTTATTTGGAAGATCTCTCGCAGGAGTAATCTGTTCGCCTCGCGCAAGACTTTCATCCCCTTTTGAACCATGTGATGGTTTTCCGGGTTGAGCCTGGCTACATCAGCAATGGTGCCAAGCGCAACCAGATCGAGCAGGCCTTCTAATTTGTTTTCCTCACCACATAAATGAAAAACTGCTTCCATTAATTTGTAGGCTACCCCAACCCCAGCCAATTCTCGCAAAGGGTGTTCCTCCGGTAAGCGTTGCGGATTGACGACTGCATAAGCGTCTGGAAGTGTTGGCGGGAGGCTGTGGTGATCGCTGATGATGGTGTCGATTCCGTTTTCATTCGCCATTTGTATGGCGTCAAACTCACCGATGCCGGTGTCGCACGTAATCAGCAGTTGAAGCGGATCTTGAATAAATTTTTCCAGATATGGAATCTTTATACCATGTGATTCTTTTTGGCGGTCAGGAATATGGTAGCGTGGGTCGCATCCAAGGATACGCAAACCCTCAACCAGGAGAGTTGTGGAAGTTTGTCCATCAACGTCAAAATCACCCCAAATGCCGATTTTTTGCTTTTGTGAGATGGCTGCAACTATTCGTTCGGCCGCTTTCTGCAAATCGGGGATTTGATCCGGGGGTGTTGGATGGTACAGACTAGGATCAATAAAAGCCCTGGCGGATTGTGTGTCGTTAAGATTGTTCTGAAGCAGGCGTTGCTGAATGTATTGATTTGGAAATTGGTTTTCAAGATCCTCTGGAACTAGCTTTTTCGAACGCAAGACCCATTCAATATCAGCAGCCATTAAAATTCAATTTCTCCGATTTGAATAATATCCAGATCTTGTATTTCTTCTGCCCAGGGCTCTTCCGATTCAAGTTCAAAAGAGCCGGCTTGCTCACCACGTTCACAAAACGAACGATATTGACAAAATTTGCAACGGCGAATATATTCCGTTTTCTTAAATCCATTCTCATCCTTCTGAGAAATTTCGGTCACTAACTCAGTTATATATTCCAAATCAACCTCGTATTGATTTTCGGAATAGGTATATATCTCAGGTTCTTCTGGGTGATTACTGAACCAATACACCATTTCGATTGATTCCGGCTTAATTTTCGCTCCCTGGTTGATATTTTTCCCGGATTGAACCAGCAACAAAGGGTAGAGCCTGGTTTGAATAGCATCAGATAATTGGGAGCGTGACGGTTTATGTTGCGATGTTTTCCAGTCAAAAACAGTAAATTTATTCTCACCCGCAATAACCAGCAAATCATAAATTGCAATAAATGGAAAATTACCAATTTGTGCCGAGATTTTAAATTCCGGATAGTGCTTGTTTTCGAGCAGGAGGCGAGCAAAACTCAAGAAATTACGCCACCATTCCAACAAAATTACATCACCAATTTGCGCCTCAATATCTCTTTCTGGAATCCCGCTGAAAAGCTGTTGCGCAAGAAGATGAAATTGCTTCCCTAGCTGCATTTGTTTTTCTATCAAAATTACAGGCTCTGAACGAAGAGCTGGCCAGGCTTGTTGCTGAAGGTACTTTAACTCAAACCGACGTTCACAATCGCTATAATCTTGTAATTTCATTTGACTGAAAGAAAAATTACGAGGTTTCTTCATTTTTTGTCTCCAGAAATATTTGCAGTGCAATCAAGGGCAGCGAGGCGGAATTTTTCTCCGCACCCAGGCGGTGGGGATCGCCGCTATTCCAGGTGATGGTGAGTTCCTGACGGGCACGTGTGATGCCGACAAATAGCAGACGCAGGCGCTCGGCCGCATAATCCAATCTGGACTGTTCAGTGGCTTCACCATACGGTTGATACAAGGCTTCGATATTTTGCTTGACCAACGCCTCCAATCTCGCAAGGAGTTCAGCTTCTAGATTAAGGGGTTCCTTGTAGAAGTATTTCTCGCTGATTGAACTATCGCTTAGCTGGGCAGAAGGAAAATCGTATGTGTTAACAGAGACCAAATAGACACGATCCCATTCAAGTCCTTTGGCTTTATGGTAGGTGGTAATAACGACTTTGCCTTTATGCAGTTCGGGATCAAAGCCGGTATCTTGATCTTGAAAGCCGAACATTTTGCGACGATTTTCAGCAATTAACTTGAGTTCGTCTACAAATTCAGGCAGCAACCAGTCCGGGTGGTTGCGAAGTGCCTGTTCCAATACCAGGGCAAGGCGGTGCGAAAGAGCGAGATCGGTCGGTTCGCTGAAGATATCCTGACCGATGGTAATCAATAATTGATGGATAGGCAGATCTGCTGCAGCTTGCCAACGGACGAGATATTGGCGAAAATGTTCCAGATTTGAGAATATTTGGGGGTCGCTGATATTAGCTTCATCAGTCTTGCTCTGCAGCCAGTCCTTTCCGGGAAAAGGATATAGATATTCTTCCATACGTGGGCAGGACCGTAGTAATTGAATTGTTTCATTGAGCTGTCTGTGTTTTGAGTTAATAAAGATTTTGTCAAAATTTTCATAAACACGGACAACGTTTGCCATTTGCATTGGATTCTGAATAAAAACGAGAATTTCTGCCAAAATTTTGGCTGTATCTCTTGTTGATTGACTGGTCTGTAATATTTCCAAATACGGTATATTTTCTTTTTGCAATATATCAACCAGTTTTGCCCCGCGGTCATTGCGGGGTACCAGAGCCGCCACAGTTGAATCCGGGTTGTCCTTTAACCAGTTTTTGACCGATTTTGCAATATTTTGAAGTTCTTCCTGAGCAGACATTTCTTTATCGTAAATGAAAATGCCATTTGGGATAGAAGGCGGATTTGGCTGTGGATCGCTGGGCGGTGTTGGCAGAATGTAAGGTTTTGTAAGTGCATTGCGGAGAGCAGGCAGAGGGTGATTTTCATTGGTCCAGCGAATTAGTTCATTGGCCAGGTTCATAATTTCCGCAGATGAACGCCCTGAGTTCGGCAAGTCTCTGGCGATCACATCCGGTTGCAATAAGAAATCTTTTAAATATTCCGGACTGGCCGTGGTAAAGGTCTCATAGATAGCCTGATTGGGGTCCCCAACCCGCACCCAATTGCCATGAACGCCGGCTATCGTGCTAAGAATTTGTTCCTGAAGAGCGCTGCTATCCTGTGCTTCGTCCTCGAGAATATATGGCCAACGAAAGCGTAATCTCTCCAGAAATTCTTCATCCATCTTGAGTGAGATGAGTGCATAGCGGATTAAATCGTCAAAATCAACAGCCGAGCGGAAATTCAAAGCGCGTTGATAATCTTTGTAAATGGAAATGCCAAGTGAAAGTAAAGGGTCTTCCAATACCAGTAATTGATATAATTTTTCAATTTGGGCGGGTGAAGCCTGCAGATCCTTCGCTTTGCGAATGAAATTGAGCGCAATTGTCGCCAGGGCTCTCTGCCAACCCGAGCGGATTTTTGGATTATCCAGAGATTTATCTTCCCTGGTCCAGTTTTCCAGAACCGTGTGATTAAGATGCATCCAGCTATCGATAGAGGAAGCGATAATGGCATGAGTTTCCCGTTCGTCGATGATCTGAAATTGGTTGTCCAACCCGACCAGATCGGGGCGTTCGCGCACAATCTGGTTAGCCAGAGCGTGTAATGTCAGGACGCGATAGCCTAAATTTGGCAGCAAACCAAAATTCTGCATAAATGAAGCAATACGCGTAGAAAAATTGTTTACAGCAGAATTGACCAGAGTAACAATCAGAATCTCCTGATCATCATTGATACGACCATCTGCCAGAATCTTCGCCGCCAGGTAAGAGAGCGTTTGTGTCTTGCCGGAGCCGGGTACGGCGGATACCCCCATTCTTCCACCAGTGTAATTCAAAACCTCAATTTGTTTCAGGCGAGGCTTAAACATAATCACTCCCCTGGGAGTTGAGCGAATATCTCAATATTTGTTGCACGGCTTTCAACAATGGTCCGCGATCTTCACCTCCGCTTTCATTGTAGCCGCTGTAATGCAAGAACAAGCCGTTTTCACATCTCTTAATCAAACCGCTGCATAGTCTTCGTAAATTCGCCTGGTTCGTCTCGTATTCGTTAAAATCTGTCCATTTTTGGCCTGGCAACCAGTTTCGACTTAGGACGTAAGGCTGAGTCAATGGCTGCAGGAGTCGCTGCCACCAACCCAGGCTGCCAATATCAATCCAAAATTGGTATTGCACCGTCCGGTTTTGCATCAGGAATGTGTACGCCGGTGACAGGTAGACTGCATTCACAGGTTGTTCGTCCCAACTTTGCAGGTAAAGCGCTGCAATGACCCCATTTTCAAGGGTTTCAATATATTCTTTGGAGATATTCGAAATTTGCAAAGGGTTGCGTTGCAGCCATCCCTGCCGGAAATTTTGGATCGAGTCAATCAATTTGGATGCTACATTGGCTGCCTGAAAATTATCTTTGAATGCAAAACCAGGCTGTGTTAATATTTCCCCAAATAGTCTGGCGAGGAATATATCCAGGTCTTGCGGATCTTTTTGGTACTCATGTAGCCATACTATGATTCTTTGATAACTTTCACTGATAAATTGGCCGATTCTTTCCTGAGTTTCTAAATTGACTGAAAAAATATCATTAAGCCAGAATTCTTTTTTGGATTGGAAAACTACTTGCCGGAGTAAATCTGCCCGTAAAGGATCTATCCCTTGAAGGGTATAGGTAAAAGCCTGGCGGATATCAAACGGAGTTGGTACCAGTCCCCAATCCGGATGTGCGATTTTTGCCCAGGTCAATAAGACATGCGTCACGGGTTCCTCTCGCAGACTACGGGAAGGCCGGTGAGAAGCTAACTCAATATCGAATTTTGATAGTTGTTGTTCAATCTGAAAGCGAAGGGCATCACTAACATATGGAGCCAGAATTGCAATCTCGGCAGGTTTAACGCCATCCGAAATAAGTTCATTAATTTTTACAGCCATAGATTCAATCATGTTCGGGTGGAAGTCATCATATTGATGGGAAAATGAACCGAGAAATGTGTTTGGGATATGAGAGAGTCTCTCTCCGTTCAGAGCTGAATTCAACACTTCTCGCACTATCTCCATGTTTTCCCGTTGATGGAATGGCTCAGAAAGCGATAGAGAAGTACGGCAAACGGATTTCAAGCGTGACGCGCTAATGGGGTCCGCTCCCAGAAAAGTACGGAAACCGGCTTCCTCATCAAATATAACCAATCCGCCGTTACTTTGCGGCAACAATTCAAGCATAACGTCATGCATGGAGGGAGTGTCTTCTTCGCAATTATCGTAGATTACAAATGGAAACTGTTGTAGTATATATTGCCGGCACAGGAGCGATGGCCAAAGATAATTACGAAAAATCTCAATTTGCAGCGAAAAATCCAGTAAATTATGCTGGTAACAAAAACGGCGGAATTCGTTAGCCACTTCCTGAGCTTCATCATAAGCATGTACATGCCCGGGTGCCAGATTCCACGCGCTTTTTAAGCGCTCGCTGATCGCCTGATAAGGGAAGCCGACGAGAGCCGATTTGTTCAAATTATCCAAAATCTGGGTGAGGATGCGAGGCGGTTCCAGATGAACAGACTCGAAATAACCCTTTTCAAAATACGGTTTGCATATTTTGTCCAGATAGTATTGGGAAGTCTCCAAATTTAAGAAAAGTGGTGAGAGAAGAGGGTTCTCAAAGGGGGTTTGGTGGCCAATGATCGGCCAGAATAGCCGAATCATGCGCTGCGCAAGACCGCTCTGGGTATTGATGGTGACAATACCGCCGTTGAAGTCGCCCAGCGTTTCCAGAAAATTTTGATAGACCATGCCCAGGGAGCGTTGTGGGACGAGAATCATAATCGAATTTCCGGAAATGCCGGTATCTCTTAATGCGTTCAAGAATGCCAGGGCTGCCGTGGTTTTTCCCACACCAGCGCTTCCGGACAAAAAGACAGTCTCTGAGACAGCCTGGCGGGCGATATTCTGTTGTATTTCAGAAAATTGTTTCATTGAATTTCCAGAACAGATTTTCTCTTATTTTATCTTAAATCTCTCCTGTGCATTCGATTGTTTCAAAGTTAAAACTCAGAATGCAAGCGGTGAGATCTGGCAGATCTTTTTAACCTGACGATCTTATTAGGGATGATGCATATTAGCTGGCAGTGTTAACACGCAAACAGCTTTTCCGAAATTCCTATAAATAATGAAGGGTGCTAATATTCCTGACCGGCAATGCGATGGAAGACAGCCCTGGTTAACCTGGTATCTTCCAGTGAACGATGACTGTTGGGAATGGGGATACCCAGGTATTTGCCTGCATCTTCCAGACGGTAGCGGCGCATGGCGTTATGGCGGGGATCCCAGGTGGCGCGAAAGTCTGAGTAAATATTCATGATGTCAAAAGCCTGCAATCTCTGCCGGATTCTCTCCCCATAATTTGACATTGACTGAGTGATCATGCGAGTGTCGAATTCCGCATTATACATCCCTATTGGGCATGGGCGTAGAATTTCCTGTAGAGCCGGCCAGATTTCCGGGAAGGTGGGAGAATCTGCGACCATCTCCATCGAGATGTGATTAATAGCTGTTGAGGCAGCAGGTATTGGTTGCTTCGGTTTGATCAAGGAGTCGAATAACACCTGAGCATCCATGCCCACCACTGAAATTTCAATGATCTCATCTGTGTTCCCCAACCCTGTTGTTTCTGTATCCAGATAGACAGGATTCTGCTGCAGCTTTTTTTGGGCGTATTCAATCGCCTGTTGTTGGGTGGCGTGGGTGCGCATTGGTTTTGTCTCCGATTTTTAGGGGGATTTCCAATATGCGATCTCTTGGAGTTTAACAGAAAAGTTAGGTGTGGATAGACCTGCTATAAAAGGGCCAAAATAGCCGGGCACAGCAAAATAATCATCCTGGGCCTCAGCAACCTTTGTTTCATTAATGAAGTACTGGTAGATATTGGCTGATTTAAGAACACCAATCTGGTTTTGTTGGTTCGCGCCTGAATTTATTGCAGTCGATTCGTTCCAGCCCTCCAAATTGGCCAACCCATTTTCATTCCATTTTTGGACACTGTAGCGGCCATCACAGGTGAGACCAAAATAATAACCAAAACCGGAATCATAATCAGGGGCTTGTGATATAAGACCATACTGGTCACTTCCTGCACAATTTTCAACCTCAAATTCTGCCTGCAAATAATAGTTTTGCGGTTTATGACTGGCCAAACGCCAACCTCGCCAGCTGTTAACGTTGATACTGACCAGCTTCAAGGCATCTTCTTCAATGAAGATACGGGTATTGCCATCATCGTAGCCTTCATTATTAATTCCAAAACTGGTTCCGTTCTCAAATGTTTCTCTCCAGGTCGGTTCTCCTCCAGGCACAAGGGCAGAAGTAGGAACGATTGTAGCTGTACCGGTAAGAGTGGGTTCTACCTCAGTTGGGCTTGGGGAAACAATTGTCTCGGTGGGGAGAGAGGGCTCGAGAGTGGGAAAGGTTGTGACCTGGGTTACAATCACATCCGGCGTTGAAACTGCTGCTGTGGCTGACACCTCCAGTTGAGAAGTAGAAGTTAAAATATTAACGACTTCCGTGGCAACGATATCTGCTGTTGGTGTGCTTGATAGCGGCAAGTTGCAAGAAGTAAGTAATATTGCAATAATTAACAAACAAAAACCAAAACGCATATTGTTTTACGATCTCCAATTTGATCAAGTAAACTTGGTTTATTATAAACCTTATTCAAAAACGGACTTAAAGGCTGTATTAGGCGATGAAAATGAAATTAACCGGGCCAGAAAAAATATACATCAAGTTTTACAAACCAGATGGCGTTCTTTCCAGTTTTACTGACTCGGAAAATCGAACAGCTCTGCGAGAATTTATTCCGATACCCAATATTTATGCAGTCGGGCGGTTGGATATGGATAGCGAGGGATTAATGTTATTGACCAATGATGGCTGGTTGAATCACCTTGTGACTTCTCCCAAAACGCACTTAAGAAAAAGCTATATTGTTCAGGTGGAAGGGATTCCAACACCAGAAATGTTGGCGTCCCTGTCACAAGGACCAGTGATTAAAGGGAATTATAAAACGCTTCCTTGCAACGTTGAAAGGATTCCAGAGCCCAACCTGCCGGCAAGGCGAAAAGAAATCACACCGCACCATGAAACAAACTGGTTGAAGATTCAAATCGTTGAAGGCAAGAAGCGACAGATTCGCCACATGACAGCTGCTGTAGGATTGCCCACATTACGCCTGATACGTACAGCTATTGGGCCATTGGAGCTTGGTGATCTATCGCCTGGCCAGTTTCTTCATCTTTCCCAGAATGAACTAAAGCTCCTTAAAAGCCAATTAGAGCACAACACAGTGCGTCAGTGAAGGCGGCTATTGTATAATGACTCATAGGAATCAGGTGAATAGAGAGAAGGTGACTGGCGAAGCGGCATTTTGCGGATATTTGTTAAGGAATTGCGCACAAATTTCTTTCCATAATTCAAACCCCCTGTCATCAACTTGCCAGTCATCATAAAAGAAATTTTCGAGGGTTTTGGTTAATTTCCATCAGAGAAAAATGAAAACACATGTTATTCAATTAAATCATTTTGATGATACCATATCAATAAAAGACAAGATCAGCTGGAGTAAAGCCACGCGTATTCTGGTGGTTTGGCCGGATAGTGGCAAGATCGTTTTGACCCGCATCGACTTGATGTTGATCCTTCGTCAGGTTGATGCTCAGGGTGCACAGCTCGCGCTTGTCAGTGATGACCAGAAACTAATAGAGTTAAGCAAAGAAATTGGAATTCAGGTCTTTGAATCGATTCCAAGCGCATATAAATCTCCCTGGCGGCGATCAAAACGAATTAAACGAAGGGGTTTTGAGGAGATTCAACCCCAAAAAATAGATGTACGCAACCATCCCTTTTCAAATCCAGCTGGAAAACAATTCTGGAATTCCCGCTTTTTGAGAGTACCCCTGTTTATTTTAGCTTTATTTGCGATTGTGTGCCTGTTTGCGTTTTTTGTTCCTGCGGCCTCGATAGGTGTCGAACCTGTCAGCGAGCTGAAATCAATTGATTTGGCCGTCTGGGCTAACCCAGATATATCAACCGTTAACTTTTCTGGCGCATTGCCAGCCCGAATAGTGTATGTTGAAGTCGAAGATTCCTATGCCGGACTCAGCAGCGGATATGTGCGCATTCCCGGCCAAAATGCTTCGGGGGAATTGACTTTTCGCAACTTAACCAATAGCCAGGTGCAGATTCCTGCCGGGACGATAGTCCGCACTGCAGGTGAGTCGCTTATCCGATTCAAAACGGATGCGCTGCTGGCTCTTCCGGAGGGAATTAATTCTGTCGGCCAGGTCAGCGCAACCAGTCTGGGAGGGGGTGTTTCCGGAAATGTGCCTCCGTTTTCGATTAATGCCATTGAAGGAATGATTGGAGGCAGCGTTGCAGTCGAAAACACCTCTCCTTTCAGTGGGGGAACGGATATCAAAACTCTGGCACCCACTGAAAATGATTATCTGGAGGCCTCAGGAGTGTTAAAAAAATCATTGGATAATAAAGCCTTAGAAATTTTTCGCGACGAATTTCCCGGCATTTATATGTTCGTAGATGAAACTTTAACACAAGAAAGTGTTATCTTCGAAGAGCGTTTCCCGACAGCGGATTCTCCAGGCGAACGCTTTACTTTGCGAATGAAATACAAGTATTCAATCTGGACAATCACCAATAGTGATCTCATTGAACTTGTCAAACTAGCCTCTAATTCCATAATCGAAAAGGGTGAATCCATCGATCCTGATTCAATCAATATCAAAAATACAAGCAGCCCGCGATTTGACGAGGATTTGACTCTGCGCTGGGAGATTTCAGCAAAAATGGTGGTTAAGCCAGAGATCAATGCGACCAACCTGGCAGAAAGGCTGGCCGGACTCTCTGTGGCAGAAGCTGAGGGGTTGATTCAAAAAGATACCTCGCTTACACTTACTGACAATGTTACAGTCTACCCCGCTTTTTGGCAGCGATTACCCTATTTACCTTTTCGTATCCAGGTGACCATTAATGGATGAGTGGATGCGTGTTATGGCAGTTGACCCGGGGGATAAAAGAATCGGATTAGCGATCAGTGATCTTTCTGCCACAATTGCCAATCCACTGCAGGTTCTTATTCATCAACAGCGCGAAAAAGACGCTAGTGCAATTGTTTCAATTGCAGTTGAGAATAATGTCGAGTTGATTATTGTCGGACAGGCTTTAAACAGTGAAGGTGAAGCAACGCTTTCCGCTCGCAAGGCTGAACGTCTGGCCGCCGCAATTGAACAATTCACTGAAATTCCAGTGAAATTATGGGATGAGAGTTACAGTACCAATAAAGCCAGAGAAGCGCGAATCGCCTTGGGAGTTAACAGGAAGAAGCGCAGGGGGCATATGGATGATCTCGCTGCTGCCGTAATTTTGCAATCTTATCTGGACTCCTTTGATTTTCGGCAAAGCCGGGGATTCATATCGGAAGGGAAAGAATAAATGCGGAAACAAAAGCGATCCAGAACGATTCCAGTTCTTTTATTTCTTTTTACGATTTCGCTATGTGTTCTGGTCGTAGCCGGCTATTTTGGCTTTGCTGAAATTAAGAATACTGTTACAAGATCTTATGGACCAGCGGCGGAGGATTTATCGCTTCTAAACACTTTGCAATATTCTTTCCGTCTGTATACAGATGGGTCTGTATTAGCGCAACCCGTGAATTTTCCCGAGGATGACATTTTTTTTGAAATTGCACTCGGAGAATCAATCGGCCAGATTTCTTTTCGCTTAAAAGAGCAAAAATTAATATCTGACGCAGATGTGTTTCGCGATTATCTGGTTTATCGCGGCTATGACCGCAGCGTACAAACGGGATTCTTTAAGTTTTCATCAGGAATGAATGCTCTCCAAATCGCCGAGAAAATTACTGACCCAGTGCCGGATCAAGTGCAATTTTCAGTATTGGCAGGATGGCGCGCAGAGGAAATTGCAGCCGTATTACCCCGTTCAGGACTGTCTGTAGATTCTGAGGCGTTTCTCAATTTTATACACAATCCCCCGGATAACTGGTTCGACGATAGCAGCTTTCCCAGCAGCACATTGGAAGGGTATTTGGCAGCCGGTCATTATGTGATCGACCGCGAAATTAAACTCGATCAGTTTGTAAGGATGCTAACAAATCGGTTTCAGGAGAACCTGAAAAATGATTGGCTTATTGCACTGAGTGAGCACGGATTGGGACTCCAGGAGGCGATAATTCTTGCCTCAATTGTGGAGCGCGAAGCTGTCATAGCTGAAGAAATGCCTTTGATTGCTTCTGTTTTCCTTAATCGTTACAATATGGGTATGAAATTGGATAGTGATCCTACTGTCCAATTCGCTCTCGGTTTTAATGCCCGGCAAGCAAGTTGGTGGAGTAACCCACTTACAAGTGAAGATTTGCAGATCGACTCTCTTTACAACACCTATCTTTATTCCGGATTACCGCCCGCACCAATTTGCAACCCTGGTTTGGAAGCCATTAAAGCAGTTGTCTTTCCGCAAACATCACCGTATTATTATTTTCGAGCAAAATGTGATGGCTCAGGCTTACATAATTTTGCTGAAACCTACGACCAGCATCTAGAAAATGGATGTCCTTGAAAGTGAGCAAAAAAATATGGAGATTTTAGGCCTGGATATTGGTGGGACCGGGATTAAAGGGGCAATCGTAAACACTGAAACTGGAGATTTGATCACTGATCGTCAGCGTATTCCAACACCTGAGGGTTCAGATCCAGTGGAAGTGGCTAACTCAATTTCAAAAATAATTGATTTTTTTGGCTACCGCGGTCCGATTGGATGTGGGTTTCCAGCGATTATTCAGCATGGAATTGCCCGTTCAGCAGCAAATATTTCGGAAAAATGGATAGGACTCAATGTCGATCTATTTCTATCCGCTCTTTCCGGTTCGCCTGCATTCACCTTAAACGATGCCGATGCAGCCGGCATCGCCGAGATGAAGTTTGGTGTCGGTCGTGAATATCAACAGGGTGTTGTGATTTTATTGACGATTGGAACCGGGATTGGAAGTGCCATCTTTAGTGATGGAGTCTTATTGCCCAATACAGAGTTTGGCCATCTACAAGTACGTGGAAAAGATGCTGAACATCGCGCATCGGATGCTGTTCGCCAGCTTAAAGAGATGAGCTGGAAAAAATGGGCTTTTGCCCTGGATGAGTATTTATTAATCCTGGAAGGTTTATTCTCACCGGATTTGTTTGTGATCGGAGGCGGGGTGAGCAAAAAATGGGACAAAGTTTCTCCGTACCTTACCATCCAAACCAATACTGTTCCCGCCCAATCTCTCAATCAGGCGGGAATCATCGGTGCAGCTCTATTTGCTGAAAATCAAATGGACAAATCAGGATAGGATTCCGCCATCGGTAAAGCGGCGGAGGTCGTTAAAAACATCCTCGATATCCCTGGTAGTTAATTTTTGCTGGTTGTTTTTATTAATTAATTCCCCCTGGTTAACTTTTTCAAGTGCCAGCGCCCGAATGGTGATATTTCTGCGGTTGGCTTCTTTAACCAACTCGGCTCCTTTTTGATATCCGATGATCGGATTGAGGGCTGTCACAAGGATGGAATTTTTTTCCAACCAGCCAGTTGCTTTTTCGACATTAGCTTCCACTCCTTTCACGCATTTCTCGGTAAAAGCAGCGACACTTCCGATCATGACTTGCATCATTTCGAAAAGGTTATGCGCAATAATTGGCATCATTACGTTCAATTCCAATTGTCCTGCCTGTGAAGCCAGCATGATGGTTGTATCTTCGCCGATGATATGATACATCGCCATATTCAACATTTCTGCCAGCACCGGGTTGACTTTCCCCGGCATAATGCTGGAGCCTGGTTGGACTGCTGGCAGGCGAATTTCATCCAAACCTGTGGCTGGACCGGAAGAAAGTAAGCGAAAATCATTGGCAATGCGCGTTAATGTTACCGCCAGTGTGCGCAATGACCCTGAAAAATCAACAATATCAGCCATGGATTGCATGCTTTCAAAGAGGTTATCTGAGGGTCTCAACTCCAGACCCGTTAAATCTGAAAGTTGTACAATCATACGATCATGGTACTCATGATGAGCATTAAGCCCGGTGCCGGTCGCCGTGCCTCCGATGCCCAACCTCCTCAGGTTATCAGCAGAACGCCGGATTCTCTCCGAATCTCTCTCAACCGCGCGGGCGTATGCGCCAAACTCCTGTCCTAACCGGACAGGCACTGCGTCCTGTAAATGCGTCCGTCCACTCTTGATGATGAAATCGAATTCCTGCGCTTTTTGGGTCAAAGCTGCTGCCAGGTTATCGACCGTAACGAATAATTCCTGCATACGCCACAGAGCTCCAAGCCGTATGGCTGTAGGGATTGTGTCATTGGTTGACTGCCCCATGTTAACGTGGTCATTTGGGTTAACGATATATTCACCTAATTTGCCACCCAGGATTTGTGTGGCTCGATTGGCGATCACTTCGTTGGTATTCATATTATGGCTGGTGCCCGCTCCCGCTTGAAACGGGTCAACAACAAATTGCAGATCCCATTTACCATTCATTACCTCTTGACCAGCCTGAAGGATTGCATCAGCTTTTGCATCATCCAATAAACCCAGTTTTTGGTGCACAATAGCCGCAGAGGTCTTGATAGCGGCCATAGACCATATAAACGCCTTATATGGGCGCAAATTGGATATGGGGAAGTTTTCTACTGCTCTTTGTGTTTGAACTCCATAAAGAGCATCTGCTGGAACGTTCAAAGGTCCAAGAGAATCTTTTTCAATACGAGATGAGTTCATGATTAAATCCTCACTTCATTTCATGATTAAGAGAAACAAAAGAGGAAGTCTGGTGACTTCCTCTGTCTTTCGTACATTCTTCCGATTATGGGGCAGTGCTATAGCCCGGTCCATCAGTGAAGTAAAGCGCGTTTAATTCGGTAGCAGGTGTCAAATCAACAGTCTCACCAGATTCAAGGGTCTTTGTCGTTTCGAGGTGAACAGCTTCACCATCGTGGTTGGTACCCTCATAAACTTCCGTGAAACCTGCTGTTCCGGCAGGCATGGAAATCTTTTCTCCACCTTTTGCTGTGTAATCCGTGGGTACTTCATCCTCCGGGAAGATCGCTTCGAATGGGCATTCAGGCACACAAGCGCCGCAATCGATACAGGTATCGGGGTCGATATAATACCAGGGATACTGATCTTCAGGTAAGCCAGGGACGATACATTCAACCGGGCAGACCGTTGTACATCCGCCATCTCGCAAGCACAAACTGGTTATTACATGTGTCATATGATCCTCCATCAAATTTGATTGTTAGTTGATTTTCCACATTGACCAGAAGAAATAGTATCTGATTTTTGTGAGTGTGAACGATGCTTGATATAATTACTGGGTTGTGCGTGGTATGTATCGCTAAACTTCTCTTGTTTTAAAATTTTGACGATTTTTTAACATGCGCCCATTCAATTTGTCAATCCATCTTGACTTGATTTTAGCGGCGCAAATTTTTTTTGTCAAGCAAGGTAAACCTTCAATGATGAAGTCAGCTAATCCGAAAATTCTCCCATTTCTCTTGTTCCCTATTGGAATTCTGGCAATTTCAAGCTCATCAATTTTTACCCGACTGGGACAGGCTGGTGCACCATCGCTTGTGATTGCAGTATACCGGCTTCTCATTGCGGGAGGCGTTTTGCTGTTGTTTGTCATTTCTAAAAACCGTGGCGAGTTTAGAAAAGTCGACCGAAAAACTCTGCGATTATTTCTGTTTGCAGCCCTTTTTTTGGCAGCACACTTTGCCAGTTGGATTACCTCATTGGAATTTACCTCGATTGCCAGCTCTGTTGTTCTGGTTACCACTACGCCAGTTTGGGTAGCTGTTTTTTCTCCCTTCGTTCTTAAGGAAAAGATCAGCATGAAAATGTGGCTGGGTATTATGCTGGCTGTGCTAGGGAGCGTGATTGTGGCAGCCAGCCAGGCATGCCATTTGAATGCGGCCGGACAGGTTATTTGCCCGCAATTCGATGAATTGTTTGCCGCAAGAAGCTTTTGGGGAAATTTGCTTGCACTGGTTGGAGCCTGGATGGCCGCCGGGTATATGATCGTCGGTAGAAAAATGCGCAATCGTTTCTCAATAACATTTTACGCGTTCATGGTTTATTCCCTGGCAGGCTTATTTTTATTAATTGTCGTTATTCTCTCGCGCCTCCCATTATTTGGGTATTCCAACGAATCCTACCTGTGGATGATACTTCTGGCCCTAATCCCTCAGTTAATTGGTCATTCAACCTTTAATTGGGCTTTAGGTTTTCTGCCCGCTTCGCTGGTCTCGGTGGCTTTCATGGCAGAACCTGTCGGTACGATCATCCTGGCTCTGATCATATTTCGGGAAACACCATTGATTCCTGAGCTGGCTGGAGGTGCTTTAATATTGGTAGGAATTTTGGTCGTTTCCCTGGCAAACAGGCGATTTATCAGAAAGCTGGAAAAGGTTTAGTCGCATAAAATCGTATTTGTCAGGTTTCTTCTAATCCTCTGAATCGCTGGCATCATCATTTTTCGTACGGCTGTAAAGGTGATTGAGTTCCTGAATCCGGGAACTTAGCTGGTCATTGATTTGATCACTGCTTACACGCCAGCTCCAATTTCCGCTTGCCTTACCAGGAAAATTCATGCGTGCTTCTGTTCCAAGTGAGAGAAAGTCCTGGAGAGGCGCGATTGCTGTGGTTGCAACTGAAGACCAAACTGCTCGGATTAAGTCCCAGGAAACATCTTTTCCCGATCTGGCCAGGTAGCGCCGGTAGAAATCTCTTTCTGTGGCAGGCGCAGCTTCGTACCAACCTAAAGCAGTATCGTTATCATGAGTACCTGAATATGCCACGCAGTTCACAGGATAATTGTGTGGCAGGAATGGATCGTCCGGGTCTCCCCCGAAAGCAAATTGCAAGATTCTCATTCCTGGTAAACCAAATTGATCTCGTAATTCAAAGACTTTCGGGTTCACTTCTCCTAAATCTTCAGCGATGATAGGGAGCTCGCCAAGCTCATTCCTTAGTTTAGTGAAGAAGTCCGCACCCGGTCCAGGCAGCCATTGGCCGATTTCTGCCGTGGGGTTACCTGCTGGTATTTCCCAATAATCCACGAACCCTCGAAAATGATCTAATCTGAGAATGTCGAACAGTTTCAGGGTTGCTTTTATCCGTTTGAACCACCATTCATAAGTAGAGGAACGATGTACATGCCAGCGATAAAGAGGGTTGCCCCACAATTGACCGGTTGCTGAAAAATAATCCGGTGGAACTCCGGCCACCACGGTCGGCTTTAGTTCTTTATCAAAAAAGAAAAGCTCAGGGTGGGACCAGGAATCGGCTGAATCGAAGGAAACAAAAATAGGGATGTCCCCGATCACGCGAATTCCATGTTGATTGGCAAAGGCTTTCAGGTTATTCCATTGCCGGAAGAACAAGAATTGCTTAAAAATATGCGCCTGGATCTTGTCGCTATTGGTCCTTTCAAAATCAGCAAGTGCCTTTGGGTTCCGAGCACGATAGCTCATATCCCAGGTTTCCCATGAATTTCCCCCAAATGTCTCTTTCAAGGACATAAATAAGGCGAAGTCTTTCAGCCAATCTGCCTCATTTTGTTGAAATAGTTCAAATTCGGCCACCATTTCGCTATTATTATTCTTTTTAAAGCTCTGATAGGCCTTATCAAGGAGCTTTAATTTCCATTGGATAACTGGGCCAAAATCGACAAAATTATCTTCGAAAATCGGTCGTTCTTGCAAGTCTTCGATTGTCAGCAGATTGTCTTCGACCAGCAAGGTGGCACTGATTAGATAAGGATTACCGGCGAAGGCAGAAAAACTCTGATAGGGTGAATCCCCATAGCCTGTTGGGCCCAAAGGCAAGACCTGCCATAATGCACTGTTTGTTTCTTTTATGAAAGAAACCCAGCGATACGCCTCCGGACCCAGGTCACCAATTCCATCCGGGGAAGGCAAGCTGGTTGGATGCAGTAAAATGCCAGACAGTCGTTTATATTTCATAGGGCATCCTCATGGTTTGAATAATTTCACCCGCCTTAATTACGTTGGAAGGAAAATCAGCTTCTCTTACATCTGTACCAATCACGGCTCCTGCTTCCAGAACAATCCCTTCCGGCAGGATTGAATCTTTGCCAATAACAGTGATCTTGATTTGAGGATTATCGATTGACCCAATCTTGCAGTTCTGCAGGAATTTAACGCGTTTGTCCGCGACTGTTTTATTGATGGAGCTATTTTCAAATACCTCGCAATCCGTCAGCAAGATTGAATTATTAACTATACTGCCTTTATGGATATGGACACCGGAAGAAAGAATGCTATTGTTTACAACTGCGCCAGGTTCTATAATGCAGCCATCCGAAATCATACTGTTTTCAATTTTGGCACCCTGATGAATAAATGATGGAGCCCGTTCATATGAACGGGTGTGGATGACCCAATCCGGATGATAAAGCTGAAAGGCAGGGGGATCACACAAAAGATCCATATGCGCTTGCCAGTAGGTTTCGATTGTTCCCACATCGACCCAATATCCATTGAAGGGATAGGCAAAAACTTTGAAATCCTTTTCAAGTAATGAAGGAATAATATCTTTTCCAAAATCATGGTTAGACCCGGACGTCGTATGATCATCCCACAGGGCTTTGTTTAATATGTCTTTTTTGAAGAGATAGACACCCATATTGGCGGTGTTGCAAGGAGGATCAGCGGGTTTTTCTATAAAATCGATAACCCTTTGATTTTCATCATAATGCAAGATTCCAAAACGAGGAGCGTCTTCTAATGGAACCGAGATACTGGCGATGGTGAGATCGGCGTCTTTCTCGATGTGGAAATCAATCATTTTTTGGTAATTCATTGAATAAATATGGTCACCAGAAAGAATGAGGATATGATCGGGATTACCTTTTTTTATAAATGAGAAGTTCTGTTGGACCGCATCTGCTGTGCCTATAAACCAATCTGAAGCCTGAGCTTTGTATGGGGTGAGGATGCGAACACCTCCGGTAAAATCTAGGTTTAAATCCCATGGATTCCCCGAACCAATATGTTCAATAAGTGATTGCGGACGGTATTGAGCCAGGACCATGACATCAAATATCTGGGAATTGACACAGTTTGAAAGGGCAAAGTCGATGATGCGGTACTTTCCGGCGAATAAGACAGCCGGCTTTGTCCTTTTTGCAGTTAAAACTCCCAAACGGGTTCCAGCGCCACCGGCAAGGATAACAGCTCTAATCTTCATTGCTTCCTCCTGATAGTCTCATATACAATTTTGCATATTCCAGAGCAGAACGTTCCCATGAAAAATCAGATTGCATTCCGTTCACTTGCAGTCGCCTCCATTCTTGCTGATCTTTGAACACATATAAAGCTCGTCGAAGTGCCTGCGCAAAAGCTTCTGCTGCCGTCGCTTGAAAAAGAAAACCATTGCTCACATTGTTCTCTCCGGTGTCAATGATTGTGTCTTCCAGCCCGCCGGTTGCTCTGGCAAGTGGAACACAGCCGTAACGCATGCCAATCATTTGAGTTAATCCACACGGTTCATATCTTGAAGGTATCAACAACAAATCGCCACCAGCATACATTCTGCGTGAAAGATTGAGATCAAAGCGAATGGCAGCACGGACGCGATCCGGGAATTCCACCTCCAAACTACGACACGCGGCTTCAATAATCGGATCGCCGGTTCCCAGTAAGATTACCTGGAAGTCAAGGTCAGATGAGAGACGTAAACCTTCAATAGCAATATCAATACCTTTTTGTTGGTCCATACGGCTGACAAGGACAATTAAAGGAATCTCATTGTTTTTTTCCAATGAGAACTCGTCCTGTAGCGCGGCTTTATTTAAACTGCGAATTTCCAAATTACTTACATCATAGGGATATCGTAAAGCCGTATCAGTGCCAGGATTCCAATCATTTTGATCAATCCCATTCAGAATTCCATCGATGGAATCTTTTCGAGTGGACAAAAAATCTTGTAATCCACATCCGTATTCAGGGGTAAGAATTTCTTTTGCATAATTTGGAGAGACAGTCAATAAATGGTCCGCAGCATACATACCAATAGGAAGAGGTATTGTCCGCGCCCAATCTGGCAGGTTGGTACATTCACACCTGGAAAGACCGAAATCCCGGATCACATCCGCTGATTCTGCTCCCATATATGGCATGTTATGCATGGATAAGATCGAATGGGTGTCTTTAAAAAACGGTCCTTGCTGCCTTTGCAGCTTTAAATCGTATACAGCGAGGGCTGTATGCCAGTCATTCGCATGCAGGATATCGACATGCCAGCTTATGGCTTTCATCAATTCAAGAACAGCCAATGAAAAGTAGATATATTTGCGGGTATCTTTCAGTGTGTCTTTTGAATAAACTGTTGGGTCAGAAAGAATTGAATAGCCCTCGATCAAATAAACCGGTAAGTCGTCGACATATGTCAGGAAAGCTCGAGTGGCAATTCCACCGTTGGGGTGTGGAACGCTGAAGGCAGCCGCCAGTTTGAAATTATCAAACTGCTGGTTTATCACAGAATGAAACGGGAGAACTAAGCGCACATCCAAAGAATAGTTGTCAAGATTCAATGGCGAAATCTTACGAAGCGCTTTCGGAAGAGACCCGGCAACGTCGCCCAGACCCCCAACTTTAATTAAAGGATCGGCTTCAGAAGCCAGATATAAGACATTAATCTTCTTTGGATCAGACATCGCTCTCCCTATTATCTAGTATTCTTTTTTGCGAACAAGTTCTATGTAATCCTCTGTTATTGGAATTGAGCCTTTTAATCCGAGCAATTCAACCAACTCAATCGCTAAAGCGGATTTTTTCTCAGCGTCTTTCTGGCTCCAGGTCCGGCTTTTGATTTCCAGGAAAGTCCCTAGAACCGGCTGTTGGAAATGATCAATATTGATGAAGAATTCGGTATCTTTATATTCGATCAGGTATCTTTTCCGATCTTTCTCAATTTCCAACATATGAACTGAATTAAAGTATTCCTTATAAAAACGCTGACTTTGGGTTGCCGGCGCAAAATAACGGGAGCGGGAGAGAATTACTTTATCTTGAAAATGACGTTCACTCTTCACCCCGATCAGTGTCAGACGGGAACGAACATTTGTAACCTCACCCCGATCTGAAATAAAATGGTCTTCACGGTAACGCAGACGGCCTTGATCCGGGTCATCAAAAAAGAAGTACGAATCGTATTCGCGGTAGTGTCGTTTGCGGACGATTTTCAGGCCACTATCAAGAACATCTTTTTCCAGTTTGGGTGCGTCTTCAATGGCTATTTTTACTTGAACCTCAAAACTTTCCTCTTCATGCGCTCCACCAATGGCGATCAATTTTAATACAACCGATGATTCTCGTTTTTCCAGGAAATGATCGATTTTACGCGCATATTCGCCAGCCTGGATGAGCAGTTCATCCTCTGATAAGGTCAGCAATTTTCTGTCTTGCATCAACCAGCGTCCATTAACCATGACATCATTAACGTCTGTAGCTTTGGTTGCATATACTACCTGGCTGTAGGGTCCGTCCGGGTTGTGATGGAAGGAGGGTGAATTATGGGTAACATCCACATTGATTGTAATTAAATCTGCGCGTTTGCCAGGTTCTAAAGAACCGGTGATATCACCGATGTGAAGGGCACGGGCTCCGATGCGCGTAGCCATTGAAAGTACGATTTTGGCGGGCAATGCGGTCGGGTCTCCACTTACACCCTTGGCTAAAAAAGTGGTTAATCGAATTTCTTCAAACATATCCAGATCATTATTCGATGCAGGTCCATCGGTGCCAATACCCACATTCAAACCGATATCCATCATTTGCTTAACCGGAGCAATACCAGATGCAAGCTTCAGGTTGGAGGAAGGGTTGTGGGCGATGCCTGCATCAGCGCTTTTTAGTGAGCGAATTTCACCAGGATCGATGTGTACACAATGGGCAGCAATTACCTTTGCTTCGAACAGCTTGTGTTTCTTGACATAGGGAATGACCGGCATTCCATGCTCCTGCCTGCTGTTCTCCACTTCGGAAGCTGTTTCAGATAAATGAATGTGCAAAGGTATATCAAATTCGATTGCCAGATCTTTGGCTTTCTGTAGTATCTCCTCAGTACAAGTATAGGGGGCGTGTGGCGCGATCGCAGGTACGATTAATGGATGGTTTTTCCAGCGCTGAATGAATTCACGTGAATAGGCCAGTGATTCTTCGTAAGATCGAGCATCAGGTGTTGGGAATTTCAATATCGATTCGCCGCAAACAGCTCGCATTCCCGCCTCAGCAGTCGCCTTGGCTACATCGTCTTCAAAATAATACATGTCGTTAAAACAAGTAATTCCTGCCTTAATCATTTCAGCACACCCGATTTTTGTTCCTAGCCGCACAAATTCCGGGGTCACATATTCGCGCTCAACCGGCATCATGTAACCGAGCAGCCAGACATCCAGGCGCAGGTCATCAGACAATCCGCGCAAGAGGGTCATGGGAACATGCGTGTGTGCATTAATTAACCCTGGCAGAAGAAACTTCCCTTTGCAATCAATTATTTGATCTGCAGTGTAATTTTCCAGAATGGTAGCTTCAGAATCAACAGCTTCGATCAAGTCCGCATTAATTGCAATGGCTCCCGGTTGAAAAATACTGTAATTTTCGTCCATGGTAAGAATCGTTGCGTTCTTGAGGATTAGGCTTACATTTTTCATCACATCTCCTAA
Organism: Anaerolineales bacterium; assembly: GCA_038329785.1. GTDB lineage: Bacteria > Chloroflexota > Anaerolineae > Anaerolineales > Anaerolineaceae > UBA6170. The sequence continues at coordinate 68,512 of JBBQNI010000006.1, read as the reverse complement.
AATAAATATTATTGAAGCTTTTTGCGAATAAAGTCTAATGCTGTATTTTCAGCCCAGGGTTTTGCCAGGTTATAATGCCCGCCAAATGACCTGATCTTTTCAAATTCTTGCCCATTAATTTTCATGAATAAGGTCAAATCCATCTGTTCTTTGGAGATGGGTGTCAGGATGGCAACGATAACAATGTTTGGATTGACTTGTTGGTAAAGATTTCTTGCCATGGATTTGATTTTTTCCATAGAATGTAAATTTTCAATTTCCACTGATTTCTCAATTAAAACATCTTCATTACGAAGACGGTTGCTTAGCATCGAATCCATTCCGGATTCAATTACAGCAACACGCAATTTGTTTTTTCTTAATTGAATGGCTACAACCTGTTCAATGGTCGTTTCGTTATACCCAAAAATGGCATCTCCCAACCGCTGTTCGATTTTTCCGACCATTTCGGCAATCATTATGTCGGCCTCATCGACAGAAGCAGCTTTTGCTGTGACGCGGATATCGATTAACCCAGGGTAGGCAACCAGCCCAACTGTTGGGTTGGCTAACAATTCCAGATCGCCGATTTTTTCATCGATATGAGATTCGCCGGCACCGGAAGTGTGGATGGAAAAAGTTTTTATGATTCCTTCCAGTAAGAATCTCTCTTTTAGCATGGGCATGACTGAGTTCTCGAGAATGAATTCCATCTCGCGGGGCACCCCAGGCAGCGAGATCAACAACCCGTTTCCTGTTTCTGCTGCAAATGATGGGGCAGTGCCAACCAGGTTTTCAATCGGTGTGGAACCACAAGGGATATAAGCCTGGCGTCGGTTATTTTCGGTAGGAACCCGGCCATAACGCATGAAACGCGTTTGAATCTGATCCCAAAGTTCTGTTCGAAATTCTATTTCTACGTCGAGGGCTTTGGCAATGGCATTACGGGTAGGGTCATCGACCGTAGGTCCTAAACCACCGGTGGTAATGATGATGTTGGAGCGTGTGATTGCCTCGCGAACAACGCAAGCAATCCGTTCGAGATTATCTCCAATGATCGTTGTTCTGAATAAGTCGATACCCGCATTGCGCAAAACGCGTGCCAGGTGGCGGGTATTGGTGTCCTGAATTTCTCCTAAAAGTAATTCCGTTCCAATTGTGATTATTTCTGCTGTGGGCATATTGGTCTCTTCCAAAGTATATCGATTAGTCACATTATATAATGACTGCTTTGGAATTGAAAGTTACCTTGTAAGCCATGCCCATTCAAAGTTAATTTAATTATAGGTTCAGTTGTACATGCTGGTCGGATTGAGCAGTATTTCTAAATATCCATTTTTTTAAGACAAGGAAATTAGGGATATAGAGGACAAGTTCAGAAGAAAATTTTGCGACCAGTTGGGGAAATTCTTGTTGTGAGAAAAACTCTATTAAACCGGTCACAAGAAAACCATTCAGAATAACCAGAAGTAAATACCATGGAAGTGTTTTTCTGGTAGGGAGTCTGTTATAAAAAACCCTGAATTTTATAAGTATATATTGTACGGTTAGTGAAATGCCTTTGGAGAGCATCAACCGCAAGAAAATGTCGGGTAGGATCAATCGGGTTAGCCAAAAAATGGAATAATCTACACCTGCGGTGATTAATGAGACTATAATGTAGTGAGAGAAAACCCTAAGCGAATTTGTCAATCAATTTTCTCAAACATACGATATGAAAAACTACCCTCGGAGGAAAAGAGAAACCTAAGCCTTCCCGTCTGGATCTCTGACTGGATTTCATTTTCGACATTTGGTGCGATATTTTGGGGTACCAGCAAATAGTCAATCCGCATTTTTTCCGTAACATGTTTGTAATCCGCAAGATTATCATACCAATATGAAACCTGAACGCCGCGTAAACCTGGCAAGTAATCCACAGGATAGTTGGTTAAGATCTTTATTTCAGGACCAGTTTGGTCGATTAAACTTCGAATTTCTTGATTTAACTCTGGATTGAAAAGTAACCATTGTTTTTCCTCCTGATTATGCAAAAGTCTATGAAGTGGATAGCGGATTGCTAAGAACACGAATAACGAAATAATTGCCACGAAAATTAAAGCAATAGGAACTTTATATGCTTTGATTGCGGTTAATAATTTGATGCTCCAATCAAAGAGTTGTTGTGACATCAACCCGATCATCATGCCCCAGATAGGAAAGATCAACGCCAGATTTCGAGCTTCATAACTGAAATAGAAAAGCCAAATGGTCGAGAATGGAATTGCAACCAGGATTCCAGGCCAGCGGTAGGGTGACTTGATAAGCAGCACAGCTGGTATAAGCGCGAAAAGAAAGTACTTGTAAATGCCAAGCAGGTCGAGCGCATTCCTGGCTCTTGTAATGATGTCTGCACCTTGATAAATACCTTGGGTAATGTATGCGACATTGGATGAATCAAGCCCTGTTTGTATTTGGAACCATTTAAATAAATACCAGGTGCCGACCAGTGCTAAAGCACCCAGGAAAGATATCAACAATGTTCTAAGGTTGATTTGCTCAAATGTGGTAGAGGATCGATAGAACACAATCAGGTAGGTCAGGGCGGGGAACATCAAAAAAGTAACTATACCTGCCTGCTTGGTTAAAGCAGAACCTGTCACCATGATCAGACCGGCAATAATTAATCCCTTTTGGATCCTTTCTTTTTTGCTTTTCAATCTTGCCAGTAAAAGAAGGTATACACTGGCAAATCCAAAAAAAGTCACTGCAAGGTCTACATAGCCATCTGCGATGTATTCACCGGTGAACTTTTTGATAATCAATCTTGAAAAAATGATCCCGATGAAGAATCCAAAAGAGCGGGTTTTAAGACCAAGGTCTAGCAGCATAAGCAACATGAACAGGCTGAAGAGGGGCATGATTACTTTTGGAAATGACTGCAATTCATAGCCATTCATCAACACGTAACTGAGTGACCAGTTGGCAGGAATTAATTGCGGGTAAAACTGGGTGCCGGAAGGGATAGTGCCTTGTGACCAAATTGTGGCCCAGTGATTCCAGGAGAGAACTGCATCCCAGGTTGTAAAAACAGTACCGAAATTATTGAAGAAAATTCGAGTGATCCAGACAATATCGGTCATTGCAAAAATAAAAAACATTAAGAACACGAAATATTCGACAACCCTTAAAAAGGAAGAATCGATCGAATCTTTCAAGCTAATCAATCTTAGTGATTGCAGCCAATGTCCAATTTGTTCAAAAATTGTCTCGAAGGAAAGTAGATAAGTTTCACGGTATAACCAGATTAGGGCCACAAGTTCAAGAAAAATGAAAACAAGCAGCAAGTTTTTCGTGTAAGCGTGCAAGGCACTCAGAATGAATACCAAAAAATAATTGAACACCAGGCTGAACCCAAAAATTACAACCAGCCTGGGAATCCCACGATCAATACCTTTAATGATCTTGACCGCCAGTACTCCCGGAAATAAAGTCATTTGCAGAATGCTGAGGATACCAAAGATAATCAATTTTCCCTCTTTGCGCCTTGTGTTTTAGTGATTTAGGATTTCCTCAATGATTAATATACCGCCAATAATTCATTCACTGTAGATCGCATAAAAATATTCTTTATTTTAGCATTATAAACTTGCCTTCATGAGACTTTGTAAAAAATTTGGAGCTAATTCACTTTTTATTGGTCTTCAAACAGACACTGCGCTTAAATTGTCCACAGAACCTGTGAACATGAAGAGTCTTCTTATGCGGAAATTACTTTATTTTTTTTGTTGATTGACGTAGAATGCAGGTTATCATTGATCTTGCCTGATTATTTTGGACAAAAGGATTGTCGATTGGCTCCGAAACTAGAAAAATCATTAAATCTATCCAAATGAGAATATTACCTCGAAGAGACCTCGCTAAATTTGGTGAGAAGATCGCTAGTGATTATCTCAGCGCGAAGGGAATAAAAATTATAGCCAATAATTTCCGGACGCGGTCAGGCGAAATTGACCTGATCGGCAAATCGGAAGGACGCTACATTTTCTTTGAGGTTAAGACCCGCCAATCCGATCTGTTCGGATTTCCGGAAGAAGCAGTGAATGCCGCAAAACTTGATCATATCAAAACAGTCGCGTGGGAGTTCTTTGAACAGAATAAAATCGATGAGGTTGATTGGCAAATTGACGTGATTGCAATAACTCGAAATATTCGCAACAATAAAGTTGAAATTAAATGGATTGAAAATGTCCTGGACTGATTACGAACGTCCATTGGTGGCAATCGTTGGACCCACTGCCGCTGGAAAGACAAGCGTTGCGATTGATCTGGCAGAGATGCTGTCAGGGGAGATTGTCTCAGCTGATTCACGATACTTTTATCGCGGAATGGATATTGGTACTGCCAAACCATCGGCTGAAGAGATGCGGAATATTCGCCATCATTTGGTCGATGTTTCTGAACCGGAAGAGACCTGGAGTATAGCCCGGTACCAAGAGGAAGCAAAAATAGCTATCGCTGCCATCCATCGAAGAGGTAATTTGCCGTTTTTAGTAGGTGGAACCGGCCAATATGTGCATGCCTTGCTGGATGAATGGCAATTACCCGCACTGGAACGGGATGATGAACTACGAAGTGTATTAGAAAATGAAGTTGTTAGAGCCGGCCGCGATATACTTTATGCTTTTTTGGAGAAAGTTGATCCAGAGGCAGCTGCCCATATCGACCCACGCAATAAACGGCGAACGCTGCGGGCAGTTGAAGTCATTTTAAAAACAGGCCGTTTGTTTTCCGAAGGGAAGGGGATTTTAAATTCGCCCTATGCTCGAAAAATGATCGGATTGACCTGTGACAGGGTAACATTGTATGAGCGGATAGATAAACGAATTGATGCGATGATAGAGAACGGGTTGATCGATGAAGTGCAGGAATTAATGGTTAAGGGTATTTTGCCTGAGCATTCAGCGATGTCAGCCATCGGTTATCGCGAAACCTGCCAATTTTTACTAGGGAATATTTCTTTGGAAGATGCGATTATTTTGATGAAACGAAACACGCGCAAACTTGTTCGCCGCCAATCGAACTGGTTTAAATTGGATGACCCAACCATCAAATGGTTTTTTGTGGACAAATTAAACAAATATGAGATAGCGGATTATATTCAATCAGATCCTGGTTGGATTGTGGCGAAATCATAAAAAAAACCGGCTCATTTCGAACCGGTTTTTTTTCTGTCAGGCTGCTGATCCGTTAGGTACGATCATTGGAACTCCGCTCGTTTTTTCATTGGGGGCGGGGAATATTTTCTCGAACTCAACCTTTGAGAGAGTTTCTACCTCAAGTAGTTTTAGCGCAACAGCGTCAAGCGCGACACGATACTGGATTAGAATTTCTTTAGCGCTTTTATAAGCGGAATTCACTAAATCACGTACTTCTTTGTCAATGCGTTCTGCAACATTCTCGGAGTAGTCTCTCTGTTCTGAGATTTCTCTGCCAAGGAAAATTAATTCTTCTTTTTGGCCATATACCATCGGGCCAAGTTCTTCGCTCATGCCAAGGCGCATGACCATTGTTCTGGCCAATTTGCTGACACGTTCGATATCATTGGAGGCGCCGGAGGTAATGTCATCGAAGACAATTTCCTCAGCTGCTCTACCGCCCAATAAGCCAATCATATCGGCCATCAGTTTTTTGCGAGCTATTAAGGTGCGATCTTCAGTTGGTAAATGCATTGTATATCCCGCAGCCATTCCACGACTGATAATAGAAATCTTGTGAACCGGGTCAGCTTCCGGTAAGGAATGCATCACTACGGCATGGCCTGCTTCATGATAGGCAACAATACGTTTTTCTTCCTGGCTGATCAAGCGGCTTTTTCTTTCCGGCCCAGCAATCACTCGTTCGATTGATTCTTCAAACTCACTCTGGGTGATCTGGGTTTTATTGCGACGAGCAGCCAAAATTGCTGCCTCATTGACCAGATTTTCCAGATCTGCACCAACAAAACCGGGGGTAGATTTAGCAATTACTCCCAGGTCAATTTCGTTGGCCAGTGGTTTACCTTTGATATGTACTTTTAAGATTGCTTCACGTCCGCGCACATCGGGGCGATCCAGAACAACACGGCGGTCGAAACGACCAGGACGTAATAATGCCGGGTCGAGAATATCTGGACGATTAGTAGCTGCCATGATGATGACGTTCGTATCGGTATCAAAACCATCCATTTCGACTAGCATCTGGTTTAATGTTTGTTCCCGTTCATCATGGCTACCCCCTAAGCCGGCTCCACGCTGGCGTCCGACGGCATCAATTTCGTCTACGAAGACGATACAAGGTGAGTGGCGCTTTGCTTGCTCAAAAAGATCACGAACGCGGCTGGCTCCAACACCAACAAACATTTCGACAAATTCAGATCCGGAAATGGAGAAGAAGGGTACGCCAGCTTCACCGGAAACTGCCTTGGCTAACAGGGTTTTACCGGTACCAGGTGGCCCTACCAGCAGGACTCCTTTTGGTATCCTGGCACCCAGGGCGATGAATTTTTGTGGTTCACGCAGGAATTCAACTACTTCCTCGAGTTCTTCTTTTGCTTCTTCAACACCAGCAACGTCCGCAAATGTCACGGTTGGATGGTCGCCGGTAAACATGCGTGCTTTGGATTTTCCAAAAGACATGGCCGCATTATTGCTGCCCTGAGCCTGGCGGAAAATGAAGAAAAATGCGCCGCCCAATAGTAAGAATGGGAAAATATAGCCTAAGGCTGTCAGAACTCCCACCCATGGGCTTGGCGGTTTGATCATAAGGCGGATTTTCTGCGGATCTAAATCCGCCGGAGTAACGCCCAAATTGAGTAATTGTTCAACGAGTGTAGCTGAATTTTCTTTGTTGGAAAATCCTTCGCGTAGATCTTCATAGTATTTGACCCGAAGTCTGTTTTCATCGTCTTCAATTTCAGAAATTTTGCCTGCTTTAATATCTGCAGCAACTTGGTTAATGGTAAGTTCTTCCGTAGTACTTCGCTGACCGAAACTATAGACAGCCATCACAATGATAGCTACAAAAAGCAGCAAGTAGATTACGTAAGATTGATTTCTTGATTTCACTGATGCCTCCCATCGCGGAAAGTCAATTATTTTTGGTTAACTGGTTGGAATTATACCAATCTATATCTAGGTGGACTAGTTTTTGAACAACAATAACAGGTAATCTAATGTATTTCTTATATTGCCTTGCTAAAAGAAAGTTGATTGCATAAAAGATAGTCACGGTGAGCAAGTTGCGTGGCTACTTTTGCAGAAATACTCTCCGAAATTTGAGCAATTTAATGCTTTTCTGTCATACCTGGGAAATGGCGGATGGTATTTCAAGAATTGTGGGCTATTCAATTTGATTTTCTGATTCTTTCGGACGCAGGGAAGCGATTATCTTTGAAATCTGTGTAATATGAATGCGATCATGGTGGGCGATGAATTTAAATATTTCCAGAACAGAGGTAGGTCCAAAGATCGCATGCTGAATTGGCTTGGCCATTTCTTCTTCAGATAGACTTGAGAATTCATTGATCAATATTTTGCGATTGGCGATAAATTTTTCCATCTGTTGGCATGCATCATTTTCGATGTAATTCCGTTCCTGAGCCCAATGATCTGTTTCAATTGCTGCGAAGAAAGGGAAAACCTGATTTTCTAAAATTTTTATTCGGGGAAGGTTTACTTCTGCATCCACGTCTGCAATATGCGAAATGATTTCAACCAGGCTCCACTCATCAGGTTCTGGGCGAGTATTCCAAAAGTTGATGGCCTCGAACTGGCGTCTGAGGGAATCTAGATAGGCAGCGGTTGCGGAAAGGATTGCTGTGATCGCCGGTTTTGAGACATTCAGGTCAAATGTATCTTTTTCAGATATTCGTTCGTCAATCCAGTTATTCAATTCATTCCAACCACCCTGGCTGCTGAGCCGGTGTCGTGAAGATAAGTCACCCTCGGGAGGTTTACCCAGAAAGAAAGTGGGTAAGCCGATTATTTCTGCCGGCAGGATATCCAATTCCCAATCGTTGCCTATCATTGCGATTGGCCCCTCGGGCCAACCGAGGTGAGCTAGAATCTCTGCATAATAAGCCGGGTTGGGTTTAGCGAAATGAAATTGTTCATAACTTGTTATCAATGAGAAACGCTGTGGGTCTGCGCCTAGATCGGCCCAATTCAGGCGGTATAAAACAGCCGGAAGTGGAAACAATGGATTCGTGGCAATCACAAGATTTAAATCATTTTTCGCTAGTTTGGCAATTAGAGATTGTGCTGCGGCGATTGGCTTTGTAATATATGCAAATTCTGGAAAAATATTTTGATAAAAATGGTTGATATCCTTTTGGAGATCTTTTTTTTCAACTCCCAAACGCGGATAAAAGTAAGTGTCAAAACTTTCCTCTAACGTTATCGCCGGATCCATGTTCCGGATCATATACTGGGTTCCTTCCAAAACCGCTCGTTGGATATCAAAATCCAATTTGAAAGGACCCAAATGATCACTCAGTCCGCCCAGATAAACAGGCAGGAATGAACTCATTGAATTCTGAAGCAACGTATCATCTAAATCAAATAAAAGCGTGGCAGTCATTTGTCGTTCAAAATGATGTCGGTTAATGGATGACACAATCCACAGCCAATATGAGGTTCAGCCACCACTTTCTCACTTTTAATACAATAGGCACTGATTTTCATTGATTTTCCTATCCCGAACAATCCTGAATTGATTTCGCCTTTCAATACCATATTTTCACAGGCATTGGCTCGCAGGATGCCGGGTACAGGGCAATTCTTACAGAGTTTGCTGGTCCATTGTGAAGATGAAACGGCAGGTTCCAGCAAGCGGCACTCTTCATGATGACGTCCACGAAAGTAGTCGCCATAAAAATAAAGGCATTCTTTACCGTAAGGAGTTTGCATCTCAACTAAGAAACACGGGTAAGATAATCACCCGTACGTGTGTCTACTCGAATGATGTCACCAGTTTCGATAAAATAAGGGGTGTTCACTTCGGCGCCAGTTTCGACTTTAACTTTTTTGGTCTGCGCTGAGGCTGTATCACCACGAATTGCCAGTTCAGCCCAGGTAACTTCCAATTCCACGGAAGTCGGAAGCTCGATATCAATTGCCAGATCGTTGTAAAAAGTGATCTTTACTTCCATATTCTCTTTAAGATAATTGACGGAATCTCCCAGAATGTTACCCTTCAACGGATATTGTTCAAAGGTCTCGTTGTCCATAAAATAGAAGAAATCACCATCAGTATAGAGATATTGAGCATTGTGGTAATCCAGGCGTACATCCTGAACTCTTTCCCCCGAGTTGAATGTTTTTTCAATATTGGAACCTGAAAGTAAATTTTTGGCTTTGATTCGAATAGTCGCTCCACCGCGGCCGGGTTTGTTGTGGCTATATTCAACAACTTTGAATAAATTTCCATCGAATTCAAAGGTTACACCTTTGCGTAGTTCATTGACATCAATCATTTAAGCACCTTTTTCACTGATTTTTAACAGGCCAATTATAGCGTAAGCTCATAAGCGTGACAAGGAGCATGATTGAGGCCGTGATCGAGGCAGATTAAAGGCACGTTACCGGATCGGAAATTTCATCAACTTTGCTTTTTTGGCTTATTTGTGAATAAATCAACATAAGCTAGTCACTTTATGGTAGGCAATGCGATATGATTTTACAAAGTCACTCAACGTGACATCACCCGCAGCTATTAGAGTCCGACAGATTTTACCAGGATCAGTCATTAGTTCGGGTCGTTTTCAATGATATCTACCAGTCACACCCTGGTAAAAAGTAAGTCATTGATGAAAATGTAGGTTGGGCATGTCCGTCTAACACACCTTTGTTTGTTTAGTCGTTGGACAGAACCAGGACACAGAAAGCGCAAGTGCCCAACACGCGTACGCGCTTCGAAGAGTTTGCATTGGTGCAATCTCTGACTTTTACGGTATTGACTGGTTGGATTCTGAATGAGTTGGTGATTGGACGCCCAAGATTGTTGGACACCCAGCCAAATAGCTTATTCATTCGACATGTAATTGGCAAATGTTCGTTATGATTAACAATCCGTGCCCAACCTACAAATACAGCTCTCATCTGGATGGAAAACTTTATGGTTTGGTCTATCATTTCCCATTGCTTTCAATAGCATGATCAATTTATTAAAAAAAGACGGGGCAATCTTAGTTGCCCCGTCTTTGCACTCAGGTTGAGCTAGCCCAACTTTGGTTCGATAATGCCATATCCACCATCACGGCGCCGGTAGAGAACGTTGACACTTTGGGAATTCATATCAAAGAAAACAAAAAAGTTTTCATGACCGAGCAGTTTCATCTGTTCGATGGCTTCATACTCATCCATCGGTATCAATGTAAAAGTTTTCCTGCGGGCAATTTCAGATTGTTCTTCCGCTTCTTCGAGTTCAGGCAATTCTGCAGCCAGATCGGATAACGGAGTTCCATCTCCTCGTCCTCTTTCCCGTTTTCCCTTCAAGCGCGATATTTGCCGTTGCATTTTTTCAACTGCTTCATCAATTGCAGCGAAAATATCCTCAGCTCTTTCTTCTGTCCGGAGTATGTAGCCCCGTCCCCGAATAGTGATTTGAGCAACCTGACGGTCAGCCGCGTTACGCGCAGATTTGGTGTAAGTGAGATCTACCCTTGTTTCCTCAATATCATTCAAATAACGGTAAAGTTTGGTAATTTTTTTATTAAGGTATTCTTCTATTCGCTCTGTAACCTTTAAATTTTTTGCGAAGATATCAACTTTGACTGCCATAATTACCTCCTCTAGTCTATGTTTGCGTAAATTCTTGAATTGGTATTAAATCACTATATCCGTTATTGGTCTTGAAAGCACGTGCCAGGGTTAATCCTACTATATATTTGGCTCCTTCTTTTTTCAAAGCTTTTGCACAGGCATCCATTGTAGAACCTGTAGTTGAAACATCATCGATCAAAACAATGACCTTTCCTTTTACAGTTTTTTCGTTAGCTGAAAATGCATCCTGAACATTGGCGTTCCGTTCAATGCGACTGAGACCCACTTGTGAACGGGTATTTTGTATGCGTTTGAGAGCTTGCGTTTTCATTGGACGTCCAACTTCATAGGAAAAAGGTCTCGCGAGCAATAAGGCCTGGTTGTATCCACGTTCCTGGTATCGCTTCTTATTGAGCGGTACCGGGATGATAATATCAGCCTCACAATCAATAGAATTGTACAATTTCACAAGATTTATTGCCAGCGATTCAGCAATGCCGATATCCCGTTGGTATTTGAGTTTATGGATCGCTGTTGAAAGAGGGGCTTCGTATCTACCATAGGAACGGATCTGGTCGATATCCCTGAGAAAGCTGGCGCAATGGCAGGAATCCGTTGAAGTCGGACCTGTTAGGGGTTCACCGCAACGAAGACAGATCGGTCCCAATACTGGCTTTACTTGATCGCTACATTTTTGACACCAGCGATAGCCAAGTTCATTGCAGCCTCCACAGCGGCTGGGAATAAATAAGTCAACACATTCCCAAAAGAGATGGTATGTATCTGCGGAGAATGGGCGTTTTTTTATCCCCTGGTTTGACATGAAATCTCCGAAGGATTATTTAGTTGAACATACCCCCCAGGGCAGAGTGGAATAATCGTAAGCCTGCAGGTGTTAGCAGAACAATCATCAAGGATGGGAAGATAAGCCCAGCCATTGGGATCAGCATCTTAATTGGTGCTTTGTGGGCTTCCTCTTCTGCATATTGGCGTCTGCGAATTCTCATTTGATCTGCCTGAATACGAAGCACCTTAGATAAACTGACACCTAATTGCTCGCTTTGAATTACAGCCGCGACAAAGCTGGTCATTTCCGATAGACCAATCCGATCGGCCATATCACGCAAGGCTTCTTTGCGGACTTTTCCCAATTGAATTTCCTGAATTACACGCGCAAAAGCCATCGAGAGTTGTGTTTCCCATTTTTCACTTACTTTGGCCATGGCGGCATCAAATCCCAGGCCGGCTTCTACACAAATTGTGAGAAGATCCAGCGCATCTGGCATTGCTTTCCGTATTTCTTTCTGCCTGCGGGTAATTTGTGAAGATAGTATCAGGTTTGGGAAATAAAAGCCAATCAAGCCAAATACAAATGCGACAATCAATTTACGCCCAAAAGGCCAGTCGAGTGAACCGATGGAAAGAACAAACATCACAATCCCGCCAAAAAAGACCATGCCAATGAACTGCAAGAATAGAATAATGGTTGGATCCATCTTGGAGGATGCGCCGGCAAGTTCCAATTTTTTCTCTATCGATTGGCGCGCATTTTGAGGTGTAAAGCGAATGGCAAGATCGCCGAATTTTTGTGCTACAGGGAAAATGACACGATCACGAAAAGGTTGTGATAGTTCCAATTTCCGAAGTGTTACGGGTTCTTCGGATTTGTTAAGTTCCTCCAAACGAGATTCCAGGAGGCGATCATCTGAAGCGCCAGGGTTGCGCAAACCAATAACTGTGAGAAATATGGCCCCTATGATAACAACAGCAATAATTATATATAAAACAACCATTTTTCCCTCTTTTCAATCCTTAAATTTCGATATCACCCAGTTTGTTCATCGCGAGATAGCCAAAGAAGATTAGTAACGCCGATACTGCAAGGGCAATGTAACCGCACGGAGCACTAGAGGGTTTAAAAAACTCCATCATGTATTCCCGATTGAGCAAGTACAAAATACCCATAACAAAGAGAGGTAGCATAGAGAGAAAGCGCCCCGAATACATGACTTGTGTCGTTAAAACACGAATTTCTCCTTTGATACGAATACGTTCGCGAATGGTATGAGATATCGTTTCCATAATCTCAGCCAGATTACCACCAACCTCGCGCTGGACATTGATGGCGGTGATGGTCAGGTCAAGGTCATCACTGGGTATGCGCACAAGCAAGTTATCCAGGGCACGTTCCATCGGTATACCAAGCTGCATTTCCTGCACGACTCGTCGAAATTCATCGCTGATAGGCGCTGGCAATTCGCGCGAGACCGCTTCCATAGCTTGCATGATGGAAAAACCTGCCCGCAGACCATTGACCATTAAATTCAGCATATCGGGTAATTGATTATCAAACTTAACCAGACGTTTTTTCTGCTGGCTCTTGACATACATACGTGGCAAAAATGCACCGATGATTACTCCGAGAATGCCAACAACAATTACTCTGCCGCCAATAAACCAGAGTACGAAGCCTACCAGGAAGCCAGCGATTACCATGATTGCAATATATTCGCCCGGTTTTAGTTTTAAGTCAGCCCGCGAGAGACTCTGGGATATTTTTTCACCGATTGAAGAACGTTCAACGCGACGGTTGAGCCAGTCGGTCAACGGGGTGGAGCGTTCTCTTTCAGAATAAACTTCATCTTCGGCAATATACTTACCCAGACGTTCCAGTTCCATCGTCTTTCGATCACCGGTTACGGTAATGATTATGCCGATGATTAACAAAACAAAGGAGATTCCGGCTCCCGTGGCGATGATAACTATTGGGTCGATCTGGTTAAAAAGTTGGGCGAGGTCCATAAGCTATGCCTGCTTTCATTGTTAATAGCGGCGTCGTTCTCCAATTCCGAAAATGGAAGGAGGTAGGTGAATGCCTGACTGTTCAATTTTTTCCATAAATTTTGGACGTAAACCTGTAGGGCGTAACCTGCCAATTACTCGACCATTTTCAAAACCGGCTTGTTCAAAAACAAATACATCGGTCATTGTGATGATATCGCCTTCCATACCTGTCACATCGGTAATATTGACTACTTTACGTGTTCCATCGCGCATGCGCGATTGGTGAACAATTAGATCGATGGCCGAAGAGATCTGTTCTCGGATGGCGCGCACAGGCAAATCCATCCCAGCCATGAGTGTCATTGTTTCCATACGCGATAATGTATCACGCGGCGTATTAGAGTGGGCAGTGGTCATGGAACCGTCATGACCGGTGTTCATGGCCTGCAACATATCTAGGGCGGCTTCGTCTCGAATCTCACCAACGATAATCCGGTCTGGTCTCATACGGAGGGTGTTAACCACCAGTTGGCGAATGGTAATTTCGCCTTTGCCCTCAATGTTTTGTGGGCGGGATTCTAATGTAACCACATGCTCCTGTCTCAACTGGAGCTCCGCTGCGTTTTCAACGGTGACAATGCGCTCGTCTGACGGAATGAATCCTGATAGTACATTTAACAGGGTTGTTTTTCCAGAACCAGTACCACCGGAAATAACAATATTAAGACGAGCTTTCACACACGCATCCAAGAACTGAATTGATTCCGGTGTTAGCGAGCCAAACTCAATCAGTTTTTCAACAGTGATTGGTGTTTTGGCAAATTTACGAATGGTAAGCACCGGTCCCACCAGCGAAATAGGAGGAATGACCGCATTAACACGCGATCCATCTGGTAAACGGGCATCTACATATGGAGAAGATTCATCAATTCTACGACCGAGAGGTGCAACGATTCTTTCAATGATTCGCATGACATGCTCATCATTTTCAAATGCCATTGGTTCCCTAACGATTTTACCTAAGCGCTCAACGTAAATATTCTTTGCGCCGTTAACCATAATTTCAGTGATTGTCTCATCTTCCAATAATCGCTGGAGTGGACCAAATCCGAGAATTTCAGCAGATATCTGCTCAAACATCCGTGATCGTTCTGGCCGCGAAAGGATAATATTCTCTTCATTCAAAATTTGTTCAAACAATTCCTGGATTGTTCTTTTCACATCAGCTGTTTGTGTGACATCCATAGTAGGGTCCAGGGTGCCCAATAACTTTGTTTGGACGCGGTTTTTAAGGTCCTGATAGGTGTCATTCGAAGTGGAAGTTGAAGGTGCATTGATACGCCGGGATTGCAAAGCAGGGTTGCGTAATGGATCCGAGCCGCCTGGTTTAGGCGGTTGTGCCCCATTGTTTTGCCCTTCACCCTGAATTCGCCTGAGAATTGACATACTTAACCCCTTTTTTACCTAATATCTGGAAGACGCCTGTGCGACTGAATCTTCTTCATGTTGTTCAGCTATCTTTTCATTAATTTTTTCAATCACAGTATAAATGCTTTTGGATAAAATCGATGCCTTGTTTTCAATTATGAAAGGTGTGCCGCGATTTATGGAATTGGTTACAATCCGATCTTCAAATGGAATTATCGCTTCTACTGGTTGGCGCAAACTTTCCCCAATTCTCTCAGCCGAAATCGAGACACGTTTATCGAAGCGATTGATGACAAACAATATGCGTTTTCGGTTAATTCCAGAAGCATCTGACAACCCCAAGAATAGATTGGCGTTCTTGATGGATGGAATATCCTGTGTGGCTACCAGGATAATGACACTGGCGACATCAAGGGATGATTGCACTACATCGGTCAGGTAGGATGCAGTATCCACAACAATATATGAATACATCCTTTGTAAATACGTCAGTACCTTCGAAAACTGGTCGGAAGAGATATTATCGGCATATTCCGGACGAGGAGGAGCGGCCAATATATCCAGATCGGAGGATTTGTGATTAATCATTACTTCTTCAATGATATCCGGATCAAGCTCGTCAGCACGGGGTGTTAAGTCGATAATCGAATTACGACCTTGCTCGTTAAGAAAGACGGCAACATCGCCGAATTGAAGGCTGCCGTCGATCAAGACTGTGGGCGTTGTTTCTGTTTGAAGACCCAGGGCAACGTTTGTGGCAATGGTGGTACAGCCAGTACCGCCTTTGGGGCTGTAAACGACGATAATTTTGCCCATTGCTCGTTGGCCGGCGGCAGAGCTGCTGGCAGCTTCAAATGTGGCGAGATTAACCTGGGCTTTTCTTTTTTCTTCGATTGCCATCTTACCAGCCTGGCGGATGGCATTCGTAAGTTCGTCAATCATGGGCGGTTTGGAGAGGAAGTCGCGAGCTCCAGCCAGCATGGCACGGCGCATATAGCTCAGATCATTTTGAACTGAGAGGATAATAATCTGAATGTAGGGCAAGCGCCGCCGAATTGCTTCGGTTGCAACCAGCCCATCCATATCAGGCATATTGATATCCATTACGACGACATCGGGTTGCTTCTGATGGGTTAAATCAATCGCCTCTTTGCCTGTTCTTGCTTCGGCAATAATTTCAATTGATGGATCAAATTGCAGCATTCGACGAATGTTTTCACGAGTTTCTTGAATATCATCGACGATGAGTACCCGAATTTTTTCTGGTCCGGCCATTTAAAGATATGACTCCAATTTCTGTGGAAGTGATGTTTTATTCAATTCATAAGCATTTTGTTTATTGAATGTTTACTGGTGCAGAATCTCCAGATCGTGATTCCACAGCAAAGGGTAATTTTGCCGGCAAAGGAATATTTTTCTGATCCATTAAATATTGTTGTGTAACAGCATCGGTGACGATCTCTTGAATATTGTTGGGGTTTCGCAAGGCGAGCGTGTATGAAACTTTAGCGAGTCTCAAATAACTCATTAAGACTGCATCTTGCGGTGAAACCACCAGCGTGACAATATCGGGATCAGGCGGAGGTTCAACGGGTGCTGCTTCCTGACCAGGTACGGGAGCGGGTGCTTCTGTAACTACTGGTTCATCAATGCCATCCAATGGGAAATTGCCTACCCTGAGAATAATGGCATCCTGAATCACATTCTGACACACCAGACGCGGCCTTTGTGCCTCTGAAGGCTGAACGTAAATAGGTTCATTTAACGTTGGATCCAACTCGGTTCGACCCTGAGAAGACGCATCGCTGCCACCCTGAATATTAATGGAAAGGGATTCTACCGTGCTTTCTGCATTAAAAAGTTGTTTGGTCACAGAAGCAGTGTAGTTTGGAAGAATGGTCTGATATTCAGGATCAATATCTACCAACCACATGCAGCCAATGACCATCACATGATCACCAGGTTGCGGTGCAAAGGCTACCAATGCTTCGCGATCAATAGGCACCGAAAGCGCTGTTTTATCCACGGGGATATCGAAAGCAGGAATTGAACCGCCGGTGACCGAATCAATCAACAAGCTTGGGGTGATGGGCATGCGAGGCTTGAGAGGATACATCGCCTTTTTGCCGATAACCTGATCCAATTCAGTCACAAAAGTCCCCTCAACCAATTCTTTTTTGGGAAATGGAATCGTTGCTACAACGTTTTCGGTAATTACATCACCACGTGCAATTGCCTGGGTCGTAATTACAATGTCGACCATTTCCTCCGCTACTGCTTGAGGCTGTTGAACATCCGTGACCTGGGGTTGGAGCAATGGCCGTAGCTGAATATATGCGTACGCAACCCCTAAAACAATAACGATCAAAACTAGTGCCACAATAATTATTACTCTTCCACTTTTTGTTCCACTTTTAGCCATGCCCACGTCTCCTTATTAAATGTTCGGGAAACCAACCAATTTGTTTATTATCCGGCAATTAAAAAACTGTAATTGATCACAAACATACAAATGATGGTATTCCCCTGCCGTCTTTACATATTAGAATAATGCATAAATTGTGCCAATATATTAGATGTCGGACTTGATTTGAGATCATTTTGATTATACAACCATAATGAAAAAATTATTAATCAATTTTGCAAGTCTATTTTGCAGTATTGTAAGGTGTCGCTAACCATAAAACAGTAAAATTTGTGTAAATTATTTATTGCCAAAAAAGTAATTAATTTGAAAAGAGACCTCCCGTGAGAGATCTCTTTTACAATTCAATGTTAGCTACAATTAGATTGCGGTTACGATATTGCTGAAGATATTACCAATTGCCGGTCCGAGTAACGCCAAAATAACAATTACAACAACGGCTACTAAAACAAGAATTAATGCGTACTCAACTAAACCTTGGCCTTTTTCTTTCGGTGCGAATAACATGTTTGTCACCTCCTTCCCAAATTCATTTTCTAAATGTTACTCATATTATAACCTCTCCGGTCAGTATTGCAATAGGTTTACATTACAGATACCTTACAGGAAAGGTCATATTTACGCAAATTTTACGCCTAAAACGCCTTTTTTCGATCAATCAAGTGCGGGAAACTAAAAATTGGTTTTTTCGTATATAGTGTAGATAGAATTGTGTTCGCTTAACATCAGATTAAGCTATAATAAAAAAAAGCGATTAATAATTATTGGATGAGACCTTTATGAAGGAGGAGAGATGAGTGATTTATTCGATCGCGTAACTGCCAATCAGGATGTGATCAAGAAATTGTTGAGTAAAATTCCAGGCTTTAATGGATACATCGAGCGGGAAAACCGCAGGGCTTCAGACAAGATTTTACGGGAAGCTGTCGCGGATCGATTTGAGGAGCAATGGCATCGCATCTCCGGGTTACAAACCGAACTTATCAGCACTGGTGGACTTGAATGGATAGACGATCTCGAACGAGGGGCAATAAAAATCCGACAGTTCATCGATAGAATTCGACATGCCACATATGGTTATGCCCCATTTTTCGATGCAATTAAAATCCGTGAAGAAGAGTTGGCGGCAGTGTACCAGTATGATCTTGCCTTATTAGATCATGCTGACCTCCTCAGTCGCTCGGTCGATAATGTAGAAGCCTCCTTCGGAACGGATGGTTTGCCTGCGGCAATCCGACACTTGACTTCTACGGCGCAACAATCTTTGGATGCGTACAACAAACGGTCTGAAGTGATCATGGGTGGTATCAACACCGAACAAACTCCCTGAGTCATATCAGCAAATAATTAGATTACAAATGGAGTAAAAAATGGCTAGAGTATTTGATGTTGTTGAATATGCAAGTGAAATGAAAGATGAGATTGTCCACCGTTTTCCGGAGGTGGGTGTAGCAGATTTGCGCATTGGGTCCCAGGTGATCGTGCGCGAATCTCAAAAGGCAATCTTCTTTCGTGATGGCCGCGCGTTAGACGAATTCGGCCCTGGCCGGCATACAATCGTTACCGCCAACATTCCTTTGCTCGTCAACCTGGTGGGAAAAGTATTTAATGATCGCACCCCATTTACAGCCGAAATCTATTATGTTTCCATGCGCGAATTTGTTGATCGGAAATGGGGAACTCCTCAACCGATTCTTGTCCGTAATCCGGGTATGGGTCTGGGAGTTGCCTTATTGCAGGGTTTCGGAAGCTTCAGCTTCCAGGTGAAGGATGCCCAGCAATTTGTTACCCAGGTGGTTGGTGCGAATGGCATATATCGCACGTCAGAAATTGAAGGCCGGTTGCGAGCTATGCTTCTTTCAAAATTACAGGATCTTTTGGGTGAGACTGGAGCAGTTAAGAGCGTAGCCGAATTGATTGGTTTAACAGAAGAAATAGGAGCCGGTGTTCGCGCAAAAGCACAGGATGATTTTGCTGCGCTAGGACTGTTATTGAAATCCTTTTATATTTCTAATATTAAGCCTTCTGATAAATCGGCCGAGGAATTGCGGGCAATGGGAATGCTGGATATGCAAACCTACACACAACTTCAAGCTGCCGATGCGCTCCGCGATGCTGCTCGCAATGAGAGTGGTGGCGCAGGGTTGACGGCTGGAATTGGCGCTGGTGTTGGTCTCGGGAATGTTATCTCACAATCGCTGTCCGGTATGACAGGTTCCACAGCTGGTGGAACGGGGGCTGCTGCCGGATCGGGTGCTGCCAGTAATGGCATGGCTGATATAATGACCCCGGCTGAAGCTGCTGCGATTGTACGCGTTTCAGAAGAGGATATCCTTGCAGCAATACAGGCCGGAGATTTGAAAGCGAGAAAAATCGGTACGGCTTACCGTATCAGCAAATCCGCCCTCGAGGATTTCTTGAAAGGCTAAAGAATTTTCTTGGAATAGCAATAACCGGGAGGCTCGTAATCTCCCGGTTTTTTATTGTCTCGCAACAGAACTGCTTTATACATAGGCCAATAATCTACTAAACCTGCAGGTATAATTTTTAAAAAGAGCGATGGATCTTTGTTCGATTTTGGTGAGGGAGAATTAATGAAATTACATGAATACCAATCGAAGAAGTTGTTTGAAAAATATCAGGTGCCGATACCACGTGGCAGAGTTGCCAATATCGCATCGGAAGTGAAACAGATCGCTGAAGAGCTGGGTGGCCGAGTAGTCATCAAGTCTCAAGTATTGGTTGGCGGACGTGGAAAAGCAGGTGGAATAAAACTGGCACGCGATCCTTCTGAAGCGAAGCAGTTTGCCACTGATATTCTGGGGATGGAAATTAAGGGATTGCCTGTGCGTAAAATCCTGATTGATGAAGCTGTGGGTATTGAAAGGGAAATATACCTGGCTATTGTCAATGACCGAGTTTCAAAATCCCCTCTTGTGATGGCTTCTGCTGCAGGGGGTGTCGATATCGAAGAAGTCGCTCAGTTGTCGCCCGAAAAGATTGTCAGGGTGACGATAAATCCACTGATCGGATTACAAGACTTTCAAGCTCGTGATATTGCTCTGGGGATCGATCTGCCACGAGAATATTGGAAGAGCTTCATAAAAATTCTGCATGGCCTTTTTCGTGTTTATTGGGAGAGCGATGCAACTCTGGCTGAAATTAATCCGTTGGTCATTACGAAAGACCGGCGTTTACTAGCCCTGGATGCCAAAATGATCATTGATGATAATGCCCTCTATCGTCATCCTGATTTTATGGAACTTCGCGATCTGGATGCCGAGGCACCTGCTGAAATTGAGGCTCGCAAGTATGGTCTTGCATTCATTAAATTGGATGGCCAGATTGGGTGTATGGTGAATGGGGCCGGTTTGGCGATGGCAAGCATGGATATTATTCAACAATCGGGTGGCTTACCAGCCAATTTTCTTGATATTGGCGGAGGTGCCGGTGCCGAAAAAGTTTCTGCTGCCTTGAGGATTATTTTGTCAGACCCGAATGTGCGCGTGATCCTGATTAATATTTTTGGCGGCATAACTCGGTGTGATGAGGTAGCTCGCGGAATTCTTACCGCCTTCAATGATGTGATGGTAAAAATACCTGTTGTTGTGCGCTTGGTTGGAACCAACGCTGAAGAAGGGCGAAGATTACTGGCAGAATCAGAAATTCACACTGCAACTTCTCTGGTACATGCAGCCAGGTCAGCGGTAATATTGGCTGAAGGAGGAGCCTTATGAGTATTCTCATCAATAAAAACAGCCGGGTAATCGTTCAAGGTATTACTGGCAATGAAGGGCTCTTTCATAGCTGGCAAATGGTTCAGTATGGTACGAATATTGTGGCAGGCGTCACCCCCGGAAAAGGTGGCGATTGGATTTTTGATGGCAAAACGCCGATTTTTGATTCGGTAAAAGTAGCTCGAAATGCAACTGGTGCGAATGTAAGTGTTATCTTTGTCCCGGCGATTTATGCGGCTGATGCGATGATCGAAGCGGCGGACGCAGGTATTCCGCTGGTTGTTTGTATTACCGAAGGTGTTCCGGTACGGGATATGATGCGGGTACGGATGTACCTGGACCAGCACAATGTAAAATTGGTGGGTCCGAACTGCCCGGGTATATTAACACCTGGAGAATCTAAAGTTGGAATCATCCCGGGAAATATTTCCAAGCCAGGCAGCGTGGGTGTTATCTCGCGTTCAGGAACGTTGACATATGAAGTGCTGCAAGCAATGTTGATGAAAGATATGGGCGCCAGCACTTGTATTGGCATTGGTGGTGATCCGATTCATGGATTAGATTTCATCGATGTGTTGGAAATGTTCGAAACGGATCCTCAAACGGATCAGGTGGTGATGATTGGTGAAATTGGAGGAAATGACGAGCAAAAGGCAGCTGATTACATTGCACGGTTTATGACCAAACCGGTTGTCGCGTTCATAGCCGGTGATTCTGCTCCGGAAGGGAAACGAATGGGGCATGCAGGCGCTATAATTGAAGATGGTGAAGGAACTGCAGCTGAAAAGATTCACGCATTGCGCATCTCCGGAGTACAGATTGCCCGACATCCGGAAGAAATTGCCGAATTGCTGGTGAGATAATGAAAATGTGCCGCGAAGGCACATTTTTCGATCGTTGGTTCAAAGAGGTAGGAAAATTAATTTAGATTTTGTTCTATGTAATGAACTGCATCACCAATTGATTTGATTTGTCGGGCACTTTCATCCGGGATTTGCAAATCAAATTTTTCACTGAAACCATCAATGAGAAAGAATTGGTCCATTGAGTCTGCCTTCAGATCCTCAATAAATCGTGTGTCCATTTCAAGTTCGTTTTCATCGACTTTAAGAACATCGACAATGATCGCTTTCACCTGATTAAAAACATCGCTCATTTGTACCTCCTGAGATTATCTAGCCTGTTTACATGAAAATTGTAACGTGCCTTTTTATTCTGTCAAGTAAAATCTATTTAGGATCTTATAATTTGAAAAAAAAAACAATAACTTATAGTATTAATACCCCTTGAATGAGAAAAGTTATGGATGATGAAATTATTGTTAATCGGAAAAGCGATCATATCAGTATTAATCTTGAGAAGAATGTCTCTTCTATGTTAAGTAATGGTTTTGAGGCATATCGTTTCTTACATAGTGCTTTACCAGAAATTGATCTTGCCAAAACTGATACCAGTCAGCAGCTTTTTGGGAAGACAGTTGCTTTTCCACTGCTTATATCTTCAATGACTGGCGGAACGGATCGCGCTGCCGAAATTAACTGCAGATTGGCAACAGCAGCAGAAAAATTTGGCTTGGCAATGGGATTGGGTTCACAGCGGGCCGCCATTGAAAACCCCAAACTAGCGCCTTCCTTTCAAGTGCGTAAATATGCCCCCTCAATATTGTTGTTCGCAAACTTAGGAGCAGTGCAATTCAATTATGGATATGGAATTCGTGAATGCATACAGGCAGTCGAAATGATCGATGCAAATGGCTTGATCTTACATTTGAACCCACTTCAAGAAGCCATACAGAAAAGTGGTGATACAAATTTTGAAGGCCTCTTGCCTAAAATTGAAAAAATTGCTCGGGATCTACCGGTTCCTCTGATTGTAAAAGAAGTGGGCTGGGGAATTTCCGCCATTCTGGCAAAAAAACTTATGGATGCGGGTGTTTCTGCGGTCGATGTTTCTGGAGCAGGCGGGACTTCATGGTCGCAAGTTGAGCGTTATCGCCTGACAGAAGACTATGAAATTCGGGTGGCTGAGTCCTTTCTTGATTGGGGATTGCCAACCTCAAAAGTCCTCACAGAAATTGTGGAGAAACATCTGGATTTGAATGTTTTTGCATCGGGTGGCTTGCGTAGTGGATTGGATCTGGCGAAAGCAATTGCCCTAGGGGCAGATCTGGCCGGAATGGCAGGCGCGATTCTCAAGAGAGCAGCGATGTCTTCTGAACAGCTGGAAGAAGAACTTGCAGTGATCTCGAGGATTTTTCGAATTGCGATGTTTGCCACCGGTTCGATTAATTTGGTAGACTTCAAAAACCACAAAATTGAAAAGATTGAGAAATAATATGAGCATCCATGACACAATGGCTGAAATGCTGCCAGATATCGAAGAAGTTCTAAAGGAACTCGTTTTTCAGCACATCCCTTCCCAATTTTCTGGCATAAAAGAAATGATGGCCTACCATATGGGTTGGCAGAGTCAGGATGGTGCTCAAAATACGCAAGGAAAGAGGATCCGGCCATTAATTGTATTGCTGACAACCCAACTATGTGGCGGGGAGTGGCAAAAGGCATTACCGGCTGCCGCCTCAATTGAGCTGCTGCATAATTTTTCTTTGATTCACGATGATATCGAAGATCAGTCGCAATTCAGACGTGGTAAGCCAACTGTGTGGAAATTATGGGGAGTTAATCAGGCTGTAAACTGTGGTGATGCCATGTTTTCATTAGCGCAATTGAGCATGCTTCATCTTGGCCCAAAGGTCAATCCAATGGTCGCTTACGAAGCTTCCTGCCTGCTTAATCAGACCTGTATCGCACTCACTGGCGGACAATACCTCGACATGATGTTTGAAACGAGAGAAGAGATTTCACGTGACGATTATTTCGAAATGATCACAGGCAAAACGGCTGCATTGATGGCTGCATCGGCGGAATTGGGCGCGATTATTGCTCAATCCTCCAAAATGAATCGAAATTATCTGCGTACATATGGTGAATCGCTGGGGATTGCTTATCAGGTTTGGGATGATGTCCTGGGCATTTGGGGGAATGAACAAAAAACGGGAAAATCCAATTCTTCCGATCTCAGGGATGGGAAAAAGACGCTTCCGGTTGTGTATGGTTTTGAAAATAATCCCGCCATTATTACGATGATGAGCAATCAAGAAAAGAAGGAAGAAGATATCGCCAAAGTGATCATGGAGCTGGAAAAAATTGGTGCACGCAAGTATGCAGAAAATGTTGCCCAGTATTACTCAAATCTGGCAAATAAATCTTTGCTTGCCCTGACCAATGTCAAAACTGAAGATATTGGCACGATTAAAGAACTGACCAATCAGCTTATCAAACGCGAAAATTGATAGCCATTCCTGATTATTTTTCATAAAGTCTTGAAAAGTAACTTTGGGTGTTTCAAAAATGCCACATGGTTTGAGGGAATTTTTCCAATTAAGTGCCAATCATCCTTCTCCCAGGTTTCGCTCGAAGTGGTTTCGGGTTTCAAGATTAGGTATTTTCCTTCAGGCGATTCTAACAAAATGGCAGCCACATTCCCGGCTGAAAAGCGAAGCGTGCAGAGCACGGGGTCGTGATGGGATCCCTGAAAAAGGAACCTAGCCTGTGAGGGCTTAAGCTTCCGAGGCTCAGACTGGGATTAATTAGGAATTAAAATCCTCGAATCTGGCGTGGCAGCGTCGGTGGAACCGAGCGTGTCTCAGACATCATTGTAAGGGTGCAAAGCACATCCGGCGACCATCGGTTTTTACACATGCGAGTCATTTGCCGGATGCTTAGCCTCTATAGCAGAATGGAGATAAAAAGCTCGTCGAGCGAATTCGAAATTATGATGCGGTATCAATAAACATGGCTAAAATATGGCTATCTAAAGGAATCCGAATGAAAGACCTAAACTCC
Organism: Anaerolineales bacterium; assembly: GCA_038329785.1. Taxonomy (GTDB): domain Bacteria; phylum Chloroflexota; class Anaerolineae; order Anaerolineales; family Anaerolineaceae; genus UBA6170. Next base: position 43,473 of record JBBQNI010000006.1, on the reverse strand, counting down.
CCCGAAAACGTATTATAGAAGTCGGGAAATATATTTGCAAAACTAAAGAGATGGAGGAAGTCCCTGTTCGATCACCGGTTTCTCTCGGAAATTCTTAACAAATACTATCGAAATAAGCAGACTTATGAATGCAGAAATTTGTAATACATGCACTGTGCCCACTCGCATTCCGAGATCTCCACGGAAAAAATCGAGGAAAATGATAATGACTGAAAACCAGCGCAGAAATTCAAAAAACAGAATATGTCTTTTTTGTGGTTTTCCCATCAACCAGAATATCCACACGCAAAGGAAAACAAGCGCTAACACATAATAGAGTTGCAAGGGGTGCCTCTTGAAGCCCCACAGATGGATCGACCAGGGCAGAGAGGAGGGCAGGCCGTAATAATTTCCTGACGCTAATAGAGATAAGAAGAAAAATATAACAAAGACAGATAAACCGGTTGTGATTGCGTTTAGTACATTACTAATATGTAGTTTTTTACGTTGAATCAGCACGAAAAAGAAAACTGTACCCAGACTAAGACCTGAAAGCGGGTCGAAAAGTGACAGATTTGGTGAAAGTACTGATAATGGTCTTTCAGCAAAGATGGCTGAATAATGTGCGATGTATCCAATTCGGGCAAAGAGAACCATTGATAGGAGCGACCACAAGACCAGGTTGCTGAGGGTATTACCGTTTATATTGAATTTCGCACTATTCTTTTCGATTGCAGTCAACCCAAACCAGATGCCGATCATTATGATCAGGCCGGGAGCTTGAATTGCCAATGGTCCAATGTTGAGTATTGGCAGCATTACTGTTCACCCAAGAGTTGTTGAATACGAATTTCGAGCAAGGTTTCAGACATAGGTCCACCAATAATGACTTCCTGGATAATGCCATTGGCGTTTATAAAAAATGTTGTTGGGAGTGCCTGAACTTGATAGCTTTTTGTCACAGCTCCATCCTTATCCAGCAAAACCGGAAAAGTAAGCTGGTTATTCGTGACAAAGGCAGTTACATCCGCAAGTGAATCCTGAGTTGTGCTGTTGACCGCAAGGATGGCTATTTTTGATCCATAACGATCAAACATTTTTTGGATGGCAGGCATTTCTGCCTGGCAGGGGGTGCACCAACTCGCCCAGATGTTAACTAAAATTGGTTTGCCATGCATGTCACTCAGCTTAATCGTACCGCCTGCGAGGCTTTTTAGACTAAACTCAGGTGCGAGAAACCCTTTTTGCGGTTGAACGTTTTTGATATCTGTCGTCTTAGAATCGCGGATGCTAGTGAAGGTAATCCATACGATTGAAAAAATGATGAGTGCAACATTGCAAAGAAGGCGAATGGATTTTGTATTGGGCATATCTGAAATGTTAGCAGGTAAATTGGTCCTGTCAACCATAAATCCACGTTAACAATGAACTTAGAGGAGAAATTTATATGTCAAAAGGATATAATAATTCCAGTAATTATTTTTTTAAGCAATAGAAAGGTTCAATATGACTCTCGATAAAGATTTTCAGGAAAAACTAATCAACACGATTCGATTTTTGGCTGTTGATGGGGTTCAAAAGGCAAATAGTGGTCATCCGGGTTTGCCAATGGGAACAGCAGCAATCGCATTTTCGATATGGATAAAACACATGCGGCATAATCCCGCCAATCCGGGTTGGTTTAATCGTGACCGTTTTATATTATCCGGAGGTCATGGCTCAATGTTGCTTTATTCGATGCTCTACCTTACCGGTTATTCAGTTTCCATGGAAGATCTCCAGAATTTCCGCCAGGTGGGGAGTATAACACCAGGACATCCTGAATACGGCTTAACACCCGGTGTGGAAGTAACAACCGGCCCCTTGGGGCAGGGTTTTGCCAATGGGGTTGGCATGGCAATCGCCGAAGCACACCTCGCTGCAGTTTACAACCGCGCTGAGTTTGATCTGGTTGACCATTATGTCTATGCCATAGTTACAGATGGGGATCTGATGGAAGGAGTAACTGCTGAGGCGGCTTCATTGGCTGGCCATCTCAAGTTAGGAAAATTAATTTATTGTTATGACGATAACGGCATATCCATTGACGGCCAAACAAATTTAGCATTTACTGAGGATGTGGCCAAACGCTTTGAAGCGTATCACTGGCAGGTTTTACACGTTGCGGATGGCAATGATGTCGATTTAATTGACCGCGCCATCAAAGAGGCAAAAAATGATGAACGGCCAACACTGATCATTTGCAAAACCCACATTGGGTATGGTTTACCGACAATGCAGGACACAGCCGACGCCCATGGTAAACCGCCCGGAGATGAAGAATTGAATGCAGCCAAAGAACGGATCAATTGGCCAATTTCCCCCAGATTTTATGTTCCGGATGAAGTTCTTTCATTTTTCCGACAGTCTTTACTGACCGGTCAGGATCTTGACACAAATTGGGCAAAATTATTGCAGGATTATGCAATTAAATATTCTGAACAAGCTACCGAATTTATTCGCCGAATAGAAAGCAATTTACCTGATGATTGGGATATCAACCTACCTGTTTTTGCTGCTGAAGCAAAGGGTATGGGATCACGAGTTGCCTCGGGCAAGGTACTTAATGCCCTTGCTAACAAATTACCTGAATTGATGGGAGGTTCCGCTGATTTAACTCCATCTAATAATACCTGGATCGAAGGGGGAACTTCGTTTCAGGCTGATAACCCCTCAGGAAATTATCTCCATTTCGGAGTACGCGAACATGCAATGGGCGCAATTTTAAATGGCATGTCGGTTCATAAAGGCGTCATTCCCTATGGCGCATCTTTTCTGGTTTTCACTGACTATGCCAGACCGGCAATTCGACTTTCTGCACTTTCAGGTTATCCGGTCAAATGGGTATTTACACATGATTCCATTGGTGTGGGAGAAGATGGACCCACGCACCAACCGGTGGAACATATGGCCTCTTTACGCGCAATCCCGGGTTTGATTGATTTACGCCCTGCGGATGCAAATGAAGTGCGTGAAGCCTGGAAGGTGGCTATAATGAGCAAAGACAAGCCTGTGCTTCTGGCTTTGTCACGCCAAAATTTACCCACGATTGATCGTGTCGATTTTTCAGCCGCTGAGGGACTTCATCGCGGTGCTTACATCCTGCGTGATTACGGTAAGGACGATCCGCAGGTGATTTTGATGGGATCCGGTTCAGAGGTTGCGATATTAATTGATGCCGCAGAAAAACTTGAACAGGAAGGCTACTCAATTCGGGTTGTTTCTTTCCCGTCATTCTACCTTTTCAGAAGGCAGCCGAAAAGTTATCAACAAGAAGTACTTTCACCAGCCATAAAGAAACGAATATCTTTGGAAGCCGGGGTGACATTTGGTTGGCATCAATGGGTAGGGGATGCCGGCGTGGCGATTGGCCTTGACCGTTTTGGGGAATCGGGGAAATACCAGGATGTATATGAACATCTGGGCATTACCAGCAGTCATGTAATAGAAGTTGCCCACAAATTACTTGAAAAGGAGTAAAGATGCGTGTAGCAATAGCATGTGATCATGGAGGTTTTCCACTGAAGCAGGTCGTGATTGATAAAGCAGTACAGCTTGGACACGATGTAATTGATTTTGGAACCGATAACGGTGAAATCAGTGTGGATTTTCCCGATTTTGTTTACAAAGTAGGTGATGCCATACAACGCGGTGTGGCTGAGCGCGGAATTATCATTTGTGGATCAGGAGTTGGTGCATCGATTGCTGCAAATAAAATGGATGGTATTCTGGCGGGTTTATGTCATGATCATTACTCCGCTCATCAAGGGGTTGAACACGACCATATGAATGTGCTCTGTATTGGAGCCAGGATAATTGGTGCTGCGATTGCAGGTGAGGTTTCAGAGGCATTTCTTTCGGCTGAAAGGGATATGGATGAACGTTTTGTCAGGCGGATGGGGAAAGTCCAAAAACTTGAAAAATTTGGTCATCTTTAGAATTCGAGCCTGGTAATTTGATTCGGATGGTTTGAAAGGAACACTTATTATGGACAGAATTACAAAATTACACGAGGTAGGGCAATCATTGTGGTATGACAATATTGAGCGGAGGCTTTTAAAAAATGGCGAAATGGCTGCTTTGATTAATGCAGGTGATATCCGCGGCGTTACATCAAATCCGTCCATATTTCAAAATGCCATCTCGAAATCTACAGATTACGATGACGCCCTGCAAACCATGTCCTGGGCCGGCTGGGACGCAGAGGATATGTTTTTTCAGCTTGCGATAGAAGATATTCAGGATACAGCAGATCTTTTTGCCCCTCTTTTCAAAAAGACAGGTGGGAAAGATGGTTTTGTAAGCCTGGAAGTGAACCCGAAATTGGCTTATGACGCGGAAGCAACCTACCAGCAAGTATTAAGCCTGTGGAAGTTAGTGAATCGTCCTAATCTGATGGTGAAAATCCCGGCAACCAAAGAAGGGTTGATCGCCATCCGCAAATCAATTGCGGCAGGAAAAAATATCAATGTTACGCTAATCTTTTCTGTTCGGCGCTATGCAGAGGTCATAGATGCCTATTTGAGCGGGTTGGAAGATCGCCTGCGAAGCGGACTTTCAATTGAGCAGATAAACTCGGTGGCGTCCTTCTTTGTCTCGCGGGTAGATAGCAAAATCGATAAGAAACTGGGTGAATTTGCCTCTTCCGGTAAGATGTCGAAAGAAAAATCAGAAAACCTGATGGGAAAAGCTGCCATTGCAAATTCCAAGGTTGCTTATCAGCTCTATGAAGAAATGTTTACAAGCGATAGAGCTCAGAAGCTGATTGATGCTGGTGGGCGGCCACAACGACCGCTATGGGCATCCACCAGCACGAAAAACCCCGCCTATCCGGATGTGATGTATGTTGAAGAATTGATTGGTGTCAACACCGTCAATACTGTTCCTCCGCAGACATTGCAGGCTTTCCGTGATCATGGAAAAGTTAAGTTGACGATCGGTACTGACGTTGATAAAGCCCGTGTATTCTTGAATGAACTTTCCAATTACGGTATTCATATGGATGAAATTACGCAAGAACTGGAGGATGAAGGTGTCAGGTCCTTTGCCAATGCATTTTCATCTTTATCAGAAACAATTGAAGAAAGAAAAAAGGAGTTTCAAGATTCGCTTCAATCCTTAGAAAAAAATGTGGAAAAGGAAATCGATAAATTAGCTGAAGACCAAACCATGCAGCGCATGTTTGCTAAGGATGGTTCACTTTGGACGAAAGACTCTGCCGGCCAATTGGAAATTCAAAAACGCCTGGGCTGGCTGCAAGCACCATTTACGGCCAGCAGCAAGATTCCAGCATTGATTGCTTTTCGGAAAGAAATACAGGCGGAAGGTTTCACCCACATGCTCTTGTTGGGAATGGGTGGGTCATCTCTTGCGGCGGAAGTGTTGGGCCAATCTTTCGCTGGGGATTTGAATGGTCTCTCGCTTTCCGTATTAGACTCGACTGATCCAGGACAGGTACTTGCAGAAGAAAAGCGTGCTGAAAAAGAAAAGACCCTCTTCATTGTTGCCAGCAAATCAGGTAGTACCAGTGAAGTCCAGGCGAATCTTTCGTATTTTTATCAAAAGATGAAGAATAAACATGAGGGTTCAGCGGGCGAATATTTCATTGCAATCAGCGACCCAGGCACATCGCTTATCACTCAGGCCATGGATATGGGGTTCCGCAGGGTGTTTGAAGCCGACCCAAATGTAGGCGGACGATATTCAGCTCTGACCATGTTTGGTCTGGTCCCGGCAGTTTTATTAGGAATAAATCTGCAAGAATTTATTGATAATACAATTGAATTTGCTAAAGATTGCCAGCCGGAAGTTGCTGCGGGCAGGAATCCCGGGCTGGTTCTGGGATCAATTGTGGGAGAAGCGTTGCAATCCGGTAAGAATAAATTAACCATCATTGCAGAAGAGCCTTTTCGTTCCTTTGGCTCGTGGCTGGAACAATTGATCGCCGAATCCAGCGGAAAATTGGGGCTGGGTATTGTTCCGATTGATATTGAGCCGTTTACCAGAATAGAAAACTATCAAAGAGATCGGTTTTTTGTTTATTTTCGCAACGGGGGAGATTTTCAAACCCAGGTAGAACAACTTATCCAACATAAACATCCAACGATAACTTTTGATTTGAACAGCCCTTATACGCTTGGCCAGGAGTTTTATCGCTGGGAAATCGCGACGGCCATTGCCTGTTCAATCATGGGTGTCAACGCATTCGATCAGCCGAACGTTCAAGAAAATAAGCTTCGTACTGAAGAAAAGATTTCAGATTTTAAGAAGAAAGGAAAATTTGATGTTGAAGAGCCGGCTCTTGAATTATCGAATGGTCTCATCCTGCATTCTAATAATATCGCACTAAAGGGTGCCAATACATTTAAGAAAGCGTTGGATTCAGCAATCGACTCCGCTACTGAAAACAGCTATATTGCCATTAATGCCTATGTGCACCGTAATGAAGTCAATTTTGAAACCCTACAGGCATTGCGCGCTTATATTTTAGAAAAGACTGGCTATGCCACTACGCTAGGGTTTGGACCGCGCTTCTTACACTCCACCGGGCAACTACATAAAGGAGGACCTAATCAAGGTATTTTTGTAATGATAACGGATGAAAAGATGCCTGAGGTGGAAATACCCGGCTGGGGTCTGGGTTTCCAGGATTTGATTTTGGCTCAGGCAATCGGTGATTATGAATCCCTAAAAAGCCAGGGGCGAGCAGTGATTTGGTTCCGTTTGAAAGGAGCCGGCCTCGCCGAGATCTGGCAATCCTAATCTTAATAAATGGTTTCGTAGATTCAGTCGGTTAGTGCCTGTGCCATCGCAATTGCGCCTAAAATACCGGCCTGGTTGCCCAATCCGGGAGGCACAATGTAATCTTCGATGTGATTAATAATGAAATCCGATTGAACGTAATTATTCAAATATTCACGGGTAAATTTTTGAATTTTCGGAAACAAATGTTTTTGTTCCATAACTCCGCCACCGAGGATAATTTTCTGTGGTGAAAAACAACAAATAAGACTGCTCAATGCCTGCGCGATGTAATCCGCCTCCAGGTCCCAGGCTGGATGGTCTGGTAATAATGAATGGGTGGGGCTGCTCCACCTTTCCGAAATTGCAGGCCCGCTCGCAAGTCCTTCAAAACAATTGTGGTGATACGGGCATTTCCCTTTGTAAGAATCAGAGGAGTCAGGATTTAATAATAAGTGACCCATTTCGGGGTGGATAAGACCATGAAGGGGTTTGCGGTTGATGATTGCACCACCACCCACGCCGGTTCCAATCGTCAGATATAGAAAATTGTCGATGTCAATTCCTGCTCCCCACTTGCCCTCTCCAACAGCAGCGGCATTCACATCCGTATCAAAGTCGATGGGAATACTCAATGCATCCGAGAGTGGGCCAACAACATCGGCATCCTTCCAACCAGGTTTGGGTGTCGAGGTTATAAATCCATACGATGGCGATCCCGGGTTAAGGTCGATCGGACCAAAACAACCAATACCAAGCGAGGTTAGTTGGATACCCAGTTCCCTTTTTTTATCGAGAAAAAAAGCTATCGAACGGGAAATGGTCTCTTGTGGATTGGTGGTTGGAAAGCGTTCTTCTATTAGTATTTCTCCAGGGCCATTGCCAATTGCACAAACGAATTTTGTACCCCCGGCTTCTATTCCTGCATAATAATGTGGCATGCTAACCTCACAAATCTATAAATTCATGTTTATTATAGCATTGGCATTTGTTTGGGTCACTCCGTACGGGACGTGTAGGTAGCGAAACACCGTCTTTTTAAAGGTATAATTGTGTGATTTTATAAATTAGTTCCGCTAAAGATCAAATTTTCATTTTTTCAAATATTAATTGTTTAGAGGAAACCCATGGATATTTTTGAGAAGTGTTTTTCATTTACGACAGCTAAAGATGCAATGGCACATGGTATTTATCCCTATTTTATTCCCTTAACCGAAAATGAAGGAACAGAAGTGGAATTTAAGGGGCATCGATTGATCATGTGTGGATCGAATAACTATCTTGGATTGACCACACACCCGAAAGTCCGTGAGGCAGCCTGTGCCGCCACTGAGCGTTTTGGTACAAGCTGCACCGGCTCCAGGTTTCTAAACGGGACCCTTGAATTCCACGAACGATTGGAAAGCGAATTGGCTGAATGGGTAGGGAAAGAGGCTGCCCTGGTTTTTTCAACGGGGATGCAAGTCAACCTTGGTTCTGTTTCAGCATTGGTGGGGCGTAATGATATCGTCATTTTGGATAAAGACGATCATGCGTCAATTGTTGATGGGGCCAGATTAGGTTATGGCAAAATAGAACGCTACCGGCACAACGATGTCGGTCATCTGGAAAGGGTGTTGAAATCACTACCTGATGAAGGTGGCCGCTTGCTGGTAGTTGATGGTCTTTTCAGTATGGAGGGAGACCTGGCAAAACTGGACGAGCTGGTGCCACTGGCGAAAAAATACTATACCCGCATCATGGTCGATGATGCCCATGGTATGGGAGTGATGGGTGCGGGACGCGGAACGGTCGCTGAGTTTGGCCTGACGGATGAAGTTGATTTAATCATGTCCACCTTCAGCAAATCATTTGCCTCTTTGGGTGGCTTTATAGCCGGTAAAGAGGAAGTCATCCATTACATAAAACACTTTGCTCGCTCGCTAATTTTTAGTGCCAGCATTCCCCCTTCGAATGCAGCTGCAGCTCTGGCTGCTTTGCAAGTGATGCGTGATGAGCCCGAACGTATTGCGCGCGTGATCGAAATCGGTGAAAAAATGCGAACAGGTTTCAAATCGCTCGGATTTGATATTGGTCAGTCGCAAACACCGGTTGTGCCGATCATCATTGGTGATAATGACAAGACATTTTTGTTTTGGAAGCTGCTCTTTGATGCCGGAGTTTTTGTTAATCCGGTTATCAGCCCGGCGGTCTCTGCCGGTCATCAGTTATTGCGGACCAGCTATATGGCAACCCACAGCGACGACCAGTTGGATAAAGTATTGGCTATCTTTGAGCGGGTGGGTAAACAGATCGGTATAATTTAAGATTTTTCGAAGCCAACCGATTCGGATCCAAATCAAAATTTTTGGGCATGGTGATGACATTGCAGATAAATGAAAAACATGTATTATTGCTCGATATCGATGGTGTTTTGCTGGAACCTGTCGGATATCGTAAGGCCGTATTTGATACTGTCGGTCATTTCTTTCAAGAAAAAGGTATAGCAAGCGTAGATATACTGGAAGAAGAGATCGCAGCGTTTGAAGCTCAAGGGATTACATCGGAATGGGATATTATCCCTCTATATATCCTCACCTGGCTTGAGGCAAATTCCCAAAAACAATCAAACCAAAGAAACGCTACAAACTGGCAGGATCTGATCGAGATACAGGGGATTCATCATAAAAAACATGTTTCAAACCTTGAATTGATTTTACATTCTCACAAATTCTTGATGCGTGGATCCTCTCCCACCCAATCTTTCTTGAATGTTTTTGCAAATCAAAGTCTTTCAAGCAAGTATTTTCCAAAGCTTTCTGCTCAGAAGTGGGTCCAGCGAGCACTTTTGAATGGTAACGCCGGGTCAAGTTCTTTGGAATTACTGAGGGAATATCAGAATAAAATTCAAACGAAGGAAATTTTCGAAAAAGACGGAGAGTGGCAGGAATACCCTGGTGACGATTCTTATTTATTGATTCATGATCAGCCTTTGATCGATCCTGATAAAATCAATTTTCTTCGGGAATTGGTGGGTTCAGACAATATAGCGCTGTCGACTATGACAGCCAGACCTTCGTATATCCTGGAAAAAGAAAGAGACCAGCATTCAATTGTCTTTAATTATCCTGAAGCAGAAATCAGCCTGAGGAAAACTGGCTTGAACTTTTTACCTTTGGCTGGTTTTGGGCAGATTCAGTTGTTAAGCACATCCTCGCAGCTCAAAGTGGAAGAGATTATTAAACCAGCCTTTTACCATGCTTTCCTGGCTTTTTGCCAGGCACTCTCAATTCCATTGTCACTAACCATAAAGTTTATTTCAGACCAAACGAAATTTGGGAATACGTATTTAAATCTGCATGAATTCGAAGAGCCTTGTTTTCAAAAATGGATCAATCATTCCCAAATTCATTTCCATGTTTTTGAAGATTCCAGTGTTGGCGTTCAAGCCGTCAGAAGAATGCAAGCCAGTTTTTTTTCTAACGGTATCCACGCATTCGTACATGCCTATGGAATTGCGCGAAATGGTCAAAAGATACTGGCATTACAAAATGAAAACGCCTGTATCTATCCTTCGATAAACCAGGCGTTATCTGCATTTAATGAAAATCTTTGCTAGAATCTGCGGGAATTTTGCTGATTTGAAGTAGGAGCTGCATAGGTCGGTTGGGAATTTATAGAGTTTCCATCGCTAATGTATTCAGGCTCAGGACGGTTGATGATGCGGTTGGAAGCCCGACCTGACTGCGGAGACATTGAACTCATTCGCACTGGCTGAATTGTTGGGACAGGCGCAGTTTTATGAATGGTGCTTGATGCACTGTGAGCCGGTTGAACACGAGAATTTGTGTTTGGACGGTTCTTGTTTTTCAATGAAAAGCTGCCGATTAATAAAATACGAGTCAGCCAAACCATGATGGCCACGAAGATCGGCACAATCTGACTGATTGTTGTTGGATCAATAATGGCAGTGCTGCGAATTGGGTGGTTGGTCAATGACATCGCGACTCCCCACCATGTAAGAATGGCATTCATGGTAGCAGCCAGGAACCAGGCACCAAAGAGAAACCAGTTTTCTTTTTGATCAATCTGCTCATCTGGCATGAATAGGCGGATGATTCCCGCAAAATCAATACCGCAAAATGCAATGGCCAGAATGGTTGACCAGAAGATTCCAAAAAATTTTAGGTCTCCCAGTAAATCACGCAGGGCGAAATCTGTTGTGCTGTAATTGAACATCTCAAAAGAGATCAATCCCACGATGAGAATCATACTGGTTACTGACAGACGATTCTGTGAAAACCATTTCCGAAAAGTAATTGAAAAGCGATTGGGTTGAGAAGTTGAGCGGATCATATTCCTCCTTTAATTAGAAAACAATTTCTAATTAATATAATAGAACAAAATTACTATTATGTCAATAGGCAATTTGCGAGGAAATTTGCGATTACAATTGACCCACGGTGAAAAGAAAACATAATGACGATTTCCGCTTTCTGGCTTCAATTTATGAACGCTTTATTCATCCGCGCAAATCTCTTCCCTGGGCACATTACCTCGAAGATGTTCATATCAAAAATATGCTGGATATTGGGGGTGGAACCGGTAGAATAACCCAAAATTTCCATCCAGCTATCCCTTTACTATTTTTGGCCGACTTTTCTTTTCCAATGCTGCGCGCTGCCCATAGAAAGAGATTGTTCCTGGAGACTTGCTGTCAGGTTGAAAAACTTCCATACTGTGATCAAGCTTTTGATAGCATCGTGATGGTGGATGCGTTTCATCATCTAATTGATCAGAAGTCAGCATTGCAAGAATTATTGCGAGTTATGAAGGTTGACGGCGTTTTCATACTCGAAGAACCTGATATCGAAAAGTGGCAGGTTAAGCTGATTGCGCTGGGTGAGAAAATTGTCGGAATGCGGAGTAAATTCTTTCGTGTAGATGAAATTGAAAAGATGATTAATTCCGAAATCTTCACTCTGAAAATTGAACGTGATTCGGTTAATTATTTCCTGATAATCAGAAAATTGCATTAACAGCAATTGGCGGTTTGTGATACGATTGTGCGCATTATTCGTATTGAGGAGTTTTAGTAGATGAGTGAGCTTACTGTAAGAAAATTAATAGAGATGTTACCGTCTGCATACCAGCCAGCCAATGAAGATAAAATGACTCCGATGAGCGTTACTATTCAAATAATCGCCAAAGGAGAAGATGGTGGGAAATGGCACATTCACATTGAGGATAAAAAATGTTCTGTTTTTGAGGGATTAATTGAAAATCCGGACTTAAAACTTACAGCCAAAGCACAGGACATACTGGACATTGTTTCGGGGAAAATGGATGCAATGAAGGCTTTTATGCTCGGTCGAGTTCGTTTTGCCGGCAGCATGAATCTGGCGATAAAAATTTCTCACCTGTTTTCAATACCGGAAGAATTATCAGCACAGTGGCAATAAGACCCGAACAAGTTTAATATAAGCCCCAATCGTCCATCAATCCTTCTTCCATCATTGAGAAGTCCCAGGGGTCTACCCCAAAATCAATCGAAGTCGATTTTTCGAGCACTTCTTCGGCTTTCGACCTTGTTTGTTCGAGCATGGCCGGGCCATAAGGACAGAACGGTGTCGTCAGAATCATGCTGACAACTGCACCATCGTTATCGATGCTTACGTTTCGAACCAGACCTAATTGGATAATATTAAAACCAATTTCCGGATCAATTACTTCGCTCAACCCGACTTTGAGTCTTTCACTTAGATCCGGGTGAGTAGTTTCTGATAGCCATATCGGTCTGTTCGTTCCAGGTTGAGGTTCCATTAGACTTTCTCCATAGAATTAATCAAGGGGATTATGTAGCTGCACTGCTTTGCGCCACTCACGATGCAGTTAATTTTTTCAATAGGAATTGAAAGCATTTCACTTATTAATACTTGATCAAATGTACACACTTCCGGATGGTTCTGTACTACCTGAAAATAAGGACAATTGACCTCGTGTAAAACATAATGCGAATCTTTCTTCTCCAATTCAACTTCAAAACCTTCTTCGTTTAATAATTGATTGACGTAATTGATTTTTTCTTCAAAACTTAATTGGCTGACATTCTTTTTATGATCTTTGGCTATGTCACTTGCGATTGAAGAAAACAGGTCTTTCAATTGTTGTGGTGTCAGGGAATTACGAACCTGACCCAATATTCGGTTAGCCAAACGCCAGTAGCGGGTGGGGAATTTTTCCATACCATCTTCTGTAAGGGAGTAGACCAGGCGTGGGCGGCCGACACCATGTCGCTCCTCTTCAGCTGTGATGAGATTATCAGCCTGTAAGTTTGAGAGATGATGACGAACTGAGATGTTGTTAATCTTTACAGCCTCCGCCAGGTCACTTACCGTCGACTGTGGTTTTTTTAGAAGGGACATTAAAATTTTTTCTCTGGTACTCTTCATACAAAGCCTCGTTCTTAAGAGGGAACATGATTATTATTTATTGAGTATAACCGTTTTCTCCTGAATTTGTCAATATTTATGATTATTATAATAAATATTGACTGATGAAGATTGCCGTGATATAATTTTGGGCAATTCAGCACTCTTTTCTATAAGAAAAATTGCTTGAAAATAATAAAAATATACCTCACAAGGAGTTTCTTTCAATGGCAGAATTAGTCATCCGTAATTTGCATGTAAGTATTGAAGGCAAGGAAATCTTGAAAGGATTAGATTTAACCTTGCCCCAGGGTGAAGTCCATGCAATTATGGGCCCAAATGGAACCGGAAAATCGACACTGGCATATACTTTAATGGGTCACCCCTCTTATGAAGTAACAGAAGGTGAGGTCCTTTATCGGGGTCAAAATGTACTCGATCTAGCGGCTAACGAACGCTCGCTTCTTGGAATCTTTCTCGCTTTTCAATACCCGGTAGGGATTCCGGGTGTGACAGTTGCTAATTTTATCCGTTCAGCAGTAAATGCTCGTAGACGCTCGCTCAACCCCGAGGATAAAGGCGTGCCACTGATGGAGTTCCGCCGTGAAGTGAAATCCCAAATGGAGCTCCTGAAAATGGACACAGCTTTTGCCGGCCGTTACCTGAACGATGGCTTCTCGGGTGGAGAAAAGAAACGGGCGGAAATCTTGCAGATGGCAATTCTCAAACCTGAGATTGCTATTCTAGATGAGACTGACTCCGGACTCGACATCGATGCTTTGAAAATCGTTTCTGATGGTGTCAATGCGCTCAAAGGTTCCGATCTCGGTGTACTTGTTATTACCCATTATCAGCGCATTTTAAATTACATTGAGCCAGATGTAGTACACGTAATGATGGGCGGCAGGATTGTGGAATCCGGCGGTAAGGAACTGGCAATCCATTTGGAAGAACATGGCTATGAATGGATTCGTGAAAAAGTTAATGGCATAGTTTAGTTTGTACAATCACATTACCTGTAGTTATTGTTAGGAGAATATCATGAGTGAACAAGTACAGGATACGTTCTTAGAAAAATTAGGGGATTATCAATACGGGTTCAACGACCCGGATTTATCCGTATTTAAAACCCAACGTGGGTTAAGTGAAGAGACAGTGAGGCAAATCTCGAGCATGAAAGGTGAACCTGAATGGATGCTGGAATTTAGATTGAAGGCGTTGAAACATTTTTTGCAAAGACCAATGCCAAACTGGGGTGCAGAACTTTCAGGGCTTGATCTAGATAACATTTTATATTATGTGCGTCCAACAGAAAGCTCGAGTAAATCCTGGGACGATGTTCCTGAAAACATCAAGGATACCTTTGATAAGCTGGGCATACCGGAAGCAGAACAGAAGTTTCTGGCAGGCGTAGGTGCTCAATACGAATCTGAAATGGTTTATCACAGTATACAAGAACACCTTGAAAAGCAAGGAGTCATCTTCTTAAGCATTGAAGATGGATTACGTCAATATCCGGATTTATTCCGCGAATACTTTGGCACAGTAATTCCAATTGAAGACAATAAATTTGCCGCCCTTAATAGTGCTGTATGGTCGGGCGGATCCTTTGTTTATGTGCCTAAAGGAGTGAAAGTTGATCTGCCTTTACAAGCTTATTTCCGCTTGAATATCGCCAATATTGGACAATTTGAGCGAACGTTAATTATTGCTGATGAAGGGTCACAAGTCCACTATGTTGAAGGTTGTACTGCGCCAAGTTACACAACTGATTCGTTGCACAGTGGTGTTATTGAAATCGTGGTCAAGAAAAATGCGCGCGTACGTTATTCCACTATTCAGAATTGGTCCAAGAATGTTTATAACCTGGTCACTCAACGTTCGATGGTCGCAGAAGGTGGAACAATGGAATGGGTAGATTGTAATCTTGGCTCAAAAGTCACTATGAAGTATCCATCTTGTTACCTGATGGGCCCACGAGCGCACGGTGAAATTCTTTCTGTGGCGTTTGCGACCGATGGTCAGCACCAGGATACAGGTGGAAAAATCCTGCACTTTGCACCGGATACGTCCAGCAAGATTACCTCTAAATCAATCAGTAAGGGCACGGGACGTTCATCTTATCGCGGTTTACTCAAAGTTCATAAAGGCGCTGTAAATTCACGTTCCAATATTGTTTGCGATGCACTTTTACTGAACAAGGAGAGCCGTTCGGATACCTATCCCTATATTGAAATTGATGAGGAAGATGTATCGATTGGTCATGAAGCGAGTGTCTCAAAAGTAGGGGAAGAACAACTCTTTTATTTGATGAGCAGGGGCTTAAGCGAGGAAGAAGCAACTACGATGGTTGTTTCCGGTTTCATTGAACCACTGGTTAAAGAATTGCCAATGGAATATGCAGTGGAAATGAACCGCCTGATTCAACTCCAGATGGAAGGTTCAGTTGGCTAATTGGATATTGGAAGGACACGTTTCAGATCATGAGTGAACAAACACCTGTGATTGCACGTCAATCACGCACACGCACCGAAAGCCCGACATTCAAGTTTTCTCGAGAACAGGTTCGCACAACAAACAATGCCTACCTGGATGATTTACGTAGTAAAGCCTGGGAAATATATAGCAATACACCGCTTCCAACGGTAAAAGAAGAAGCTTGGCGTCGCACTGATATTCGCCCCATGCAGGCAAATAAATTCACACTGGTGGACTCAACCTCCAAGGCGAATATGCAGAAGGTGCCGGCCGATTTGCTTAAACCATTGGCAGGTGGCGATCATGGTGGCCAGATTATCCTCAACCGCAATCGCCCTACAATTTATCTTGAACCAAAACTGGTAGATCAGGGCGTTGTTTTTACTGATTTGTTGACAGCAGAAAAGAAATATCCCCATTTACTGGAAAAGATTATGGGCAAGATAGTCTTACCCTCGGAAGGCAAATTTGCCGCCATGGTGACTGCCCTGGCTCAAAATGGGGTCCTGCTGTATGTTCCAAAAGGGGTAACCGTTGAGGCTCCTCTTCACAGTCTGATCTGGGGAGCAGATGACTACAGCGCGAATCTCTCGCAGGTTATGGTTTATCTGGAACAGGATGCAAGCGTGACCTATGTGCATGAATTTGCGTCAGATACCCTGACAAGTGGTCAAAGTTTTCAAGCCGCGAATATCGAGATGTATGTGGGAGAGAACTCCAGCTTGCGATTTGTGGAACTTCAATCCTGGGGGCGGCATGTTTGGAATTTCACTCATGAACGTGTGCACGTTGATCGGGATGCCAGAGTCGATTGGATTTTTGGCGCAATTGGCGGACACCTGACGAAGAATTTTGCTGAGCTCGATTTAATTGCATCTGGCTCAGTTGGTAAAATGTCGGGTTTCTATTTTACAGACCAAAATCAGCACCTTGACTACGATTCACAACAAAATCATCTGGCACCACATACAACCAGTGACCTTTTATTTAAAGGTGCTCTGGTTGAAAGCAGCCGTTCAGTCTGGCAGGGGATGATCTATGTCGCTCCTGGTGCCGATAAAACAGATGGTTATCAAGCCAATCGCAATTTGCTGCTAAGCCGGCATGCCAGAGCCGATTCGATCCCCGGATTGGAAATTCTGGCGAATGATGTGCGCTGCACCCACGGAGCAACTGTTGGCAAAATTGACGCTGAACAAATATTTTATTTGATGGCACGCGGAATTCCGCGGCTTGATGCTGAAAGATTGATTGTGGAAGGGTTTTTTGACCCAATCATGCAGCGTATTCCGTTTGAGGGAGTACGTGAACGCTTTCAGACAGCAATATCTGAAAAAATGGGTGCATATAAAGGTTAAAATTACCTCTTTACAGGAAATTTGACCGGCCGGCAAAAGAAAATTAAATTTGGATATGATAAAATTAATAGATTCGCAGCTTATTCCTTTGGAGGGAAATTAATGTCATCTGCACCCTATATGCGGCCGCCTGCGCCAGGTAGTGAATACGAAGTTGGGGATACTGTTGAGGTTTTTTGTGACCATGACCGCAAAAGTGAACGGGTACGCGGTTGGTTGCGTGGAATTGTTGTGCAAACTGACCCCAAAATGGTTGCAGTTCAGTTTCGGTCGAATGTGTATTTAACGGATGGTTGGATGGTTCCTGATCATATTTTATGGTTTCCACAGCTATCCACACAGATTCGAAAGCCTCGTAAAAGACCGGATGTAATACCCGATGAATTGTAGACACTGTTATCAATGAGGCATATTCTATGAATTACAATCTTGAAAAAATTCGAGCAGATTTTCCAATATTATCCCGAGAAATACGAAAGGGAATCTCGCTTGCCTATCTGGATTCGACTGCAACTGCCCAAAAACCAAAGCAGGTAATATCAGCTATGGATGAGTATTATCAAAAACATAATGCCAATATTCATCGAGGAGTGCATACATTGGCGGAAGAAGCAACCACGATGTATGAGAACGCGCGTATTAAGATTGGCCAATTTATCCACGCCAAATATGCTCGTGAGATTGTTTTCACTCGTAACACGACCGAATCAATTAACCTGGTGGCTAAAAGTTGGGGACAAAAGTTTCTGAATAGCGGTGATCTGATCGTTTTAACAGAAATGGAGCATCACTCCAACCTAGTACCCTGGCAGATGCTGGCATCCGAAAAAAATCTGGAGCTTGAGTTTGTTTCCGTAAACGAAGATGGCCGTTTAGACCAGGACACCTACAAAGAACTTCTTGGAAGATCGCCAAAATTGGTGACCTTCAGCCACATGTCCAATGTGCTCGGTACGATAAATCCTGCCAGAGAAATGATCGCAGCTGCTCATGAAGTTGGGGCGATTGTGTTGGTCGATGGGGCACAATCTGTTCCGCACTTTCCCGTGGATGTGCAAGATTTAGATGCGGATTTCTATGCGTTTTCAGCCCATAAAATGGTTGGCCCAACCGGTTTTGGTATCTTATATGGAAAAGAAAGACTTCTGGATATGACCCCACCTTTCATGGGTGGCGGAGATATGATCAAGAAGGTGCAGCTACGTTCATTCAAACCGAATGATCTTCCGCATAAATTTGAAGCGGGAACTCCGGCGATAGCTGAAGCAATTGGCACCGCAGCAGCAATTGATTATCTAAAAGCGGTGGGCATGGAGAATATTGCGGCACATGAGCATGAGTTAACAAATTATGCCTTCGAGCGCTTATTGGATGTAGAAAACCTGAAGATTTTTGGAAAGAATGATGGGCGTGGTGGTGTCATTTCTTTTGAAATGGCAAATGTTCACCCGCATGACGTAGCCCAGATTCTCGATAGTGTTGGGGTGGCTGTTCGAGCCGGACATCATTGTGCCATGCCTCTTCACGAAAAATTTGGAATTCCTGCCACAACCCGGGCCAGTTTTTATTTGTATAATACAACAAGCGAGATTGATCGATTGGTCGAAGGTTTACAAATTGTCAATGACATGTTCGCTTAGAAAGATTTAATTGCAATGGATGACTTTTATCGTGAGCTGATAGTGGATCGTTATAAGAACCCCTTATTCAAGGGAGAGCTTGAGCAATCCGATTTTTCATATGAAGATGAAAACCCGCTTTGTGGGGATCACATTAAAATCGATCTGGTGGTCGATGATCAAAACATCATTACCGAAGCGAGATTTAGCGGACATGGTTGCGCGATATCTCAGGCAAGTGCTGATCTCCTGTTGGAATATGTGATCGGAAAATCGCTGGAGGAAGTAAAGAAAGTTTCTAAGGAAACGATTTTAGATCTACTGGGCATTGAATTAGGACCAGTACGTCTGAAATGTGCCCTGTTGTCATTGAAAGTCTTGAAAGCGGGTATTTATGGGGTCAGCGAAATTGACCAGGAACTCAAGGAGTTATAATGGGGGAATTTGAAGAAAGCCGCTACACTTTTTTAGCGGTTTGCCCTTACGAGGAATTATCTGCCGGAGAACGTATCTTTGTTGAGATTGGAGATGAACCGATTGTCATTTTCAACGTGGGTGGAGATATTTTTGCCATCGGGGATCGCTGCACGCATGATGATGGGCCATTAGGAGATGGTGACCTTGAGGATCATGTTGTTACCTGCCCTCGGCACGGAGCGAAATTTGATATCATCACCGGAAAGGCGTTAACATTGCCTGCGGTTGAGCCTACAATAGCTTATCCAACTAGAATCATGGCCGGTCAGATTGAGATTGGGATACTAAAATCCTAAACTCTTCCCAACCCAGCCTCAAAAGACTCATTTAAAGCCTCCCCTCCCATCCTTATTTATAAAAATGTTTTTTGGGCATGTCCGTCAAACAGAATCTTTTGTTCGCATTGTCACCGGATAAAACCAGGACACGGAAAGCACTCAGCCAATGGGTTTAAGCCCCCGCCATGAAAGTCTGCAAATGGTGATAATGACTAACTTTCCGTGACCAACCTTCGACTGCGGGTCTCATTCGGATGAACATTTTTTTTCGTT
This sequence comes from Anaerolineales bacterium, assembly GCA_038329785.1. Taxonomy (GTDB): domain Bacteria; phylum Chloroflexota; class Anaerolineae; order Anaerolineales; family Anaerolineaceae; genus UBA6170. The sequence continues at coordinate 23,821 of JBBQNI010000006.1, read as the reverse complement.
GGTCATTTGGTGTAGCCCACAAGCGAACGAAATGCTTATAAGATCTTTTTGCGTGGCTGTATTTTTCAGATCAGCTTATTGTTTCACAAATATGATTGACTGCAAAAAGAAACTCAGATCATTGGTCTGAGTTTTGAAAGATATTCCAGGGATGGCTCTAAATGCCGAATATCATTTTGTGTGGTCTGTAAAAAAATAATCTGTTTTAAAGAGCGATTGGGAGTGAATAATTTATTACCAGGCCAGGGAAAAACTCTCATTTTCCAAATTGGGCGACAACACGGTGAATATCAAATCCCTCCGCGAAAGGTCGTTCCGCTAAAGCACCGTGTCGAATCATCGTTGCACGCGTAATTTCTGATCCAAAATAATAGCGATCAGCATAGGTTTTATACTCTGCCAATGCAGCCAACTTTTTCTCTACATCTTGCTCACTAACTTCAAATAAAAAATGAGGGAAGAATCCATAACTGCTACGTAACACATCAAAACCCAGTACGGTTGTCCCACGAAAGGCACGGATCGCTTCATCCATGACGGCCACATGATCCTGATGGATATCATTCCTGGTGTGAACAAAAACAATTTCTGGTTGATATGTGCGTTTGATGTTGATCAGTGTCTCCAATATTTCCTGCCGTAATTGGGGAAATCGGCGGGTTTCAAAATCCATCAGCAGGTCATGGTCTTCCGGAATACCGAGCACATTCATGCTGGCACGATGTTCTTTCACCAGATTATGCAACGCAGGATTTTTCTGGTTATCCGATAATGTGACACACAAGACTTCTGCCCGCTGGGCAATATTGGCAATGAGTGCACCACATCCCAATTCGATATCATCCGGGTGAGCACCGATACAGCAGACTTTTTTTCCGTAAAGCAATAAATTCTGATTCATAATTCCTTATTTGGTGGCAATGAAGCCGCCGACGACTTTGGTCATCACCAGTTTACCGTCCTGTTTGAGGCGTTTTTCGGTCACAGCAGCGATTCCATCCATGATCTTTTCGAAATCATCATGAGTTTTAAAGAAGCTGCCCCACAATTTGCGGTCTTCAGATAATGAGGCTCTTGTGTACGCCAGGAAAGGTTCGCTTGTCTCAAATGTCAGCGGATTTTCGAAAATTTCAACATCAACTCTGCGAAATGTTTCACGCATGGCTGCCAGAATCTGGCTTGAATAGCGGGAACTGCCTGGCATGGGGGGGATCACCTTGCCAGTAGCCTCGGTGATAATATCGTAGAAAACACGCTTATTTTCAGGCATTGGTCCGCTTGTAAATAAGCGGCCACCAGGTTTCAGTACGCGGTGCATTTCACGAATGGTAAAAGGAATGTCCTCCGCGTAGTAAATGGCGAAACAACATGACGCAAAATCAAACTGGTCATCCTCCAGCGGAAAGGTCTTATTAAAATCCAGATCGATAAATTTGATATCAGTTTGCAGGCGGACGTTTTCGCTTTTTGCTTTTGCAAGAAGTTCTGCATTCACATCTCCGCCGGTGATGTTAACATTCCCCTGTAAATAATTATGGTAGGAAAAACATTGTTTGCCGGCACCGCAACCGACATCAAGGATATTCATTCCAGGCTTGATTTGAATAATATCAAGCATCCATTGATCAATATTCTTAGATCCGTATTGTGAATGGATGTCTATTCTTTTCAAAAGATCATTGGTTGTTTCGCGATAGTCGATTTTCATTTTTCTCCAATTATTTATAACCGACCTGCCATTGTCACAGAAGTATTAATGATAGCGATGACAGAAAAATTAATCCGATTTTCCAGGGGTATAGAAAAACACCTTTTGTAAGTATAAAAGGTAAATAGAGACTGTCAAGTTAAGCTAACAGATTCTGGGCAACATTTCCCCTGACATTACATCCAGAATGCGGGAAGTGCCAATGTATGTTCTCAAAATTACACGTCCAGGATGATTTTCGACCACCTCGCCAATGATAGCGGCGTTATGGCCGTATTTATTGGCTTTCATACTGGCCAGGATCACATGCTGATGTTCGGCAGGAGCAATCACAATCAATTTACCCTCATTCGCTATGTATAGCGGATCAAAGCCCAGCATTTCACTGGCAGAGCGAACAGTCTGATTAAGCGGGATGCGATTCTCATGGACAATGATTCCGAGCGATGATTGCAGGGCAATTTCGTTAAGCGTGGTTGCCAACCCACCGCGGGTTGGATCTCTTAATACATGGATATTGGGTGTCACGGCTAAAATTTCAGCGATCATAGCATTAAGGGGAGCCACATCAGATGTGATGTCCGTTTCGATTCCTAAATCGCCGCGGGCGGCCAGCACTGCAATTCCATGATCCCCAAGCGTCCCTGAGATGAGGACAGCGTCTCCGGCTTTGGCCATGTTCCCGCCAATTTTTCGTTCGTCGTTTACCCAACCTATGCCACTGGTAGAGATGAAAATTCCATCGCCCTTGCCTTTTTCGACCACCTTGGTATCGCCGGCGACAATTGCTACACCCGCTTCATCCGCGGCAGCCTGCATCGAAATTACCACTTTCTCCAAATCTGTTACTGACAATCCTTCCTCGAGGATAAAACTAGCCGTGAGATATAAAGGTGTGGCTCCTGACATACTCATATCATTGACCGTGCCACAAACAGCCAGCTTGCCGATATCGCCGCCCGGGAAAAAGAGTGGTGAGACGATGTGGGCATCGGTAGAAATAGAAAGATGACCTTTACCATCCGGAAGTTGTGCCAGGGCAAAATCATTGCCAGCCGCCAAATAGGGGTGATTAAAATGTTTTTGGAAGACGAGGCGGATTAAATCGTTGGTCATCATTCCGCCACTACCGTGTCCCATGACAATTGTATCAGAATGAACAAGTGGGATCGGACAGATGGGTCCATTGACAGTAGGAAAGATTGAGTCTGTCATTATTTCCCCATCTCTTCCTCGGTCAAGCTGCCATAACGGTAATAGGCCGCACATGCGCCCTCCGAACTGACCATGGGAGCACCCAGCGGGTTGGCCGGGGTGCACAACGTGCCGAATGCAGAACATTGAATTGGTTTGCTCAGTCCCTGTAAAATTTCACCAGCAATGCAAACTTCGGGTTCTTGCGTCTGAATGTGCTCAACGTGAAAGCGATTCTCTGCATCAAATTGCGCAAATTCAGATCTCAAGCCAAGTCCACTCATGGGAATAAGACCAATACCGCGCCAATTTCGGTCACAGGGCTCAAATACCTGGTTTATCATTTTTTGGGCTGCTGCGTTGCCCTGTTCAGATACTACACGGGCATAGCCATTTTCAACAACGTGTTTTCCGCTTTCCAACTGCTGAACAGTTTTTAAAATGCCCTGTAATAAATCCAATGGTTCAAAACCAGTTACCACGATTGGAACTTGATAACGCTCAGCAATGCTATGATATTGCCAGTAACCCATCACCGCACAAACATGACCTGCCGCTAAAAATGCCTGAACGCGGTTGGCCGGGGAGCTCAGGATGGCATGCATGGCTGGGGGCACAGTAACCTGAGAAACCAGGATGGAATAATTTTTTAATTCCAAAGCCCTGGCCTGCAATACACTGGCGGCGTTGACTGGCACGGTTGTCTCAAAACCAATCGCGAAAAACACAATTTGCTTATCCGGGTTTTCCTGCGCAATTTTAACCGCATCAAGTGGAGAATAAACAATTCGTACCTGGGCACCTTCCGCTCGTAATTTAAAAAGGTCCGTATTTGAGCCAGGCACACGCAACATGTCGCCAAAAGAACAAAAAATGACATTGGGCAATTGCGCGATTGCATGTGCGCGGTCAATTTGATCCAGTGGAGTGACACAAACCGGACAGCCGGGGCCATGAACCAATTCCACTTCAGGTGGCAAAATTTGGTCGAGACCATATTGCATGATGGCATGGGTCTGGCCACCGCAGATTTCCATCATCATCCAGGGTTGAGTGATGCTTTTTTTAATTTCTGTCACGACCCCCTGAACCAATTGGGGATTACGAAAAGAGCGCGAGAAATCAAAGTTCAGAGTCATCTACATTCAACTCGCTATTAAAATCCGAAATTTCCTGCAGTAAAGAAAGCGTATCAAGCGCTTCTTCTTCGCTAAGGACATTTATTGCGAAACCGGCATGAATGATTGTGTAATCCCCTATTTTTGCGTCTGGGATGGCTTCTATACAGGCTTCACGGATTACTCCGCCAAAATCGATTTTCGCCATTTTGACGCCGATTGTTTGGTTAATTTCAACAATTTTTCCAGGGATACCTAAACACATGTTTTCCTCTTTTATCTGCTTGTAAGGCTATGTAAATTCGCAGCGATACATGCCTGTCCATAAGCTATGCCACCGTCATTGGTTGGTACACACGTATGCCACAACACGTTGAAGTCCGCTGCCTGTAACAAGTCAATCGTGTTTGTTAATAATACCTTGTTCTGCCATACCCCGCCAGAAAGCGCAACAGTATCAATACTTTCTTCTTCTCGTACCAAACAACATGTTTGTAAGGCAAGTTGGGCGATACTGTTATGAAAACGGGCTGCCATTACCGCTTGGGACGTACCTGAAAGGTAGTCGTGAATTAAGCCTTTCCAAAATGGGGCGGGGTCCAAATCTGTTTGATCAATATCAAAAGAATAAAAACCATTTTCATCTTGAGCAACGATCGTCTCCATTTCGATGGCAGCCTGCCCTTCATAATTAACCTGTTGGCGAACACCAATGAAGGCAGATGCGGCATCAAATAATCTGCCCATGCTTGATGTAAATGGGGAGTTAATTTGCTTCTCCAGTTGTATACGCAGGGCGGTTCTTTCTTCCATACACAATGCTTGGGTACAAGCAAATTCTGGCTGCCAATCCAGCCCAGCAGACCAAAGGTGGGCAAGCGCCATTCGCGCCGGGCTGCGTACAGAAATATCTCCGCCGGCGAGTGGAACATATTTCAGGTGGAAACGACGTACAAATTGTTGGTAGGCTCCAATTAACACCTCTCCGCCCCAAATAGCCTGGTCGCTCCCATAGCCGGTTCCATCAAAACATAAACCAATCACAGGTTCATTGCTATAGCGTTTGTTTTCCGCCAGGCAGGCTGCTAAATGTGCGTGGTGATGTTGGATAAAATACAGTGGTTTTTTTTCATTTTCTGCTCGGGTAATCGCATAGCGGGTGGCCAGGTAGTCTGGGTGCAGATCACAGACCAGGATTTGAGGATTTATGCGGAAGAGTTTTTCGTAATGTCTGACCCCTTCTTCAAAGGATTGAAGGGTTTCGAAGTTTTCAAGATCGCCTATGTGGTGGCTCAGGTAAGCCTGATTTTCTCTGGTCAAACAGAAGCTATTCTTCAATTCAGCACCAGCAGCGAAGATCGATTGGCTTGCGAAGGGAAATCCCAGAAAATCGGGGGCATACCCGCGCGCCCGGCGCAAAATGAACGGGCGGGAATTAATGATGCGTGTGACCGAATCATCCACACGCATATGAATTGGGCGATTGTGAACCAGAAAGAAATCTGCTATCGATTCCAGCCTGTCCCTGGCATCGGCATCTTTGTATGCGATAGGTTCTTCGCTCATATTTCCACTAGTCATCACGAAAATATCCGGGAAACCATCTTCAGGTTCCAGCAAGAGGTGATGAAGTGGTGTGTATGAAAGCATGAACCCCAATGTAGACTGGCCAGGTGCGATCGACTCAGCTAAATCGATATCGGCTTTCTTCTGCAGGAGGACGATGGGATGCTGGCTGCTTTGTAAAAGTTGGCGTTCTTGCGGGGTAATGTCTGCAAATTTTTCGATTTGGACCAGTTCATTTGCCATCAATGCGAAGGGTTTATCACTGCGTTTTTTACGATTGCGAATTCGATTGACGGCATTGGCATTGCCGGCATCACAAACAATTTGATAACCACCCAACCCTTTTAATGCAATAATTTTCCCCTCACGTAATGCGTTTCGGGCTAATTGTAGAGCTTGTTCTTTTTCTGCCAAAACATGGCCGCTTTGTTCAAGGGCAATGTGAGGGCCGCATTGGGGACACGCGATCGGCTGGGCATGAAATCTGCGGTTGGATGGATCCATGTATTCAGCCAGGCAATCCGGACACATGGTGAAGGAGGCCATTGTGGTTTTAGGCCGATCGTATGGAATATTCTCAATGATAGAAAAGCGCGGACCGCAATTGGTGCAATTAATAAAGGGATATCGATAACGCCGATCATTCGGATCGTTCATCTCTGCCAGGCATTGCTCACATGTGCAAATATCGGGGGATATTGGCATAAATTCGTCGTCTTCTGAAATACTTTCACGGATTTCAAAAGTAGTGTAAATCATTTCAGGTTCAATCTGCTTGATCTGAATGGATTCAATTTTTGCCAGGGGAGGTGGATTTTGGGATAACTGCGAGGCAAAAGTATCCAATTCCATTTGGGATCCTGTTACTTCAATTTCCACACCACTGGAACTATTTAATACCCAACCCGTCAGGTGGTTTTCTCGAGCCAGGTGGTAAACAAAAGGACGGAAACCAACCCCCTGGACGATTCCCTTAACCTTGATCGACAGCGCTGAATTCATTTGCCTGCTTACAAATTCTTCTGGGTGGTGACTTTGGCTTTCAACCATTCTATCCAGGCGGGAAATCCATCTTCGGTTTTGCAGGAAAGTTCGAAAATTTCCAGGCCGGGGTTAAGCAGTTCAATCCCTTGCTGGAAATAATCTTTACGAAAATCGATGTATGGTAATAGATCGGTTTTATTTAAGATCAGTGTATCAATGCCGCGATAAATGTTGGGGTACTTATATGGCTTGTCATCCCCTTCAGGTATACTGGCGATGACGATGTTGGCGTGGGTCCCGATTTTGAAGGATGCCGGGCAAATGAGATTGCCGACATTTTCAATGATAAGCAAATCAATTTGATTTAAGTCAAGAGAAGAGAGCGCCCGATCCATCATGGTTGCATCCAGATGACATTGACCGCCCGTGTTGATCTGAACTGCAGGTGCACCCAATGCAGAGACTTTATCGGCGTCGATAGTAACCGCGGCTGTGTCGCCTTCAATTACCGCGATTCTCATCTGGTCCTTCAACATTTGTATCGTTTTCAAAATTACGCTGGTTTTCCCAGCACCGGGAGAAGCCATAATGTTTATTGCGAAAATATGGTGGCTATCCAGATTGTGCTGATTCTGTGCCGCGATCTGGTCATTGGCATCCATGATTTTTTCAACAATTTGTACTTTTTGTTGGCTCATTTTTTATTTACCTTTCGATTTCAATGCTATCCAGCCAAAATTCCTCACCGCTGATAATTTTTACGCGGACCGATTGGCAATTTGGGCATGGCATCATTTCAGCATCGACTTTATATTCCGTTGAGCAATCCAGGCAGCTAATGCGGGCTGGAATACGCTCAAAGTGCAATGTTGAATTTTCACAAATCGTATCTTGAGAGATGATGTCCCAGTAAAACTGAACGCTATCATCAACAATGCTTGAGAATTTGCCAATTACAATGTTTACATCTGTCACTTTACTTGCATTTGCATTGGTTGCATGCTTTTTGGCAATGCTCAATATACTCTCTGTTACCGCAAGCTCGTGCATTGGGTAATTATAATACCAAAAAGGTCAAAAATCGCTGGTCTATTGCGAATGCTTGCAGTAAATCAGGCAATTATGGATTCCGACATCATACCTTATTTTTGGATCAATAAATCCAATAATTTAATCCGCATGGATAGCATCCGACTGGTGATCACATTCGAGATGCGGCGCATCAGGATTAATCCAAGAGCAGGGTCACAATCGCACAACTCTGTCAACTCAGTGGCATTAATGAAAATAACCGCTGAATTTTGAATCGCCCGTGCGGATGTTATCCGTTGTCTGGCTATAGGTGTCATACTATCCCAGCCAACGACATCCAGAGGCTCGGCATTGTAGATACAAATTTGACCATGATATGGCACGGTTATCTCGATAGTCAGTTTGCCTTCGGAGAGAATATAAATGAGATTATCATCATCGCCTTCTCGAAATAGAACTTCACCGACCTCGAGATAGCGAGTACCAGATATCTGACGCAAAGTATCAAACTGTAACGGAGATAAATCCATTAACCAGGGAATACTTTGTAATGTAGGCTTAATTTCGGCTTTTTCGTTCATGAGGAGTACATTCACCTGGAGTATTCTTAAGAATAAACAGTGCTGAATACATACTCTTTTTTATCATTCAAGAGGTAAGTTAATAAGTGGTAAACCTCCTCGATCGGCTTGCTAATAGTCACATGAGAAAGGTTGTAGAAGATTATTCTTCTATCTGACCGGTTAATATCCAGGAAAGGACTCTGTCCGCGGCTTTCTGGCTTAAGCGGTATGTTTCTACCGAAAGAGCATGCTCAAAACGGAATTGATAGCCACGGATGGATACTAATAATGCCTCGGGGGTGTGCTGATACAAATGCTCAAGGATTGAGACAATTGTTTCCGGCGTAAGATGGTGGGTTAAAGGCGAATTTTGGAATTTTGACTGAATATGTTCGATCCTGATTTTATCAGGAATTGCGCCTGTATGTGCATCAATGAAACAGATGCGCTCATAAGCCACCATATCTGGAGCCATTTCGGGCATCAACTGCAAATTAAACCAAAAATCGAGTTGGTTACCTTCCGGGAAAATACCGACATCGGTATCGTCAGATATTGGAACTCCAAACTTTTGAGCGATTGTTTGCAAAACATGCCAGGCGACCCCATCATCTTCGCGATCTGGGTTGCCGTAGCCAACGATCAAAGTGCGAGGTAGATTCTGCCAGTCAGCCGCCGTCAGGCTCAACCGACTGGCAGAATCTTTTCTTTCAGCACACATCCGTTAATCCCGGCGGAGTGTTTGAATAGTTTTTCCTTCTGGATTTACAATATCAATCATAATTGGCATTTGACCGACTGCATGGGTAGAACATGAGAGGCAGGGGTCGTGTGCACGGACAGCCGCTTCAATCCTGTTTAAAATGCCTTCACTTACATTCGGCCCGGTGATATATGTTTTTGCTACCATATCTACTGCTTTGCTCATGGCATAATTGTTGTGTCCGGTGGAAACGATGAGATTGACTTTCTCCAGCTGCCCGTTGGCATTCGCCTGATAATGGTGGATCAGTGTGCCGCGCGGGGCTTCGATGACACCTACACCGACACCCTGGAAATTGTGTTGGGTATTGAGGATGTCATTCGAAAGGATATCCTCATCATCCAGAAGCACTTGCACGCGTTCAGCAGCGAATAATGTTTCGATTAGGCGGGCATAGTGATAATAGAGAGTATTTTCGATCGGCCGACCATCATTGATTTTGCGATAGTGAACAAATTCTTCCTGCGCCAGGGGTGTATCAATCTTATCGGCAATGTTAAGACGGCCTAATGGCCCCACCCGATAAACACCTGCCGGCCAACCCATTTTTTTGTAATATGGGAATTTTAAATAAGACCAGTTTTCAACGTGTTCGGAGATATTGTCCAGGTAATCGGAACCATCGAAACGTTCGAGCTGGACGCCCGTCTGGTCAACCAGGCGAATTTTGCCGTCATATAGTTCCAGACCATTTTCCGGTGTAATCAAACCCAGGTAGCCGGTGGGAAAGACAGCAAATTTTTGGACGTCTTCCATATTTTTCTCAGCCCAATCACGAATAATCTGGATGCCAAGCTGAGTTGTTGCAATGGTTTCATCCAGACCTGCAAGAATTTCATCACGTTCTGTGATTGTAAGGACCTTATTCACACCTCCAGGAACGGCAAATATCGGGTGAATGCGCCGGCCACCGAGCAAGCGGATAATCTCTTGCCCATACTTGCGTAAAGCCACTGCTTTTAGCGCAATTTCTGGTGCGGCTTGTACCAGTCCGACTACATTGCGTATTTCTGGGTCGGCATCAAAACCCAACAGTAAATCAGGTCCAGCCAATTCAAAGAAATGCATGCCATGTGATTGGATAATTTGCCCCATGTGCATCAATTCCCTCAGGAGTGAGGCCGGGCGGGGAGGAGGTGCTCCCAGGACCGCATCGCCGGCTTTTGCGGCTGCCAGATGATGGCTGACCGGGCAGATACCGCAAATTCGTGGGGTAATCAAAGGCATTTCAAAAACCATTCTGCCTTCGCAAAACTTTTCAAAGCCACGGAATTCATTGACATGCAGGTAGGCATGGTCAACCAATCCATTCTCTTTGGTGTGAATTGTGATCTTCGCGTGTCCTTCAATCCGGGTTACCGGTTCAATTGTTATTTTTTGTGCAACCATTAATTCCTCCTAATGCCAATGAAGTTTGTCGCCCTTTAATTCCGGGATGCGACCTTGAGCAAGCTCAGCCAATACATAAAAAATGACATCGGCATCTGGTGGGCAGCCAGGAACGTGAAGGTCAACAGGAACGACTTCCTGAACGGCCCTTACGCGGGTGGGTACAGCCAATTCGGGATCGGTAGGGATAAAGCCTTCGCTATCCGTGCTTTCGGTTTCAACATAAGCACGGCGTAAAGTCTCTTCCAATGTAAAAAAGTTGCGCATGGCAGGAACGCCTCCGAACACGGCACAATCGCCCAGGGCTACCAGATATTTACAGCGCGAACGCATTAATTTTGCCTGATGTTCATTGGAAGTGTTGTTGATGCCTCCTTCGAGGATTCCTACTGCAACACCGTCTTCGTCTGCCTCTTTCAAGTCAGTGATTGGCGAAGAACGTAAATTGACAAGATCAAGCACCTGCAAAATGCGCTCATCCATATCCAGTAAGGACATATGACAGCCGGCGCAGCCGGCCATCCAATCTGTTGCTACTTTTGGTTTACTCATCGATTATTTCCTCTTTTCTACCATTATCATGCCGGTTGAACTTCAATAGCCGTTGTTGATTGCAAAATGGATTGTAACCATTCCTGGTTTATTTCCAGCTGAAGGCCTGCAGCCAGATTTTCCAGGACTGCTTGATTAGAACGGACATCAACGGAAGGTTGCAATGCATGCACCGCTTTTTGAACAATTCCATCAGCCGATATATAATGGCCATCCTGCTCCAACCAGTTTGTAACCGGCAGAACAACATCTGCCTTGGCGGTGATCGCTGAATGATAACTGGCTTGGACAACCAGGAAGGGAACATCCTCAACGCGTTGGATGAGTAATTGACTTGGTTCCTCATCGCCCAGGGCCAGATATGCAACCTGATGGTTATTGACCGCAAAAATGTTTTCCAGTCCCAACTCTGAGGCTGCAAATGAGTTGGCCTTGCCTTTAAAATTAACATAGTTGACATGGTAATTTTTCGCCAGTTGTACAATAGCCTGCACAACTTCCGCTTTATTTTTGGCAGAAAATTCACTTCCGTAAATAATCATCGCGTTTTCAGCCTGTTTTAGCATGTCTGCAATTTTATCCAATTTGGAAGCCGGAACACCACTCTTGATTAATTTTTCTTCATACGCTTCGCCATTCAATTTTGCACTAAGTGCCTGGACAAAATTGAATTCACTGCCTTCGCGAATCAAGGTGGCGTACGGGGTTAGTGCATCCATCCCGGTTTTTTCTGTGTAGACAGGGATTACTTTAGTCCCCTTTTCGATTGACCGTTTAACAAAGAAACCTGCCACTTGATGGTCGTTGGTCAAGTCAACCCCAATGGTCAGAATCAGATCGGATTTTCCAATTGCTTTAAGACCCTCCTGATGTGTCAGCTTGTTACCTGATCTATCGAGGCCGGCTGTATAATAGCCCTCCTCTGTTGAGGTCACCATTTTGCTGCCAAATTTATCTGAGAATATTTGCTTGAATAAATCGAGGGTTTCGACAGGCAGACGGGTGGAGGCGATGGCAGCAACGCCATCCTCGTTGTGACCGATCATGGGCTGTAGTTTGCGATAGACTACTGACATGGCTTCATCCCAGGTAGCCGCTTTCAAACTGCCATCTTTTCGGATCAGTGGTGTGACGATTTTTTGGCGTTTATCCGCCATGGGTAAAAAGCGGCCGACTTCACAAAGGACACCGCCATTAATATCTGCATCCCAATCACCTTCGATACGAACGAGGCTGTTATTGCGGGTGAGTACATCGATTCCACAACCGAGTGAACAGCCTATGCAGATGGTGTCGGTTTTTTGGATATCCGTTTCATGGCCGCGATACGCACTCCAGCGATCTATCAATGCGCCAGTCGGGCAAATTTGGACGCAGACTCCGCAAGAGATGCACGAGCTGCTTCCGAGCGGAACACCCAAATCTGCAACCAGTATTGTCTTGGAACCGCGCTCCTCCATACCCAGCGTGTAATTACCAACCAGCTCAGCGCAGGCACGCACGCAGCGCCGGCACAAAATACAGCGGTTGTGATCAAGGACAAAATAAGGATGTGAGGCGTCTACTTCAAACGGATGCCAATTTGGTTGTAATGGCCAGTGAGTCATATCCTCCGCATAGGCGGAATTTTGCAATTCACAGTCTCCGCCGCTTACCTGGCAATATGGGCAAAAATGGTTGCGTTCACTGAAGAGCATTGATAACACGAATTTACGCGCATCTTTAACCTTTTTGGTTTGAGTATGCACAACCATATTATTACTGGCCGGCAAAGTGCAGGCAGGTTGTAATGTTCGGGCACCTTCAATATCTACCAGGCAAAGCCGGCAGCCACCATAGGGTTCTAACGCAGGATGGTCACACAATGTTGGAATTTCAATTCCGGCTATGCGGGCTGCGTTCAAAAGGGTTGTCCCTTCCGGTACTTCGATTTCCTTGTCATCGATGATTAGATGATACATATCGATTTTCTCCTTAATCCAATTCTATAATTTCAGGTTTATATTCGGATGCCACTCATTTGGCAAACGCCAGTGGGACATACTTTTAATTTTATGTGAGCTTCCACTTCGGCTCGGAAGTGGGTCAAAATATCATGAACAGGTGTTCCGGCTGTTTGTCCTAAACCACAGTTTGAAAGTTCATTCAGATTTTTGCTAATAAGCATCAAGTCATCTAAATCTTGCATGGTGCCGGTACCTTGTGAGATGTTCTCTAAAATTGAAAAAGCGCGTTCGTTGCCGATGCGGCAGGGATTGCACTTACTACAGCTTTCTTTACGGAAGAAGTTTTGGAGAACCTTGGCCAGATCAACGACACAGTTGTTATCATCACATATCAACAATGCACCAGAACCGAGGGCCACACCTGCTTTTTGGAACGAATCGAAGTCCATGGGGGTATCTTGTAGACTGGCTGGAATAATGGATCCACTGGAACCGCCGGTTTGGGCCATTTTGAACGTGGCATCATTTTTCATACCTTTGGCATAAATTGATAAGACTTCGCGTAATGTGATTCCCATTGGAACTTCGATCAAGCCAGTCACATTCACATTGCCTAGGATTGTGTAAACTTTTGTGCCCGGGCTGGATGGGGTTCCAAAACTTTTATACCATTCAGCTCCATTGCGGATTATTGCAGGCACATTTGCAAGTGTCTCAACGTTGTTGACAAGGGTTGGCTTACCCCATAAACCGGATGTAGTAGGGTAGGGCGGTCTTGCGCGTGGTTCCCCGCGACGGCCTTCAATTGACTCCAGCAAAGCTGTCTCTTCCCCACAAATATAAGCACCCGCACCGCTGTGAATGTGTAAATCAAAGCTAAAATCACTTCCGAAGATGTTTTTACCGAGCAGTCCCATTTCACGCGCCTGTGAGATGGCGATTTTTACTCTTTCCTGAGCCAGCGCGTATTCTCCGCGAATGTAGAGATAACCCTCATCAGAACCAACCGCATATGCGGCGATCATCATAGCTTCGATAATACTGTGTGGGTCACCTTCCAGGATCAAACGGTCTTTGAAAGTTCCAGGTTCGGATTCATCCGCATTGCATATGACATATTTCTTATCTCCTTTGGCACCGGCGACGAATGTCCATTTTAGGCCGGTGGGAAAACCTGCACCACCACGACCGCGCAGACCGGAATTTTTCAGCTCATCCATCACATCTTTGGGTGTCATCTCTGCCAGGACTTTACCAATTGCCTGGTAACCTTCATGCAGTATGTAATCTTCGATATTGGTGGGATCGATGATGCCTGCTCTTTCCAGAACAATGCGTTGTTCAGCTGGCATGGTACCTTTACGGGCATTGAGCCAGGCAATTTTACCGGTCAGTTCTTTTTGTGAAGCTTGAAAGTCACTGGCAACCCGTCCTTTATACAAATGTTCTTCCACCAGGAAGGCTACATTTTCGGGAAGAACCGGACCATAAATGACCGCTTCTGGATAGACAATCACCACGGGCAAGGCATCGTGACGACCAACATCTCCAACTTGAGTGATTGAAATTTCATCCTGAATGCCGAATTTTTGAATTTCAGCTTGCAGATTGTCAAAGACTGATTGACCACCACGCTCCATGCTTACGGGATCGCTAGACACTAAAACCATTGATCGTATCGTTTTCATTGAAATTCTCCTCAATCAGTGTATTTCGCTAAAATATCGGCGATTTGATCAGGTTTCACATTGCCATAGGCATCCTCGTCAATGACAATGACGGGGCCGACGCCGCATAGACCCAGGCAACTGGTGGTGATCAAGGACCATTTTCCATCAGTTGAGGTTTCACCATCTTCCAGGCTGACAAGGTTTCTTAATGTCTGCCAAACTTCCCGACCGCCGGCCACATGGCATGGTGCACTTTCACAAAATTGAATTACATGTTTTCCACGCGGTTTTGTAGATAACATATGATAAAAGCTTGCCACCGAGAAAAGTGAAGATCGGGGAGACTTAAGGCGGTGGCTGATTTCTTCCAGGGCTTCAGCCGGCAAATAGCCCAGCGCACGATTGACATCATTCAATATCGGAATTAATTCACTGCGCGATTCTCCATGCAGTAAAATTGCCTTATCAACCGCCTCTTGTATTTCAATATTAAAAACTCCTTCAATCGTCATGCGCAGCTCCTTCTAAAATATTATTTTCACATCCGGGAAAAGTCGTATTCACGAACGATGTCCCCTGGTTACTAAACCACCTCGATCGCATTAAAATTACACACCTGCATACAAATACCACAGCGGACACAAACATCCGGGTTGATAAAATGTGGAGACCGTCGTTCGCCGCTGATTGCGTCAACCGGACAGTTTCGGGCACAGACAGTACAACCGGTGCAGGCTTCTTCATGAATTTCATAGCGAATTAATGCCTTGCAAACTTTAGCCGGGCATTTCTTATCATAAATGTGGGCTTCATATTCTGAACGAAAATGGCGTAATGTGCTTTCTACAGGGTTTGGTGCTCCCTGGCCAAGACCACAAAGTGAATTAGATTTGACCTGGACACACAACTCTTCCAGTAATTCAATATCGCCTTCCTGCCCCTTACCATCGCAAATGCGTTCCAAAACATCCAGGATTCGCCTGGTGCCTACACGGCAGGGAGTGCATTTTCCACAGCTCTCATCCTGGGTGAAATCCATGAAATAGCGGGCAATATCCACCATGCAGGTATCTTCATCCATGACAATCATTCCGCCGGAACCCATCATCGAACCTGCAGCTATCAGTGATTCATAATCCACAGATAAATTGAGATCTTTGACAGGCAAACAGCCGCCCATCGGACCACCGGTTTGCACAGCCTTAAACCCTTTATTGTCCTTTATGCCCATTCCGACATCATAAATAATTTCTTGCAAGCTGATTCCAAGCGGGACTTCGATCAATCCGGTATGATTGATATCACCGGCAAGTGCAAACGTTTTGGTGCCCTTGCTCTTTTCGGTGCCAAAACTGGCAAACCATTCCGCCCCATTCAGAATTATTTGGGGAACATTGGCATAGGTTTCGACATTGTTAATGTTGGTAGGTTTTCCCCAGAGCCCTTTTACTGCCGGGAAGGGTGGACGCGGCCGGGGTTCGCCTCTTTTGCCTTCAATTGAGTTCATCAAGGCGGTTTCTTCCCCGCAAACGAATGCACCGGCGCCCATTCTTACTTCCAGATCGAAAGAAAAATCGGAGCCCATGATATTCTCACCGAGCAGCCCCATCGCTTTTGCTTGTATGATCGCCAGGTTGAGCGTCTGCACGGCAATCGGGTATTCAGCCCGGCAGTAGATATAACCATAACGGGCTCCAATGGTATAGGCAGAAATGGCCATTCCCTCAATGACAGAATGTGGATCAGATTCAAGAACACGGCGGTTCATAAAAGCGCCCGGATCACCCTCATCTGCGTTACAAACGATATAGCGCAGATCAGATTTTGAATCGTGGGTGAATTGCCATTTCAAATAAGTAGGAAATCCCGCTCCGCCGCGGCCGCGCAGTCCGGATTTTTTCATCTCGGCCAGTACATCATCCGAGCTCATTTCGCTCAAGACCTTTGCAAGTGCCATATAACCATCCTGGGCGATATAGTCCTCGATATTTTCCGGGTCAATGATGCCACAATTTCTTAATACAATCCGTACTTCTTTGGATGTTGGCGCTGATAGCTCTTCGTCTGTGACTTTTTTTGTCGTAGCCTGAAATTTCGTGGCGATGCGGCCTTTTAAGAAATGCTCATCCACCAGATAGGGAACATCGTCCGGCGTAAGACCGACATAATGCACGCCTTCAGGGTAAACCATTATTTCAGGTCCGGATGCACATTCACCGATGCGAGAAGTCTCCAGAACCTGGATCTCATCAATCAACCCGGTTGCGACCAGTTCATCATTGAGAGAATCTAATATCTGATGTGCACCCTTTGCGAGACATTCCGGGTCGACACAGACAAGAACATGGGAACGAAAATATTTCATACTTGGTAACCTGCTTCCAATATTAGGTTCTTAATACTTATAAATTAATTACATATTCTTTGAAAACGTTTCCGCCCAAAACATGTTTCTCAACAATTTGTGAAGCGATTTCCGAGTTTACTTTTCCATATGTTACTTTTTCTGAATCACCAATCTGAACCTGTACGATTGGTTCCATTTCACATAAACCGATGCACCCGGTCTGCGTAACGGATATTCCGGATAAGCCTTCCCGTTCAATTTTTTCCAGAATGGCTTTCATGGTTTCGCGAGCTCCGGCAGCAATTCCGCAGGTACCCATGCCGACAATTATCCGTTTTTGACCTGAGGCACTCATCATGTCCCTTTTTCTTAAAGCTTCTTCACGTACTCTTTTTAAATCTTCCAAACTATTAATGGTAGGCATTTGTTTCCTCTTTCTTAATATTTATTAAAATTCCACTGCTGGTTGAATTTCCAGATAACCGCTTTCAATTTCCTGACGGATAAATGAAAGAACTACTGGTTCTGTTAACGAGATTCCATCAAGTTCTTTTTTTAGTAACTGATCGTCAAAAATAAATTCGTTTTCATTCACTGAGTAAATGAACACCCAGTTAATTTCGGGATAGCTGATCACAAGTTGCAGAATCGTGCCGGTAAGATCACCCATTGGCATACGGTCAATATGATTATGTTTAAATTCAACAGTCAGACTGGTACCTTTGCCGGGCTCAGAATCCAGACTTAAGAATCCGTCGCACATTTCAGCCGCAGCCTTAAGCAGAGGGATTCCAAGTCCAACTTTCCTGGTCGTGCGCGAAGTGGTAAATGGATCCAATACACGGGCAATCATTTCGGGCGCAATTCCTCTGCCATTATCCGAAACACAGATGCGCATTCGGTCGTTGGCAATATCCTCCAGGACTGCAATGGTCACCATTGAGGCTCCTGCAGCGACACTGTTTTCTGCAATATCGAGAATGTGGAGAGAGAGTTCTTTCACAATTTTCTCTGTTTAATCCTGAACTTTTTTAATCATCTGAGGCACTTTACTGGGTTTGACACGTCCCATCACCTCTTCATCGACTACAATGACCGGAGCCTGGCTGCATGCTCCAACACAGCGGCAAATTTCCAGGGTTATGTTGCCATCTGGCGTGGTTTCACCAATATCAATGCCCAATACCTGTTTCGCTTTTTCCATTAGTTGAGGAACACCACCTACGTAGCAGGCAGTTCCCATGCAGAATTTGATGGTGTGTTTTCCGCGAGGGATGGTGGTGAAGAAGGAATAAAAAGTGACTACTCCGTGTACAGATGAAACCGGCACTTCCAGCTCATCCGCAATATAGGCTTGTAATGCCTCGGAAATAAAACCAATTTTATTTTGTAATTCGCTCAAAACAACCATGGTTGCGCCGGGTTTTTTGCAATTCTCTGCTATCACCTGATCGATTATTGCTTTTTGTTCAGGGATCATAAGGGGGTCGTTTGCCGGTATATTTTTGAGATACTTCGCCATTAATGGGCTCCATGAAAAATTAGGATTGATTTGGTAAGATTTGTTCGTATTAAGTGTACCCTTGCGGGGGGTAAACTATAATTGCCAAAAGTCATAAAATATATAGGAGTAATGATCGATTGTAAAAAATTTCACGAACTACCAAATATACATTAAACATGGAAGTTCGTCCAGTCGGAATTTTTTGTAAAACTAGGGGGTGATAGGATCTATTCGAAACTCGCGCCCATCTTTATGCGCCAGGGCCAAGCGTATTTCTGAAATGGTTGCCGATTGAATTTCTAAGACTGTGGATCCCAAAAATTCGTTCAAACGATGGACATCACCACTCTGGATTAAAGGATAATTTTTAATATGTGGATAAATCCGATAGGCTTCCTGTGGGGTAATGTGACGTGAGATTTCCAGCGCAGCAATCGGTATCTCCTGTGGAACAAATCCTAAAATCTCAATTAAGCCATTGACCTTACGATTAATGTGAGCCGGGATCATCAAGCCGCCTAACAATTCCACTTCCGCCCAAACCGTATCAATGGACAAAAAGGTAGAGGTGATGAGGAGACGTTCTTCTGTCCCAAGATAAGAACCGCTTTCGTCCACGATTAGTTGATGACCAAAAAAACTGGCTTTATTTTTCATTGTTGGCAGGTTGTTATCTACGATTTCCTGGAAATGATCAATTTGGATTAAAGAATCAAACAGACAGAGGACATGCACATCTTCTTTGGTCTGAATCTCCATTCCAGGCAAGACAACCAGATCAGTTCCCTCGGCGGCTTTTTGAACTGCTTTAATATTGGCTGAAGCGTTGTGGTCAGTGATTGCAATGAGCGAGATTCCACTTGCCAGTGCACGGTCAACGATGAGCGGTGGAATCATTTCAATTTCCGCACAGGGCGATAAAACGGTGTGCACGTGTAAATCTGCTCTATATGACTTCATGGGACGCAATGCTGCTATTCGGCAGTAATGCCCGACTCCCACAATTTGCCCACCACCCAAAACGAGGACATTTTTGAGCTAAAAAGGGAGATTCCTTCCTCATTTGCTTTTTTAATGGTGGCAGCATCCGGCACACCACCTTCGGTGACAATCACCGCGGATAACTCAATTAGAGCAGCAACCGCAATAATATTAAGGTGAGCCTGAATGGTAACCCAGATGCCCTGGTTGGGTGCGCCCGCGATAACACAACTCAAGAGATCTGAAGTGTAGCCGGACGATACTTCAATGCCAGCAAAATCCTTTTCTTCAGTAAGCAGAGTCAAATCTAATTCTCGAATAATTTGTGCCAGATTGTTCATTAATTTCGCTCCTCTGATCCAATTTCCAAGCTTGTATTGGGATGGTCGTTATCCAGGAATAAGCGCATTTTTAGTCTCGTTCCTTTGCCATAGACCGAATCGAGTTTCATTTGGTCGACGCAGCGGGAAATGTTAACCAACCCCATGCCCGCACCGAATCCCATTTCTCGCACCGATTCATTGGCGGTTGAATATCCAGCTTTTAAGGCCAATTGAATATCCGGAATTCCTGGACCGTAATCATAAGCATCAATTGTGATCTGGTCTGATTCAATTTCTACCCGCATAACGCCCCCTTCGGAGGTGTGAATGATCAGGTTCATCTCGGCTTCATAAACTGCGATTCCGCAACGGCGGGCTATTTGTTTGGAAGCACCCAACCGGATTAAAGCCCTTTTAATATTGCTGGAAGCCTGGCCGCCGTGTGTAAAATCGCCCTGTTTGATCTTGTAGCGCAGTATCAGGCTCGTCCGATCTGATTCAATATCATCAAATAGATGGCTGGCACGGTACTTTTTTACCTCTTCCGTCTGGTAATCATGTTCCAGAGCAGTTAACAAGCCGCGATTGATATCTCCCTTGGTGATGATGCCCGCCAGCTTCTGTTCTTTATCAACCACCAGTAATCGTCCGTAATTTGTGGCCACGAACTTTTTCAACGCTTCCACAAGTGGGTCAGTATTAAAAACCGTAATCAGTTTCGTGGTCATATACTTATTGATGCTGGCTTTTAAGTCCGAATCAATCAGGCAGCGGATCAGATCTTCCATGCTGAGAATGCCGACCAGATTGCCCGTGGATGTAATAACGGGTGCGCCGGAAATGCGTTTTTTACGGAAGATCTCAAGCACTTCACCCATATGCATGTCAGGTGTCAGTGCAACCGGTGAATCACTCATGACCTCATTTATTCGAATTTCATAAGCAAGTTCTTCTACCCGGGAGATGTTTTCTGCTTCCTGGTCGGTCATTATATGGGTTTTTTGGGGGGAGGTTGTATTCATTTTCTTTTATTTGTAGAGAAGACTATTCGCATCCACACTCCTGGTGGTCGCCTACCTCTTTTTCCAAACTCGGTAAACCGGCCAAATGCAACCGTCCACAGAGTTCAAACATGCCGGATGGTGCGGTTATGAGCGGAATTCCTTCTTTTTGTGCCAGGTCAATGGTTGCGTCGGGCGGCGTTTTTCCGCGGACGAGGACCACAGCTGCCACATCTGCCATTAGCGCAGTGCGAATGACTTGCGGATTACAAAGCCCAGTTAATAGCACGGCACCTGGTTCAATGGATGCCAGTACATCGCTCATTAAATCCGCACCACAGCCGCCTAAAATTTCAACATTTGCATCAAAATTTGAAATTAGCGCTTTCCCATCAACAATAGCGATTAATTCAGTTATATTCATTCAGCCCTTTTATGGATAATGATAAGTAATACTTAATATTTTACTCGATATTGGTAAATAAACGGACTCAATTTGTGAAAATTTTCATTAATAGAACCGATTTAATTGTTTAAGCACCTTCGCTAACTGTCAAGCGGAGCTTGTAGAATGTGGCTGTTGCGTAAAATTATTTAATTTGCAGTTTGAAATTAATCGGAATTCCTGGTTTAGAAAATGATCAGGTGGTTTGAGGATTTTGGTTTATAAGATACGCGTAAGAATTATGGTTTCAGTAATTTCCAAATTAAATGGTTGAAGAGTATGGTTTATGTTATTATTTTCGTACTTTTGAAAAGCAGCAGATGTCCAAAAAAATCAAAAAATGGTTTTGATAAAATTTTTTCGTGAGGATGGATTATGAGTTCAATCATAGCGCCAGTA
Organism: Anaerolineales bacterium; assembly: GCA_038329785.1. Lineage (GTDB taxonomy): Bacteria > Chloroflexota > Anaerolineae > Anaerolineales > Anaerolineaceae > UBA6170. Next base: position 2,336 of record JBBQNI010000006.1, on the reverse strand, counting down.
AAAGGAACACGGGATTTTTATCCAGAGGATATGTTCATTCGCAGTTGGATGTACCAGAAAATCCGGGAAGTATCAGCGCTCTTTGGCTATTTGGAATTTGATGCACCATTTTTAGAGAGAATTGATCTCTATGCAGCGAAATCCGGCGAAGAATTGGTGCGGGAACAGGCATTTGTGTTTGAAGATCGCGGTGGGGATGCCGTTACATTACGGCCGGAACTGACACCCTCACTTGCCAGAATGATTGCCCAAAGGCAGAAGCAGTTGACTTTCCCACAAAGATGGTGGTCATTTGGCCCTTTCTGGCGCTATGAACGGCCGCAAAAAGGGAGAACGCGAGAATTTTTCCAGTGGAATATCGATTTATTGGGAGCGGATTCAGCCGAAAGTGATGCGGAATTGCTGGCAATTTGTACCACATTTTTCAAAACCGTTGGTTTGAAGCCAAATCAGGTTCAGGTGATGGTCAACAGCCGTCATTTAATGGAGCTGGTTATTGCTGAAATTGGGATTGAAGCTCAAAAACGCCAGCCTGTTTTTCAATTAATTGACAAACGAGATAAATTATCCGCCGAAAGCTGGCGTACTCTGGCTCTTGAGAACGGATTGGATGAAACCCAATTCGAAAAATTGGTGAGCGCACTGGGTGATAAGGATTTATGGAAGAAATCGGATGAATTGGTGAGGGTTTTTGCCATTCTGGATACCATTGGCCTGGCAGAATATGTCAGTTTTGACCCTCAAATTATCCGTGGATTGGACTATTACACCGGGATTGTGTTTGAAGCCCGCGATATTGCCAGGGACGGCCGGGCTATCCTGGGTGGTGGGCATTACGGCAACCTGGTGGGTGATGTTGGCGGTGATCCTTTACCTGGTGTCGGATTTGCGATGGGCGATGTGATGATGCGATTGGTTTTGGAAAAATACGGTTGTTTACCGCAATTTCAAAATACGACTGCCAGTGTGCTGGTTACCGCTTTTGATGAAAATCTACTGCCAGCTTCTCTCAAATTGGCCGGTCAGATTCGGTCTGCCGGTATTAATTGTGTGAGTGTTACGGAAGTGAACAAACTAGTGAAACAATTTAAATACGCAGATCGGATCGGAGTGCCGCTTGTTATTGTCATGGGACCAGACGAACTGGAAAAAGATGAAGTGACAGTGAAAGACCTGGTAAGCAGATCACAAATCAATGTTCCAAAGGATGAGTTGATTGCATATCTGGAAAATAAACTTGCACAAGACCCCGCTTAATGATAGAATCTTGAGCGCTATGGTGCCTGTAGCTCAACGGCAGAGCGCCTCACTGTGGATGAGGAGGTTGAGGGTTCGAAACCGTCCAGGCACCCCTGAAAGCTGGTTTTTCCAGCTTTTTTAATTTAAAAACAGGCCACCAGTTGTGATCTGCATTGTAGAGCGGGCAACGGGAATCGAACCCGTGACTAATACTTGGGAAGCATTCGTTTTACCCCTAAACTATGCCCGCAATGAGTTGGATTATAGTCAGTGAAAGGACGGGTGTCAAGCAAGGCGGGAGACTGTCGACAGGGGGAGAGTGTCGAAGCGTTACGAAAGTGGATGGGGTGAAGAAGAGGGGCAACAGGTACGTCGACGGAGGAGGGGAAACGGAGGACGGGAGACAGGCTATCTTGCAAAATCCGGTCAGGATTTCGTGAAATAGGAATTATCAAAAAAAGTAGAGACCTTCACTCAATTGACATATTTTCAGCAAACCTAATTATTCCTAAATCTTCGCTAATATGAACGAAATGGATTATGACAAAATTATTAATTTTGCTTCCTGCGAATTGAATAATTAAGAGAGATGAAAAGTGCACCTGTGAATAGTAAGATAATGGAAATCAACAAGGGGGATTTCTCCTGAACATAAAAGTCCTCTACCATTACATCCGTGGTAGTGAATTCGAAATTGGTGGTGGGGAGGGTCTGAATGTCATTACTTGTTACCCAATTACTCAATTTGACTATTTCAGACAATGCTTCTGAAGGTGAAGAAAATGTGCGCGAGCCATTATAATACGCATTTTCTGCGCCCGATAAGGAAATCGAAGTTAAATTACTTAAATCTGGTGGGAGTTCTGAATTTGATTTTGAAATTACAATTTCTGGGTCTGTAGAAGAATCGACCCAACCAGCACGGTATGTATTGATTCCAAAAATTATCTTATTGACAATAGAACCGTCACCGATATATATGAATAATTGGTCAGCACCCGGGTCTAAATTAAAAATTTCAGTATCACTACCAGATGTGAGATGAACAACAGCCCCAATGTTCAAATCATTATTAGGAATAAAATTAAAGACAGTAT
>JBBQNI010000005.1:0-124967 GCA_038329785.1 Anaerolineales bacterium | reverse complement strand
TAGCACCTACTAACAGATTAAATGATGCATCATCGTTCATTTTAAGGCTGGCTCCGCCCATGTCAAGATAAGGTATGGCAGTCCCCTGCATAACCAGGGCAACACCAATACCTCTGCGCAAATGCGGCTCCCCATCTATTTGACGCCAATTTGTATTTCCGTATTTTTGATCCCAGCCAATAGCTGCCTTACCTTGTTGAACACATTCGGTTAACCCTACGGTGTGAATTATTTCCGGTTTTGGTTCTCGCCCCTCACTCCATGCCGTACTGAATGGATGTAATTCACCCTCTCGCAAGGCATTTTTCAATCGAAATTCCAGAGGATCAAGATTTAATTTTCTGGCGATCATTTCCATCTGGCGTTCAACCGGCCAGTAACCTTGTGGGACACCATATCCGCGAAAGGCACCGGATGGTGGTGTGTTTGTATAAACAACATCCGCATAAAAGCGGATATTGGGGTTTTGGCGATACTTTCCTTCACCGACATACAGTGCCATCGCTTTGTGACCTGTGTTACCCGTAACTGTCAATGCGTGACAACCATAAGCACCCGTATCACTCAGAGCATACATTTCGTTAGCGGTTATAGTGCCATCTTTTTTCACACCCGTTTTTAACCTGATTTTCATTGGGTGTCTGGAGCGTGAGGAGACAAATTCATCTTCGCGTGTGTATTCATATAAAACCGGTTTACCGGTAGCAATCGTTAAATGAGCCGCCACATCTTCAATTAAGACCTCTTGTTTGCCCCCAAATCCCCCGCCTACCCTTGGTTTGATGACGCGAATTCGTTTGACAGGCAAGCAGAGAACAGGAGCAAGAATTCTACGGGCATGGAAAGGAACCTGGGTGCTGGATTGTATGACCAGTCTGTCATCAGGATCCCAATAAGAAAGGACAACATGCGGTTCGATATGGGCTTGTTGTACCTTTGGCACCTCGTATTCTTCTTCAAAAACAAAATCCGCTTCTGAAAAACCGACATTTACGTCACCGATATCAATACGAATTTCCGCTGCCAGATTTCGCTTTGGATCTGAATCGGCAAAATTAACGAATTCAGGCTCATCATGGATTATGGGAGCTCCTGCTCTCATCGCGTCTCTAGAATCAATGATTGGTTGCAGAGGCTCGTATTCAACCTTGATGAGTTTTAATGCCTGGTTTGCTATGGTTTCACTCTCGGCAGCCACGAAGGCGACCCGATCTCCAACGAAGCGAACCTTGTGATCCAAAGAAAACGTATCCAGTGGACCAGGAATGGGATCCGATTGACCGGCAGTTGAATAAACCACCCTGGGAATGTCATGATGGGTTAAGATACACGCAACTCCAGGAAGTTTCAAGGCTTCATTCACGTCAATATTCTTGATATTGGCATGTGCCTGGGTGCTGAAAAGCACTTTCGCAATTAATACATCCCGCCCGGCAAAATCAGCAACAAAGGAGGGCTTTCCTTGAACCAGTTTTTGCGCGTCCACTTTTTTAACCGGTTTGCCAATTTTCGTGGTTTTCTTGTCCAGGATGACTGTTGTTTGGATTTTTGGCATAACTTGAGTTGAGATGAAACAATTTCCATTGCTGGGTTGATCACTGATTGTGGAAAATTCATCCTTTAATGTGAAAAAATCTCCCACCGTTGATTCTCCAATGGGTGTAAGAACTTCACCCCGTAAATATGCTGCTGCTCTTAAACCAGCCTGGACAGGTTTGACATAACCTGTGCAGCGACATAGAACACCAGCTAATGCATCGCGAATTTCTTCCTCGGATGGATTTTGGTTTTTTTCAAGAACGGCTTGAATTGCCAGTACCATTGCAGGTGTGCAATAACCACATTGGATGGCTCCACTTTCGATGAAGGCTTTCTGAATAAGACTTAATCCTTTCGTCTTCATCCAGCCCTGTTCCGGATTATCCCCGACTGACTCTATGGTTACAATCGAGTGACCAACTGCCTGTGCCGCCAACATGTTGCAGGAATTTACAGGCTGGCTATCTAAAAGAATCGCACAGGCACCGCACTCCCCCAATTGACAGCCGCCATCTTTTACTCCAATAAACCCATTCGATCTCAAAAGCTTTAATAAAGTTTCTCCAGGCAGGAAATCTAATTCCTTTTCAACATTGTTGATACGAAATGTGGCTCGCATTAGAGAATTCCTTTCAATAGACGTTCAAGTAAGGTGAGGCTGTTTTTAAAATAATAATTGAAAGAAATAAACTTATTGCTATATTGGCTATGCGCACTTAATAAATAATCTTTAACCCGCGTGGATGCACCTTCTATTTTAAAAAGATCGATCACATGTATATGCTGGTTAAAGCCGGTTAAAACAATTCGAAGGCTGTCATCTTTGCGCTGATTAATATATACCCCCACCAGGGCAACATCATCTGGTGTCCGCGAGATGACGTCCCAATAAACATTTGCCTGATCTTCAATTGAAATTGCTTGGATAAAACCGTCTTTTGCCAGACTTTCAGGATCACTGAAGGTCTGCAATGAAATGTATTGATTTGCAGGGTATACATTTATTTTTACCCCAGCGGCATAGAACCAGCCCTGGACAACCGAAAATCCATCATTCAAACAGAGGTGGCCCGCTATCGTTACAGAATTCCGCAAATTAAATTTCATTTCGCGGTGTATGGCCAGTTTTAAGGAATTTGTTATCAATTCACTTTCAATGAGAGCTTGAAATGCCGTCGAGGCACCAATAATTAAACGATCTTCTTCTGCGTGAATTGAATTTAATCCCAGCTCCTGTAAATCAACCACCGCAGAGATTCCTTCCTGATGTTGGCTAATGAATGTGCCGCCACCAACCGGCCGGAAACCCGCTTTTATCTTTTGGAGTGCGTCAACTTTTGTCCTGGCTCGATAGTATTCTTGGATCATACCTGTTCCTTACACAAATACCGTGAATAATTAGCTGTTATTTTCAACTTTGAGAAAATGTTTCAATTAGTTTTTTCACACTGCCACCAACTGGATACAATATCGGGCATGTGCAGCCATTCTTTACATATTCTGCTACTTTTTTACGTGCTTCTGCTGGGGTTCCAGAGGCAGTAATTTTCAGGATCAGCTCTTCGGGGACAAGATGTTTCGCCATCTTAATTTGTTCATGTGTGGCCGGCCAACCCAAAATGGATTGAATTTCTGTGACCACATCCGTAGAAACGCCAGAGGCCTTGGCGATATGCGGCTGTTGTGCCAGATACTGCGTTAAAAGTTCCCGGGTGGAATCAATCGCAACATCATGATCATCATCGACTGAACAAACCACCAATTGTGGTCTATCAATATCCGCAAGAGAACGCCCCCCTTGTTTTGCTCCTTTTTCCAGTAGCTCCAGTGCCTTCAGGTTATATTCCGGCGGAACACAATAATTTAAAACAGCACCATCGGCAATCTCTCCGGTCATTTCCATCATTTTGTCACCGGTCGCACCGATCATGATTGGAACATTCCGCGGCTCTCTGCGACCATGAACAACATCCAATTCAATATCCCTTACGTGTACAAACTCACCATCAAAAGTAACACGCTCAAGATTTAATAATCTTTTCATTACTATTACAGTTTCTCGCATAGCTGTTAATGGTTTGTTGCGATCAATCCCTACATTTTTTGCAAGCGGATCCCACCATGCCCCGATGCCGCAGATAATTCGATCCGGTGCTAGATCATCGAGCGTCAGGTAGGTTGCAGCGAGTAGACCAATATTGCGGGTCCAGTTGTTAATTACTCCAGAACCAATCTTTATCTTATTGGTAACAGCCGCATAGGCTGCCATGGGTACGATAGCATCTCGTACCAGCCGGCTTTCCGCTTGCCAGACAGCCTCAAACCCGTGCAGTTCTGCATATTGGACATAATCAAGTCCATCACGCAGATCATGCGAATCTTGTAAATATAAAGCTACTCTTTCAAACATTGTTCACTCCTCTATTAGTATCAACTTCTGCCAATCCCATGGATTGGAACGTAAGCATTTTTTGGTATAGCATCAGATCTTCCGGTAAATCGATATCCAGACCAGTTGAGCTCATCTGAACAACCTCAATTACCGCGTTTTTCAATTGTGCCTGGCGAACATGCCGTTCAAATGATCCCGGTCCAAAACTACACTCGATCAAGTCAACTGGTGAAAGCAGCAACATGTTCGTTCCATTCATGTGCCGATCCGGGGTGATGACCATTATCGGGCTGGAAGACAGTTTCGTTAAAATCGATCTTACTTCCGCACTCGTAAGCAGCGGTAAATCGGCAGGTAAAATGAGGATTGACTGAACTGAATATGCTTTCGCAATAACCACAGCCCTCTTTAAGGCAAGATTTAGGCCTGGCTCACCATCTTCCTGGATTGTTTTTGCTCCATATGACCTTGCGAGAGTTAATGCTCCGGGGTCACGACTGACTACTAAAACTTCATCGATCATCTCAATTTCTTTCAAAATGCTTAGAGTGTTTTCCAGCATGTTGAAATTTAAGAGCGTTCTTTCGTCTTCTGTTAATACATTGGAGAGTCGTGATTTTGATCTTCGTAAAGGCTTTACCGGGATGATAACCCACAAGCTCATTAATTCACTCCAGATGACAAAGCTTTATAGGAAAGGTGTTTTTTATTTGTCTGACATATTCATTATACAATAACGCACACTATTAACGAAATAAATCCATACCCTCTTCCCGAATTAATTCTTGCAGAGAAGATTCACTTAGCTCATACGGGAATCCACGAACTGCCACGATCGGCCGACCTTCATCTGCCTGTCCCATTATAAGTGAAGCCGCGGCGGACAATTCGTCAACAGCAGCAATTTCCGTAATCTTGAGCTTATAATTGTTTCGATCTTTTTTCCCACGTAAATCGATTAAACCGGGTAGACCGCTAAACCCGATACTTATTCCCACCACACCATTTCGCCACGCGCGACCATGAGAATCAATGATCAAAACTCCCAATTGTTTCCCGGTGATCTTGATTAAATTAATCCGGATTTGGCTGGCTGAAAGATCCGGATTTTCTGGCAACAAAAGCACAAAATTTTCTGAGAGTTCGCCATCCTTACTGATGTTGGAGTGGTCAATCCCGGCATTTGCGCAGATAAAGCCCAATTTATGCTGGACAATCATCATGCCCCCGCGGGTGCGTAGGACGCGCTGTGATTCTCGCAGAATTAATTCAATTAAACGAACATCCTTATCGACATAACTGGCGTATTTTTTCGCCTGCGGTGAAGGGTTAATCGTGCGGAGATCTACCCAACGTCCCTCCGACTTGGAAACAATTTTTTGTGCCAGGACAATTACATCTCCATTTGCCCAGTGCCACTTATTCAGTAATGCGGCATTAGAAATTACATCAGCCAGGTTATCACCTTGTGAAATCTCTGCAACGTTTTCAAAAGCTTCCAGGACAAGCTTCATATTTATACGATACCAGTTATTCGAATTCCGGCACTATGCACACCATGTTTTTTGTTCAGACCAATTAGTATTGATGTGAGACCTTCCACAACCATTGAGTTTTCCAATGGCCCGGCATCCCAGCCAATTAATCCCGCTGCTTCCACAAGCTGAATAATTTCTTCCCGTGTAGCTTTGGAATTTCCCGTTACCAAAACATCGCAGAGGATCTCTTCATCCGCCATAAGATGTTCATAGGAGATATTCTGAAAAGCCGCGCCAATTCTCACATCATCTCCTAGAATTTGACTTGCTTCCATCGTGGCACTTCCAGCTGCCGGCATCTGTACTTTGGAAACCTTTGGAGGCACCAATGGAACTGTGACATCAATCACTAATTTGTTTTGTACTACGCCTTTGATCAATTCACACATCGCAGCGTGTGCTGAATATGGCACCGTTAAAACCACAACATCGGCTTGCTGAGCAGCTTCTAAATTTTCCATTCCAGAAACATTCACTAAATTTGAGTCCATTTTCAGAACATCTTCCGCAGCAGCCACAGCCTTCTCCTGTAAACGAGAACCGATGATTATTTTATGACCAGCCAGTGCCCAACGGTATCCCAGCCCCTTACCTTCCTTACCCGTTCCACCCAAAATTGCTATCGTTAATGAATCCATAATTATTTCGGCCCTGTCTGATTAAAATTGGTTTTTGTACCTTTTCCATACTGCGACCGCTTGTTCCATCGCATGCTTAATAATTTCATGCTCATCAATTGAAACAAAAGATCGATTATGATAGAGAATTTTTCCTGCAACAGTCGTGGAGGTAACCATTGAATGATGCATCCCAAACAAAATGTGCCAGGGTAAATTGGCTTCATTCAAAGGGGTAAATGGCTTGTAATCAACAAAGATTATGTCTGCCTGAGCTCCTTCAGAAATAGAACCGATTGGCAATCCAAATTGTTGGGTAGCCAGATTGGCATTCTGGTATACAGCCATCTCTACAACAGTATTCCCGTTCATCCAACGGGGATCTCCATTGACCAATTTATGGACTAGATACGCTGTTTTCCACTCATCCCACATTGTATTGGAGAAACCATCATTTCCAAGACAAACATTGACACCAAGCCGCATCAGCGACTCCACATTTGCAATACCTACTGCGTTGTTCATATTTGAGCGTGGCTGATGGGCAACCCAGGTCCCGCTCTCCGCTAAAAGCTGCGCCTCTTTTGCATCGACATGGACGGCATGAGCGACGATTGAACGTTTCCCAAGAATTTTGAACTTTTCCAATCGATCAACCACTCGCAAATTTGACTTACGTAGACTATCATATTCATCCACTGGATGCTCGGCAGCATGAACATGAAAACCCACCCCGGCAGGTTTTTTGATTCGTGCTTTTTCTAGAGTTCTATCTGAAAGAGTCAAGCTGGCATGCAAACCAAAACTGGATGCAAGTCTTCCATTCAAGCTATTTCCATCCTGGGTCTCTTTTATGAAGCGCGCATTCTCCTGGATTCCAAGATCCGCTCCTTCCAGGCCATTCCGATCGGTTACCTCATAACAAAGCGAAGCACGAATACCCGATTCTGCCACAGCTTTCGCAATTACATCCAGTGAGCCGGATATGAAATTTGGCGAAGCATGATGATCAAAAAGCGTCGTCGTCCCATGCCGAATGGCATCCAAAATACTTACCCAGGCTGAATAATAGACACCATCCTCATCAAGCGCTCTGTCAAGTTTCCACCATAAATCACGTAGTATTTCTGGAAATGCTGCCGGACTTTCACCTGGTATAGCCAGCCCCCTGGAAAACGCTCCATAAAAATGGGTATGCGCACAAATCAAACCGGGCATTACATATTGACCCTGGGCATCGACTCGCTCTTCATGCGGAAATTCTTCGAGTAGCTTTGTTTGTTCTTCAATTTTTTGGATTTTATTTCCGATTATCAATAAAGCACTATCTTCCAAAATCTGGTTTGTACCGGTCCAGGTAATAATTTTTCCATTTGTAACTATCATTTTCATGCTCCTCGAACTTGAAATCCGATTTTCCAATTGTAATGCATGCAGAAGGTTAGATCAAACATAGAATTAATTTTTATTAAAAGGTTTTATCCTTTATAATCCGTGTTGAAAATGATTTTTTAGGAGAAATAAATGTCTCAACGTAGCGATGCTTTAAATTATGCAGAAAATAATTACAGTAAATTTCAACAAAACCTGGTCGAATTTTTGAAGATCCCATCAATTTCCACATCCTCTGAAAGCCAAAATGCAATTCGTCTGGCCGCTTTATTTGTGGAAAATTATTTACATTCTATTGGCGTTCTGGATACAAAAATTTTGGAGACTGCCGGTCACCCGGTGGTCTATGGATTTTATGGCTCATCGAACGAAAACGCACCAACAGTCTTAGTCTATGGGCATTATGATGTCCAACCTCCAGATCCAATAGAACTGTGGGAAACGTTGCCATTCGCACCGGAACAGCGAGGAGAATATTTATATGGTCGTGGCTCATCAGATATGAAAGGACAAATCGCAGCAAGTCTTGCTGCCGTGGAGGCAATTCTTCAATCGGGGGATTCACCTGTCAATATTAAGTTTATATTTGAAGGCGAGGAAGAGATTGGCTCACCAAATTTGCCGGCAGCTTTACTCAAATACGCCGATTTATTCCGCAGTGATGTGGTTCTCAATCCAGATTCGGGTATGATCTCACCTGATACCCCAACGATTGTGTATGGCTTGCGCGGCCTGGCTTATTTCGAATTAAAGATCTTTGGCCCCAGCCACGATCTGCATTCCGGACTCTTCGGCGGAATTGTGCAGAACCCTGCACAGGTATTAAGTGATCTCATCTCCGCTATGAAGGATCAGGATGGCGTCATCCAACTGGTTGGCTTTTATGATGATGTGGTTGATCTTTCCGAAAATGAAAAACTCGAACTCTCTCGGTTACCTATCAGTGATTCAGACTTATTGGAACAAACTGGCGTGCGAAAGTTATGGGGTGAGAAAGGCTTCACCTCTATCGAACGTACCAGTGCTAGACCCACCCTGGATGTGAATGGATTACTGTCAGGATTTACAGGGGAAGGGTCGAAAACCGTGATTCCAGCCTGGGCAATGGCGAAAATATCTATGCGTTTGGTCCCCAACCAGGACCCGGACGAAGTCCACCAACAATTACTTGCTTTTATCAAACAGAATGTACCAGAAACAGTTTCCTGGGAATTAAAGAAGTTTGCTGGAGGCCGAGCATCAATTGCGAACACACAACAACCAGGTGTTAAAGCGTTGGCTAAAGCGCTCGAATCGGTATGGGGAATTAAACCGGTGTTCAAACGAGAAGGAGGATCGATTCCTATCGTAAGTGCAATGCAAAAAGCAATTGGAACCGATTCAGTTTTGACCGGTTTCGGCTTACCGAATGACAACATTCACTCACCGAATGAGCGTCTGCACCTGCCAACCTGGAAAAAGGGTATCCTGGCGTTGATCCACTTCTTCTACAACTTTGCTGAATCCAATGAAAACTGAAGAATTAAAACTCCCATCTTACGGTGGCCAGGCACTTATTGAAGGAGTATTGATGCGCGGGAGTAAATATCTGGCGGCAGCTTTTCGCAAACCAGATGGTGAAATAGTCATCCTGACAGAAGAGTTGAGCAGTTTCTATCAAGGTAATTTAAAAAAGATTCCTTTCTTGCGGGGATTAATAGTCCTTTGGGATGCACTAGGTCTTGGCACCAAATATCTGACAATGTCTGCCAATTACCAAACCGAGGATGAAGCCGAGAAAATTGATGGTGGCGCATTGACTCTGACCCTCATTGGATCACTTGCTGTGGCAGTCTTACTTTTCTTCTTGGGACCTGCATTGTTAAGCAAGGCTGTTCAAAATTGGGTCGGATTTTCCTCAATCGGGCAAAATTTGGTCGAAGGTTTAATTCGGCTGTCTCTTGTAATTATTTACATTTGGGCAATTGGAAAAATGCCGGATATTGCTCAGGTATTTCGTTACCATGGTGCAGAGCATAAAACAATTAACGCCTTTGAGGATAGCTGCCCCCTGTTTCCCGCCAATGTAAAGAAATATGCTTTACAACATCCACGCTGTGGAACAGGTTTCATTTTGTATGTTGTCATTATTTCGGTCATCGTGTTTACCATAATCGGCGATACGAGTTGGCTGGTTTTGATTCTGTCGAGGATTGTGTTGATACCTTTCATCGCGATGATCGCATATGAATATATCCGCTGGACTGCCGACCACCTGGATAATCCAATAATGAAAGTACTGGCAAGCCCAGGAATGGCTCTCCAAAAATTAACAACCAATGAGCCGGATGAAAAAATTCTGGAGGTCTCCATTGCCGCATTCAATGCCATGTACAGACTCGAAAATCCGACATTGCCATCTTAATTTCGGGCATTACCAAAATTAATTCCTGGCAATACCCTTTTTTTGGTTGATTCTCACCAATGCATGAGCTGGTCCCACGCTGGCAGGTCAGACAAAATGGCAGACGAAATTATAAAACTTTCCGTACTGATGAAACCCGCGTTAGTAGGTGGGCAATGAAACACTCTTCATTATTTTGGCTCAAATGCGTGTATGAGTTCTGTTAGGTAATTATAATTTCACATATCTTGATTTATAAATTTAGGCTGCTTTTTTCCTTGTACAAAAGCCAGTCACCCATCGGTTCTTGACAAGTAAATTGCAAAAAATATACTTATATGATGGATGCAAAAAAGTTTTTCGGAATTGCTTACGGAATTTTAATTGGCCTGATTATGGCGGCCCTGATTTTGTTAATAAACAAACCAGGTAGCAGCGATTCTATTACCCTCATTCCACCACCCGAACCCGTGCCAATTAAAGTAAATATCTCAGGTGCGGTTATCAAACCAGGAGTATACGAACTCAAAAAGGGCAGTCGCCTGAATGACCTGTTGGAAATTGCAGGTGGCGTGACAATTGATGATTTAACTTTCTATAACCTTGCCGCCGAACTCTATGATGGCCAACATGTTCATATTGAAACACAACCCCTGTTTGATAATAAATCGTCTTTTATTGACCTAAAAGTGAATATAAATGAAGCAGATATCGAAAAACTCATGTCACTGCCAGGAATTGGTGAAACAAAAGCTACCGAAGTTATTAAGTATCGTGATAAGAATGGTTTTTTCGAGGAAATCGAGGATATACTTAATGTCCCTGGAATTGGCGATTACACCTTCAGTTTAATTAAAGATCTTATTGCAACGAATCAGATTTTCGACTAGATGGGAATAGAAAAAGATGGAACTCAAACAACAACTTTCTGATACATTGAAAAAAGCAATGAAAGATAACGATGCTGACACCAAACGTGTTGTCCGCTTGATTATGGCCGCCATCAAGAATAGTGAGATTGATAGCGGTGCAAAATTGTCTGAACAAGAAATCATATCAATCCTGCATAAAGAGATAAAAGTGCGCCATGAATCGATTGAAGGCGCGGAAAAAAACCAGCGTGGCGATCTCATCAAGCAAAACCAACAAGAAATCGACTTTATTAATCAATTTTTACCAAAACCATTATCCGAGCCCGAACTGCGAGTTATTATAAACGATACGATCACAGAGATGAATGCGATGGGTATCGCAGATATGGGGAAAGTGATGAAAGAATTGCTCCCTCGAATTGCAGGCAGAGCACCGGGTAATCAGGTCAGCCAACTAGTGAAAGAAATATTAAGTCAATAAATGACTACCGGAACTGCCAGTAAGACTCATAAAAAGAAATCGCAAGTTTTCCGATTTCTGATTTTGATTCTTGCTGGTGCAGCTTCGCTTGGGGCTTTATTATTACCGCTAGCTTCACGACCTGGAAATTACCAGATCCAACTCGGCAGTGTAGCTACACAAGACTATCAGGCACCCCGCAGAATTAATTATATATCTGAAGCAATGACAGGACAGCGCATTAAAGCAGCTGAAGCAGCGGTGGTAAATGTATATCTGCCAATTGACCCTGCCATTGCACGCTTCCAGATTGATCGCTTGCGAAAGGCTTTAGATTACATCAATCTTATCCGCAACGATATTATTACCAGCGAATCACAGAAAATTGAGGATCTCTCCAAATTAAACGATATCCAATTGAGTAAAGATTTAGCCTCGAGGTTGGTAAATGTAGAAGAGAGCGATTGGCAATTAATACAACGTGAATCCATCTCGGTTTTAGAACAAATCATGCGTGCCTCGATTCGAGATACCCAGGTCAGCGAAGCCCAATCGAGAATTCCATCGTTGATAAGCTATACATTCAACGAAGAAAATGCGCTGATCATTCAAGCCATTGCGTCTCCATTTGTTGTACCCAATTCGCTTTTCAGCCCGGAAGCTACAGATGCAGCCAAACAGGAAGCAATTAATTCAATTCCTCCGGTTGAAAAGTCCTTCGCTATTGGCGAAATCATCGTTCGTCGCGGCCAAATAATCGATCCAGTTGCATATGAAGGCTTAACCAACTTCAATATGATCTCACCAACAGATCAAGGGAAAGAGATTTTTGCAGCCACAATATTCTCAATTACCTTTATTCTCGTGACCGGGTTTTACGTTAACAAACGCAAGAATATTACTGATTCTGTTCGTCAGCTCTTAATTCTCGCCATTTCCTTTCTGTTTTTCTTGTTTCTTGCCAAATACTTAATCCCAAACCGCACAATCATCCCCTACTTATTTCCTGTAGCGGGTTTCTCATTTGCCATCAGCGCCCTTTTTGGTTTTGAAACATCATCGTTTTTAACACTGATACTGGCAGGTTTCATTGCATATGGAACCGGAGATTTCTATGGACTGATCATTTTTTATCTCATTCCTTCACTGGCGGGCAATCTTCTGCTTGGCCAGGGTCGCCGAATTTCCATGTTTTTTGCTGCGGGAGGTCTCACCGGCCTAACCGGAGCAGCAATAATTTTTTCCTTACGCCTTCTGGAAGGATCAACAGACTGGATCGGATTGCTTACACTGGTGCTGGCTTCATTTTTCAACGGAATGGCATCCGCATCCATCGGGCTTTTATTACAATTTCTCATTTCCCAATTTCTGGGAATCACCACAGCTATACAGTTATTGGAACTGGCACGCCCGGATCATCCTTTGCTGCAATTAATCTTAAAAAATTCACCAGGCTCCTACCAGCATTCCTTGCAGGTTTCCAACCTGGCCGAACAGGCTGCCAAGGAAATTGGTGCCGACCAGCTATTAACAAGAGTTGGCGCAATTTACCATGATGTTGGCAAAGCAATGAACCCTTCATTTTTCATTGAGAACCAGGTCACTGGCGCAATAAACTCACATGATGATGTCGACCCCTATATGAGTTCTGCGACAGTCATCCAACATGTTCTCGATGGGGTTGAGCTGGCTCGAAAATACCATTTACCCGAAAGAATCATCGATTTCATGCGTGAACATCATGGAACGCTCATGACGCGTTATTTTTATGTGAAAGCGGTGGAACAAAATGATGATAACGAAGAAGGTGTGGATAAATCCCTCTTCCGATACCCTGGGCCGAAACCTCAATCGAAGGAAACAGCCTTACTTATGCTGGCCGATGGTTGCGAAGCACGTGCGCGCGCTGAAAAACCCACCAGTATGGAAGAATTAAAAACAGTAGTACAGAAGGTGATTGAGTACTGTCAACAGGAAGGGCAACTGGAAGACACGGAACTGACGATGCGTGATCTGAATATTATAAAAGAAGCCTTTGCCAATACCTTGATCAACACCTACCACCCCCGCATCCGCTACCCGGAACTTAAAAGATAAAAAAGGAATAGCCATGCCGCGCCTTCTGGTAGATATTAACAATCCCCATAAATATACCGTTGAGATCAACTCATCAGCCATTATTCTGGCCGTGCTGGAAAATGTACATCATCAGGAAGATTCGGAAGTTTCCCTTTCATTTGTAAATGATGATGAAATTTCAGAATTATATGAACAGTATTTTGGCTATACGCATTTTACCGATGTACTTTCATTTCCATCCAGCGAAATTAATCCCGAAAATGGTCACGTCCATCTTGGTGACATAATTATCGCCTACCCATTTGTCGTCAGACAGGCAGAGACACTCGGCAACGAGCTTTCGGCTGAGTTTACTCTCTTGCTGATTCATGGAACCTTACATTTATTGGGTTATGATCACGATCAGCAAGGTAACAAAAAAAAGATGTGGGCTGTTCAAAAGAAAATCATGGAGAAACTCCAGGTTCAGATAGCGAATATGCCGGAATGAAAGCGTTTCTTCGCGGAAGAATCAGGTCTTTTGGCCCAGCATTTTTGGGTATATATTCGCTCATCCGGTTGGAAAATAATGCCATCATCCACCTCGCAGCTACTCTGGCAGCTATCATCCTTGGTTTATTATTGAGACTGGCGCTTTCTGAATGGCTGTGGATCATTCTGTCCATAACTTTGGTTTGGATTACAGAATTGCTCAATACCGCTATTGAGAAACTCTCAGATTTAGTGAACTCTGATACTCATCCTCAAATAAAAATTATTAAGGATCTTTCTGCAGGTGCCGTTTTGATGTCAGCTCTGTTTGCAATCATAGCAGCACTATTGATTTTTCTTCCCAGACTTTTTGCTTGAGACAGCCTTACAAATATTCACGCAAATTGTGTTCCACTGCATACGCCGCCGCTTCCGCCCTGTTGGAAACGCCTAACTTTGAAAGTATACTGCTAACATAATTTCGAACTGTCCCTTCTCCCAAAAAGAGAGCTTTAGCAATCTCACGGTTTGTTTTTCCCTCAGAAACTAGTACCAGTACATGTTTTTCCTGCTGACTTAGATTAACGAATGCTGAAGCTTCTTCCTCCTTCACAGCACGCCTCACTTCCTGGAAAACGCGCTGGGTGACAGCAGGGTCCAGAGCAGCTTCACCACGACCTACTTGTTCAATTGCGCGGACGAGGTCCTCGCCACCAATTTGTTTTAGTACATAACCGGAAGCACCAGCCCTTATTGCGGAAAAAAGCATTTCGTCTTCGGCATACGAAGTCAACATAACTACTTTAATATCCGGATAATTTCTTGTGATTTCTTCACAGGCTTCAATGCCGGATGTGCCTGGCAAACGGATGTCCATCAGGACAACATCAGGCAGCAGGCGCGAAACCTTTTCCAATGCTTCCTTCGCTGTTCCCGCTTCCCCTACCACATCGAACTGCGGGTGGCGATCCAGCAGTGATTTCAATCCCAAACGTACGACTTCATGGTCATCTACTAAAATAATTCTTTGTTTTGACATAATACGAAATCTCCTTAATCCAGAATTAGAGTCACCGGGCAGTGATCGGAGCCATACACATCACTCCAAATCTTTACATCTTTGACTCGTGGCATTAATGCGTCGCTGACCAAAAAATAATCCAATCGCCATCCTATATTGCGTTCACGCGCCTTAAATCGATAAGTCCACCATGTATATTCTACTCGGTCTGGATATAATTCCCGGTAGGCATCTTTGAAGCCGCTAGCAAGATACTTGCTCACCCAGGCTCTTTCTTCCGGCATAAAACCGCTGGTCTTGACATTCTCTTTTGGATTTGCAAGATCGATTTCTTGATGAGCGGTATTAAAATCACCGGTGATTATAATATTTTCACCCTGCGCATGCAACAGATTACACTCATCAAACAATGCGGAGTAAAAATCTAATTTGAAATCCAGCCGATCCTGCCCTCGCTGACCATTGGGAAAATAAATATTGTATAGATAAAAACCATCAAACTTGTAACGAATCACCCGGCCTTCATGATCGAATTCTTCAATTCCAAGTCCAAGACGAGTTTCAGCTGCTTTATGCTTGCTAGAGGAAAGCACTCCACTATAACCCCCTTTTTTGGCTGAGTTCCAGGTCGTATCATAGTTCGGCAGGTTCTGATATTCTTCTGGAATTTGTTCCTGAAATGCTTTTATTTCCTGCAGACACAGGACATCGCAATCATGTTCAAGGGCCCAATCGTGGAAACCTTTATTCAAGGCCGCTCTCATCCCATTCACGTTCCAAGTGGTAATTTTCATTCAATAACTCTTTTCTTTAGCTGTGGTAAACTATGGTAATTCATTCCTTTGATTGTACCAATTGGAGTCATAAATGCACAAGACAATTGTCTATATTGAAGACGATTTGGAAATGATCGAACTGGTAAAGTTGATCCTTGATAAGCGCGGTTATGAACTTATTGGTGTGATTGGCGGTAGAAAAGGAATTGACACCCTTATTGATAAAAAACCTGATCTCATTCTGCTGGATTTGATGATGCCTGATGTTGATGGTTGGGAAGTTTATCAACAAATTAAATCGAATGAGACTTTGAAAACAATACCCGTTATTATAATTACTGCCAAAGCCCAGCCAATTGATCGCGTCTTGGGACTGGAGATTGCAAAAGTTGATGAATATCTTACCAAACCCTTTAAACCTCAGGAATTGATCAACATCATTGAACATCATTTATCCAAGCAGAGCGAATGAAATAAAAAACGATATGCAAAGAGCTAGTATTTACCAGAGAAGTGACCCTGCCAAACACGAAAATAAAAAAGCACTTGTGGCAGAAATTTGTGATAATTTTTTTTCGAGATTTAAAGGTTATATGTTTAAGCGAGTAATTGGTCAATATGAAGCATTACTGTTTCAAAATGACAATGAATCAAAAATTGATGCGGCTATTCATATGTTTTTTATGAATTTTGATTTGGCCGTTTTTTGGTTGGATAAAAATAACAAAATTGTGGACAAAACACTGGCAAAAAAGTGGCATCCACTTTATTATCCTGGACACGCAGCAAAAGCAATTATAGAGACACATCCAACCCAATTTGGATTGTTTGATGTGGGAGACCAATTAACCATTGAAATTCTTTAGAGCTTTTATTATTTTTTGTTTTCTTTTTTCCTGGTATCCTGCATTACCAAATGTAATTGCTCAATCTGAACCGCCCAAGTTGCCTATTTATATCGTCCAACCCGGCGATAGCCTGAACCTAATTGCGCTCAAATTTAACGTCAGTGCGCAGGACATTGTGGCTGTTAACAGCTTACCCGACCCCAATATCTTGCAAGTGAATACACAACTTGTCATCCCCGGCATTACTGGCGCAGAGGGATTGCTGTCATTTGAACCTATAAAATTTGGGGAAACACCTCTCCAGATTGCCAGGCGCTATAATCTGCCACTAAATTCACTGTACAAACTAAATCGGATCACTACCCCCTCTGAATTTTTCCTTGGAGCAAATATCATTCTAGTTAACGAGGAATCTGAAAGTTCAAAGCGGCAATTGTACAAAATGCAAGCAGGTGAAACCTTGCTCGAAGCCGCCATCAAGCAAGATCAGAGCCCCTGGCAAATAACATTTGAAAACCAGAACAGCTATCCCTGGCAGGTTATCCCAAACGAACAAATCGTAACAATCAAGCAGAACGCTGATGCAGTTTCTGACGATACCATCTCGATCGATAAATTACCATTAAAACAAGGAAAAACCAGCAGTATTTATATTCGTGAAGAGGTCACAAACCCTTCTGCATCATTAGATGGCATGGGCATAGACTTCTACAATTTCGAGGACCAATCTATAGCGATCTTTGGGGTTCACGCGTTAAAAGATCCCGGCTTATATCCTTTTCACCTCGAATATCAAAATACAAGTGGAGAAAACATCTCAGTCGACCAGTTGATATTAGTCCAGTCCGGTTTTTATCCTAAAGACCCACCATTATCCGTTGACCCAGCCACCCTTGATGATGCCTCAAACCAAAAAGAAGAGGACATCGTCAATCAAATTTATAGCCGGCATTCAGAAATAAAGCTCTGGGACGATGTTTTTCAATGGCCAACTGATGATCCCTGCATAAAATCCGGTTTCGGAAATCGACGGTCGTATAATGGTAGCCCCTATGACCGCTATCATACCGGCCTTGATTTAGGTGTATGCCTGAATTTTAATGTGTACGCGCCAGCGGATGGAATCGTGGTCTTCAGCGGCCCGTTGGATATCCGTGGAAATGCAACCATCATTGACCATGGTTTTGGCGTTTTTTCGGGGTTCTGGCATCAGTCAAAAACTTTTGTTGAAACGGGACAACAGGTAAAAGTGCACGATTTAATCGGCGAGATTGGCAACACGGGTAGATCAACTGGTCCACACTTACATTGGGAAATGATCGCCAACGGTATTTCAGTCAATCCTATTGATTGGCTTGAAACCACATTCCCCTAAAAAAGTAAGATTCAGCAAAAAGGTAAGGTATAATTTACCTCAGCCGCACCTAAAGGAAAGAAAGAAGAGATGGTAGTACCGATTATAACGAAAGACAAATACTGGGAAAATTTTGAAGTCAACAACATAGATATTGAGTTTCTGTACAATAAACTATTTGAATTAGAAACACCTCTAAACACCTCCGATCTGGTTCAATTATTGATAAATGAACGAATCGCAATTGAAAAAGACAAGGTTGAGAAATTAAATAGTCTTAAAGGTGATATTTATTTATCAAAAGATGATTATGACATAGGGCAAAAAATAACCTTTCCGTCCTATAAATCTTCGCAAGGTGAAGTGATCACCAAACGCCCAGGAAATAATTCCGAGTTGGGAGATTTTTCTGTCATTGAAATCGAATTTTCAAACGGCGAGAAAAAGCTCTTCGCTAGTTCTTTAGAACAGCATGAAATGAACAACATCATCATTTCGTCAGACAGGGATTCTGCTCTTGATTTCGCGACGATTTATACCAATTTTAAGAAGCCGATTTCAAAATCATTGAGTGACCAATTAGAAGAAAACGACGATCTGGTTCAAATTGCCGGGTATTGGTTTCCAAGGTCGCTGCTTGTAGATATTAATGCCGGTTACTTGAATCTTTCGGAAGCTGTTTTGGAAGTTGCCGAGGGCGGGCCACTATCCACGGAATCGATTTTGGAACAGATTGATTTACCAACCGATTCAAACCCGATCTTGACTGAGTTTTCCTTGAATTATGCCCTACAGGAAGATGAACGCTTTGATGAAGTGGGTATCGCTGGTGAAACACTCTGGTTTTTACACCGTCTTGAACCGGCATACGTACGAAACCTGCCGAAATACCTGGTAAGTGAGTTACACCCAGATTTTGATTCCAGTTACTACAAGGCAAAACTCCAGCAAATTAACGCCGACGTTTTCGATGACCTCGAAACCGAAGATGAAATTGAAGAGTGTTTTTCGGATGTGATCGTTAGTATCATTTATCCACATTGGCGAGCAGGCACCTTACCACTTTCTAACTGTCTTGAAAGCCTTTTCCCGACAGCTTATGAAGCACCCCGAATTCGTTTCACATTTATCGATAATGAAACCGACGAAAAATTTGCCGGATGGGTAATTCGCGCAAATCGATATGTTTTCGGATTGAAAAATTGGTATCAGAAAAATGATGTCTTACCCGGAAGTCTCATTCATATCAAACATGGAAAGAACCCGGGTGAAGTTTATCTTTCAATTGGCAAGAAACGTCCCACGCGCGAATGGGTCCGTACCGGAAGCACCGATGCTGAAGAAAAAATCACTTTTAAAATGCTGAAACAACTGATCAGCACTGAGTTTGACGAAAGAATGATTATCGCAATTCCCGAGCCGGAACAATTTGATCAACTCTGGCAGAAGTATGAAAGCTATCCATTACTCAAGTTGGTACCGATAATTTTTCGAGAATTAGCTAAACTCAACCCACAAGGGCGAGTACACGCAAAAGAATTGTATTCCGCGATCAACTGTGTTCGCAGGATATCACCAAGTTACACATTGCATTTATTGGAGAAAATCGAGGAAATCGAACATCTCGGTGACATGTATTTTCGCATTAAAATAGGATAGGATTTTGTTTAGGATCGCTTGATGAGTAACGGAAAAAAATTCAGCCTGATAAAACCGACGATTGACACACCTTTTCATATCGATTTTGATTGGTGGAAATCTCACGACCACAACTGGCGCGTGTACTTGCATTCGTGCATGTGTCTTGCTCATCAGCAGGAATTTTTTGAACAACAACGCATTGATCCAATTGATTCTGTTGACTCTGTTAGCGGTGAAGTGACGGTTGTGGATGGTCTTGAATACATTCTTTTAAACCATTGTTCAAAACAAGACGATTTCTTGACCCATTACACGACAATTGTTAATTCTGTGTTTCGTATCTTTCTTTCGAATGGAAATATGCCCTTATCAGCTGCACAATTAAGTAGTATAACTGGAAAACCCGCCGAGACAATCCTGCGAACACTCACCGGATTAGAAGTGTATAAAGGAATCAGGCCAGTTCCACTAAAATAATGCAATGCCCCTGTAGCTCAATGGACAGAGCACCGGACTTCTAATCCGATGGTTGAGGGTTCGAGTCCCCCCAGGGGCGCACTTTTCTTAAAATTTGCGTAAGTTTAATATTTATCAAATTGGGGATTTATGGAATAGTCCATTAAGATTGACAATCTTTATTCAATGATTTCACGTCCATTCTTGAAATAGCTAATTGCTTTATTCACTCGCTTTATATGTTACCTGTAATATGATAAAGTAATTATGAGATTATTATTGAAACGGTAGACAGAAATGCAAATTAGCCTTACAAAAATTTCGGAGAGAAAAAGCAGCAGTTTGAATCAAGATAAAAATTCGCCCAGGAATTATGCCAGTCAACAAAATTGGCGATTATATTCTCAAAATCAACAGTGGATTCCTGCCACAGATGTATTCGAAACCGACCACCAGGTGATCATTCGACTGGAAATTGCGGGCATGCAAGAAGATGCTTTTGAGATAGTTTTTGACAAAAATATTCTGGCGATTTCTGGCAGCCGG
Organism: Anaerolineales bacterium; assembly: GCA_038329785.1. Classification (GTDB taxonomy): domain Bacteria; phylum Chloroflexota; class Anaerolineae; order Anaerolineales; family Anaerolineaceae; genus UBA6170. Next base: position 104,582 of record JBBQNI010000005.1, on the reverse strand, counting down.
ATAGATCCGATTGAGGATATTCGTGTGTTTCATCAAATGGAAATAGGTTTTGGCGAATTTTTTATTGCATTGGAGATTAATATCGCTCTTGATCTGGAAACTGCTGAAGCCACTTACGAAAATGGTTATTTGATCATTCTTGTTAACAAAGCCAAGCCAAAATCAATCAAAATTGAAAAATAATTTAATATAAATCATGGAAAATAACAAAGAAAAAGAAATAATTGAGAATCTTGAACTTGCAGGTGATCAAGAACCGCATTTACAGATTGGGTCAGATTCGTCTGAAGAAATAATCGAGGAACTGCCTAGAAGCCTACCTATCCTCCCATTGAGAGGGTTGGTAGTTTATCCCAAAACAGCCATTCCATTAACGATCGGGCAACCGCGTTCCATCAAGCTCATCGATGAAGTGATGTCTGCAGACCGGCTCATTGGGGTAGTAACCACCACCAGCATAGATAATGAAAATCCAAAACCGGATGAGCTCTATCGAGTTGGGACTGTAGCCACCATCCATCGGATGTTCCGCGCGCCTGATGGAACTATACGTCTTGTTATTCAAGGGTTATCGAGATTTCGAATTTTGGAGTTCACCCAGGAAGAACCTTATATCCGAGCAATGGTGGAGGATTTTCCTGAACAATCACCGGACTCAATCGAAATTGAAGCGCTTACCAGAAATGTACAGGATCAATTTCAACATATCACAGAAATGATCCCATCCATCCCCAATGAACTGGTCGCATCCGTTTCGTCACTCGTTGACCCACTTCAAACCGTATACACGATTGCTAATTTTCAAAAAATGGAGATTCAAGATTCTCAGGAACTTTTGGAACTTGATTCAACCGAAGAGAAACTTAAGAAATTGGTGAACATCCTCACCCGTGAGAGCGAGGTGCTTGAATTGGGCCAAAAAATACAGAACGAGGCCCGCGGGGAAATTGATAAAGTTCAAAGGGAATACTTTTTACGCGAGCAGTTGAAAGCAATCCAAAAAGAATTGGGTGAAAACGATGAACAGGCACAGGACATCGCTGAATTTCGACGCAAAATCGATACGGCTGCCATGCCCGAAGAAGCAGATAAACTGGCACGCAGAGAACTAGACCGACTTTCACGTTTGCCCACCGCGGCAGCAGAATACGGAGTTATTCGAACATTCATTGAATGGCTGGTCTCACTGCCCTGGAATGAAGCCAACAAAGATAACCTTGATATCCCGCATGCCCGCAGCGTTCTGGATAGTGACCATTACGGGCTTGAAGATGTAAAAGAGAGGATCCTGGAATTTCTGGCCGTTAGAAAGTTGCGGCGAGACCGGTTAGATTTATATGAGGAGAGCAATCCAGACGAAATACATCGCAATCGGGAAGGCGTGATTCTTTGCTTTGTTGGCCCGCCAGGTGTGGGAAAAACCTCGCTTGGCAAGTCGATTGCCAGAGCACTTGGACGCAAATTTATTCGTATCTCTTTAGGCGGCCTGCGCGATGAAGCTGAAATTCGCGGGCACCGCCGTACTTATATCGGCGCAATGCCCGGTAAGATCATTCAATCGCTGCGACGGATTGAATCAAAGAATCCTGTCTTCATGCTTGATGAAATTGACAAACTGAGCTCAGATTTTCGAGGCGACCCCTCCTCCGCTTTGTTAGAAGTTCTCGACCCGGAACAAAATTTTGAATTTCGTGATAATTATCTTGAAGTTCCCTTTGATCTGTCCCAAGTTATCTTTATCACCACCGCCAATCAATTAGAAACCATCCCCCTCCCGCTCCTTGATCGCATGGAAACCATTCGCATTTCAGGCTATACAGACAGAGAAAAACTTCACATTGCGGAAAGATATCTGATTCCACGCCAATTACGGGAAAACAGCCTGGGCAGCTCAGAAATAACATTCAGTGAAGATGGCATACTCACCATCATTCACCAATACACAAGGGAATCTGGTGTTCGTAATCTAGAGCGCGAAATCGGCACAGTTTGCCGAAAAATTGCCACGATGATAACCGAGGGAAAATTTAACAATGAGATCATCGATAGCCCGCGGGTTTTCGAACTACTCGGGAAGCCCAGGTTCCAGGGGATTGAAGAAATAATTCACCGTACAGCCCTTCCGGGTGTCGCCACGGGGCTTGCCTGGACTCCGGTTGGCGGAGATATTCTTTTCATTGAGGCTACCAGTATGCCAGGTACGAAAACCTTCCTGGTCACCGGATCAATCGGCAAGGTGATGCAGGAATCAGCTCAAACTGCACTTTCGCTTGTTCGCTCGATGGCTGCAGACATCGGTATTGACCCTGAGATTTTCAACAACCAGGATATCCATTTACATGTGCCCGCAGGTGCACAACCAAAAGACGGTCCGTCAGCCGGTGTGACAATGACAACTGCTTTGGCATCTCTGTTCACCGGACAGCCAGTGAAGTCTCAAATCGCAATGACCGGTGAAATCTCACTAAAAGGCCAAGTGCTACCAGTTGGCGGAATCAAGGAAAAGTTACTCGCGGCGCACCGCGCCAAAGTGAAAACAGTGATCATGCCTAAACAAAACAAAGCAGATTTAGATGACTTGCCAGCAGAAGTGCGTCAGGAAATTGAAGTCGTTTTTGTTGATAATATTAAAGAAGTTTTAGAAATAGCTTTGGAGCCCAAATCTGAGTAGAATTATAGATGAATAAAAAATCAGCCAAAATATTAATAATCGATGACGACAGCACGATGACAAAATTGCTGTCAACTCTCTTTGAAATCGAAAATTTCAATGTTTTTAACATCAATACACCACAATTTACTGCTATCATAGATCAAGTAGAAAGAATCCAACCTCATATCATCATTATGGATATTCACTTGAACGGTAAAAATGGGATCGAAATTCTAAAGGATATAAAGTTAAATAGTAAAACAAAGGACACCAAAGTAATCATCTCGTCAGGAGATAACCAAATAGAAGAAGCCTTAAGCGCCGGTGCAGAAGGTTTTTTCCTTAAACCATATATGCCTAGCGATTTACTCGCCAGCATTCATTCCTTATTAGCACCAAACGGAGAAGAAATTGTCAAATAATACACATAATTCAACGGCGGATTGGTATTGTGTTGATTTTCATAATCACACACCAGCTTCAACAGATTATCAGCAGCCTGAAATAAAAATGATTGAGATATTACAACGCGCTGAAGCACGCGGTCTTGATATCATCGCTATCACCGACCACAACACGTTCGCAGGATATCGAAAAATGATAGAGGAGATTCGCCAACTTAATCTCTTGAAGGGATTAAACCGCCTTATGCCGGAAGAAAAAAGACAGCTTGACGAATATGACCGTTTATTTGCCAAAATGCTGGTATTACCGGGTTTTGAATTTACAGCGACATTTGGTTTTCATATCCTGGCTATTTTTTCACCGGATAAATCTGTTCGTGAAATCGAGCATCTACTCCTAACACTGAATATAGCCCCCAACTTACTTGACGAGGGCTCACAGACGGTTGGTGCCACCAGTGATGCACTGGCTGCCTACCGTTTAATCCGTCAGGCTGGTGGGCTGGTTATAGCAGCCCACGCCAATTCGTCCAACGGTGTGGCTATGCGTGGTTTTAATTTTGGCGGTCAAACGAAAATTGCCTATACGCAGGATCCTAACCTGAATGCACTCGAGGTTACCGACCTTGAGCAAAAAGGCACGCGCACGACTGCCACTTTTTTCAACGGGACGAAACCAGAATACCCCCGAAGAATGCATTGTATCCAGGGTTCCGACTCACATCGTCTGACCACTGATCCTACCCGTCGAAAAAATCTGGGCGTTGGAGACCGTACGAGTGATATATATCTGAAAGAAAAGGATTTTCAAGCAATTTTGGACGTTTTCAATAGCAACGACTTCTCAAAAACTCGGCCGCATAGAACGAATTCAGAACCTTCTTATAATTTCGTAATTACCGCCCAGGAAGAAGGCGCAAACATTATTCAAGATTTCCACGAAAGCATGACCATCCGGGGCGGTAAGCTATACGCAATTTTGGCAGATATCTGCGCTTTCTCCAATACAAATGGCGGAACGTTATTTGTTGGACTGAGTTCAGAGGTAAAAAAAGGAATTGCCGGACTGACAGATGCTGAAAAAAATATTACCCTGCTCGAAAAAGAGATTTCCAACCGCCTCAGCCCTCCTTTAACTTGCAAAATAGATATACACGAATTGACTGGCAAGAAGATCATTCGCATCCTGGTACCGCGCGGAGATGATCCACCCTACTCATTGGATGATTACAAGATATATATCCGCGAAGAGGCGGAAACCAACCTGGCAGTCAGAGATGAAATTGTCAATCTGGTGATGCGCGGTAAACATCTTGCCCAGAGCCAAAAGGTCGAAGCCCCAGAGGCGGTGGTCATTACCACCCCTCAACCCGTCAAGTCGCAAACCAGCGATGAAAAGACCAGTATCGATCCCCAAACTGGTATCGAGCTTTTTCGTCCGGAAGAACGTAATGGCGTACGCTACTTTACCGTGCGTGATTTAAGAAATGGAAATATGGTCAATAATGTGACCCAAACATCTGCGCGTCGATTATGGCAATATGCTATTAAACGATATAACGATATGATCGATCAGGAGAAGCAACCGAAAATCAAATGGCTGGGTAATTTTGGTTTATGGCGTAAGTATAAAGCCCGCAATTTGGATATCTATGATCTGGTTTATAAGGAAGGCGATCAATTACGTTATTTCTTTGGCGTCACTTCGATCGGTTTGCATGGAAACTGGAAAATTCTGACCGGTGAAAAAGAAGATTGATGGCGCCAATTCGCACGCCAATTCGCGCGTCAATTTTGACAGTATCGGATAGGTCCTTCTCAGGAGTTCGTGCCGATATTTCCGGATCGGCAATTGTGGAGTTGTTAAAAACGGAAGGGTTTTTGTTGTCAAACACCGCGATCGTACCGGATGAAAAAGGTGAAATCGTCCGACAATTATTGCAGTGGGTTGATGAAAATCAGACTGATCTAATTTTCACCACAGGGGGAACCGGCTTTGCTCCCCGTGACGTAACACCTGAAGCGACTAAATCAATTGTTGAGCGTGAAACTCCTGGCATTTCCGAATACATCCGCTTGAAAAGTACTGAAATTACACCACATGCCAGCTTATCTCGTGCGATAAGTGGTATTTGCAGGAATTGTCTGATTATCAATTTGCCAGGAAGCCCAAAAGCAGCCTGTGAAAGCATAAAATTTATTTTGCCTGTTCTGCCACACGCTATTGAATTACTTAACGATGACCCCGGTTCAGAGCGAAATCACTAATTTCTGGATGTTTGAATTTAAAGAAAGATTGTTCGTAATTTTTCGCTGATACTGTCCCCATATTGGATGACCACGCTCTGAAAAGGCATCGTTCCGGACATTGGAATAACCGGTACATCTGACTCTTCCGCTCCAAAAGAAATGGCATCCAATGAAATCATTACCGGATTGAGCCTTTTTCGCAGAAGTATCTCGACGCCAATCTGATTTTTAGGAAATGATCCAGCCGTTACCAGGTACACTGTACTGCCACGGGTGATTTGTGATGACATCGATTCGATCAAACCATCTAATGACATGTTCCCCTCGCCTTCCAGGAAAGCCAGTGTATCCATAATTTTGCCAAATTGGCGCTCTCCTTTTTCACTTGCCAATACGATCATGCGGCTATCCGCACAGGCTAAACCAACTGCTTTTTCAGTCTTTGTGTAATAATTGGCAAGGGTGGCACAAATACTAATCGCATATTCGAATGTCCTGGCAGGCAAACGAAATTGGTCCTGATCTCTCCAGGCCCAAATTGAATCCGCGGTGGGATTTTCCAATTCCAAATCAACTCCGTAATGTGACTTGCCAAACGCGTCCAGCAGAATCCAAACATCGCCCTGGGGATCCTGCTCAAATTCCTTCACCATAAAACGATTCCGTTTGGCGCTACTTCGCCAATGGATTCGGTTTAAAGGGTCACCTGGTTGGTAATCGCGGACACCGGCAGCGATCGAAGTTGCATCAAGGCTCTTTTGGCGGACTGTTTCGCCACCAATAAACAGACCAGACTGCTGCTTGATTACTTCCACACTTTCAAAATACGGCAAAACAACCAGAGTTTTGTCACTCTCAAATTGCTTTTCAGAAAGGAACATGCCGAATGGATCACCCGACCTAAGAAGTGTGGGACTTAAGTTGTAAGCACCTCGTTTGATCAAAAGTGTACGAGACACATAAAAACGATCCTGACGTGGGCTAATTTGTGAAAGCACCTTTGAACCCGAATTGCCAGGCAAAGCGCTCAAATCCTCAATTTCGACCCATAGACGCCATAATTTTGATTGATTTACAACATCGAAACGTTCCTCAAACAAATTTCCAACGGGTAACCGTAACACGCGTTGTCTTCTTTTAACAGCAATTTTTCGGGTGGCAATAAAGGTCCAGAAGAAGCTTACCAAAATTAATAATGTAGCCAGAACGGCAAGCCGGTAAAACACCAGGCGCGATTCTGGGAAATTTGAATAGCGACCAGCATACCAGGCGATTGAAAAAGATGCCAGAACGATTGCTAAAAATATCCAAAAAGTTTTGCGAATCTGCATTCTGTCAATTCGGATTAAAATCACCACCCGGGACTGAGACTGAACTAATGACTTCAGTGATGATTTGATCAGATGAAAGATTACGCAGGCGAGCTGCCGGTTGAATGATCATTCGGTGGCTCATCACAAAACTCGCCAGAAGTTTGACATCATCTGGCAGGACGTAATCTCGCTCTAAAGTAGCTGCTCGAGCCTGGCTGGCGCGGTAAAGCCCCAGACTTCCGCGCGGACTGACCCCCAGATAGACATCCGGATGAACTCTGGTCGCTCGGGTAAGTTCGACAATGTATTTTTTCACAGCTGGTGATACAAAAACTTCTTTGATTGCCTCTTGCATCAACTTAATTTCTTCTTCGCTAGAAACAACCTCCATTGTTTCAATCGGGTGTTGAATTTTCTGCAAGTCAAGGATCTGCATTTCATCATTAAAACCCGGATAGCCAATCTTAATTTTCATGATAAATCGATCCAATTGTGCTTCCGGCAGCGGAAAAGTACCCTCATACTCGATCGGGTTTTGTGTGGCCAGCACCATAAATGGCTTTGGAAGAATGTAAGTGATACCATCGACGGAAATCTGCCGCTCCTCCATGGCCTCCAATAATGCCGATTGAGTCTTCGGTGTAGCTCTATTTATTTCATCTGCTAATACAATCTGGCTGAGTAATGGCCCGGCACGAAATTCAAATTCACGTGTATTTTGATTGAAAATGGATACTCCTGTGATATCACTTGGCAGCATATCCGGTGTAAATTGAATTCTGGAGAATTTGCATCCAAGGGATTTTGCCAGACTTTTGGCCAACATTGTCTTACCTACTCCGGGTACATCATCAATCAGCAAATGACCCTGGCTTAATAATGCAATGACGACGTTATCCAGAACACTTCTTTTTCCAACGATCACTCTTTCCAGGTTCTCAATTAGCTTTTCATTGAAGGCGACTACGTCAATTTTAGAATCTCTCATACGCTTTCCTCAAATTACTATAACCTTTTTTTTTGATGTCCGCAGCCATATCAACGTGAAAAACAATAACAAGATAGATGATATTGAAATTATTTCTCCAATTAAAAATGAAACCGGCTCATAATTTAGTTTGACAGAATGCGTTCCACCCGGTAATTTTAATCCCTGAAATAAAAAGTCAGCTTTTAAAATTTCTAGTTTCTCTCCACTTTCAAGAGTAGCCTGCCATCCAGGATACCAGGTTTTTCTAATTACCAACCAGCCCGAATGATCACTGCTGTAGTTGATTGTTAACTGGGATCCTTTCTGAGATATTTTTGTAAAGATCGCTCCGTCTGAGCTTATTTGTTCACCCTGTTTGGATGTTCGCGTATCTGCATTCAAAAAAATACAACTTTTTTCAGAATTTATGGATAGATTGTATAAGATTGACGGCAGGATTTCTTCCGCAGGCAGCCTAACCTGACAGTCGTACCACTGAACTAATCCGCCTGACTTAAGAGGCAAAAATTTAATACCTGGATTAGATGAAGGTTCCAACAGAATCTTATCAGTTACACCAAAATACTGCAGTATTGTATCTCTCTCGCTTTCGTCCAATGTATCCAGCCATTTCATAAACTGATCGTAGCTATTTGGAATAAATGGGTCGAAATTATTTACATATCTGATTTTATCGCCCAGTAAATTTGTGTTTGGGAGGTACAACGGAAACATATTTTCCTCTTGATCCAATAGCTGAAAACGATCAAAGCGAAAATAACGATTGAATTTTAAGAATTCTTCTGTTTTTTGATCCATATACACCATAGTTTCTAAATCTTTATTCGTCAATTCCCACGCTTTTTGTTCGAAAAATTTTTTATTGATAAAATGGCCATACGGAAAATTAACCAGGACGAGATCAGTGACAAAAAACACAAGAAGTCCAATTTCGAAAAATTTTTTATTCTTGATCGTGGATCTTGAATGGAGAATGGTGAAGAAGCTGAATATTATGATCAGTACCCCACTATAAAGTATTGATTGTCGCAAATCGAGCGGAAGATCGCTTGCGAACTGATTAGCTATGATTCCCGCGATCACAACGGCTAATCCTCCAGCGCTGATTAAGCCAACTTTGCGAATGTTGAAGTTATATGACTGCCAATAATCAAAAGCGGAGGCACTAATCACAGTAAAAGATAGCGTAAATATCAACAAAAATCGGCTGGGGGCTTGAAATATCCTCATGAGTGGGATGTATTTGTAAAGCAAGGGAAAAAGGAAGAAATTTTTGCCCATTGCCAACAAAAATGAACCGACTGCCAGTACAGCAAACACAAGTATAAATTTGGTTCTTTGATCTGAAAACATTTTCTTCTGCGTACGTATGAATAAAAGGATCAAAACAAGAGCCAGTAATAATGCAAAAACTCCATGATAAATCTGATCCTCCCAAAACGATCCACCGCCAAAATAGCGATTAAGGCCCGGGTTTCCAAAGGAATTACCAAAAACCAGGCTAATTATTCGCAAAGGCCAGAACGAAAAATTGACTGCATATTCATAGCCAACTTCAGAACTGCGCTGCGACTGTAGCATATATTCGAATGTAGGTATCAGTTGAATGGCCGCCAGAGCAACAGCAAGCAGAATTGCAAGAATAAATTTGTATGTTGCCTGCAGAGTTAATTTCCATGGTCTTCTTAGTGGAAACAAAATCAGTATCGCTGCCATGATGATGGTATAAAAACTGGTTTGCGCATGGCCGCTGAGCAATTGCATCGTCACTAAAACTGCTAGAACGAAGATCTTTCGCAGATCATATCTTTCTGTGCCTTCCCTAATTTCTAATACGGCTAATAGAATCCAGGAAGCCCAGGCGAAAGACCAAACCATGCTAATAAACGAAACTCTCCCTATGATATAACCGGAAAAAACCCACAAGAAACCACCAAGAAATTGGGCCTTCTCCGAACAGTTCAACTTCTTTAAGAAAAAGCTCATTCCAATTGCAGCAATCAGAAGATGGATTACAAAGAGGAAGGTATACCCGGAAGCCAGTCCCGCCACGCCGGCTATCATCTTGAAAATGTAAAGGATCCAATTCAAGGGATACATAAGGGCTGATTGATAATTTGCTAATAAAGGAGCTCCAAAACCATTCCATGGATTCCAGAGTGGAAATTGGCCTGAATTAACGCTGTCAATCGCCATATTCATCCAGGGAATGAATTGAAGGGTAGTGGTTCCCCAATACAAAACTTTGCCGCTAATGAGAACAGGTAAATAAATCAATATAATAACGATTGCCAGGGTTACCGTAACTCTGTTTTTGTGCCAGAAAGTTATCACAACTCACCCATTGAAACAATTTTATAAATAGCAAAATCACCATTTTCAAAGAGTAATTCCGAATTTTGATACCACCAGGCTGTTTTATCGACGCGACTTGTTTGTGGAAAGACAATGTAGCTTATCTGAAATTGGTTGAAAAAATCCTTACTGCCTTCTAAATTGATTTGGCTGAAAAAATCGTCCACAAAAATCTGGATCTCCGCCAGATTTTTACTTTCCGGACCGTGCCCTGTGACTACACGCACCGGAATGTACGCCGGTAGAACATTACTGACATCGTAGGGAGCCAGGACGACATCCTTGGGCAAACAATCAATATTAATCACATGCATACCTTCCACCAATGAACGCGTCTGTATCATGGGTGGCATGAGATTTAATACAGAAGATACTGCGCCACTATAAAAAAAGATTGTGGAGAGAGAGATTGCAATGATTGCCAATGTTCGAAATGCAGGTTTCTTTATTCTACTTATCACGATGGCAATGAAAATTGAAAGAATCACCCAATATCCATCTGAAAGCCGACGCTGGAGATTGATAGGGAGATAGACCAGAATGGGCAATAAGAAACACCATGACAATAAAAAAACTTTCTCTCGTATCGAGGTTTTCATTTTCCACATGACTAAAGCAATACATCCAAAACCAAAGCCATAAGCCCACAGGAAATCAAGAGGCGGGGGCGACTTGATAATGTTCTGCCCTTCCCAGACGCTCAGGTATGGGTCAAATAAAAACATATATGCGTTGTACAGGAAAAATGGAAGCGGTATCACGTAAAAATAGAAAAATTCTCCAATCCACTTTCGCAGTGATACCCTACGGGTCAAAATAAATTCAACCGCTTTCCAAACAGCCACTACCAGCCATGCAAGAGGAATATTCAATGGTTGGAACAAACCACTCAGGAACAGATAAAAACCGGATGTGATTTTACGGTTGATTCTCAGAAAATCAAGCCCGGGCTCCAGAAGCATGCGCATGGCCCGCAGCATCAAGCCTCGTGCAAAAAGGAGGTGTGGTAACCCGAAGAAAGATAAAAATCCAAATGCTTCCGGAGAATAAAATTCTAAAGGCAGCTTCCCGGATAGTATGATCACCAGCCAACCCAAACCTCCACCAACACTGGATATAATCACAGCTATTTTGACCTGCCTGCCTGAATACAAAAATATTTTCGCAAAGTTGTATGTTTCGTAAATTAAAAACAAAATTCCCAACCAGCGAAAAATTTGAAAAATGGCGATCAACTGTACATGAATGTCCGGCTGGGAAGCCAATTTTCCCAATAATAAATATGGAAGGAAGGCCAAAAATCCATTTTGGGGATAAGCGCTGTAAGGGGTTCGAAACAACCAATCTCCAATTGAACCGCTTAACATTTTCGCAAGGTAAGAATTACCATCTTCAACACCAAATAGAAATCCGCTGAATTGAACCATGGAATTACGTGTGAGTGCAAAGCCCATGACCAAAGGAATTGTGGTCAAAACAATCATTAAAATGGCCCATTTCAACAGCCAACGTCGATCTTTAGCTCTTTCGTCCACGTCGGACCTCCCACATAATCAAAATAATCACGACCAATAAACCAAGGAACTGGAGAATAAACCCATAAGCTACCAAAGCGGGTTGGTAGACAAACCGAATGTCGTGATTTCCGGGCGGCACTTCAATCGCGCGGAATATTCCTTCTCTCTGCACAGGTGTTTTCAGATCATCGATGGTTGCTGTCCAACCCGGGTAAAAAATCTCACGAAGCACCAATCTTCCCCCACCACTGGTATGTAATTGGATGATGTTCGGCTCATATCGGATGAGTTCAAATGCCGAGCTCCCATTTTCAAAATAGCCGACATCCAATTTGTTTTCAAGCTGGTAAAGATATTTCGCTTCGACGATTTTTCCAGCTTGAAGATCGCGGCAATGATCCAGGGAGAAATCCGCAATTACATAGGCAACGTTCAGCATGGCCAATTTTTTCGTATCAGGACAGTATTGGCGATTATCAAGCGCAGGGTGCCCTTCATTGAAAGGCGGCAAGGTCACACTGTAGCCATCTACCGCTATACCAGATGTCTGCTCAAAATATTCTACATAAGATGAAATCTGCATTGGATCAATTCCATTAATTTGATTTACCTGCCAAAAAGCTCCTTCATCCTGACTGATGCTATAACTGGGTGTATAAATTCGGGCAAATACAGGTAATTCTGCCAGTTGTTCCATTAAGACAGGTTTGTCATTTAGCATGTCAATGGCTTTGACCGGCCGTAGATTGAGCGTATTCACACCGATCAAATCTACGATTAGCAAGATTCCCACCAGCAAAGGGATAAGTCTGGCCGGGATTTTGTGGTGTAAAACCAGCCCGATGGCAACTGTTCCTAAAAAGAAAAAAACAATACTCCAAAGTATCGTCCAGGTCAGTTTAGCGGTTGCAAAATATACACCCAAGGTAAACAAAAAAACAAATGCGGTAACAGGTACAAGGAAAAAGAAACGGTCGAATCGATATCTCACAGGAAGTGAGATCAGATAATCGTATACAAAGGCTGAAATCACAGCAAAAGTAAAAATTGTAATGAATAAAAATCGGCTTGGAACTCTCAAGAGCGAAACACCAGGAATTTCAAAGAAATATTTCAAGATTGGAACCTGACTTCCAAATGAAAGCAGTAATGCCAGGCCTCCAGCCACATACCAGAAACGGATTGACCTATTTTCTTTATACAGAAATAGACCAAGGACTACCATCAGTACGACAATGGCGGATGGATAAAGGACCCATTCGGAAAACCCCCCTGAATCTGGAATAAAAAAAGCGAATAGATTGGATAATGTTAAGGCATAAACTGAGCGTTCTGTTATCGATAGTGAGGAACGACTGGAATATTTTATTAACTCAAGCAGAGGCAACCACATAGCGCTGGAAGTGATAACTCCGGTTATGCAGGTAACCGTCAGGGTTCTGTATTTGGAATTTAACGTACTTTCTTGCTTCAACACATAAGGCAGCCATAATAATCCCAGGGGAATGCTCCAGCGGGGATCAGCAGCTATGATAAAACCTAGAACAATTCCTGCCAACAACCGAAATATTCGAACATTTCCAGATACAATTTTTTTTGTAAAATAAAATATCCAGGGTGTCCAAAAAATTGCAAATAATAGACTCAAGTGGCCCGCTGCAAAATGGGCATAGATTTTAGTGGAAAGAATAAATGCAAAAGCACCAAAGAGCGCCGCAACCATCGAACGGCCCTCTTCTCGTAAAAATAGATATGTGCCCATAGCTCCGCAAAGAAGATGCAAAATGAAAACAATATTTATACCTGCAGGTAGAGAAAACAGGATTGCGATCCATCCCCAGATATAAGCCAACCCTGAAAGCGGGTTAGCCGAAAAAGGATATCCGGATTGAATTAAACCTGACCACAAAGGGATTTGATGATCGTTTTTGATACCGTCTTGAATATGCAATAAATTGGGATAATGAGTAATCGGGATATCTGAGTATTCAGAATTCTGCGAAAAGAAAAAATCATTGATGTGAACCAGAATAAAGGCCACTGATAGACAAAAACAAAGTGCAAAAACAATGACCAAAATTTTCTTAGTCATTGGAGACCTTGAAGATTTGTACGTTCTTATCCTCGTACACAAGCGGAAAAGATTCCAGTATTAATGGACTCGAAAGGGATCGCTCCTCACTTCCATAGAAAATATAGTCAACCTGCCAGATTCTAAGCTGACTCAAGGCATTTTCAGGATTTTCGTTTGATAAAAATTCAATCAACTGGTTCAATGTTTGATTAGCATTCACGGTCTCGAAAGGATGCCCATAGACAGTTTTGATTGGAGATAATGAAGGCAGCAACAGTCCTGTTCGCGGGCCAGTCAGAACGACTGTACCAGGCATGGTCGTGTTTTTCAGCCAGTTGGCGGGAGCCACAAGTTCTGCCGGGTAAAATAGGTTTTCGTTCCTGACGCTGATTGCGGTTAAAGCTCCCAATAAAATTAATATTGTCGAGGGTATTGCCAATAAGGTGATGACCGTGTTGATCCTGATTTTGTTTTTTTCCTTCCAATCTTGTTGGATGTTCAAATAGCGATTCAGGAATAAAAAAAATAAACTCACAACCGGCACATAAAAGGCGACCAGAAATCTTCGTTGCAGATTGAGTGGCAGATATAAAAGGATAATTACAGAAACAAGCCAAATCAACAGTGTTTTTTCCATCGATGTCAGACGTATTTCACCTTTTCTATTTATCATTAAGTAAAGTATTGGCAATCCGATTAAAAAAGGAGAGAATGAAAACAGAAAATTGATTAACGTTGGCGCTGGGGTGATATTCTGGGCGTTCCACCCATTCAGGATTGGGTCATTCTTGACTGCAATGAACTGATATAAAACCAATGGAAGGCTTCCCAGCGCCGTCATAATAAAATTTGTAATCGTGATTTTTCTACATTCTTTCCATTTTATAAATACCTGACCAAAAAGGATTATCCACACAATCAAAACAGAAAATGGGGAAATCACGGCCAATAAAAACCCGATTAAAAAAAATGCAACGGTATGCCACCAGCGTGAATAATCTTCAAATGACAGAATCAGTGCGGAAAGTATTAATGCGATACTTAACGAAAAATGAGGGTTTGATATAGCCGATAAGATCGGATAGGCTTCGGCCACCCAGAAATCGGCCGGTAAGTTGCCTGAGATCATATAAAGCCAACCCATTCCGCCGCCCAGCAACATGATGGCTAAAAGGAAAAACTTTCCATACCTGGCGGAAACTTCGAGCAAATCAACAAATTTTTTCATCATAAAAAACATGAAAATGGCAGCAAAAATTCTTACTATGTGAAACATGAACATCACAGATATGTGCAATAATTGGGCTAAATGTCCCAAAAAAAGATAAAAGCTGAAGATATAAGCCTGCTGATTTTTCTGTGCGGTGTAAGGTAATTGAAAAGACCATTCTCCGCTGAACCCCTGCTGCATTTTTGCCAGATAGCTGTTACCGTCAATCGGATTCAGTAAAAATCCGTTGAAAATACGTTCTTCGCTATTTGACAGAAAACCAAATATAAACGGGAGAATAAGAATTGCCAACCATAATAAAAACAGGATCACTTTATTGCGGCTCATTGATTTGGAGTATACATGAACTACACAAAAATCTCAATTTTAGAATACAAATCTTTTGGTTCACTTGCCTGTAGACTTGTCCCCATCTATAATCAAACGTATGAGCCAGCGCGGATTTTTATACAGCCTACAATTAATCGATTCCCAGATCGATAAAATTCTCGATCGCATCGGTGCAATCGAGAAATGTTTGCGCGACAATGAAGTAGTTAATGCTGCCAAAAAGTTAAAGGATGAAACAGAAAAAAAGTTTTCCAAAAAACAATCAGAAATTCGCGTAATGGAAGATCAAACAAATTCAATCATTCTCAAGAAGAAACAGAGTGAAAATGAATTGTACGGTGGTAAGATCCGGAATCCAAAAGAATTGCAATCAATACAGGAAGAAATTTCATCACTTAAAAAACGGATTTCCCAATTAGAAGATGAATTATTCAATTTAATGCTTGAAAATGAGTCTTTAGAAGAAGAATTGGGGCAAGCAGACGCTTCTTTGAGTGATAAACTGTCAGCCAGGTCAAATCAGGTGGTGGAACTGGAAAAGGAAAAGGCGCAATTAAATTCTGAAATGGATGTTTTGAATATTGCAAAACAACCTATCGAATCGCACATTGATCCGGAGCTTTTTGCGAGATACCAGCATCTCAGAAAAACAAAGAATCGACTGGCTGTAGTTATAGTAGAAGAGAACGCCTGCACGGGCTGCGGAAACAGCATTACCCTGGCAGAGATTCAAAAGATTAAATCACCCATTGATGAATATTATTGTCAGGTATGTAAACGTATTTTGTATTATGGTTAAAACCGATGCTAAATTTTTTAAATTTTTTTCAACTTGAAAGAATTTCTTTCTTCATTGGCTTTGCAACCGCAACACTTTTCTGGTGGTTATTCGTAAAATTTCGCAAATGGTGGCCGGAGATCATTTCTTCGCTGAAGAAAATGCGTGAAAATTTACGCCGAAATCAAACCTCGGGGGTGGTAATTGCGCTTCGTAAAGATGTTTTAAAGCGGTCTCAATCCAATCACATTGGGGCAAATCTCTTCAGCTTGAAAGAAATTTATGTGGAGCCGGCATACCTTATTCCTCCACATTTGACCGTGGAGAACGAGAAATCGCTTTTTCAAAATGAAGCAGCGATTCTGGTCCCTTTTACACCTGATTTACCAATTCTCAGCCGCAATTTTTCTGTCCCGAAAATCACGATTGGTGAAGCCGTGCAAAAATACGAACGCATTGCCATCAATGGATTACCAGGAACAGGAAAATCCTCAGCTCTTGCATTTTTAGCTGGTTGTTTGGCGGAAAAAAATGCGGTCTGTGGAAATATCAGCGGCAAAATTCCCTTTTACTTCCATGTCCATGATACGGATCTATCAGGTTTAAGCGACCAAGATCTGGCAGTTGTGATTTACAAGGCAATTTCTGTTTATCTCCCCGTTTCTCAATTACCAAAATTAAGCAAATTCATTAATTTTGAATTGACAACTGGCAATGCGGTCATTCTCCTGGATGGCTTTGACGAGTTATCTGAAAATGAATCACGGAAATTCATGCAATGGCTCCATTCCGCCCTTGCCGAGTACCCTCAGATTCAATGGGTCTTAACAACCTCACCCTATTATCATGATGATCTTGAAAAATTGAACTTTGTGGTACTACCAATTGCTGCCATGTCGAATGCTGATGTTGCATTACTTCGCGAGAAATGGGTTTCGCTTTGGTATCAACACATATTCAGTGCAGAGTCACAAAATCAATACTATCTCAAAAGAGAATTGCTTATGAATTGGGCGGCAGCTTTTCCTGCCGGGTACACACCTCTGGAACATACACTCTATATCTGGGGAGCACTTTCTGGTGATTTACGTGGAAGTGACACGCTATCTATTTATGAGAGCTACTTTTCTCGTATCTTTCAAGCGGGTTACTCTCCAGATGCCCTGGCAGCCTTTGCCTATCCCTTTATCGAAACGGGTTCGACTGCATTACAAGCCAAAAGAATTGAGGGGAGTCTTTCTGAACCCTTACTCGAATGGGGAGTTTTAAGCCGTAGGAATGACTACCTCACATTCAATCATATTGATTTGCTCGCCTTCCTGGCAAGTATGTATCCTAAGGTTAAACAAACCAGCGAAAGGATCGAACTGCTCGTCCGAAATAGCATCGAATCGACCTATGTAGGGTTTCTGGCTGCGCGCAATGCTCAACCTGAATGGTTTGTCGATAGCTTGAAACTTGACCAGGCACCTTTGTATTACAATCTAACCCTGGTATTTCCCTGGTTACGTCATGTACCCATTAAAACCCCCTGGCGATCCGATTTGTTCAAGTTATTGATCCAAATAATCCAGAACCCAATCACTCCAGCTGGAATTAAGATACGCCTTTTATCTGCGTTCGCCTACGCGAATGACCCATCACTAAACGTATTTTGTAAGCAGCTTCTTACTCAATCTGACGATAACTACAAAATGCTGGCACTTCTTTTAATTGGTAGCACAGGGACTGACAATTCGTTGAACGGTGAAATAATTGGTTTACTTCCCCATTCTTCCCCGCAAATACAAAAATACTCAGCACTGGCATTATCCGTATTTGAAGATGAGCAAAGCTACCACGCTTTGGCTACCCTCCTCCTTAACGCAGACGAAGATGTTCGCAAATTAGTGGCCGAATGTCTTTCGAAGATGAAATTGCAAGGTGTTGACATTTTGAAAGATGCCATCACTCTTGAGGATATATCTATTCGCCGTTCGGCAATCTTCGGTTTGGTTCACATTAATGCATTATGGGCATATGAGTTATTAGGTAAATTGTCAATTGACGACCCACAATGGGTGGTGCGGAATGTTGCCCATCAGGCTGTTGAATTTTTGGACACTCACTCTCAATTGATTCCCAGAATTGTGCCCCCATTATATGAAAGAGAATGGATAATCCAATTCGCGGCAGATCAGAATTTGGGTATTTCACCTGATGTCAACCCGACGCCAATTTTGATCAAAGCGATGACATCCGGTTCGGATCACGAGAAAATGAATGCAATGGCAGCCTTGCCGCTGGTCCTGGAAGGAAATCCGGATATAAACCTGATCAGAATGGTGTATGACACCAACAAGCAAGTTTCTGAAATGAGCGCGAATATGATCTGGCGTATATTCCAGGCAGGTGCAGAAATCCCTCTCGACCAGGCCGCTTTACTCAGCTGATCGTTGCGCGCGCCAGAATCTTATTGAGTTCCTCAGGATCAAAACCATTTATTGTAACGATTAATTTATCGCTCTTGCCAATAATTAATTCTACCTGTTTCTTTTTTACATTTGTTAATCGCAATACTTCTTCAATAATCAGTTGATTGCGCAAGTCATCCGAGGAACCAGACGGATAATAAAACTCGATAAGCCCGTTTTTTAGAATCTTTCCAAATCCCAAACGGGTCAAGCTATGCAGGCATTTAACAGCCAGAGCTGCACCTCCCGAAGGACTGCCGAACTTTTCGGGTAGTTTCATGCTATGACCCAACCTGAATGAGCAGTGAAACCAACAATGTTTCAATTACTCGAACTAATAAAACCAGCACGATTGGACTGAAGTCAAATCCGCCTAAAGGGGGAACAACCTTCCTGATGGGATTTAAAAGTGGATTAATGAGACCATCAATCGTGCGCCGGATAGGATGGAATGGAGAGACGAAATAACTCATAACGATTGCGATGATTATTAACCAGGTGTAAACACTGGCAGCAATTTGAATAACTTGAATGAAAAAAGCTAACATGAAATAAAAACCTCTATGTATCGGAATCGCTGCGAAGTCCCATAATTTCCGTCCCTACCCGCAAAAGGGTAGCGCCTTCCAAAACCGCATCCTCATAATCCTGGCTGGTACCCATTGAAAGTTCATGTAAATCCAACGTCGGAAATTGCGAAGCCAGATATTCTCTCAAACGTCGCAGACGATCAAAGTATACCCTGTTTTTTCCTGGTGTTTCAGTATAAGGAGGCATGGTCATCAAACCCATTATCCGTATGCCGTTTAGGTCTGACAGTTCATTAAAATCGCTCAACAAACCCGGCCAATTCTTTTCATCCCAGGCGGGGAAACCAAATTTATCTTCTTCACCGGAAACATTGTATTGAATCAGGACTGGTAAGGGTGAACGTGCTTCCAAAACACTGCGATTGCTTATTTTTCGAGCCAATCGAACACTATCCAGGGCATGGAAGTAATCAAATCCACGCATGATGAGCGGGACTTTGCGACTTTGGAGATGACCAATCATGTGCCAGCTGACAGATTTCACCTGTTCAGGATCAAGCTCAGCCCATTTTTTGGTTGTATCCTCAGGATAATTTTCACCAATATGTTTTGCTCCGGCCTGAATCACTACAGAAATTTGCGAGGCTGGGTGTCCCTTGGTTACAACAATCAAGTTCACGTGACCAGCAAGACGCGAAGCTTTTTTACATGAATCTTCAATTCTACCATTAGTGAATTGAAGCCGGTCTGCAATTGAATCAGAATTATGAAGAGATTTCATATTCCTCATTTCAAACCAATCAAGACGCCAAACCTGCCGGAACGTTGCCCTTCTACCCGGTAAGAGTACCAGTCGTCAACTTCACAAGCAGTGCAAATACCCGCTACTTCAATTTTTTTTATCCCTAATTGTTCTAATAATAACCGATTTGCTTGCCAAAGATCAAAGAATGTTTTTCCATTTTGCACATGAAGAACATCCTGTTTCATTTCAGACAGGTTTTCTCCGACCTGGGCGACAACAGTCTTGCCAACCTCGTAGTGATCTTTACCAATCGAAGGTCCAATGCCCGCAATAATATCTCCTCCCATGGAACCAAATTCTTTGATCATCAATTCGGCAGTTTTTTGTGCGACACGTTTGATAGTCCCCTGCCAGCCTGCATGAGCCAGGCCGATCGCTTTCTGAACAGGATCAAAAAATAGAATAGGCACACAATCTGCAAAACGCATTAATAAAGTCACATCACGGCGGTTGGTGATGACCCCATCTGCCGGTTGATGCTTTTCCCCTGCTGGTCTGGCTTTGTCTGTGTTGATCACATCATTGCCATGAACCTGCCAGACATCAAAGACCGTCTCAACTGGACGGTTCAAAAAATCGAAAATTCTTTTACGATTCTCAATCACATTCTCGCGAGAATCACCGCTTGTCCCCCCCAGGTTTAAGCTCCGATATGGATCGGGACTTATCCCTCCGTGTCTGCTAAATATTGCATGAACGAGATCTGAATTAGGAAAGGAAGAAAATTGGAGACCCTTGATTCCGTCAATTGATTTTGTAATCATCTGGGATCAGGATTTGTAAATTTTGAACGTTGATATTCAATTTTTTCAAGCAAAATTGTTTTGGTTTCCCGCATGCTTTCTTCAATTAATGGAAAGAGATACCAGGCGGTTGTAAGTCCAAACAATGTGCCGGTGATAGTGCGAAGTAATGGAGTGCTTTCCCTTAGTGGAATCCAGGATGGCATACTGGATGCCAAACTGGGGAGCTGAGAAGCGCCATCCAAACCAATGGGGATTAAACCAATCACCAGCCAGATGTACCAGGGCAATGATTTCAGCCTGCGTCCGCTGATAATGAATACTAACGTGAATAAAAGCATACTGGCGTAAATGGCCGTATCCCGCTCACATAAGGCAACTTTATATCCGACACGCTCATTGCCAATAAATTTTTGTGCCTGGCGCACATCCATTTCAGTTTGTCCGCTGATGTCTTCATAACTCAAAATCCCATCGAGACCTGCAATTTCGCGTGGGTAAAAAGCCTGCTCACCAAACAAAAACCAGGAACGGAATGCCAGCTGGTGACATAAAGGTTTATAAATCGTGTAAATCACCTTTGCCGGTAAGTCGGCACCGTTTCTGGCAAACACAGGCGCAAGGAAAGGTAAACCTACATACAATGCCAGGAAAAAAGTGATCAACCAGATGTAGTATTTACTCAGCCAGAGCGAGATTTTATCCAATCGTGAGAAATTTCTGCCCTGGTCAATCCGTTTTTGAAATTGTTTGTCATCCAATTCCAGAAGTTGCTTTTCGCGATCAATCGCTGCCTGGATGGTCATAGCCAGCTTTTGTTCTTCGATCAAACCTTGCAGGGTATAAGGACCGATTTTTACGACCGGGATTTCGCGACCATATTTCTTAACCAGGTCTTTTTTTCCTTCAATGTCAATTATAACCAGATCAAATTGAAATTCTGTTTTCAATCGAGTTAGCGAATCAATCGTTTTTTTACAGGGTTCACAACCGGTTTTCGAATAAACAATAACGCTGATCAATTTTCCTCACAGACTAACGAGCTATAATCCCAAATCGACAAACAGTCCAAAGCGGTTTAATTGCTCCAGTACACCGAAGAAAAGCATTCCACCGACAATAATTAAAATAATTCCCATCGCGATTTCAATGTAATGCATCGCTTTTCCGTAACGTTGCAAAATTTTGGTCACCCACCCAATCCCGAGTGCAGCCAGTAAAAAAGGAATGGCAAGACCGGCCGAATATGCAGACAATAATTTCACTCCCTCGGCAATTGAACCGCCATTGACCGCCAATGTCAAAATCGCACTTAAAACAGGTCCGACACAGGGTGACCAGCCAGCGGAAAAGAAAATACCCATTAAAAATGAGGAAAGATAATTTCTGCCTTTATTGAGAGAAGATTGGGCGCGTACATCATATTCAAGAAACGGAATTCTCAAGATTCCTGTCAAATGTAGGCCAAAGAAAATTACTACAATGCCCCCAATTTTCGCCAGAATGTCACGGATCGAATAAAGCAGACCACCAATCGCTGATGCAGTCACTCCCAAAGAAATAAATATGAGGCTAAAGCCAAGAACAAATGCTAACCCATGTGAAAATGTCTCTAATTTTTTGGATGAATTTTGATTGGCTTTCAGCGCTGCGATCGATTGGCCGCTCAAATAGCTGATATATGCGGGTACCAGCGAAAATACGCATGGTGACAAAAATGAGGCTAATCCGGCCAAAAAGGCAAGTCCTATGGAAACTGACATTATTTGGTTAATATTCCTTTATATCGATAATAGTTCCACCTGGCATGGAAATGGAAATATCGCCAGGATCCAGCGGGACATGTGGATTTGTCCAGCGGAAAATCCATTTTGCATCTTCCGGCCTGGCATTAATACAGCCATGTGAACGAGGTGTCCCATAATCATTGTGCCAGAATGTTGAATGAACAGCGACACCTTCACCAGTGAAGAGACTTGTCCATGCAATGCCTGGCAAATCGTAACCCACACCTGTCGATCCACCGCTCATGTGAACCGATATCAATTTGCGCCAGATCGGGTGTGGACCGATCGGCGTTCCCCACTCTTCCACAAATTCACCGGAAGAATTCCATTTGGCACCAGATGAAATCTGGCAAAAATACACTTCACGATCATCCTCATAACAAGACAGCAATTGACGTTTGGGGGTTACATCAATCACAATCTTCTTGTTTTCTACATCCGGGGAAATTGGTGCCAGTTCCTCCTCATTCAAAGGTCTCAATGCGGCAGCATCTGCCCAAAAAATATCACCATAGCCAAAACGCTCATTAAGCCGGTAACGAACTCTGCCGTCCTGACCAACGCGCATGTCATCGGCCCAAATAACCTGGCTATAATACAGGCGTGGATAGAGCGTTTCTTTTAATGCCGGGGAGCGTGGTGGCGGATTATCTTGATAAAGGTCAACAAATGGGGTGGTCACTTCAACCCACATTCCCGGACCGAGCGTAGATTGTGGAAGTTTATCTACGGGTGTATTGAGAATATTCCCTACTGGTTGCACGGAAGGGGCATAGAGAAAGCCATCCGGTGTTTCCACCCATCGCGCGCTGATTCGACCACCTGGAACTTCTCCAACCACTTCTCGCAGCCAGACTACAATTGCATCTTCATAGATCACACCGACTGACTCCGCATTAACCGATGGGCGTTTACGAAGGTCGACTTTACCCACACAAACGCGGCCTAATCTCTCAGCATCCGGCCATTCGACTGCCTGAGCTGCTACTTTCAAGTACGGCTGGAGCATATAAGCTCCGCCAGCCAATAAAACACCTTTAAGTAATTCGCGACGAGTAATTTTTTTTGTATACCAGTACATGTCAGTAAGATAATCTCATATCGGTCTGTTGTCAACTCTTAATAAGAAGAACTACAGGTTGAAATTGATTTGAAAATATTAATTCTTTTACAGAATCTATTTCTGGTCCCCAAAGGGCATCCCCGGCTTGATAGGGAACTTTTTCACGAATAATCCCATAGGCCAGTACTGTCCCCTTGCCAAGACTTGCTTGAGACAGGTGCTTTTTACGCAAATCGATTGCCCGTGCCGCTGTGTAGAGTTCGATCGCGATCACATGAAAAGCGTTTTGAATGATCTGATAAGTATGACGGGCCGCCGTCATCGAATTGGCATTATGATCTTCCTGTTCGCCGCTGGTAGGGAGCGAATGAACACTATCCGGGTTGGCAAGCATCGCGTTTTCCAAAACCAGACTGGCAGCTGTATACTGCGGCATCATCAATCCAGAGTTCAAACCGGCGGCTTCATCAGAATCAACCAGCATTGGCGGCAGACCTGCATTCAGATTAGCGTCAGTCATACGGTTAATCCGCCTTTCCGATATTGCAGCCACTTCCGCCAGGGCGATACTTAGAAAATCCATGGCCATCCCAACCGGTTCACCATGAAAATTACCACCCGAAATCGCTCGATCGGGTTCAAACAACAAGGGGTTATCGGTCGCAGCGTTAATTTCACGTTGAATCAGTAATTTGACATAATCTAGTGTATCCCTCGCAATTCCCTGCACCTGCGGAGCACAGCGCAACGAATACGCATCCTGAACACGGCCTGCCGCATCAATTAATTGAGAATCCTTGATCAGATTGCGAACATTTTCTGCTACACGCATTTGACCAATTTGTCCACGGGCTGCATGAATGCGATGATCGAAGGCGTCACTACAGCCCAACATCGCCTCAAGACTCATAGCAAGTGAAATTTCAGCCAAATCAAGTAACATTTCAGCATCATTTACACACAGGGCGGCGATAGCTGCTGAAAATGTAGCGCCATTATTTATCGCCAAACCTTCTTTAGGGCCGAGGATTAAACGATCAATACCTACCGCTCGCATGGCTGCTTTGCCACTCAGTAAATCACCGCCATATTCAGCCAATCCCGAATCTGTTTCCAGATCTTTCTCATCGGTTGTGAATACCAGTGCCAAATGCGAAAGCGGGCTTAAATCTCCCGATGAACCCAACGATCCTTGCGATGGAACAACGGGGGTAATATCTTTATTTACCATATCCAACAATGTTGCCACCACCTCACGACGCACACCGGAAAAGCCCTTTGTCAACGTATTGGCTCGAACCAGCATGGCCGCTCTAACAATTTCTTTTGGCAAAGGGGCACCCGTTCCAACAGCATGGCTCAAAATCAGGTTGCGACTCAATCGAGCAGAATCCTTTGAATCTATCTGGGTATCGGCAAAGATACCAAACCCCGTATTCAACCCATACACAGCTGTGCCGCTTTGTAGAATTCTTTCCTTAAGATTGAAAGAGTTGTTAATATTACGCTCACCTTGTTTAGAAATGGAAACTTGTTCGTAATTTCTTGCCACATTGATGATTTCGTCTATTGAGAGATGGTGTCCATCGATTTTTACCATTTTCCTACCTATTTAAAAGAGGAGTAATCCCAGAAGAACAGATACGACTGGCACCGTCAGGTTATCCAGATCGTATGCCGGAATTGATTCGACAATCGTGGCGAAGAGATTAATAATCACAAGATTTATGAGTATTTTCTCGAATGAAAACCCAAAATTATAAATCTGATTGAAAATCAAACCGACAACGAAAGAAAAAAGAAGCCCGCCAAAAAACATAGCCAGACTACCAGCCACGGACTTCGTAGGTGACCACGGAAGCTTACGGGTCTGATACTTTCGGCCAATGACATCCGCCAAGCCATCTCCTCCACATAAAATCATTAATGCGGTGATTCCAACCAAAGAATCCCGCCAAAATAAAATGGTAGCTGCAACGAACACTAGCCCATAAATGAGCGGACCTTTTAGAATCTCTTTTCGGTTGCCGGACCTGGAAAGGGCATCAACCGAGGATTGGTCTTTGATAATACCAATCCCAATCAGAAAGAATTGCATGGAGATCAGTAATGGAATCGCTGCGGCCAGATATCGTGAGTAATTGGATTCCGGAAACAAAAGCCAACAAAGTACAAAAATTGGTCCTGTGCCAATATGTACCAATTTACGGCTTAACTTATTGGAAATAATATTCTTGCCAGCCAGGAAGTTATTAAACCGCAACCATGCTACTGAAGAAACCGCTGTCACCCCAAATGCAACCCATATCGACATACAACCTCACTCTTTATTCGAGTTTTTTTGAAGAGCGCAACACTTCCCGTTCTTGATCTCGTTTCGCAATGCTTTCACGTTTGTCATATAACTTTTTACCCTTTGCGGTTGCAATTTCCAACTTCGCACGGCCATTTTTTAAATAAAGGGACACTGGTATGATGGTTACTCCTTTTTGTCGAACCATATTCCATAATTTAAGAATTTCTTTCTTGTGAAGGAGTAGTCGCTTCTTGCGCTTGGGGTCATGGTTAAATATACTGGCAGCATCATAAGGGGCAATATGGGCATTTACAAGCCATGCCTGATAATTTTCTATTTGGATGAAAGCTTCACTAATACTAGCCTGTCCGGCACGAATCGATTTTATCTCACTGCCTTTTAGTTCAAGGCCAGCCTCGTAGCGATCAAGCAAAAAATACTCGAAAGAGGCCTTGCGATTTCGAGTAATAATTTTCACGTTTTCCATATCCTTGATTTTAACACATCAAGCTTTAAAATCGATAATGCTATGATTGTTTTTTATAAGGGCAATAAAAAAAGTTGAAGAAGAAAGTTAATGCAAAAGAATGGATAATTATGAGTGAACAATCCAACCCATATCATGTGAAATTTTGTAAGATTTTTAGAAAAACCTACCAGGTACTTCTTCCAATTAAGGCGAAATAACTGTAAAGTCATAGGTGACTGGAAAGTTAGCAATTCAAAGGGACTTCGTTTATTACCGATAAAAAAATCAAATTCAAAAGGATAGCGGATGGAAAAAACACCATATAACAAATTCGACGATCAATTTCTTTTTAGAATTTATCCACAGAAAGCAGAATCTAGTAAAAAAGTGTTTATTCTTTTCCACGGCTGGACAGGGAATGAGGATTCAATGTCGGTTTTCCTCAACAGTATCCCAGAGGCTGCCATTGCTATTCTTCCGCGTGGAATTTACCACATCCAGGCTGATCAGTATGGCTGGTTAGATGTGACTGATGCCAAACATCATAACTTTGAATCTTATCGCAATATTGCTATTCGTTTACACCATTCCCTAAATAAAGTAATACGGGAGCTGACAGAGCAAAATATTGCCAATTTGAATTTGATAGGTTTTAGCCAGGGGGCAGCGCTCAGTCTGGTATACAGCCTCCAATATCGAGACGAAGTTGACAAAACAGCAATTCTTTCCGGGTTTTTACCTAAAGGTTTCCCAGAAAATGGACATACATTAGACATCCAGGATAAATTTTACGTCGCACACGGAACGAAAGACACCCTGGTAGATTTTCAACGCGCAGAGGAAATCCAAAAATACTTAATCGCACGGGGAGCAAGTGTTCAATTCTGCCAGGCGGAAATTGGCCACAAAGTTAGCCCCGCCTGTCTTTCCAGTCTGAAAACTTTTTTTGAGGAAACCTAGCGCACATAAAAAATCGAAAATAAAGCCAGCAATATTCCTACCACCCCCAGAACAACAATAACCAGTCCCATCGGAATTCCACCCGGTATCTGGTTTGGTGGCCGGGACTCAAACGTAGGAATTACAATTGGTGCAGACTCAGTAAAAGTCGGCAATCGAGTTGGTTGTTCAGTGATCACAAATTGGGCTGCAAGTGTGGGATCTATCGTAGCAGTATATTGCGGGGTGGGACTGGAGGGAGGCTCCAAAATTGGCAGCGGACCAGGATCCGTGACGTACAGTGAAAATACCCACGCCTTGCCGCCAGGAGTACCCGGATAAAGAATCTGGATCCACTCACCGCCTGGAGAAATACCCACTGCTTCCACCAGTTGACCCACCAAAAGGACACCTACCTTGGAATAAAGAACATTTGGCCCTGATCGTACATTTATGGATGGTTCATTTTGGCTTGGCCGAACCGTCACCATCGGACCTGTTGCAGTGCCGGTAACAGTTGGGATTGATATTGTCGGAATCTGCCAGTCGGGAGAAGCAGAAACCGTATTTGCTACATTGTAGATAAGAACTACTGTGATAAACAGGAAGGCTAGAATAAGCAGTAAATACTTCTTTTTCACGAATACTCCTGAAATTTCAACTTTTTTACGGTTCTGATTATAATATATTGTTATGACCCCAAAAACTTTTCACGGAAAAATCACCCCTGCAGATATCGCTGCTTCTTTATACACCCATTTTCACCGAGGTAATCTACGCGTACAACAATTTGTTGATGGGAATAATATCCTGGTTCAAATCGCTACGCGCGACCAAACTCAATCGGGAGGTAAGACTGGAATCAGTATTTCTCTCCAAAAAGTTGAAGATGGTGTTATGGTCAGCATTGGCAGGCAGGCCTGGATGGGTGTGGCTTCCAGCCTGGGAATCACTGCTTTTTCAGTGTTTCGCAACCCATTGAATTTATTGGGCAGAATCGATGATATCGCCCAGGACATTGAAAATATTCAACTTCGCGACGCGATCTGGGATGTCATTGAAATAACAGCCAGAATCATGGGTGCAGGCTTTGAATTGTCGGAACGCTTGCGCCGTTACGTCTGTGCATATTGTGATACACCCAATCAGCCCGGGCAATCAAGCTGCATCGCATGTGGCGCTCCGCTTGGTTCCATCCAACAAAAAACCTGCCCTTATTGTGGTTTTGTCACCACACAGGATGAAATTTTCTGCCCAAATTGTAGGAAGACCCTATAAATTTTATATTTCGGGGTTCCGCCACTTTCGATTCGAGCTTTGAATAAATTGATCAGCCCCTTGGGGTCCCCAGGTTCCAGCCTCATAAACCGGTAAATATTTCGTCTTGGCAGCATTCCAGCCTTCGAAAATTCGGTCGGTATAAGACCATTGGGTTATCACCTCATCAGATCTTGTGAATAGGGTGGCGTCACCATAAAGTGCGTCCTGAATCAGGCGTACATAGGCTTCCGGTGTTTTTTGATGGAAAGAGGATTCATAATCAAAATCCATTTCTACCGGAGCTATTTCATTTACCGGACCTGGCAGCTTGGCCCCAAAAGTCAGGTGGATTCCCTCATCAGGTTGCAATCGCAGAACTAGAACATTTGGCGCATCACCGGCCATATTTTGCCAGTTAAATAATGATAATGGCACCTGCTTAAATTGAATGGCTATTTCAGTCATACGCACAGGCAACCGCTTTCCAGACCTGACATAGTAAGGCACACCCGACCAGCGCCAGTTATCAATAAACATTCGTGCTGCAAGATACGTTTCCGTGGTTGAATCTGATGCCACACCGTCTTCGTCCTTATACCCCTTGACCCGCTCTTTGCCGATATACCCTGATGCATATTGCGCACGAAAGGTATTTAATACCACTTCTTGATGATCATATGGTCGCAATGCCCGTAAAACTTTTACTTTTTCATCTCGTACACAATCTGCGGAAAACGCTACCGGTGCTTCCATCGCAGTTAAGGCCAAAAGCTGCATCATATGGTTCTGAAACATATCTCGCACTACACCGGCAGCCTCATAATATCCAGCCCTCGTACCCACGCCAACTGTCTCGGCAACCGTAATCTGAACATGATCCACATACTGTCGATTCCAAAGCGGTTCAAAAATACCATTAGCAAATCGAAGAACCAAAATATTCTGGACTGTTTCTTTTCCAAGGTAATGGTCAATCCGATAGATCTGGTTTTCCTGAAAGACTTTATGAACCAGCTTCTCCAGTTGTCTCGCAGTCTCCAGATTGCTGCCATAGGGTTTCTCAACCACGATTCTTGTCCAGCCCTTCAAATTATGGTTGAGATCGTTCTCTCCAATTTTTTCTATGATCGTCTCATAAGAATCAGGCGGTGTTGCCAGATAAAATAAAACGTTGCGAACAGCCGTTTCTTCTAAAATCCTGCCAAGTTCCTGATACCCGCTTTCTTCATCAAAGGAGGATCTTATATATCGAACCCGTGAAAAAATACTGGCAAACTCATCCTCACTTAATTCATTTGTTGAATGTTCAGAGATTGCGTCAAAAAAAACATCTCTGAGTTTCTCATCACTCCAATCCCGGCGAGCAAAACCAATAATTAATAAATCCGCTGGGATTCTTTTGGCTTGTATTAACTCATAAATCGCAGGAATCAACTTTCTATGGGTTAAATCACCTGTTACGCCAAAAATTACAAAGGCAGTGTTATTTAGATTTTCCATTGCTACCGAATTGTTTGTCATTTTTTTCTACGACCTATTTTCAAGATTGAATAATTTTAGAAGAACCACAATATAAATACAAGGATATGGTTAAATATAATATAAAATGGTATTTGATACACGGCAACGTATTATGCAGGCTTGCCTTTTGCGAGCGATGGAGGAAAAATGCGCGATAATCCCATGCATATCTTTTCAAGTTCTCAATTTCCACAACTTGCGACAGAAATTGCTGGTTTACTCCAGGTTGATCTTGGTAAAGCCACTACTACATTTCTGCCAGACTCTGAGATTCATATCATCCTTAATGAGGTTGTCCGTGGTCATGATATTTATTACATTCAATCGGTAACAAGACCAGTTAATGAAGCCGTAATGGAACTTCTACTTTACATTGACGCTTTTCGGCGGGCAAGCGCCAACAAGATTAATATCATGCTCCCTTATTTTCCATATGCACGCCAGGAAAGAATGGCGCGAGGGCGTGAATCAATCAGCGCCCGCGTAATCGCAGATTTGATCGAATCTATGGGTGCCAACAGAATCTCTTTTATTGACATCCACAATCCGGCTATACAGGGATTCTTTAAAATTCCGGTTGATCCGATCAGTGCTATCGGCGTATTGTGCGACTTTTTGCAAACTTTTGATCTGAGCAATTCAATCATTGTCAGCCCGGATGTTGGCAGAACTCCGCTTGCTGCCAGATATGCGGAGCGATTGGGTTTACCCATGGCGGTTCTGCATAAGAGACGTGATTCTTTCTCTGAGACAAGGACGGTCCACATGGTTGGTGAAATCTGTGGAAAACGGCCGATTATCATTGACGATATGATCGCTGGAGGGAGCGTTTTGAAGCAGATCGAATTTTTGTTTGAAAATGGGGTTGATCAGCCGGTCTGGCTTTCGATCACTCACCCAATTCTTTTAGATAGCGCCATTGAAAGAATTGCTTCTGACGATCGCATAGAGAAAGTGATCGTCACCAACACACTCCCATTACCCGAAAAAGCAAAAGGATGCGCAAAAATTGAACAAGTTTCCATCGCGCCACTTTTAGCAGAAATAATTCGACGCATTTATATTGGGGAAAGCATATCGAACCAGTTGATTCTCTCGTAATTTGCTTTTCCAAGTAAAATATAAGAGTCCGGCGACTTAGCAAGCAGAAAGGAAAGCAAGATGGTAACCATTTTTGCCGATACCACATCTAGTATTCCTGTGGATGAAGCCAGAAGTCTAGGCATTGAATACTTGCCGCAAATTATTATCTTTGGAGAGGATTCTTACCGTGATGATACCGAATTAGATTCAGCCACATTTATCAAGAAATTGGTGGCTTCTCAAGAATTACCAAAAACCTCCGCACCACCTCCACAGATGTACCAACCATTGTTTGAAAAGCATATCCACGCTGGTGATGAAATCATTGTGTTAACTCCCTCCGCGAAAGTAAGCGGCACCTTCCGAAGCGCAGAGATAGCCTCACAAGATTTCCCGACAGACCAGATCACCGTTATTGACACCTTGAATATCGGTGCAAGTTTCGCTTCGATTGTAAAAGAAGCCGTCAAAATGGCTAAAAAAGGCGAAAATTCCGAGAAAATTATACAGGCAATCAATTATATGATCGAAAGAGAACGCAACATTTTTGTGGTGGATACTCTTGAATACCTCTTTAAAGGGGGCCGAATAGGGGGTGCAAAAATGCTGTTTGGCAGTTTGCTGCAAGTAAAACCATTGTTGGCCCTAAAAAAGGGTCAGGTAGAACCAGTGGAAAGCCAGCGAACGAAAAAGAAAGCCCTCAATCGAATGGTGGAACTTATCATGGAAGAATGTCCGCCAAAAAATAGTAGTTTTCTGAGCATTCAGCATGGTGCGGCATTCGCAGAAGCCCAAATGCTTTCTACACAGCTAAAAGAAGCGTTAAACCTTGACGAAGTGCCTGTGTATGATCTCCCGCCCGCTTTTTTAGTCCATTCCGGGCCTGGTGTGCTCGGAGCCAGTTATTTTGTGGATTAATATTTTCTAAGAAATTTCAGTATGAGAAAACAACCAAGAGGCTGGTCTACTTATGACCAGCCTCTTTCCTTCTCATTTACATCAGTTTTGACTGCATAAGCAGTTTATTCTTTTGCTGCCGATGGGACTTCCATTGCAATCGGCTTCTTACTCTGCAGGAAAGCCCATGTGATGATCGCAAATAATATTGCCACCACAATCCAGCCGACAAGGCCAAGATCTTGATATTTAACAATGACTGGAGCAGCCAGCAGACTTACCAGGTTTACAACCTTGATCATTGGATTGAGTGCCGGTCCAGCGGTATCTTTCAAGGGATCACCAACCGTATCTCCCACTACACTGGCTTTGTGACGCTCAGAACCCTTGCCAGTATTCGCCGCGAGGTTACGAGGTTCGTCTTCAATCGATTTCTTGGCATTATCCCAGGCACCGCCGGTGTTGGACATAAACACTGCCAGAAGCTGACCGCTCAATATTACACCTGCCAGGAACCCACCTAAAGCTTCAACCTGCAATACCATTCCAACGAGCAATGGAATAACAATTGCCAGTAAGGCAATTGGCACCAGTTCTTTTTGGGCAGAGCGAGTGGAGATACCCACTACTCGGGCATAATCTGGTTTTAGCGTTCCTTCCAAAATGCCAGGAATTCGAAATTGCTTGCGTACTTCATCAACTACCTGGCCGGCAGCACGGCTGACCGCCCGAATATTCAATGAACTGAATAACCAGGGCATGGCACCACCCAGCAATAGACCGATGAACACAGTTGTTTCCGAAATTCGAATCGATTCAATAGGTTGCAGTCCCAATTGCGCCTGAACACGGGATACATCGGTGATGTACGAAGCAAAGAGGCTGACTGCAGCTATTACCGCCGAAGCAATCGCCACCCCTTTCGTAATGGCTTTGGTGGTGTTTCCAACCGCATCCAGATCAGCCATAATCTGGCGGGCAGCAATGGTTTCAGGATCATTCATGCCCTGCCATGACATTTCGCCAATACCATTAGCATTATCGGAAATTGGGCCGTAGGAATCCATGGCTACATTATTTCCGGTGTGACTCAACATGCCAATACCTATCATCGCTACAGCATATAAAACATAAATTGGCGGGTCATTTCGGAATAAGAGAAATGCCAGAATAAAGGAAATGGCGATGACCACAGTCGCCCAAACGCTCGATTCCATCCCCACTGATAGACCGGAAAGGATTAATGTTGCGCTGCCAGTATCCGCTGATTTTACAATTTCCTTTACCGGTGCTTTGCGCGTGGCCGTGAAGTAAGAAGTCAGTGGATTAAATACAACCGCCAATGCAACACCGATCGTTGTCAACATGCCAAAACGCCAGTCGCCTGCATAGAGAAAAGCAACCACGAATGCCCAAATAATTGTATTGACACTGGATACTTCGTAGGAGCGGAACATGGCTTCTTCAGCATCATGTGCGCGTAAGAACTTGATCGGAATATTTTCCCATATTGGAACGGTGAATGTTCCCAAAATTGAGCTCAGTACGCCGATACCACGAATAATCAGTGGATAAACGATCCACTTCAACTCGCCGGTTAATTGAACAAGTGCAATTCCAAGGATCAAAGCCGAGACGATCGTGACTTCATAGCTTTCAAAGATGTCCGCAGCCATACCGGCACAATCACCAACATTGTCACCAACCAGATCTGCAATTACAGCCGCATTGCGAGGATCATCCTCTGGTATATCCTGTTCAACTTTTCCTACCAGGTCAGCGCCTACATCGGCCGCTTTGGTATAAATACCTCCGCCCACACGCATAAATAATGCCACCAGCGTTCCACCAAAACCAAAACCAAGCAGGGCATCAGGAGCGGCTTTGCCAAAGATCATAAAGATGATGGTGCCACCCAGTAAGCCCAGGCCATCAGTTAACATGCCGGTAAAGGTTCCCGAATAATACGCAATTGAGAGTGATTCATTAAGACTTCGTCGCGCCGCGGATGCCGCCCGCACGGACGCTTGAATTGCCATACGCATACCCATCTGGCCAACCAGAATCGAAAAGGTCGCTCCAACAATGAATGCAATCGAACGCCCAACCGCAATAATCAGTTGCACATTGCGTCCACTAAATTCTTTTTGGGCTTCCAAACTTGGCTGCACCACATAAACGCTGAAAAATAGTGCGACGGTGAGAAGAGCAATTGCGGGAACAATCGTCTTCAGTTGTTGGGTTAAATAACTGTTGGCGCCAATTCGAATGGCATTCCATACTTCTTGCATCTTGGCAGTACCCTTGTCTTTTTTCAGTACCTTTGCTCGCAACCAATATGCATACAACAAACTTATCAAAGCGACCAGAATAATTCCAAGCATTGAAATTTGTTCAAAACTGCTAAACCCATGCCTGGCAAGACCAAGAATATTCATCTTCCCTCCTATTAAGAAGACTTGAAAATAAATTGGATGTTTTCGATAGTTAATACTGCATTGATAGATTTTACTTATTCAAAATGAAATGTCAAACGAAACTGCGTTCACAATTTTCAATAAAAACTATTCGATTTTTTATGTTAAGAAATTTTAACATTAATATTGCATAAGAATCAATAAAAGTTATTGACTTTCATCATTCGATATTGTAATATCTACCAGATCAACTTTTTATAGGCAAATCGGAAACGAGCTGATTATTTAAGCTCGTTTATTTGTATAAATAATAATTGGATATGTTCAAGCTGTTTGATCTATTGAAAATAGAACAAAAAAAGTGTATGCTGATGAAGCATGCTCTCACCTAAAATTGAATTGAGACTTGCATTTAAGGAAACGAGGATCTCTTATTAAATATGGATAAATTTATCAGCGATGTTGACGAAGAAAATGATGAAAGTATGGTTTACCCTGCAATCGCAAGATTGGTTGAATTGGGACGCCAAAAATCATATATCACGATCGACGACATCCTTCATTTTTTCCCGGAAGCGGAACAAGACGTAGAACAACTTGAGGAAGCCTTTGCAGCGTTAATGAGCGCAGGCATTCCTTATATCGAAGATGAGACCCCGCTTGATGGGCCTGTCGAGGATGACCTGGAAACTGAGCAGGAAGAAAAGGACGAGGAGGAGTCGTCCAAGCTTTCGCTCGACGACCTGGAAAATATTGACACTGACGACACCATCGGTTTATATCTGAAGGAAGTAAGCCGTGTGCCTTTATTGACTGCCGAAGAGGAAGTTGAACTGGCGCAACGGATTGAGCGTGGCCGCCTGGCACGTGAGGAATTGGCCAAAGGAAACTCCCCCGAACATAGACGGAATGAATTGCGACGTTTGATTGAGGATGGTTGGAATGGCCGCGAACACCTGATTACAGCAAACTCAAGATTGGTCATTAGCGTTGCCAAGAAATATATGGGGCGTGGTGTGCCATTTTTAGATTTAATTCAAGAAGGCAACATCGGGCTCATCCGTGCCACTAAAAAGTTCGATTATCGGCGGGGTCACAAGTTTTCCACTTATGCAACCTGGTGGATCCGCCAAGCCGTTACGCGAGCAATTGCCGATCAAGGCAGAACTATTCGCGTGCCTGTCCACATGGGTGATCAAATTAACAAACTCTTACGAATTCAGCACCAACTTACCCAACGCCTTGGACGTGAACCAAGCGTGGAGGAACTGGCTGAAGCCCTGGATGTGCCGCCAAAAAAAGTCGAAAACATGATCCAGGTCGCCCGCCGGCCTTTATCTCTGGAGACTCCTACAGATGACGAGGAAGATTCTGTTCTCGGTGATTTCATCGAAGACGATGAAGCTCCCCCGCCAGATGACATGGCGACATACAATTTACTTAAAGAACATCTGGAGGAAGTGCTCAATGGCCTACCTCCACGAGAAGTCAGAATCCTGCAATTACGTTATGGCTTGCTGGATGGGCAGGCATATACACTCGAAGAAGTAGGCAGAAAAATGGGCGTCACCCGTGAAAGAGTCCGCCAAATTGAAGCACAGGCTTTGAGCAGACTGAGACACCCAGTAATCCGGCGAAAATTACGGGACTATTTAGGCGAATAATATTTTTGATGTAAAATTAGCGTGCTAATCCAGGCACGCTTTTTTTTATTCAATTTATCCGATATACTTATTAAAGACTTTTTTTAAGCGCTCTATTTGGGAGGAAGAATGGCAAAAATTTCCTTGCGTGAATACATTCGAGAAATTGAAAGCCTGATCGACCGCGGTGATACGCAAAAAGCCATTGCACATTGCAAACATTTATTAAGGTTCTATCCCAAGCATATTGATACGTACAGACTTTTTGGGAAGTCATTACTAGAGATGCAAAAGTACGCGGATGCCTCAGATATTTTTCAACGGGTTCTTTCATCCGTTCCTGATGATTTTATCTCCCAAATTGGAATGAGTATCATCAAAGAAGATGAAAACAATTTAGACGCAGCGATCTGGCATCTCGAACGGGCATTTGAAATTCAACCTTCAAATAAAGCGGTTCAGGACGAATTAAAACGCTTATATTCCAGTCGTGATGGGGTCATTCCTACAAAAATTCGCTTGACTCGTGGTGCTTTAGTACGTATGTATGCCAGAGGGGAACTTTATGCGCAGGCAATTGCAGAAATCAAAGCCGCTTTAACCGAAGATCCAAATCGGGTTGACCTCGAGGTTATTATGGCACGGCTTTACTACCTTTTAGGCCACAAACTGGAAGCGACTGAAACCGCCAGCAAATTAATTTCGCGATTGCCATATTGTTATGAAGCCAATCGGATTTTAGCTGAAATACTTCCTGGCACTTCGCGTGAGGAAGACGCCCAAATATTCAAAAAGCGTGTAATCGACCTGGATCCATATTTTGAATTTGTAACAGAATCAATACCCAATCCAATTGACATAGCGGACGTAAAAGTAATGGTCGAATATCTGGATTGGGATCCCGCCATGGCAGAATCAGATGAACCAGACTGGGCGAAATCAATCGGATTAGAGTGGGAGACTACCGAAAAAATTGCAGACACCCCGTTGAATAGCTGGCTGTCTTCTGAAATGGACCTTACTAAACCTCGCGAGGAAGCCATATCCCCTGAATATTATGAATCAGAAGAAGAGCAGGAACCGGACGAAACTCTCGATCAGGAAGATCAGACGAATCAATTTATTGAAGAATTAACAATCATTCCTGAAAATAAATCATCCGAATCTGATTTACTCAATGTCGCAGAAGACGAAACCATTCCGGCCTGGATGAAAGATGTAGGCTGGGAAATAAGTGAAGAATTAAATTCAGAACTTGAAAAAGGATTCAATATTGATGTTGACGAACCATCTGCTGAAGAGGAGGAAGAAACTCTGCCTGTTATTGAACCTGGAATTATCCCAGATTGGGTAAAGCAACTTGCCCCTCCAGAAGAATTGCGCGCGGAAGGTATCACAGATGCTGAAGATCATTTTATTGATGACAAGAATTTTGAAAAATTGTTCTCGTCCTCACCAGCGGAAAGCGAAGAGGAAGACTTCTTTAAAAATCTAAGTAAGTCACAGGATTGGATGAAGGAGTTCGAAACGGAGAGCGATGAGCTCACCCGTCGTGAAGAAGCTGAGTTAAGCGTAGGCTTTCCGTCAGACAGTCTGGAACCATCAGAAATAGAACCAGAACGAGAAGATATTATAGGTCAAAAAGAGGCAATAGAGGACATTCATATTTCTTTCTCTGAAGATGAATTAACTGAGGAAGGTTCAGAAACCCTGCCTTCGATTGAGGATGTATTTGCAATGGAAGTCTCAGAAACGCTGCCATCATTTGATGAAGAATTAGCTGAGGAAGTATCTGAAATCCAACCATCAATTGAGGATGTTTCATCTGAGCCGGTTGTGAACCTTGAATCGAATTGGTTTCAAGACTTTATTCCTGCTGAAGATCAAGTGGTAAATGCCGAGGAAGAAGATATAGAAGATAAGAGTTTCTTGAGCTTTCTACCGGATATCGGTGATGCCGATGAGCCAGAGCCAGAAGGCAACCAGGAAAAGGAAGGTGATTTTTCCTGGTTAAACGCTTTGCAAAGTTCTGTGGCTGAAGAAGACACAATTGAGGAAAATGCAGGTTCAATCCAGGAAGCATTACAAACTGAGGATGTTGTTTCCGAGGAAGAAACAGATTTTACCGATATTTTTAATTTGATTGATTCTTCCCTGAAGGAAACTGGCAGCGATGCAGCAGAAGTCGATCTTTCCAGCTTGCCGCTAGAGGAAAAGACCCCGGATTGGGTGGAATCCTTGATGGAAAACATTCCTGAATTACAGCCGCAAGATGCGGTTACAAAAAAGATCGATTTTCCCTCCTTCGAATCTGAATCGCTCATTAATGCAGATC
Organism: Anaerolineales bacterium; assembly: GCA_038329785.1. GTDB lineage: Bacteria > Chloroflexota > Anaerolineae > Anaerolineales > Anaerolineaceae > UBA6170. The sequence continues at coordinate 66,445 of JBBQNI010000005.1, read as the reverse complement.
ATGAATCAATTATTGAAGATTCTTCCTCAGAAGAAATTGAATCCGCATTCTCGTGGATGGAAGGACTGGCAGCCAAACATGAAGCTGTAGATGAGACTGTGTTCTCCAATTCGGAACCTCAAACAACGACCCCGCCTGATTGGCTTAAGGAGTTGCAGGAAGAGCCAATTGAGGAAGAACCTGATCCTTTCATGGAAACAGGTAGAGAAAAACAACCCGATCTGCTCGATGATGATTTAACACCATCCTGGCTCAAAGCCTTACAAGAAGAGTCACCTGATGAAGATGAGATTGCAACATCCGAGGCCTTCCTACCTGAGGACGTGGTTGAGGCAAGTGAATTGAAAGCAGAGGTCGAATCGTTTACAGCATTTGAGGAAGAAGCAGCCCAGATGGAAGATGAGCTTGTTGCTGAAATCGAACAGCAGCGCGAAGCAATTCCGCCTGGTGTAGAAATGGAAGATGAAATGCTCAGCAAACCGGATGACTTACCTCAAGCTGATGAGGTCTTTTCTCAAATACAAGTTGAAGAGATACCAGAGGATGTCGAGCCTGAACAAATTGCTTCTGAACCAGAAGAAATAGAAGATGTTGAGCCCGAACAAATTGCTTCTGAACTAGAAGAAATAGAAGATTTCGTGCTTGATCAAACTATATTTGAAACCGATGAGTTAACCAAAGCGAAAGATGCATCTTCGTCTTCTGAAAAAATGGCAGATGAAATTTTTACATCCGTCGAAACAAGCAGTCTGGAAAAACTTGTATCTGCCAGGCAGTCCCTTCAAAAAGGTAAGGTAGAGGATGCGGTCACTCTTTACAGCGACTTGATTCAATCTCGATCGGCACTGGATGAGATCATCGCTGAATTGAAAGAATCGCTTGACCACCATTTCCCGATTGACATTTCACTTTGGCAGACTTTGGGAGACGCTTACGTGAGAAAAAACCAACTTCAGAATGCTTTGGATGCATACACCAAAGCTGAAGAATTGATATCATAATTTATGGAGTAATTGCATGGATCAAACCTTAGTTTTAGTGAAACCCGATGGCGTTCAACGCGGGCTTATCGGCCAAATAATTGCGCGCCTTGAACAACGAGGGCTTAAACTTGTCGCGGCAAAATTTATCCAGGTTCCTGATGCGCTGGCAAGAGAGCATTATGCAATCCATGTTGATAAACCTTTCTACGAAGGTTTAATTAATTACATAACAGCCGCCCCGGTAATGGCTATGGTTTGGGAAGGTGAGAATTGTGTAAATGCAGTCCGGCAAACAATGGGCGCTACAGAACCTGTCAAGGCTGCCCCAGGTACGATACGGCATGACTTCGCCTTAATGATTTCTCGCAATCTGACACATGCATCTGATTCTCCTGAAAACGCGCATAATGAAATCTCACTATGGTTTGGTAAAGATGAAATCGTGTCCTGGAAACGGTTAAACGAGGATTGGATTACTGGCGAGAATTGATTCTTTTTAGAGATAAATGATTTCCGAACCACGCAATTTAATATGAATCCAGGCTTGTCACTTTCTGCCAATTAACCATAATCTTAAGCTTTGAAATAGAAATGAAAGCTTAAAATTTCTTTTCACATTTAATAGCTACCTTTCACAGATGATTAATAATGAACTTAATCATTCTTGCTCCGAGAGAGATGCAAGATGATTGCTGTTTTGTGCAACGTATTGAAGCCAATCAATCATTGCCTGTATTTGGCGGATACGGTACTGGGATATCAAACTCTGATATGTACTATGGTTGGTTTCGTCACCGATTGAAATTTGTTGCAACCAAGATTCACATTCGACTTGTTGATTGTCAATAAGGGACAATCCATTTTGGATGTCGAGTTTCATGGCAAAAAACAATTTTGCTAAAAATTCCTGTCGCATATCACGGCCATGTTTGACGGGTTTTTCTAGCCAGGAAAGAATAAACTTGCGACCTTCATCGGTCAGACGATATTCTTTTCGAGCCGGATATTGATCTCCTTCAAGTATTCTTTGTTCAAGAAAACCCGCTTGAAAGAAATTATCTAAATATCCATAGAAAAGGCTTTGCTTTATACGCCAAATCCCTTTGAACTCCACACTTTGAGACATGTGTTTATACAGTTCATATCCATGATTTGGTTTTTCAAGGAAAAAACCAAGAATCGCAAAACTTAACGTATTTACTTCCTTCTTTCTTGGGCTCATACCATCCTATTATAAGCCAAAGTAGGCCTTCAAAGGCGATCGCAAATTTACAACTATTATGATTTCTACGCAATTATTGGCGACTCTGAGGATTATTAAATCGGTGATTCGTTTGTCCAAATTGCAACCGACAAATTTCTTTGCCTGATTAAATTGCGACCAAATATCGACCCTATCCCGCGACACCGGTTTAGGAGAAGAAACAGATTGGAAGTATAATGAGACTTACTAACACTTTTGGAGGAAGAATTGAAATTTCCCAGTCCTTTTTTTCGCTGGCGACCTCATCCATGGCACGGCCTCGAATCTGGCCCAAACCCACCTAAACTGGTTCATGCGTATATCGAGATATCTCCATTTGACCTCGTGAAATACGAGGTTGATAAAGAAACAGGTTATTTACGGGTCGATCGACCACAGAGGAGCTCATCAATTCCTCCGACACTATACGGCTTTATTCCCAGAACATATTGCGGCAGCCGGGTTGGTAAACTTTCTCCTCAATCAACCCGCGGTGATGGCGATCCCCTTGATATCTGTGTAATCAGTGAGCGGCCCATTACCAAGACCGAAATCATTCTCAATGCCCGTGTTGTGGGTGGGATTCAATTGATCGACGATGGTGAAGCGGATGACAAAATTATTGCTGTTCTCTATAATGATAGTTTTTGGCAGGATGTGAACGATTTACCCGACTTGCCCAAAGCAATGATTGACCGTTTACAACACTACTTTAGTACTTACAAACTAATTCCTGGCAAAGAAAAATCAACTTATATTGCCGGCATTTATAACGCAGAGAAGGCATATGAGGTTGTTGAAGCGGCATTACTTGATTATGAAGAAACTTATGGAGAGTAGCTTTTTTTCTACTCACCACAAGAATAGAATTTTTACTCGATAATCGTATTTTCAATCCCGCTCTCTGCTGGAGGATACTTCATATCCAATGTTTCCAGCGTGTCAATGATCACATTGGAGATTATCAGATTCCGATACCAATTTCGATCTGCCGGGACAACATACCAGGGCGCATATTCTGTGCTTGTTTTTTCCAGCACATCTTCATACGCTTTCTGGTACACATCCCACAACGCACGTTCCTTAAGATCTCCACTGGAAAATTTCCATTGTTTTTCTGGGATATCAATGCGCTCCTGTAATCTCTCTTTTTGCTCATCTTTTGATATATGCAAGAAGAACTTCAAAATAACGGTGCCCTCATCACTGAGTAGTTTTTCAAAAGCATTGATATGATCAAAACGCCGTTTCCAAATCTTATCCGGTGCTAACTCATGCACACGCACTACCAGCACATCCTCGTAATGACTGCGATTAAAAATAACAATTTCTCCCTTTGCGGGAGTTTGTTGATGAATACGCCATAGATAATCATGATCTATTTCGACTGCTGATGGAACTTTAAAACTGGCTACCCTTACACCAGATGGATTGACGCCCTCAAATACCGAGCGGATGACACCATCCTTGCCACCGGTATCCATAGCCTGCAAAACTATTAATAAGCGCCTCTTTTTTTCCGCGTAGAGTAATTCCTGAAGATTCTCAAGACGTTCGCTCAGTTCAAGTAAATGGGTTTTTGCGGCTTTTTTATCCGCCTCCCATGCCGATGTTTCGTGGGTATCCCATTCACTCAGTTTTACTTTTTGCTCCGGTTCAATCCGATATTTCATGAATGATTTCTTCATCTTAGTACCCCTTTCATTTCAGGTTCATATATATTCTAGCAAAACAATTAGTATTAGCAAAAAGTTCTACACGGATATCCAAATTAATTACCTGTCAGGACCCGTCTTGATATCAAAACCGAGTTGTTGCCACCGGTTCATACCACCCGCCATGCTGGTAACATCATTAAAACCTGCGTTTGTGAGTATATCGCGACCTGTGGCACTACGATTCCCGGAGCGACAGACTACAACAATTGGCTCACCTTTTTGCAGTTCATCCAACCTGTCCGGCAATTCTCCAAGCGGAATTAATGTTGAACCGGGAATATGGCCGGATTCATATTCTTCCGGCTGGCGAACATCCAGTATGTAGCTTCCGGACAAATAATAAATATGTGCTTCTTCTGCTGATATTTCCAACCCCATTGGAGCATTCGCGGTAGGAGCTTTCTGATTCATGGCAAAAAAAGCACCTACGATAATAATTAGTGCAAGTGCTATAATCCACAATGTCTGGTTTTTCTGGTGATTATTTTTCTTGCTTTTCGTTTTCTTATTCATTTCACCTCCGTTTTGTTAATCCTAATGTTAAAGTGTAAATAATACATTTTAAACGTTAAAACTGGTTAATAGTTTTTTTGGTCATGGATTAATGTAATGCTTAAGATAGGAGATTCCGCCTTGTTCATAAATCTGGTAATACCTGATGACGGTCTCGAAAATCCGAACCCCGGATGGAGAAACAAAAAATACTCAATCCGCATTCCGGAAGATTTGTCTACCGACGAAATCAATGCTCTGGTTAAAGCCGCTAAAGAAAACCTATCAAAGAATACAGGCATTCAACTCCAAGAAACTAGCCACTCCAATGACGCTTTTAACTACACCATCGCAGAAGAACCTTATCCTGATGCGCCGATACTCGAACTATCCCGCTTTTACACCTACAATAAGTGGGTATCCATCCGCTCCGGTGTATACGACAGTTATCTCCATCTCAACAGCAGTCACTTTGTCGGTAGAATCACAGATTTTTATAGCGATGGTGAGCAAGATATATTTTTTATTAAGTGGAGCAAAGATTCATTAGCCAAAATCCCTGTGATAAAACTCCAACACCTTGTTCGCAGAAATATTTCACCGTTTGGATCATATGTTTCACCGGATTTGATCCTCCCGATGAAACATTCCGAAGCGCTGATCGAATCTGAAAAAAAACAATTGGAAATTTATCGCACATATTTACCGAAAAAATTTGAGACTGAGTTTCATGTTGTTTTTGAGGAGACACCTTCCACACGGGATAAACCAAATTATATTATTTGGGAAGATTTCTTCCGAAAATTCTTACATGCTGAAAGAATTGTCCATTGCGCCGAAAAACATTCGCAGGATTCTATACTTGTCGACGTGGCCGGGGCGGAGGAAAAGATTGGTGTTTGGGTTGAATTGGAATCAGAGGGAAAAACAACAATTATCCCATTGGCTGATGTACAGGAAGTTCAATCAAACGGAAATATCGAAAAATTTTTCCATTTTTACCATCATTGGGTAAAATATTTCTGTTATTAATAATAGTTTTTCATAAACTTTTTTTCATGGAAGCTGCCAATCTCTTTTTATAAGAGAGTCTTTTGGTCATATTTCTTTTTTGCTTTACAATACTACTCATGTCTTTCATGAAACCCTTTCACCTGGGCGATACCTGGATAGCTGATCCAATCTTCTTAGCACCTATGGATGGCTATACGGATTTTCCTTTTCGCTCAATTTGTAAAAAATTAGGAGCTGGGGTACTTGTTTCCGAATTCATCAATGGGCTTGATATTGTTAACCAGCATCCATTTCTCCCCCAAAAAGTCTATTTTAACGAGAGTGAACGCCCTTTCGGATATCAGATTTTTGATGACTCTCCCGAAAGACTTTTATACGCTGCCAAGTATTTAAGAAAATTCAACCCGGATTTTATTGATGTAAACCTGGGATGTTCCGCCCGAAATGTCACCAATCGGGGGGCTGGTGCTGGTTTATTAAAAGATCCAATTAAAATTGCTGAAATTTTCTCAACTCTGGTTGAGAACATTGATCTGCCTATCACTGCGAAGATTCGACTGGGTTGGGATGAAAGCAGTCTGAATTTTTTAGAAATTTCCCGCATTATTGAAAACGAAGGCGCTCAAATGATCGCAGTGCATGCGAGAACAAAAAATCAAGGGTATTCGGGAAAAGCCAACTGGGATGCAATTGGCCAAATTAAGAATGAGCGCGACATTCCGATCATAGCGAATGGAGATATTCGAACACCTACAGATATCAAAGATATAATAGCGCAAACAAATTGTGATGGCATAATGATCGGAAGAGGAGCCTTATCTAACCCATGGATATTTCAGCAAATAAGTCTGAATGACATCCCGGCAAAAGAAAAATTTCAAGTTTTTCAGCAACACCTGGAAGCCATGCTTTCCTTTTACGGTGTCCACAGTGGATTAATCCTCATCCGCAAACACCTGCATAGTTATATAAATGCCGAAAACTTGACCCGCCCGCAACGTGTGGAATTATTCACCCAGACCGATGCCATCAAGCTGAAGAAATTGGCGGAGAACTATATAATGAATTGTCATTTTACCCCTGGTCTCAATGCTCCATTCTAGCCAGATCAAGTGTTTCAATTGCATGCCGTAAGTGTGGAATAACAATACTACCTCCCACAACCAGTCCAATATTCAATGCCTCAATGATTTCATCATCCAATAAACCCAGGCTGACACATTGCAAGATGTGGTAATCAACACAATCATTACAGCGTAAAACGGTTGAAGCAACCAATCCGCATAATTCTTTGGTTTTTTTAATCCAGAGCACCAGCCTTGTAGGCACTAGTATCCAGGTAAAAAAACGTTTTATACCGAGATGATTTGTATCAAGAATTCTCTTGTTCATTTTCTTGACGGTGATTTTGAAATTCTGTTAAGCGGTTTTTCATGTTTTCTCAATATTTATTAGAACGGTAATAAGTTGCAATAAATTTGCTAAATATTTTTTACTGCCGGGTTGATAATCTATTTGATTCCAATTTAAATATTCTGCGCGCAATCGCCAATGTGGCAGCGTAGGTCGAATCCATCCCAAAATAAGAAAGCGTCCCGGCACCCAAATTCTTTCCTTTACTCAAGGGTGTGTCTGAAGCATAATGAACGACACCCAGATCAAAGGGAATCCCATACAAGTTCACAATTTCATTGACTGGGTGCCGCGTAGGACGGTACATCTCATAAATAGCCGATAAAAATGGTCCGGCTTCCATTTCAATATCAGAGTAACCTTCGCGATAGAAAACATCAGCCAGTTTCCCATTTTGCAAAAAAGTTCCAAGCACCGTTACGGCCTTTTGATTATCCAACACAGTCCCATAAACCAGATCAGCCACCAAATCTTTTGCCGAGAATGCGTTTTGGAAGAGATATGTATTCTGGGAATGCTCATCATGAACGACATTTGGTAACATCACGTCACCCATTACTCCGTTTAATGTTGCCGCTTTTCCCATTATATAAACGCCCAGAATTGGATTGGCGTGTTCAGCAATTTTGGCTAGAATATTATACGCGGCCAAACCCAATGGATAATCAATATTCAGGATAAGGGCATCACTTTCTTTCAATTTTTCCAGATCAGGGATATTCTTCAAACGGGGATCAAGTCGATCCGGGTTGATCTTATTCAATTCAATGACCTGTGCGTCCACATCAAAATAATGCGTGCTGGCTATGCGAAATATACCGGTGCCCTCTTCATCTTTTTGCTGAGCTTGCAATAGAACTTCGCCTCCATCTGTCTGCTGCATTTTTTTCAGTACGTAATATAAAAAATTCTCCAAACTGGCGGCTTCTTTCCCGGAGATAATTTGTTCCCATTCTCGCAATAGCTGACCGTTTTCTTTGGTGTGTAAAAATTCCTCGATTTCCTTTCGGCGGGAGTGTGTAAAACCTGTAAGCACGTTCGCAAGTGAGTGTGTATTGCTCGATATGAAATATACCGGCCGTTTTAATAAATCTGGTGAATGCCCCTCGATGTTCTCCCACCACGAGCGCGTCGCACGCCAGTATTCACTTAAAGGTCCCCCAAGAAGATTGACTTTCAGTTCCGATTTTTTATTCTGAATCAATTTTAAATTCGAGACAAAATTCATACCCCAGATGATTTGCAACCTTCGCAAATCATCATCTTCCAAATTAAGCCATTTCGCCAACTGCGAAAACGCTTCAGTATCTGTGATGACTGATTCGAGATCAAAGCTTTCCGGTATATTATTTAAAAAGAAATGAAGTTTATTCCATTCAATCTGGTAAGCTGTTAAAACAGGAATTACATCTTCAATGTCAGAACGGCTGGCAATGAAACAAGCCAATTTTCCTTTTCCATCGTAAAAACATCTTCTCCGACGTGCAACCGCACTTACTTGTTGCCAATCTTCTACGTTTGCAAATCCATGCTGCTTGAAAACCTCTGCGCTTTGACCGATTATTACTACGCGCACTTCACGGACACAATCAGGGAGCCTGAGAAGACTGTAAATAAAGGCGGAAGTGTCCGGGTTGCTGGTGCGCGCATTCGGATGCAACAATGAAACCATTCCTGCATGTACTTCTTCAAGAGTTTTAATCTGGATTTCAGTTGTAGAACGCAGTAATGAATATAGCGTGCGTAGATAAAGGTCGATTTCTTCTGTTGCAGTTTTTGGTACTGTTCTTTCCATTGTCCCTCGTTTTTCTCTTTGAACTCCATTATAACGATTATTCCCTGCATATCAAAAAAAGCTTGTCCTGGTTGTGGATTTCAGCTCCTAAAGAGCTTTATAATTAGGATCATCAAATCCCGGGACTGATTGCATGACATCTGAAAATGACGAACTTTTCTCATTACCTGAATCTTTTATAACATTATCAGCCTCAATTGGTACAGATTTTAACAATTGTGAGCAAAAAGATATTTTTCAGGTCCTTTATAAAAACCTGCAGAAAGTTTTAACTTTTTTTCATGCAGAACGTGTGATCCTCTACATCCTCGATCCTGATGTCAATATCTCCGTAATTGAAGTCAAAAACGAACAGGCTCCGTCACATGCGGGCTGGAAAAAAGATGGGTTCAGCATCCGTCTTCCGGGGGTTTTTTCGCAATTGAACAGCGGCGAGGCGGTGATTAGTGATGATATCCTTTCCGATTCAATGGTCTCCTCCAGCGAAAGGCTGTTATTGGAAAACGAAAGAATTCAATCCGTTCTTTGGATTCCCCTTCAAAACCGTTGCAAGTGCATAGCTTGTATAGAATTAGCCACATTTTCAAAGACGTTATCCTGGAAAATTCTCCCCCAGGCTTATTATTCGAATCTCGCGGTTTTATTTACCGCCTTACTCGAACGCAAACGTAACGAAGATGAGAATGATGCGCTTTATAAGTCTTTTGAACGATCCATGCAAGCAAAAAATAACGAACTCACTACAATATTAAACATTCAGAAGGTACTTACGGCTGAGTTGCATATCAAACAAGTGATTCAACTGGTATCTGATGAAATACGGAGACTGACAAACGCAAAATTTAGCAGTGTCTGTCTACTTAATAATGGAAAAATGACATTGCAGGTTGTATCCGGCAATCTAAGCGGAAAACTTTCCCTCGGTTGCGAAATTCCTCTCGTATTCGAATTATCTGAACAGTCGTTAATATCTGGCTCAGCTTTGCGAATAAAGGACGATGACCACCTTCCGCAAGTGTACCGGGAAGCATTGCGATTAACCAAAACGAATTCTTTGCTGGTCATGCCGTTGGTGTCGGCCACAAACCTGATCGGAATGATTTCAATTACCGATGTGGAGGATGGGCCACTAAAATTTGAAGAAGAACGCTTGTTGAAAATGTTTGCAAATATTGCCATTATTGCAGTGGATAACGCCCGCAGTTATCAAGAGGAACAAAACCGGCGGGAAGAAGCAGAAAAAGGGAAAAGAATTGCTGAAGCACTGCGTGATATTTTGAGGATTCTTAATTCAAATATGGCTATTGAAATAATCCTCGATTATATTGCTATCCAGTCTCGTGATCTTTTACAAGCTACCTCCACCATGATTCGCAAGATTGATTATGAGAAAGGTACAGTTTTCACTGAAGCATCCAGCAACCTGCCGGGTAAGTTTGATGTAATCAAAGAAATTCCTTTCTATCCAGGAGGTTCGGAGCGCATTCTAAAAGAGAATATTCCTGTAGCCATCCCCAATCTGCAGGAAAGTCTCGGCAGATACCTGCGTGATATGGAAGAGTTATCCAATCCACAGCGAGATTGGGTGAAAGTACTGCTTGAATACTATAAGAGTCATCTGATTATCCCGCTGATTATCAATGATGATCTATATGGCACGTTAACTTTTTATTTTGATCAGGTCACATACTTTTCAGAAGAAGATTTACACGTTGCCAAGACACTTGGCACTCAGGTCTCGCTCGCGATTGAAAATGCACGATTGCGAAAACAAGAGAAGGAAATTGCCGTTGCCACTGAAAGAAATCGTCTCGCCAGAGATCTACATGATGCAGTCACACAAACCCTGTTTTCTGCCACTCTGATCGCTGAAGTTTTACCACGCGTCTGGGCTAAAGATCAGAATGAAGGTTTACGGCGCCTTGATGAATTGCGTCAATTGACACGTGGTGCACTGGCTGAAATGCGCACATTATTGCTTGAATTGCGACCATCAGCATTGCAAGATGCATCATTTGAAGAATTGTTGACCCAATTGAGTGAAGCATTTAATGGGAGATCAAGGTTACCAGTAGATCTGCAGATTGAAACACATGCATTATTGCCCATCGATGTCAAAATGGCTTTTTACCGCATTACTCAGGAAGCCCTTAACAACATTGCCAAACATGCCAATGCAACGTGCGTCCAAATAACGTACAGGGAATTCGAAGAGACTTTTAGCGTTGCAATCAAAGATGATGGAATTGGAATGGAAATCCTTGACGTACCCTCCAACCACCTCGGGTTGGGTATTATGCGCGAAAGAGCACAAAACATTGGGGCGGAACTGAAAATCAGCAGCCGGGCAGGATATGGAACTGAAATTAAGTTATTCTGGAAGAAAGACGTTCTCCCAGAAAAGCAATCAAACCAGACCCAGTTTCTCCGCGATGAATGTTGATATCAAATCTGCCCCATTTTGGTGAACATCCTGACTACCACCTATCATCGCAAACGAAGTTACCAAATTGAACCAGGAGCCATTTTCGAATTCCTTAAGGCTTATTTGTTTGTTTTGCATGTTTTTGGCGATGAAAGCTTCAAGATAGGACGATTCGCGAAAATTCTCCCGGCCAATATAAACAAATGGGAGACCAGCCGAATAAACTTCCGCGATCGTGCTATACCCCACCTTTCCAACGACAACATCGCTGGCATGAACCAGGTCGGGATGGAAGAATTGGTGGTCATGCGGAAGAAGAATATAATTTCCAGTCCGGTATGGGGATTTCACATCTTGGGAGGGAATAATTATGATCCAATCCTTCAGATTTTCATTAATTTGATATTGACTTGCGTTAATTGAAATTCCACCCATCGTAACCAACATCATGCACGCGGTGTTGCTGATACCCAGACTTTTGCGAGTATCTCGCTTGCTTGTTCGCTTCTGTCGAAAGATTGGAGCTACAAGGAGGTACTTTGAATCACGCCTGCAAAGAGGTTCGGTTTGAATGTGATATGTCGCTGACTCAAAGATTCCACTGAGGTAATTTGCGTATTGGCCAAATTTCTTCGAATAAGTGACGTAGGGCTCATAAATCCAGTCCCAGGTAAAATTTTCAATGAGCAAAGAAGGTATGCAAGCGCTTTCTGCAACCAGCAATCCAAGTGGGGAAATATCACAAATGACCAGATCAACCCTAATTTTTTTGATCAACTCCACAATTTCGAACAACATCGCCGGTGAAATAGGGTAGAAGCGTTCAAGTTGTTTTAAAGTCAACTCCAGATCTTCATGGAAAGGATCCGCCTGGACAAGACCTACGTCAGACTGAATCGAGTGCAGTTTTATGTTTTGCTGGAAACCAGCCAGGGAATTCTTGAAAAACCATTCAGGGATCTTGCTGAAAATGTGAATTTGAGTACTTTCGTATTTTTCGAGCGCTTCAATCACAGCACAGGCACGAGCCACATGACCAAAGCCATGCTCAGATATGAAATACGCGATTGTTTTCATACGAAATCCAGTAAACGCAAATATGAAGAAGACTGCACAATCAGAATTCTTCAGTAATGTCCATTGGATCGCTGAGCTCGAAGGGTAAGCGCACATTCATGCGCCGAATCATGTCGGTATCTTTTTCAATAACGCGAAGTACCACCACGCTCATATCATCGTTCGGTTGGTATTGATCGAGTCGTAAGGCATGCGACAATAGCGCATCGGCGATATATTGGGCAGAAGGCTGCTGTTCATCCAGGTATGCTTCTATCATCGAGCATATATCAAGCGAATGGCCGAATCGTTCCCCCGCCAGGTAAATGCCATCTGTGTACATAACGACCGTCACGCCAGCATTCAGAGAGATTTCTGTAATCGCCGGGCGGATATTGCGCGCGTTGCCAATTTGTTGGCTTTCGCTGGAAATGCATTCAATATGATTTTCTTGAGCGACAAAAACCGGGGTAGGGTTATTGCGCGTAATTACCAAAGTCTGTGTTTGCAAATCTGCAGAGAGTATATTCAGGTATACCGAACTTTGTCCTCCGCGTTCCATAAAAAGAAAATCAGAAGCAGCCCGGGCTGCGGCCCCATCCCGTATTCCATCAGAGATTAAATTTATTACTTTGCGTACAACCAGTGATGAAACGTTTTTTGCTGTCCGGCCGGATGATTTTGCGTCCGCTAATACGCAGGATACCCCACCCATAGGGCGTTCAACGATTTCGAGCGTGTCACCACTTTCACTGGAATCATATTTAATTGCCTTTGCAACCGCTAATTGAATTTCCATATTATAGATTTTAATCCATAATTCAAAATTTAGGCAGTCAACGAATAAAGTTGACATATTCGATAAAAATTAATGTTCTCCCTGCAACCGCAATTCTCTTGACGAGGTAGTTATCAGGTAACAAAGGGGAACCCACATTGATCTCAGATTTTCTTTTCGCAGAAGGATTAAACCCTGCTAAACGGTATAGCTTCCAATAAAACATATCGATCAAATTTTTGCGATGGAATTCAACCCCAATTAGGCAAATAAAGCGCCCGCCAGGGGATAAAACCCTCTCAATTTCTGCATGAAAATCATTTTTAAAAACATATTCTGAAGGAAAAGTGCTGAGAATCACATCCTGAGAACCCGCCTTGAAAGGTAAGGCTTTAACATCCGCCCGGGCTAACATAGAAATAATTTGCCTTTGCCTCAATCGTTTTTTTGTAATTCTCGCCATTTGCATGCTCTCATCAATACCAATCGAATGAAAGCCACGCTCAGCAAGAGATTGCTGCAACAAACCCGTTCCGAACCCCACTTCAAGGACTCGATCGCCAAGAGTTACAAACTGCCGGATCTCCTGACACCAATCGAACCAATCTCCACCAGAAACGATCCACGCAATCGCATTATATGTAAATGCGAAAGAGTGATATAAATGATTGTAAAAGAAAATCATTACCTTCGAGATTAGTTTTTGCATATTTCTTATTATAAACAATCGCTTTTACAATCTGCATTAATCACAAATTTATTATTCTTCAGATAGACTTGAATATTAAAATTGATCCTGTTACGCTGATGGTAAGAACTCTTACCAATGAAAGGCGCAAGTTTGAACCTATCGCCCCCATTGAAACCTGCAGAATATACCGAGCAGAGCATCATCCGAGCCATCATAGACGATACCTTTCCGGTCAATAGTTTTCTTCCCCCAGAGCGGGAACTGGCCGCTCAATTAGGCGTCACCCGTCCAACGCTGCGGGAAGCGCTACAGCGCATGGCTCGCGATGGCTGGCTGGAAATTCACCAGGGCAAAGCAACCCGTGTTAAAGATTATTGGAAAGAAGGCAACCTGAATGTTCTTTTTTCACTTTCAACCATTAGCGGATACTTGCCTGAGCATTTTATTGCCCATCTCTTGCAAATCCGCGCTTTGTTATGTCCAACCTACACCCGCCTGGCAGTCCTGCGTCATGCACCTGAGCTATTGGATTTTCTCAATTCATCACCTTCCATTCAAGACAGCGCTGCGACCTTCAGTACTTTCGACCTGGCACTACACACTGAATTAACAATCCTTTCCGGGAACCCTGTTTTCACACTCATTTTAAATGGATTTCATGAATTGATTGATGCACAAGCTCACGTGTATTTCCTGGCGGAAGTAACCCGTATCTGTTCTATTAAATTTTACGATGAGCTCCACAATGCAGCCTTAGCGAATAACCCTCAAGCTGCCTATGAAATTGCCGAACAGGTTATGCAAGACAGCATTCAACATTGGAAGAATTATGTAAGAAAGTAAGGGAAATTGCAATGGCAAATGAGTATATTTTGTCCATAGATAATGGTACCCAGAGTGTTCGGGCTATGATTTTCGACCCCGAAGGCAACCTTATATCAAAAACCCGGGTCCCTATTACTGAATATAAATCTCCCCAACCAGGAATGACAGAAATTGATCCACTCATCTTCTGGAAATCCGTCTGCGAAGCATGCAATCAGCTCTGGCAACAAATTGATTTTCCTAAATCATTGATTCGAGCAGTTGCTGTCACCACTCAACGATCTACATTAATTAATCTGGATAAAAATGGAGAGCCATTACGACCAGCTATCGTTTGGCTGGATCAACGGCGGACGGAGGGTCTCAAACCTGTATCGGGTCTATGGGGGTTGGCCTTTCTTCTCTCTGGCATGCGTGATACTGTTGCATATTTGCAAGCCGAGGCTGAATGTAATTGGCTCCGAACACACCAACCGGAAAACTGGCAAAAGACAGATAAGTATCTTTTATTATCCGGCTACCTAACATACAAATTTATAGGAGAGTATAAAGATTCAGTCGGCAGTCAGGTAGCTTACATTCCATTTGATTACAAACGACAAACATGGTCCGGTAAATTTGATTGGAAGTGGCAGGCTGTTCCAATGGACAAAGAAATTTTACCTGAGCTTGTCCCGCCTGCTTCCATTCTCGGATACATAAGCGAGAAAGCGAGTGAAGAAACAGGCATACCTGCCGGTTTGCCTTTAATCGCTTCCGCTGCCGATAAAGCCTGCGAAGTGATAGGCTCCGGTTGTATCGAACCTCATATTGCTTGTTTAAGTTACGGAACCACAGCGACCATCAACACAACACACAAAAAATACACCGAAGTAATTCCTCTTATTCCTCCATACCCCTCCGCGATCCCGGGTTACTACAATCTTGAACTGCAGATATTTCGCGGATTTTGGATGGTAAGCTGGTTTAAAAGAGAATTTGGTCAAAATGAGCAACGGCTTGCTGCTGAACGCGGGGTTGAACCCGAGCAGCTTTTCGATGATTTAGTTAATTCAGTTCCGGCAGGTTCAATTGGACTCATCTTGCAGCCATTCTGGTCACCCGGTTTAAAGAAACCTGGTCCAGAAGCAAAAGGAGCAATCATCGGATTTGGTGATGTCCATACCCGTGCACATTTTTATCGCTCCATTCTCGAAGGGCTGGCTTACGCTTTACGTGAGGGTGCAGAACGAACGAGCAAGAAAAGCGGGATTCCAATCACGGAAATAAGGGTGGCTGGTGGAGGCAGCCAGAGTAATGCAGCCATGCAAATAACTGCAGACGTATTTGGCCTGCCAGTCGCGCGACCGCACGTGTATGAAGCATCCGGGTTAGGAGCGGCCATTGTAGCAGCAGTTGGTGTCGGAATTCACGCGAACTTTCAGGATGCCATTAAAATGATGACCCGTACGAGCACCGAATTTACACCAGATATGGAAAAACATAAAATATATAACGAGATGTACCATCAGGTTTATACACCCCTCTATGGACGTTTGAAACCTCTTTACAAGAAAATTCGTTCTATTACTGGTTACCCCCCAGAATAAAGCGATAATTCTTATTAAATTGCTCTTTTTCTTGACAATTCAAAATCACTTATTTAGAATGAACTTAATTAAGGTGAATAAAAAGAGACCCGGGTAACAGGCACCGAAGGGGCAAACAAAGACTCAGGCAAAGTCTTTGTGAAACTCTCAGGTAAAAGGATTTATTCACTTTTCCCCTCCTGAACGCAAAAATGAGCTAACATGTCGAACAGGAAAAAGTGGCAAACACTATCTGGCCATAATTCTTATATTCCCACATGGAAAAGGAGAAACAGAATGGAAAACCCGCAAGGATTAAAATATACAAAGACAGATGAATGGGTAAAAGTGGATGGTAAAGTGGCAACAATTGGCGTTTCTGACTATGCGCAATCACAATTGTCGGACATTGTTTATCTTGAATTTCTTGTAGAACCCGATGATGATATTAGCAAAGGCTCTTCCGTTGTCACGCTCGAATCTGTCAAGGCTGCAGCAGACGTTAACTCCCCTGTCTCTGGAAAAGTTGTCGCCCTGAACGATTCCCTGAGTGACGAATTTGAAGCAATCAATACTGACCCCTTTGGAAAAGCATGGATGATTAAGGTGGAAATGTCTGATTCAACCGAATTGGATAGCATGCTTTCAGCAGATGAATATAGCACATATTGTGAA
This sequence comes from Anaerolineales bacterium, assembly GCA_038329785.1. Lineage (GTDB taxonomy): Bacteria > Chloroflexota > Anaerolineae > Anaerolineales > Anaerolineaceae > UBA6170. The sequence continues at coordinate 49,769 of JBBQNI010000005.1, read as the reverse complement.
GATCGGGAGCACTAATGTTCATCCCTCATTCTGATTCAGACAAATCAGAGATGCTTAAAAAGATCGGCCTGGAAAGAATTGAAGATCTTTTTCAAGATGTTCCGGAAAAGCATCGTTTTCCCGATTTAAACCTACCCGAAGCAGTATCTGAAATGGAGGCGTTACAAAACCTCAAGGACCTTGCCGAAGTCAATTTTTCCACAGAAGATATGCTTTGCTTTTTAGGCGCAGGTGCATATAACCATTATGTTCCAGCTGCGGTTGACAGCATTATCACACGCGGTGAGTTTCTTACCGCCTATACACCTTACCAACCTGAAGTTTCTCAGGGAACATTGCAAGCCATATTTGAATATCAATCGTTGATTGCCGCCCTCACTGGCATGGAAGTCAGCAATGCCTCCCATTATGACGGCGCTACAGCGGCTGCTGAAGCCTGCGTATTGGCATACCATCACTTCCGAGGAAAACGCAACAAATTCGTGATCTCAAAAGGGCTGCACCCTCATTACCGTCAGACGATCCAGACATATTTTCAAGGATATGAAAAACTGAGGATCGTCGGTTATGAAAATGAGATACCCTTGCCGGACGATGACGATTTGCTTGAAATGGTGGATTCTGATACAGCCATTGTCTATGTCCAATATCCTGATTTCTTTGGTAGAGTGCGTGACTTTTCCAAATTTGTGGAACAGGTTCATGAGAAAGGCGCTCTGGTAGCAATATCTGTTAACCCCATCGCTTTAGGAATGCTTAAACCACCCGGCGAATTTGGTGCAGATATTGTTACCGGTGAGGGGCAGCCACTTGGCATCCCCCTTTCTTTTGGGGGACCCTACCTGGGAATATTCGCAACCCAAAAGCAGTATGTTCGCAAATTGGCCGGCCGTCTGGTGGGAGAAACTGTCGATAAAGAAGGTCGTAAGGGTTATGTATTGACCCTGACTGCCCGTGAGCAGCACATTCGCCGCGAGAAAGCCACATCGAATATTTGTACAAACCAGGGCTTAATTGCTCTCGCTGCCACTGTTTACCTTTCGCTATTAGGCAAACATGGTCTAAAACAAGTTGCCAAATTAAATTTTGATAAAGCGCACTATGCTGCTTCCCAATTTGATCAATTAGCCGACTTTGAGGTAGTTACAGGTGGGCCATTTTTCAATGAATTCGTTTTAAAATGCCCCATGCCGGTAGAGGAGATCAACGCATTATTGCTTGATTACGATATTCTTGGCGGATATGATTTATCCAGAGATTATCCCGAATTGGAGAACCACATGCTGGTTGCTGTGACAGAAGCGCTTACCAAAGATGAGATTGATTACTTCGTAAATTCTTTGCAGGAGGTATGTCATGGGTGAAGCAACTATTTTCGAGATTTCATCTCCAGGACGAATAGGCGTAAAATTTCCAAAAAGCGATGTTCCATCTTTCGAATTGCCTTCAGAACTGGAACGCAAGGATCTTCCGCTGCCTGAGGTTGCCGAATTAGACGTCGTACGCCATTTCACACGTCTCTCCAAACTAAATTACAGCATTGATTCGGGCTTTTATCCGCTTGGATCCTGCACTATGAAATACAATCCAAGGATAAATGAAGTCACTGCCAGATTAGCTGGATTTTCTAAAACGCATCCCTTCCAACCAGTGGACACTGTCCAGGGTAACCTGGCGTTAATGTACGAATTACAACAGTGGCTGGCAGAAATTAGCGGTTTTACCGGCGTAACCCTCCAGCCGGCTGCCGGTGCACATGGAGAGTATGTGGGTGTAATGGCTATCCGCGCGTATCATGATGATCGCGGAGATAAAAAACGGACGAAAATGATCATTCCAGATTCGGCCCACGGCACAAATCCTGCCAGCTCTTCAATGAGTGGATTTGATGTAGTTCATTGCGTAACAGATGAACGCGGCAATGTTGATATTGAATCACTGAAATCTGTATGTGATGATACTATCGCTGGCTTGATGTTGACTAATCCGAACACACTTGGTTTGTTCGAACAGGGAATCAGCGAAGTTATAGAAATCGTTCATCAGGCCGGTGGTCTTGTCTACGGCGATGGCGCAAACCTGAACGCGTTGCTCGGAATTGTCAGACCAGGTGACCTTGGAATCGATATCATGCACTTTAATTTGCATAAAACCTTCTCCACCCCACACGGCGGTGGTGGTCCAGGGTCAGGACCGGTAGGCGTCGCCAACCATCTGGTTGATTTCCTGCCCTGCCCGGTCGTGGCTATTCTCGAACCTGCCAGTGGTGATTTTCCGCCATTCTATGGTTTTATGGAACCTGCCAAGAGCATCGGCCGAATGAAGGCCTTCTACGGCCATTTTGGGATGATGGTACGAGCTTATACGTACATAAGTATGTACGGAAAGGAAGGTCTTCGTCAAATCGCTGAGGGTGCAGTTTTAAACGCCAATTATCTGATGGCTTTGGTAAGTGACCACTACAAATTGGCCTATCAGCGAATTTGCATGCATGAATTTGTGGTTGAGGGGCACTGGCCAAATGCGCCTGAAGTCCATGCCCTCGATATTTCCAAACGATTGATGGATTACAACTTCCACCCACCGACCAATTACTTCCCCTTGATCGTCCCGGAGGCTTTAATGATTGAGCCAACGGAGACTGAGAATAAAGAAACCCTTGAAAAATTTGCGGATGCGCTTATCAAAATCGCTGATGAAGCCGTCAACGAACCCCAATTGCTCAAGGATGCACCTCACAATACTCCTATCGGCAGGTTGGATGAGGTCAAGGCAGCCAAAGACCTGGTCTTGTGCTGTTGGATACCGGAGACAGAAACCTAACAATTATCGCCCAAAAATAATAAAGGAGGTTATCAATTTTGATAGCCTCCTTTATTTATCCGAATTATCTATTGCAAAAACGCAATGTTCTTGTATAGTCAATATAAGTAAAAGGAGGCGTTATGAATTTTTTCGTTAAGGAGGATGGCCAGGGCTTGCTGGAATATGGTCTTGTTATCATCATTGTAGCCGTGATGATAATCGCGCTCTTATTTATTTTTGGCGAACGAGTCGGGCTCATGTTCAGCAATATTGTTAATCTAATTTGATATTATTTTTTTTATCGAAAAGACCTCATAAATTTGCTTATGAGGTCTTTTTTTATCTGATAGAATGGAGTGCTGAAAAGGTCTGGGATGCAAATGCAAAGAGTTGTTAATCTATCCAAGCTTGATAAACGTGATTTTTCTGGAAAGGAGTATTACCCTGGAACAGAGGGAAATCCTTTTGATTCTATTTTGCGTATCTTTAATAACATCAACAGAGTGAAACCAATTATTTTTTTCCTTGGGATTACCTTTGTTTCCTTTTTATTGACATTTTTAAATATTCGCAACGGGTTATTCCTTCTGCTCTTTGCAACATTGGATTGGCTGATCATTGCATTTTTGCCAAAATTAAAAATCACCTTTGGCCCCCCGCAATCACAAGTTTTCCTTCTTTTGATAATGCGTGTTCCTTTCATTTGGTTACCCTATCCCTACAATTTGATTCTGCAAATTATCGGGACAATCCTGGTTTTGGTTGGGTTTGTATATGAGCCTTCACAATTAATCGTCAAACAACAAGAATTATTAGTGGAAGCGATTAATCCTTTTGATGATATTCATTTTGTACAAATGGGTGACCTGCATTTGGAAAGATCGGGTATTCGTGAGCACAAATTACTAAAGACACTAACATCTTTACGACCCTCTTTCATCTTATTCACCGGTGATTTTCTCAATCTCTCAAATAACGAGGATCAAGATTCAATTAATGAGGTTAGTGACTTATTCAATGAAATTAATGAGATTTCCAGGACATTTTTTGTGCCAGGCAGCCCAGCAGTAGATCTGGCCAAATCCCTGAAAGATATCGTCTCAAATACCAGTGCGACCTCATTAATCAACAAAGTCCAATCGATCCACCTGAATGATGTGGATATCCAAATCATTGGCCTGGATTGTACTCACAAACCGTCCGAAGATATTGCTAATCTGGAAAGTTTATACTCGAAGAATGCCGGGGTAAATATATTAATGTACCATGCCCCTGACCTGGTATTTGAATTAAATGATGAAAATGACTTTGATTTAATGCTCTCTGGGCATACTCACGGCGGTCAGGTTCGCATTCCGCTATTTGGAGCAATTTTCACCGGTTCACTTTATGGTAGAAAGCTGCAATCCGGCTCATACCGGATGGGTAAAACTCTGTTATCCATTTCACGCGGAATAGGGTTCGAAGGCATGGGTGCTCCGCGCGTGCGGTTTCTTTGCAAACCAGAAATAATCAACTGGACAATTAAGCACAAACCTGCGCTTCCCCTACCATCTGACATTTCACCGTAAGGTTTACATGCAAATTTTAGGTCACTGGTTTTTCTTTTGCGGATACAATGCCGAATAATCATTCAAAATCTTGTTGATTAAAATATAAATCAACAGAATGCGATAATGGGTCGTGTTAAAAGCCATCCCCGTGAAGGATTAGCGGATCATTGGATAACCTCCAAAAAAAGAAATATCAATTAATCTGCAGTTAGTGTTAATAAAGCACATTAACTCTTCAAAATCTTCTGATCAAATTCCGAACCACATATGAGTTCATTTGATGAAGTTTTTTTCAAAATACTTTCCTATTTAAGGCGTAATTCAATTGCCAGATTGTCAAATATTAAGTACCTTTTGACAAACCGTAAAGCTATATCCCAGCAAATAGCCTTCCAAGAGTGCACTAAAAAATTCTTTTTCTGGTAATTATTATGAACCCTGGGATTAAAAAAACGCCTGATTTTCCCAGGCGTTTTAAAACTATCTTTCAATCAGGATTTTAGTTGACTGGCGACCACCGTGAAGACTGCATCAATCGCGTCCGGCAACTTATCTGCATCTCTTCCACCAGCCTGTGCCAACGTTGGGCGCCCGCCTCCGCCACCACCGACAATCTCGGACAGTTTTTTGACGATATTTCCGGCATTTAATCCCCGCCCAACCAGATCCTCGGTTACAGCCACAATGATCATAGGTTTGTTATTTTGAACACTACCCAAAACCACCACGCCGCTCTTGTACCGCGAACGGAACCGATCGGTCAGCGATCGCAGCGTATCGGAATCAGCTTCTGGAATTTGTTTGGCCAGAACCACAAAATCAGAAACCTTTTCAACATCTTCCAGTTGACTGATGAACGCCTGACCGACCAACATCTGTCGGAATCGGCTGGTTTCATTTTTTTCAGCCTCAAGTTCAGATTGTAATGAAGATACCCGTTCCACCAAATGATTGACAGGACTGTTTAGCTTTGCGGTCATGGTTTTTATAACATGAGACTGGTATTGAATATATTTATAGGCTTCCCGGCCTGTGATGGCTTCGATTCTACGAATCCCAGCCGCGGTACTCCCTTCACTGATAATTATAAAAGTACCAATATCTCCTGTCTCATCCACATGCGTTCCGCCGCACAGCTCATAAGAGATTGTATTCTCATCGCCAATCGATATTGTGCGCACAATTTCTCCGTATTTTTCGCCAAATAGAGCCATCGCCCCCTCCGACATAGCCTCATTAATCGGTTTCTCAGCGATACGCAGAGGTAAGTCTGCAAGAATGGCTTCGTTGACCCCTGTTTCAATTTTATCCAATTCTTCTCCACTTAATGGCGCAGGATGGGTAAAGTCAAAACGCAATCGATCCGGTGCCACTAAAGATCCTGCCTGACGGGCGTGCTTTCCAAGAACTTCATGCAGTTCAGCGTGTAATAGATGGGTGGCAGTGTGATTGCGCATGATATCTTTACGGCGAACGCGATCTACAGATGCAATTACTTCATCATTCACCGAAAAACTGCCCCGTTTGACATATCCACGATGAACAATGATACCGGCTGCGGGTTTTCGAACCACCTGCACATCCACCTCACAATCACAACCATCAGCGCAGCTAATTACACCAGTGTCAGAAACCTGGCCGCCTGATTCGACGTAAAAACAAGTCTGTGGCAATACAATTTCCACCAGATCTCCTTCGAAGACATTCTCAACCTGTTCTCCGCCTTTAATTAATGCCAGTATCCTTCCCTTTACTCGATTATGCGAGTACGGATCATATTTCACACCAGAAGCAGGCAGCAGATTTCGAAGTTGAAGATCTTCAAAAATAGAACGATAGATTTCCACATCGTCAGCGTCAAAAATGCCAAACACTTTTCCCGCGCCGGAATCGACGCGATGTTGATCCATAGCAATTTTGAATCCGGCTTCATCGACTTTAAAACCATTCTCGTGGGCAATATCACGGGTAATCTCAAAAGGTAAACCATGCGTTGCATAGAGATCAAAGGCTTCTTCACCATTGATTGTTTCGCTTCCCGCCGATTTCAATGACACGAAGAGATCGTCTAAATAGGTTAAGCCGGATTGTAAAGTTCCGGCAAACCGTACTTCCTCCCTGGTTAAATTTTCCAGAATAGTTTGTCGATTTTTTAATAATTCTGGATAGGCCTCCCCATACTCATTAATGACAACCTGTGCAATTTTTGCAAGAAAAGGATTGGTGATACCCAGCTTTCCCGCAAATCGGGCTGCACGCCGAATGATCATTCGACAGATATAGTTCCTTCCGGTATTTCCTGGTACAACACCATCTGCAATTAAAAAAGTCGCTGCGCGGGCATGATCCGCAATAACGCGATATGGTGTGAAGTTTCTTGCAACTTCATCATCTCCTTCTTTCGTTAAGAGCTGTACTGCCTGAATCAATGGGTATAGCAAATCAGTCTTGTAATTTGAGTTTACATTTTGCAAAACTGAAACTATTCGTTCAAAACCCATGCCGGTATCCACATGTGTTTGAGGAAGAGGTTCAAGAATTTTTTCGTTGATGCGATTATATTGAATAAAGACGTTATTCCATAACTCCAAAAAACGATCGCAATCTCCATTAACGCGGCAAACATGGCCTGGAGTTTCTTGTTTATCGCAAAACTCGATTCCACGATCGATATGAATTTCCGAGCATGGACCGCATGGGCCAGTTTCTGCCATCTCCCAAAAATTTTCTTTACGACCAAAAAATAAAATGTGATCTTTTCGTATTTCGGGTTGTTCTTCCCAGAATTTAAAGGCTTCATCATCAGAAGGTATTACACCCTGTTCGTCTTTAAAAACTGTGACCCATAGCGAACCTGGATCTAATTGCCATTGTCCTGTTAATAATTGCCACGCCCAGGTAATTGCTTCTTTTTTGTAATAATCTCCAAAGGACCAGTTGCCGAGCATTTCGAAGAAAGTATGGTGCCAGTCGTCCCGGCCGACATCATCCAGATCATTATGTTTGCCGGCTACGCGCATACATTTCTGAGAATTTACTGCACGGGTATAGGGGCGTTTATCAATTCCGAGAAAAACATCCTTGAATTGAACCATGCCAGCATTAGTGAAAAGTAAGGTTGCATCACCGCCCGGTACTAGCGATGAGGATGGTACGTAAGTATGACCGTGTTCCTGAAAGAATTCGATAAAGTCTTTTCGAATCTGATTTCCTGTAAGAAAATTTTCCATTAGTGCTCCTAATTAAAAAAATCATGGGCAAAAAGATTTCGCCCATGATTATAAGCTATCGAACTAGCGCTTGCAACAAAGGTTTTACTTTGAAACTACCATCTTAATCATCTTGCCTTCTGAATCGATGGTAACGCGGGCTGTGTGTGTATACATTTTGCGTCCTAATTGTACCAAATTCTGCAAGGTAACCACGTACTTATCTTTTATCAAGCGAATGTTTTCATTACTTGAGGGCAAACCCTTGTAATTACTATCCACACCAATCTGCATTTTGTTAAGTTTAACAGTTGCCTGCTCGATTCCGGGTAAGTAAGGTTTAAGCCTGGATTTAACCTGGGCAATAACCTCCTCATTAATAGTTATTTTTGATCCGTTATCAATCTCCAGATCGCAGATTGTCTTCACTTTTGCAGGTCTTGTCAAAATAGGTGCGCGCTTATTTATAAGGTTATTAAGTTCGTATGCAAAGAAAGGATCACCGTAATATATGAATTGAATCAATGTCTTTTGATCCTCTCCATCGAGATACCCCTGTCGATTAGTCATTTCCTGCACCAGGCTAATTTTTGCGCGCATGAACGCATCGCCCGTGATATTGCCTTCACGAATATTTTTCCAGAATAAGTTAGCCAGCAAATCTGCTGCGATCAAAGGCGCTGAAATTGACCCGTAAGATGTACAGGTGGATCCAATAACTACTGGCACGCCCAAAGAAAGATACTTCAACCCGATGGAGTTGCTTTCGTACTTATTGAATAAATGGCCACCATAACAAGCTTCTGTAAATACAATCTTCGGAGCCCGGCCATTAGCCTCCAGGTCATTGGGTGCCAATGCAAGCGGGTAATCGACACCACTTGGGTCGAGGAAATCCCGCTGGCCATACCACTCTCCGTGATCTTGAAGCCCATGTAAATTGAAATATACAAGATCACTATTGACCAGATCGCTCTGTTTGAGATACTGGTTTTTTAAGGCCGGAGAAATGAATACTTTTTTCGCTTCGGTAATTGGCCGGAAAGCCGCGTAAGACGATAATTTCCACACCGAAGCTGAATACCCGATTCCTGAGAGATTAGGTGGCCGTAAAAATGCTGAAAATGATTGGAATATACGCTCCCACACCATTCGTATCGATTTCGGTTGTGAGTGATACTTTACCATGGCGCGCAATTGTTGAATCAAGAGTCCTGCGTCAGTCCCATTCTCCCCAACAATTCTGCCGACCGGCCAATCTGGTACAAAATAGTTGCTATCCAAATTAGAATACGGGTTGTCGGAAAGAATCTCATCATCGACATCATCGGTTGGGTTAGGCAAACGATGAAAAGGAACGACCTCATCATTTCCAACGATCAGTAAAGAACCGATTTTTTCTCCTCTTTTCAAGAGAGAGTTATCCAACTCCAACAGGCTGTTTTTGATCTTCCATGGGTCAATTACGTTTAATACCGTCGTGTTAAATTTTGTTTGGAATTGAGGATCATCCGGAATAAATAAGACCGAATCCCATCCTGGTTTGCCTTGCACAAGGAGCTGAATTTGGCGCAGCGTTTGAAATATGATCTGGTAGGTTTGTTCACCGTATTGCTTCACGAGACCCGTTTTCGTGGTCAGAATGACATAAACTGGAAAACGCCCATCCATTCTAACGTTTGCATCTTTTTTAATCTTGTTGGCAATTCGGGTAAATTCCTTCGAGACTTGTTTGCCTGTTTCCGAGTGAATGAATGATTTACGCTTACTTCTGGAGGAATTTTCATCGAATTGATCGAAGCTGATGGCGTAATTGGCGTTAGGATCACCCACCGGTAATTTGTTCCACCCAAGGTCAAAAGCAACCTCATTGGGAATTTGCATGTCCAGAGCAATTTCCAACTTATCCGGCCACAGAGGTAGAAACACATGCTGATCTCCCCACCACCGCCGCGCAACCTGCCCGGCAACATCCTGGGCCACACACTCATGCAAAAGGCTCACAGCGCGTTCTTCATCACCCATTTCCAGCAATTCTTCGGCTAGAACCATTTTAAATTGTATTGCTTCAGACCAGGTATTATGATAAAGCTCTGCTAACTTTTGGACTGTGTTTGTATCTTGATTTAAATAAACCGTTTTCAGGTGATAGATATTAATCAATGCATTATCGTGTTTCAAAGAAAGAATTCGGAACACCATCTGAGAAGCATCGTCAACCTTATCCTGTCGAATAGCCTTTTGAACAGCATGCAGTGCCGGACTCCAGGCAGGCAACATATTCTTTGGAACCCCTTTACCACCAAGCGCAAATTGACATGCCTGACAAAGCTGTTTCACACTTTCGCTCATCGGCAATTTGCTTAAGAACTCATAGGCTTCAAGAAATTCAGGATCAGTCTTGATTAAAGATTTGGCTAACTCAGTTGCCTGTTGCCAATTTTTTTCCGCTGCAAAAAATTTTGCAAGATAGAGCTTAATTCCAATGTCTCCTGGATAAACACCCAGCCATTTTAAAGCTGCCTGCCGGCCAAATACATTTTTTTGATGGCTTAGCGCAGACCCCAGAATTTGGATGAGAGTGCCGCGCGATATTGCCAGCTGCGAATTTTTGTAATCTTCTAACATGTTATCTAGCCTCCAGAGGAGAATGTACGAAATTGAGAGCGATCACTCCTGCCAGTTGTCTGCGAATATTGGTATCCTTCGGTGATAATTTGGCAGCCATGCGCAGCATTTTTTCGGCACCTTGATAATCTTTCACTTCCTTCATTATTTGACCAGTCTTAAAATATGGCCGGGCATCGCTGCTGTCTCGGATAATTGCTTCCCGATAGGCATCCAATGCACTTGGATAATTCTGCTGATCAAAGTAGATATCTCCCACTTGCAGGCATGCAACCACGTCCTCGTTGTTGATAGCGGCTGCCTTGCTATAGTATTCTAATGCCTGATCCAAATGACCCTGTTGCCTGAGTAAGCCTCCCAGTAATATCAAGATTCCCGGTTGTTCCATGTTGACGCGAAGTGATTTTTTAGCATTTTCCTCTGCAGCTTGAAAATCTTCCAAATCGTTATAAATCAAGGCTAGCAATGAATGCGCTTCCCAATCCTCACTATTCTGCACAGACATGTTCGAAATGATATTGAGAGCATCCACCAGACTACCAATTTCTCGTAAATTCCAGGCCATTGACATCAGTAATTCATGGTTTTCCGGATTGACTATCAAAGCTTTTTCCGCCATTCGTACTGCATCCGGAAACTTATTTTGATTTTCCAATATGGAGATCATCAGCAGCTGCCCATCAATATTTTCAGGATCCTTATGAATAACCTGATATGCATTTTGTTTAGCCTTTTCGTATTGCTTCATCTTAAGCAATACGTTTCCCTCGTGAAGAACAGCCAGGGCATTGTCTCCATCAAAGCTCTTGGATGAATGAACTGCGTTCAGGGCAGCATCTAATTTCCCTTCCATCAGATACGCGCGCGATTGATAAAGATGATATTCAAAGGTGGCAGAAAGGTCTTTATTGTGTAACTCGAGTGTTTTTAATACCTCTCCAGACCTTCCATTGCTGAGTAAAGTTTCCAGATAGGGGAAAATAACCTCTTTAATGGAACGTGCTTCTTGAATTATTTTTTCCCACTCGGCCATTGCCCTGTCGCTTTCACCCATACGATCGAGCAAACGAGCCTTTTCAATTTTCCAACTCTCCTCATCACTCCAGGTTTGCAATGCTCTGTTGTTATATTCGAAGGCATTTTCAAAATTATTAAGCCGCTTGTAACAGTAAGACAAAGCCATATTTAATAAAGGATTGGAATTGGTGTCAACTTCTGCTAACAATTTTATGACCTTATGCGGTGCATCGACTAATTGATGCTTTGCAATCGTCAAAAGATCATCCGCTCGTAATTTTGAAGACGTGACAATTTCATCCACATCCGACTCATTTCCCAGAACCATCAAGCGATCAATCAAGATGTACTTGACTGAATGTATCGTCTCTGTGTTTTCTACCTGACGAATTATTTCAGTTGTGTCATCACTATGTTTAAGGTCAAGCAACTTATTGAAATTCTTAATCAGCTCTGTCTCACTTTGTTGCGACACCTTTTTGCTCAATTGTGTGATTAGTTGCTCATCGCGACTTTGTTTTTCTAATTGAACAACGCGATGGGTCTTGACATTCAATGCCGAGAATAGATCGGTGAAATTCTTGGTGGAATTCAAAATCAGTAAAGTAAAGAAAGAGGATTCAATTTCACAACTGGAATAATCCTTCCAGTCATCCACCAGAGCTGAAGCAATTTTGAATTCGTAAAGATCGAGTGCACCTAAGATGGCTAGACGATATGCCAGATTGACCCAGGTCTGAGAAAGTAAAATGTTGACATTATCGCTGCCAAATGAATAACTGGCATCCTTCAATTGATCATTCACGGCCAGAAAAGCAGTCCTTGCACCTTGAAAATCATTTTCGACAATCATATTGAGCACTTTCAAACAATCTGTTAAAGGATTCTTGAATTGCATATCAACATTTAATTTTGGCAGTGTTGTCCCCTGGAAACGGTGCATCAAATAATCAAAAGCCTGTTTGATTGGTACAAGAACTTCATCATCATGATTCATACTATCTTTATCCAACGAGGATAGATAATTGAATGCAGTTTCGTAATCATTCAACTGCAACGAAATATCCGCTGCGAAAAGCTTATAAGCCGATACCGATGGCTGCAGGTGAATTACCTGGTTGATGCTTCTCAAGCTTTTTTCAAATTCATTCGCTTTGATTGCACACCTGGCCAACTTCGTTAGCGTGAGTTCGCTCTCTTCCATCATTTGGATCCACGCCATGGGAACAAAGAAATCGTTATTGTTTTTGATCCGCAGATAATCGCTTAATCTCTTTTTTGACTGCAAGGATTGGTCAAAAGCATTAAGCGCTGAGGAATACTGCTTCAATCCCATCAACACCTCTGCCTGCATTGCAAAGGTTGCGGTAAATGTATAATTTTGAGAAATTAATCTTTGAATTTGATCCAGCGCTTCATGCCATTTACCAGTAGATAAACCAAGATAAATAAATTCCAATTGATTTTCAAGAGTTAATGGTGTCAGCGTTAACAAACCTTTCTTGTAAGATTTATAGGCATTCTCAAGATTTCCAAGACGCAAGAAGGTAGTGGTCAACTTTCTGAGGATGGAATATTCAGTGACCGGCTGTTGTAAAAGTGATTCGAGCGTAGAATTTGCGGCCTGAACATTGCCCACGACCACGTATTCGCTGGCTAATTGAATGGCCAATTCCGGGTTTTCGTTACTGAGCAAATTGGCATTTTCCAGAGCTTTAATCACTTCGTCAGTCCTTGACAACTTTTTCATGAATGTGGCATACCAGGTTAAGTTGCGGACATCCGTTGCACAGAGATTATAAGCTTCCATAGCAGTCTGAGCGGCTTCGTCGTTTAGTTTTGCCAGGAGATAGGCTTCAGCCAAAACATGTTTGATGCCAAGATGATTGGGATTGCGTGATACGGCGTCCTTCAACAATACAAGTCCCATTTCAATTTCTTGCAGCGCAATTTTCACCATGCCTAAACCTGCAGATATACGCCACGACCAATCTGAGAGTTCAAACTCACGTTTTTGGCTGCAATCCACCAAATCTAAATAAATGGAGTGGGCTGCTGCAAATTCATTCAACAAGAACAGAACTTCTGCCAACAGGATATGTGCATAGGACTTCTTTTCATCTCTTAGCTGTAAATATGTCTGCAGCACCTTTTGTGCTGTTAAGAAATGTTCCATTGAAATGGCATTCTTCTCGGTAAGAGAAAACTGGTTCTCACTATCATTTAACAGGGTCCTGGCATATTGTAGTAACCATTCAGGTTTTGCTTTCTCTTCGCGTGCAATAGCGGTCGCAAACGCTACCAGTGCCTGCTCGCGGTTGTCATTTTCCAGGCAGCGCTGAGCGTCTAAAAATGCCAATTCAGGGTGGTCTCCCCATTTAATTCTGGCCTTGAGGAGAAACTTCTGGCTTTCATCCAGGTGGCCCAACTCTTTCAAAGTAATAATTAAGTCGACGAAGTAATTTTCATCTTCAGCATTAAGGGCGATCGCTTTACGCAAATAGGGTAAGGCTTCTGCAAATAAGTTTTGATGCAAACAAACCCTCGCAAGAGCGTAATGAATTTCATCCGATTCGGGCACTGCCAGTACAGCTGATCGCAAAGTGGCAATCGCTTCATTGAAATCACCTTCCTGCTCGTGGATCTCAGCCAGCGTCAACCATGCTTCTGCATTTTCGGTGTTTCCTTTCAAAGCCTCCTGCAAAGAAATTCTTGCCAGCTCCGTTTCGCCTTCCAGAAACTGAATTTTCCCCTTTATGGAATACACCAGAGCTTCTTCCATTCCCTGACTGGCCAATCTTTCACATAAGTCCTTCGCTTCGCTAATTTTTCCGGCATTGCAGGCCGCGTTGGCATATTCAAACCAATCACTCTGATCTAAGTTGCCTTTATGTTCAGCCGCCTGCCATTCTGAATATAAAGTTCCCCAATCTTTCTTTTGAACCAGGAGCTTCATTAAATTCTTTTGTATCTGCATATTTTCAGGTTCAATGACAGCATTCACTTTATATTTCTCATATTGCGATTCTGCATTCGCATATTGGTCAATGTTATCAACTATGATTTTAGAAATAATTGGATTATTTTTTGAAATCGAATCCAGAAAGGATAAATAGGCTTCTATCTGATCATGAAGCTCGAGACTTTTAAGCGAGTCGATCAATTTTTTATGATCAATTTTTTGTAACAATTCAATCTCGTCCACAGCCGGCCAGTTATTTTTGCGATCATGCAGCCATAATTGAATGTCTCTTGATCCCAGTTCTTTGGCTCTGTTTTCTTCCCCTTTTTCTTTTAGCGCAATCGAGGAAATTAATTTATGAATGATCACATTTGGTGAAAATGGAAGGTTTTTTTTCAGATTATTATTCGAATTGCCATTTTTTAAGCCAACATACCCATTTTGGCCATCCAGGCTGTTAAAATCAGGTGACTCATAACCGCCAAACGATTCATCAGATTGGATAAAAAGTAAATCGATGAAATTTTCCAATTTACCTGTAATTTCTTTGGCAGCTTTAAAATGCGCATTAGCCTGATGATTGGATTTTTCGAGGATATTTTTATACCCGGACAAAACATGTTCCTGGATTTTCTCTTCAATTGCTTTGAAAGAGGAAAAAATATGTTTGTCAGTTTCAAACTGATACTGGTCAGGTTGGCGCAAGATTTTTGATAGTTCAGGTACCATGAAGCCGAGCTGAGTTGGGAAGGACTGATACCAGCCAATCTGTTTGGGAGTTGAGCTTTTTTCCACCAGACTCTTTATTATGTTCGCCTTCTCATTCTTGTCCATCAATTGAACCGATATTATGTGATTAATGAGTGAGATGGCAATATTCTCATCTTTATCGGTTGCAATGGCCTGTAGAAAATCTACCGAATTTTCCAACAAACTATATAAAATCGCCAGAGTCGTCCGCCAACAATGATAAAAGGCGGAACGCGATTCAAAACGCTGAAGACCTAACTCGCTTAGAATCCCACGCCAATCATTTGTCTTTAGTCCGCGTTCATACAGTGCCAGGGCCAGTAAAGTTGCTTGCTTAAGATCTTGAACTTTCGCAGAACCGCTGCGAAGTGATTCGAATAAGCTTACCGCCTGCTTTAAGTAAAGTTTTTCAGAAATAGGTCTGGCAAGAATTTGAGGTGATAAACCGGATTGGATCAAAGAAATTACACCTAAATTCCAGCTTTCCACATCAGTGCCAAGTGTATCGACGATTTTTTGTGTCGTTGGTAATTCAATAAAAGCATCCCAGATAGTTGAATCAAGCCGAAGTGATTCAAAGAGTTTCTTCTGATCAGTCTGCGAGAATTTTTCGTCGAAATATTGGAAAAATGATGTTGATTTCATATGAACTCCTATCGAGGCTTACGCAAACTGCATTAACAAATAAAATGATCCACCCATAACCAGGGCACCCATAATCACCAGAAAAACACCCACTCCGGCAGAGGTTTGGACGAGTTGGTTAAGCGATTCAATCAATACGGAAGCATTACCCACCAATCCAGCCATCTCTTCCGCAATACCTTTTTGGACAATTTTTTTTGTCTCATTGGCAATTTTTGTGATCCCGACCCCAAAAACCCTAGAGACCAGAATATACATGCCTATCAGGAAGGTCAAAGCACCTACCCCCAGAAGTACAAGTCCTAATTTGTATAATAATTCTGCAGACATAATGAAAAAACCTCCTGAACTGATAATTCAAGAGGTATGATGCAAGTTCAGTGCCAGGCTCTAATTCTTATTGCGGGTAATCGTGTAAGGCAAGTCCTGCATGTCAATAATTCCGGTATCATTGGAAATCATTGCGAATTCCAAAATATGATCCAATTCGCGAACATTCCCTGGCCAATCGTAAGCAATAATTGCTTCAAGAGCCCGCGGGGTAATATCTTCAATGTTCAATCCCCTCAGCCCATTATTTTTCTTAATGAGAAACCCGACCAACTCGGGAATGTCTTCTCTGCGCTCGCGCAGGGGAGGAATACTGAGGTCAACTACTTTCAACCGATAAAAAAGGTCTTCTCGAAACTCGTTTTTCGCAATCATATCCAGAAGGTTTCGGTTGGAAGCCGCAATTAATTGAACATCCACATGGATTTCCTGGTTCCCACCCAGACGCCGAAATGTCTGAGTTTCAATAGCACGTAATAGTTTTGCCTGGATATCCATTCCCATTGATGAAATCTCATCTAAAAATAGAACACCCTCATCGGCGGTTTCCATCAATCCCAATTTTCTCTTATCCGCACTGGTAAAGGAATTGGCTTCATGTCCGAATAATTCGGATTCGAGCATCGTGCTTTGGATCGCGCCACAGTTGATGGCTACGAACATTTTATCTCTGCGTGGGCCAGATTGAAAAATATACTGTGCAAGTATATCTTTCCCAACACCAGTTTCGCCGGATATTAAAACATTTGCCGACGCCATAGCAGCACGTTGTGCCAGGTTATAGACCTGTTGAAGTTCTTTGTTATTACTGGGAACAAATTTAAAATTCTTCTTCTGAATATCTTGAAAGAGGAATAGTTGACGACGCATCCGCACCAATTCTACGGCTCTCTTAATCGTCAACTCAAGACGTTCCAGTGTTATTGGTTTGGTTATATAGTCAAGAGCGCCATTTTTCATTGCATCCACCGCAATTTCAATATCCGGTACACCAGTGATTAAGATGATAGGCGGGTTATTAGGAAAAGTAGGTGCTTCATAAAGCAGTGTCGGTCCAAAGCCATCCGGTAATTGAACATCAAGCAACACCAGATCCGCATTTCCTTTTCTGAGTTCTTCCCTTGCAGCGGTTAATGTGCCCGCTCCGATAACCTCGTAATCCATCGAGGTTAGAAAATCCTCCAATGCGGAGCGTGCATTTACTTCATCATCAACGACCAGTACGGTAATACCCATTTAAATTTCTCCCTGTTTTATGGGTAAGTATACAGCAAAAATCGTTCCTCCGCCCGGGTAGGATTCCACCGAAATACTTCCACGGTGGGCGGTAATTATGCGTTTGCTGATCGCCAGACCCAGCCCGGTGCCGGTTTTTTTGGTGGTGATAAACGGCTCAAAAACGTGGCCGGTAACTTCTTCCGGTATGCCAGGGCCGCTATCTGTGACCTTGATTTCAATTTGGGGGTGATTCGATATTGTTTGAATTTCCTGGATGATGATTCCCATTGTGCCATTGGGCTGCAGCGCCATTGCTTCAACAGCATTGCTGATTAAATTTGTAAAAACCTGCTCCAATAAACGCGGGTCGGCAGAGATCTCCGCCAGTTTTTCCGGTTTTTGTACATAATCAACCACACCGACCCGCATCATCCGGGGTTTCCAGCGGTCCACAACTCGCTGAACCAAAACGCCAACATCGATAACTTCGAATTGAGGGTCAAACGGTTTTGAATACGATAATATGCCTTCCATCTGGTGTGTAAGACGTTCACAATCCTGATTCATGCGATCAACCAGATCCTTCTTTTTGGGATCTTCAGCAAAGGTTCGGGAAAGTATCTGTAAACCCATGGAAATATTATTAATCGGGTTACGGACCTCATGTGCAAACACAGCCAAAAATTCCCCCAAAACGGCTCTCTGTTCAAGTTGTTGGGCTCGTACCCGGAATTCTTCGTTTTCGCTCACATCCCGCAAATAAATAAGAAGCGCATAAAGTTCGTCATTGTGAATTACAGGAATAATCTTAAGATCAACCGGTATTGCGTCACCATCCCGGCGATGAATCTGGACAATGCCCAGTCGCTGAAGATAGTTTTCCTGCCTGCTCGATTCCAGAAACGGCATCAGGTTATCAGGTCCAATCAATATATTTTCGATTGGATGCCCAATTATTTCACGCATCTGGTAACCGAGCATCAACTCTGCGCTTGGGTTGAGAAACCAGATGCTAAGATCTGTATTCAGGACAAGGATTCCATCCTGTATTTGGTTAATAATTTCAGATTGGACTGTCAGCTTCCATTCATCTTTATTAATTTTTGTGCGCAAATTCGTTACCAAGACAAAATATTGAAAAAGAGAAGATAGGGTTGCGCTAAAAACATCCATAATGGCAACCATAAATTTCGATGGTTGTTTCTTTTCATGTCCAACGATTAATAAGGCGGAAGCCGTTTTTCCTGGCCCCATAGCCGAAGTCGCCGCATAGGTGAGGTTTAAAATTCGTGCAGTTTTATGGATTTCAGTGTACATCCGTTGCCCAGGAGACCATACTGTAGTGCTTTGATCCAGACGCAACTCATTCGTTGAAATCACCAGCGGAAATTGATGAACCGGTTTTGCCGAAACCAATAATCCCAACTCCGGATATTCACTTTTCGCTTGATAAATATACACATGGCTGGTTTCGAAAAAATCTGCAATTACATCAACAGCCTCTTGAAAGGCATCTTCGAGCGTCTCAGATTCGATCAACCTGAGGAGAGTTTGGGTTACTTTGAAAAGGTTTTCCTGCCAGCTATATTGCTGCTCTAAATATTGTTGTTCCGGAATGATTTGATATGCGTAAAGATTATTGACTTCATCAAGTACATACTCACGGATAAAAACTGCCCGCCGATTCTTGCTACGCGTGATTAATTCCGCCGCGACAGGGTCTTTCCGCGAAAATTGGTGAGAATTCTCTACAGAAACGATCTCATTAAAAGATACTGCAGTCAGCTCGGCCGGAGAAAATGCTGTAAATTTATTAAATTCACTATTGGAATGCAATATTTTTCCACTCAAGTGATCCACCAGTACAGCCGGATCACCAAGGATATTTAACAAACTAAGATAAACCACAGCGTTTTCCTCCTGTGGTTTACCGACAAGTAAATTTTTTATCCAATTAGAATTGCTTGATGACATTTTCTCCTATGGGGATTGGCGTAAGTGTGCCGGTAATATCCCTTCAATCGCTCGATACTTGGCCACAGTTCTTCTGGCTACCCGGATTCCTCTTTCATCCAAACGCTTTTGAATCTCTGTATCACTTAAGGGCTTTGTTTCGGCTGAAATTATTTCACGTAATATTGTCCTGGCGGAAAGACTGCGATCGAAAAACGCTGCCATAGGAACAATCTTGCGATTAGGTAATTGTACTGATTTTCCAGAAACCGCGCGTGAAATCGTCGATTCATGAACGCCCAATTCTTCCGCCAGACTGGCTCTTGTTATCGGTTCCAGAAATTTTTCACCTTTCGAAAGATAAGAACGCTGGATGACTACCAGACGGGTCATAAGGCGCTGCATGGTGTGGTTACGCTGTTGCAGACATTTCACAAAAAGTGAGGCACGATCCATATCACCGCGCATGGCATCTTTAGAATCACCCTCGGATTCTTTAATTGCTTTTTTATACAAAGAACTAACCTGCAGGGTACCGCCAAACGGCATAATAATTTCTACAACCATTTGCGATTTTGGATCATCATTCATAAATCCAATGATTACGTCAGGTTGCTGGTACACACTAGTTTCCTGACTGCTGGGGTTACGAACATTTCCCCAATGAGAACGACCCGGAAAAGGATTAAGGTTCTCGCTGATAAATTCGGCAATCTTTTCGACCCGCTGTACCCCTATCCCGATGCTTTTCGCTATTTCCGCGTATTGCCGGCGGCTTAAATAATCAAGGTAATTTTCCACAATTTCAAAGGCGTATTCTGGTACAACGCCTGCTTCTGATAAAACTTCCAATTGGACCTTCATTGCCTGTTTAGGGCCGGTTGATCCTACCCCTATCGGTTCTGCAAGTTGAATAATGCGTTGAATTTCCTCCACATCACTGGTAGGGATATGGAAATAGCGAGCTACTTCCATTAAGGAAACCGTCAGAAATCCATCATCATCCAGATTGGTCAATAGATGGACGGCGATCAATTGTTGATTCTTTGTCATTTCGGTAGCAATTTGACGGAGAACATACGTTGTAAGATCTTCGGTGACTGGTGAGATTGGCTCATCCGGATATTCCTGATCAGTGAAATCACGTTTTGGGAAGAAATCATCCATTGGTGAAATATACACAACAGGCTCGCTAGGATCACTTGTAGTTGGTCGTGAACATAATGGGCAGCTTCCATCAGGCGGTAAGACCCGATGACAGTGCGGGCATCTACGCTCCTCCACAATTTCCAGCGCAGGATTTGAGGATAATTCCGAATCAATCTGTTGTTTTAACTCGAATGCATTTAAGCTCAACAATGTCATTGTTTGTGCTAAATGTGCTGTCGTATGACTGTGTTTTAAGACCTGGCGTTGATATATCATGGAGACCTCTCTTGAAAAGTATAGCTTGACAACTCTTATGTTGCAAGTTGTATGCCAGGGAAATTTTTTGAGGTAAAATTTTTGGTATGGCAATCAAACAAGATAATGTAAAAATCATTGGAGCGGGATTGGCTGGAAGTGAAGCCGCCTGGCAGCTAGCCCAACAAGGAATTCCAGTCCAACTTTACGAAATGCGGCCTGTAGTTTCAACAGGTGCTCATGAAAGTGATAATTTCGCTGAACTGGTATGCTCCAACTCGCTTGGATCGAATTTGTTCAATCGAGCGTCTGGCTTGCTTAAAACAGAACTACGCACACTTGGTTCTTTGTTGGTGGCGATAGCTGACGAAACAGCCATACCAGCGGGTGGCGCACTGGCAGTTGACCGAATCTCCTTCTCGGAAAGTGTGACCAAAAGAATTTCAAACCACCCAATGATTCAAGTTATCCGTCAGGAAGTAACCGAAATACCCTCAGGTCCGGTCATTATTTCTTCAGGTCCGCTAACGTCCAATAAGCTGAGCCAGCAAATCTGCCGGTACTTTGGTCATGAGAATTTATTTTTCTTTGATGCAATCGCCCCCATAGTATATTCAGCCAGCATTGATCTTGATATTGCCTTTCGCGCATCGCGCTACGATCATGGAGAAGATGAAGGAGGCGATTATATTAATTGCCCCTTTTCTCGTAGCGAATATTATGCTTTTGTAGATGATCTAGTGAAAGCCGAGCGAATTCAATTAAAACCATTTGAAGATGAAATTGTTAGTGGCGTAACAGCCGGCTCCGCTAACTTTTTTGAAGGTTGTCTACCCATCGAGGTGCTGGCAAGTCGTGGTGAGGAGGCATTGGCGTACGGCCCTTTAAGACCGGTCGGGTTGCGCGATCCTCGCAGCGGCAGGAGGCCACATGCTGTTTTACAATTACGTCAGGATAACCTGGCTGGTGATCTATTTAATATGGTAGGCTTCCAAACCAACCTGACATTTGCAGAACAAAAACGAATTTTCCGACAAATTCCCGGGCTGGTCAATGCAGAATTCGCACGCTTTGGGCAGATGCACCGCAATACCTTCATCGCTTCACCCATGCTGCTCAAACCTTCATTAGGTTCAAAAAAGAGAAATGATCTCTTTTTTGCCGGTCAAATCACTGGCGTTGAAGGGTACATCGGTAATATCGCCACTGGTCTGATTGCGGCGAAAAACATGGCCAGATACCTATCTTCTAAAGAACTGCTCACATTCCCTGCGACTACAATGATTGGCGCATTGCTGAACTACATTACCCAGGCTGCAATGAAAGATTTTCAACCGATGAAAGCAAATTTTGGTATTTTGCCACCATTAGAAATCAAGATAAAAACCAAGAATGAGCGGTACCAGCAATATAGCCAGCGGGCGTTATCCCACTTAATCACTTACAGCCAGATGATGGGAGAGATTAGTCAATGAATAAAAAGAGTAACACTGTTTTGGGGATCATCATCCTGATTTCTGCAATATTATTCGTATACTTGAATGGTAAAAAACCTGATGAGAATCTTTCTTTCGATGGTGAAAATGCACTTAATTTCGCTGAAATGCAGCTAAACTATGGCGAGCGAATCCCGGGGAGTGTAGCCCACCAGCAGACGGTTGCATTCATCCAAACCCAATTGGCTGACTTTGGCTGGCAATCCCAATTACAGGAAGAAGATCTGGGATTCTACAAGATCAAGAATATCGTTGCAATGCGTGATTCAGAACAGAATGAACCCTGGATCATTCTGGCTGCACATTATGATTCTCGGTTCTTTGCAGATCAAGATCAAAACCCCCAAAACCAGTTACTACCTGTTCCAGGGGCGAATGATGGCGCTTCTGGCGTGGCAGTCTTATTGGAATTAGCCAGAGTGCTTCCCCCTACATTGGAAAAAAATGTTTGGCTGGTTTTCTTTGATGCGGAAGATCAGGGAAGAATTGATGAATGGGATTGGATCCTGGGATCGACCAGTTTTGTCAATCAATTATTCGGCCAACCGGATAAAGTGGTCATCATCGATATGATCGGAGATGCAGATCTGAACATATTCTATGAGCGCAATTCGAACACATCAATTCGGGAAGAAATATGGGATACGGCTGCCCAATTGGGTTATCAAGATGTGTTTATCCCAACCGAAAAATATAGCATGTTAGATGACCACACTCCTTTCCTGAATGCCAACATACCTGCAATTGACATAATCGATTTTGACTACCCATACTGGCATACTCGCAGCGATAATATTGCAAATATATCTGCCGCAAGCCTGCAGGCTGTAGGTGATACACTCTACAATTGGCTTTTAATTCCTTGAATTGATGGAAATTAATGCTGAATTCGGCTAAACTAAGTTTGGATATGCAATCAGCCAAATTATTCTCCACCCTGAAGTCAAAATGGGTCGCGCAAGTCCGGGCAGAGCTGACGAATCAATCCGCCCTGACTGATGATCTGACGTATCAATTTACGCAATTATTTACTCAGCTCGAAATTAGTCTACAAACAGGCAGTTTGGACGGTTTAAAAGACTTATTGGAGGGTTGGTCGACATCATTGACTGAATCTGATCTGGAAGGCGATGATCACGCTCTGGCAACAATTGTGAAAGACCTGGCTGCTATCACTCAAATGACAATCATTGAGAACCTCCCGTCTGAAGAGGCTGTCGAATTAATGAAAGATATTTTTCCGATCCTCGCCAATGTGCAGGAACTAGCCATTCAGAATGAGATTTCGGCCCAAACGAATTTTTATCGGAAAAAATTGAGCGGAATTCAGGAAGATCATGAAAGAAACGAGCGCAGTAAGACCGGTTTTATTACCATTGCTGCCCACGAACTAAAAACGCCCCTGACAATTATCGAAGGTTATACTGCTATGCTGGCATCAAACCTGAAAAAGAATCAGACTTCAGAATCAAATGCGGAAATATTGGATGGCATCCAGAAGGGAACAATCAGGTTAAAGAATTTAATCGACGACATGATAGATGTTTCCTTAATTGAAAACGACATGCTCGTTTTGAATTGTCAGCGTGTCTGGCTGAATAGAGTGGTGGAAGCGATAATATTTGAGATGGAAAGAAATGTGTCAGAGCGTAAATTACGAATAGAGATTGTGCCTTTTTCTGGTTTTGATAGCCCAATCAATGCAGATCCGGAAAGGCTCTTGCAGGTCTTTCGTAATGTAATATCGAATGCTATCAAGTACACCCCTGATGGTGGCAATATCCAAATACATGGGCGTCATTTGCCTGGTTTTCTTGAGACTACCATCACAGATAACGGAATTGGAATTGATATTGAAGATCAAATCAAGATTTTTAATAAATTTTCACAGGTTGGCAGTTCTTCATTACATTCCAGCGGAAAGATCAAGTTTAAAGGGGGTGGTCCCGGCCTGGGTCTTTACATTGCCAAGGGAATTGTTGAAAAGCACGGTGGTACCATGTGGGTGGATTCCAGCGGCTATGATGAACAGAATTTACCGGGCACATCCGTCCATATTTTACTGCCTGCTTCTTGAACAATTTTAGAAAAATATACAGAAAAAGGTAAAAATGGAAAAAAGCAGTTTTTTCAAACCAGCAAATCGCATCTCTGATTTCAAACCTTACTTTTTTGCCTCACTGGCGAAAAAATTAAACCGTCTGCAAATTGAGGGGGTTGATGTAATCAGGATCGATATGGGTTCGCCGGACCTCAAGCCGCCTGATTTTATTATCGACCGTTTATGTCAACAGGCGTTTCAACCGCAAGTTCACGGGTATTCAGCAAATGGCGGAACTGCAAATATCCGTCAGGCAATTGCTGCGTATTATCAGAAACGTTTCAGCATTAACCTGGATTCAAATAGAGAAATAATTGCCTTAATTGGGTCGAAAGAAGGGCTCTTTCATCTTTCCCAAATTATGATTAACCCGGGAGATCTTGTGCTGGTGCCCGACCCGGGTTACCCGGTCTACAGCGCGGGCACATTGATTGCCGGCGGAGAGATATACAAAATGCCATTGAAAGCTAACAACAATTTTCTTCCCGACTTCTCTCAAATTCCGGCTGAAATATCCAGAAGAGCCCGGCTCATGTGGTTAAACTACCCTAATAACCCGACCGGTGCGGTTGCTTCATTGGAATTTTTTGAATCAGCGCTAGAATTTGCCAGGAAAAATGAAATTATTATTGCCCATGATGCTCCCTATGTTGATATTTGCTTCAATGACTACCAGGCACCCAGTATTTTGCAGGTGCCAGGAGCCATGGATATTGCCGTGGAATTTAACTCGCTATCAAAAACGTACAACATGGCAGGCTGGCGGGTTGGAATGGCAGTTGGAAATGCTGAGATAATTCGTTATCTTTCCATCTTTAAAAGCCAAATAGATTCTTCTCACTTTATCCCCATCCTGGATGCGGCTGCTCTGGCATTGACCGGTGACCAGGGCTGGTTGACAGAACGGAACAAAATATACGAGACCAGGCGGGATATCGTCATTGAAGGATTACGAAAGGTCGGCTTTCAGGTGGAGATTCCCCCCGCTGCAATTTACGTTTGGGCAAAGCTTCCACAAGGAATTAGTGACAGCATGGCTTTTTGTGATCAAATGCTTGAAAGCACCGGAGTGAGCACCACGCCGGGTTTGGTCTACGGCGAATTCGGTGAAGGATACATCCGCGTTTCCCTTGGAACTGCAACCGAACGAATCAGTGAAGCCATGCACCGTATCATCAAATGGATGAATAATTAAAGGAAACCTCATATGAAAAAAGAAACAAACCCAACCAGAATGGCAAAGGAAAAAACAATTTTGGTGGGAGTAGATATTTATAACCAGCAATCCTGGCTCTCATTCGATGACTCGCTGGCTGAATTAGCATTGCTCGCTTCCACAGCCGGATTGGAAATTGTCGGTGAACTCACTCAGAGTCTTTCGCGGCCATATGGAGATACTTATATTGGTTCTGGTAAAGTGGATGAATTGAAAGCACTGGTTCAGGAAACCAACAGCGATGTGGTCGTGTTTGATAACGAACTTTCCCCCCGTCATCAACGCGAACTGGAAAAACTTCTGGGTGAAGACGTTCATATTATTGACCGTACGGCCCTTATTTTAGATATCTTCGCCCAACATGCCAGTACACGTGAAGGAATTTTGCAAGTAGAGTTGGCACAATACGGATACCGCCTCCCGCGCCTCACCCGCGCCTGGACTCACCTTGCCAGGCAGGCTGGTGGTGGTGCCGGCCGAACTGGGAGCGTCGGCGGGGTCGGGTTGCGCGGTCCTGGTGAGACCCAGCTCGAAGTTGACCGACGCGAGATTCGCAAAAAAATCGCCACGTTGAAAACGGAGATTGAAAAAATCCGCTCACATCGCGGTCGTTATCGTGCTCAGCGGAAAAGGAGTCAGATTCCTACCGTAGCCCTTGTTGGCTACACGAATGCGGGGAAGTCTACCTTGCTTAACCTGCTCTCGGATGCAGATGTTCTGGTTGCAGATAAGCTCTTTGCAACCCTGGATCCAACCACCCGCCGCGTGAAACTTCCATTAGGTCATATTTGTCTCTTTACTGATACAGTTGGATTTATTCAGAAATTGCCAACAGAACTCGTGGCAGCTTTTAGAGCTACGCTGGAAGAAATTACAGAAGCAGACCTGCTTTTGCACATTGTAGATATTTCTCACCCTTCAGCACTCGCACAGTGGCAATCTGTCAATGAAACCCTTTCAGAATTAGATGCCCACGATATACCAACCATTACTGTCTTGAATAAAGTTGATAAATTATCCAACACAGAGATAACACAATCAATTCCAGGAGCGGTGTCCATTTCTGCGCTCAAAAACATTGGAGTTGAAAAATTGCTGGATGCCATCGAAAAAGAACTATTTTTTAGTTTTATTCCGGTACTTGTACGATTGCCATACCAGGAAGGAAAATTAATTTCATTAATGCATGAACAGGGTAAGGTGGAAAGTTCAGACCACCAAAAGAACGGCGTCGTTGTTAACGGCAGTATCCCAGTCAGGCATTTGCCGCTCTACGAACCCTATTTTATTCACCCTGAAGAAATCGAAGAAATCGCGGACGAATTTGAAATGGACGAAAATGAAGAATAGCTTTTCAAAATTTCTCGATCAAGCTTCCAATTTTCTATCTCAAAAAAAGGGGTTTTTGCCAATGATAGGTTTGATTCTGATTATTTTGAATTTATTTATTGTCATCGTTTCCGATGGTTGGCTTGCAAATACGAACTTTTTTTTGCACATTGGCGCTATTACCGCAATTTTTGGATTCTTAATCGCCTGGGCGCTATGACAAAAAAAACCTCCGTTTGCTCGGAGGTTTTTTTTCGCTTAGCTTTTCTTTTCTTTTTCGACCTGGATGACTTCTCTTCCCTGATATTGCCCACAGCTTGGGCAAACGGTATGGGGAAGTCTCATTTCGCCGCAATTGCTGCATTGAACAAGATTGGCAGTCTGAAGACTGTCATGTGCGCGGCGACGATCCCGGCGACCTTTGGATAATTTACGTTTTGGCAGTGGACCCATTTATAATTCTCCTATCTGAATAATTCCAGTTATTTTTTTTTATTAAGCCGTCACATTATACCCGTTGCTAATTACTACGTCAAGATAATTCTCTTCGCTTCATCTAACTGCTCTTGAACTCTGACTCGTGCTGTGCCTCCTAGCGACTTTTTGCGCGCAATGCTATTTTCTGTTGTGAACAATTGTGTGACATCAACATTCAGGTCGGGTAAGAGCTGCTGCCATTCGCGTGCGGATAAATGAGCCAGATCTGAACCATGATCATAGGCATGGCGGACAGCTTTACCTGCCAGTCTGTGCGCCTCTCGAAATGGCACTCCCACTTCTACCAGAATATCCGCCAGATCAGTAGCAAATAAAGCCGGGTCAACCGCAGCCAGCATTTTCACAGGGTTGATTTCTAAAGTCTCTATCGCTTTGGTAAGAACAGTTAAAATGTTAACTAGAATATCGAATGCTTGAAAAACTGACTGTTTATCCTCCTGTAAATCTTTATCATATGTTGATGGTAAAGATTTTAAAGTCGCTAACAATCCGGTTAAAAGACCAATCATCGTTCCTGATTTCGCCCGCGCCAATTCAAACACATCCGCATTCTTCTTCTGAGGCATCAGACTGGACCCCGTGGAAAACGCGTCAGCCAACATAAAAAATCCAAATTCTGCGGTCGAAAACAGAATTGTTTGCTCAGCCAATCTGGAAATGTGCTGGCAACATAGGACGAGATCAAAAAGAAATTGAACGGCAAAATCTCGATCTGACACTGAATCGATACTATTTTGACCTACATTTTGAAACCCAAGATCTTTAGCCAATGCCTGGCGATTGATATTAAAGCCGGTGCCCGCGACAGCTCCACTTCCTAAAGGCAAAGTTGCACACATGTCCAGTGTAAAATCCAACCGTTTCAGATCGCGTTCTAAAGGCCAGAACCAGGCTAACCACCAGTGTGAAAGCAAAATTGGTTGAGCTCTTTGTAAATGGGTATAAGAAGGCATAACGATTCCAAGATCTCTTTCGGCTACGTTGATGATTGCCATTTGAAAGCTGGTAATATGCGATTTTAATATGGGTATATTGTCCATTATCCACAAGCGAAAATCTGTGGTTACCTGATCATTGCGACTTCTGCCTGTATGAATCTTACCTGCTGTTAAACCGATCAATTCATACAACCTTCTTTCCACGGCTGAGTGAATATCCTCATCGCCTGAGGAAAACAGAAAATCCGCATGCAGAAACTCATCCTGAATCTGGTTGAGACCATCCTCAATCCCGCAGAATTCTTTTTCACTTAATACACCAACAACCAGTAACTGTCTGGCCCAACTGATACTGGCACGGACATCCTGTGCAGCCAGCCGTTTATCGAATGTGATCGATGCATTAAAACGCCAGGCATCCTCATCCATCGCTTTCGTAAACCTACCTCCCCATAGACTCATCTGATCTCCTTTCAATCTCGTTTGAATCGCGAGTAATCTGGTTTTGGCATGTTCATACCGGATATCGGCAAGCCATTCATCGCCATGACCTTCAACGGCAATCCGAAGATGTTGATAAAACCCTGGGCATCGGATTGATCGTAAACATCTTCCTGTCCAAAAGTTGCGAAATCCTCGCGGTAAAGAGAAAATTTACTTTTGCGCCCAACCGGAATAATATTTCCTTTATAAAGCTTCAGTCGAACCGCGCCGGTAACCGGACCCTGGGTTGCATCCACAAAAGCTGCCAATGATTCTCGCAGCGGCGAAAACCACATGCCATCATAAACCAGCTCAGCATATTTGAGTGCTGCCAGATCTTTGAATTGGATGGTTTGCCGGTCCAAAACTAATGATTCGAGCTCACGGTGGGCAGCGTAAAGAATGGTTCCTCCAGGTGTCTCATAAACACCATGAGATTTCATACCGACCAAACGACCCTCTACCATATCAACTCGTCCGATACCATGTTTTCCGCCAATACTATTTAGTTTTTCCAGTAAATTCGCGGGAGAATAATCTTCACCATTAATCGCAATAGGTGTTCCGGAATCGAATGTGATATCTATAACTTCTGCGGTCTCCGGAGCAGATTCTGGCGAGACAGAAATTTTATACATCTCCTCCTCCGGCTCTTTCCAGGGATCTTCCAGCAAACCGCCTTCATGCGAAAGGTGAAAGAGATTGCGATCACGACTATAAATCGATTTTCGAGATGAGTTTACCGGCACATTATGGGCTGCCGCATATTCGAGTGCATCCTCACGTGAACGAATATCCCACTCCCGCCAGGGAGCAATCACCTGTAGTCTCGGATCCAGCGCTGTAAAGGTTAATTCAAAACGCACCTGGTCATTGCCTTTTCCGGTAGCTCCATGAGATAAAGCGTCTGCATCTACTTCGTGCGCAACATCGATCATATGTTTGGCAATTAATGGCCGCGCCATTGAGGTGCCCAATAAATATTTGCGCTCATAAATTGCTCCTGCCCGGATCGTTGGGAAAATAAAATCCTCCACCAATTCTTCCTTCATATCATGAATGATCAATCGGCTGGCTCCCGAAGCGATTGCTTTTGCCTCCAGACCTGAAAGCTCTTCACCCTGACCGACATCCGCACAAAAACAAATCACTTCGCACCCGTAATTTTCCTTCAACCAGGGGACGATGACGGATGTATCCAAACCGCCTGAATAGGCCAATACCACTTTTTTTATTTCACTTTTATTCATCATTTTTCCTCATTCTTTGAAATTAAAAATAACATAGCCTCCCGAAAAGGAAGGCTATGTTTTAATAATGACTGTTTTTTAGTGATTAATAAACTTCTAGATGCCCATCTCTCCGGAAATCCGAATGTTGGTTAAGACGAGCGCGACGCAATGAAAAAACAAATCTGGTGTTCATGGATCACTAACTTTACTCGTGCCATTTATTCCTGTCAAGCGAAAAGTGAAAATTCATTTCAAAGAATTGTAATCAAAATCAGGTCATAAACACACCGGCTGTGTGCGTTCCTTGTCCTGGTTTTGTCCTTAAACAATGCAAACCAAGGATAATGTTCGATTGACATGCCCAACATATTATTAAATCACTCTCTCGGGAGGTGATGACCTGAAGAGTGGAAGCAGCGTGCATGCCTGATGAACCTACTCATATCCTCCTTAACGGAGTATAATCCGACCGTTAAATAACAATTCCCTGGACAAATTTGGATTGGAGGCTTATATCTGATGAAGCGACGTTATATTAATTTGATCCTGATCCTGGTGCTTTTGGCAGCAGTCATTTGGATTGATCTCCCATCAACAACCAAATTACCTCTCGTAAACAAACCGATTGCGACAGTACTCGGTTTGGATTTGCGTGGAGGTATGCAAGTTATTTTGAAGGCAGAGATTCCCGAAGGCACTGAGGTTGCAAGTGATGCTCTTCAGGTTGCCAGACAGATTCTCGAAAATCGATCCAGTGGACTCGGGGTCAATGAGGTCCTTTTTCAGGTAGCAGGATCTGACCGCATCGTCGGTGAATTCCCTGGTCTGACGAACACCGAAGATGTAATCAACGCCATCAAACAAGTTGGCGTCCTGGAATTTGTAGATTTAGGTGCAAACGATTGGAATTATTTTGAAGGTCAGGAAGTTAAAACAGATTTCACCCTGACAGGTAAAGTTCAAACCGTCCCTGTCCCGCCGGCTGATGGCGGCACACCTGCAGAGCCTCCTGTGTTCCACACCATCATGACCGGAAATGATCTTGTATCAGTAGTAGTCGATAGCCCTATAACAGGCACTTATCAAATTAATTTTGAACTCACTTCTGCCGGCGCACAGATTTTCGGCGATTATACTCAGAACAATGTCGGAAAAATCCTGGCCATCGTCCTGGATAACAAAATCATTTCGGCACCCCGTATCAATTCCGCCATCACTGAAGGCAGCGGGACAATCCAGGGTAAGTTCACTTATGATGAAGCCAATGCCCTGGCCGTACAATTACGGTATGGTTCACTTCCCATACCTTTGAGCATAGAGCAAATCCGAATTATTGGGCCGACCCTTGGCTCTGATTCACTCAGTAAGAGTTTGCTGGCAGGTCTGGTTGGGCTCTTGCTTGTGGCTGCCTTCATGATCATCTTCTACCGTGTGCCGGGAATTGCCGCTGTATTCGCTATCTCGATTTATGCATTAATTACATTTGCGTTATTCCGCCTGATCCCGGTAACGCTTACGTTGCCAGGTATTGCTGGTTTGATTCTTTCTACCGGCAGCGCGCTCGATGCCAATATTCTCATCTTCGAGCGTTTGAAAGAAGAACTACGTAATGGACGCACACTATTCCAGGCGATTGAACTGGGTTGGAAACGCGCCTGGCCCTCCATTCGCGATTCAAACATTGCAACCATTATTACAAGCCTTATCCTCTTCTGGTTTGGCTCTACATTCGGTGCCAGCTTTGTCAAGGGTTTTGCTATTACCCTGGCATTGGGTGTTATCGTCAGTTTATTCTCGGCAATCGTGGTGACGCGTACTTTCCTCGCCATTGCGCTTGACCTCATTAAACATCCTGAAAATCACCTTAAGTGGTTTGGTATATAGGAGGTAGGCAGTCATGAATATTTTAGGCAAACGCTACATCTTTTTCACAATTTCTGTCCTTTTCATTCTGGTCGGGTTAACAATTATCGCCTTCGATGGATTACCACTGGCAGTTGATTTCAAGGGTGGTTCGCTCCTTGAAGTTGAATATCCAAATACTACTTTACCGGATACCGAGCAGGTCAAGGTAATTTATGACAAATACCAATTTAACGAAGTTTCCGTGCAAACTGCGCTGAACGCGGATGGAGAACGTTCAATCCTGGTGATTCGATCACCGTTCATGGATGAGAATACGAAGAACGCCATAACTAAGGATTTGCAAAGTAGTGTCAGTGCAGCCAGTTTGGTCATCAACCGTTTTGATAGTGTTGGCCCAATCATCGCCCAGCAAGTTGCACAACGGGCAGCCATTGCGGTCGGTATCGCTGCCCTGGCAGTAGTGATCTACATCACCTTCGCATTTCGCGGCATTCCCCATGCATTTCGCTATGGCATTTGTGGAATCAGCGCCATGTTACACGATGTTCTGGTTGTAATCAGTCTGGCCGCCATTGGAGGCAAGCTGTTTGGCTGGCAGGTCGATTCTATGTTCCTGACCGCGCTTCTGACCGTTATTGGTTTCTCGGTACAGGATAAAATTGTGGTGTTTGACCGAATTCGTGAAAACAGTGTTATTTTTAGAAAATTGGAATTTGAGAAACTGGTTAACCATTCCATTGTTCAGACTTTGCAGCGCTCTATTAATACCCAATTGATGACGGTTGAGTTTATGCTTCTAGCATTAGCATTGTTCGGTGGTGTCACTTTGCGGGAATTCGCAGTGCTCTTATTAGTGGGTCTTTTCAGTGGTACCTATTCCTCAATTTTCGTAGCAGCTCCAATTCTTGTGGTTTGGGAAAACAAGGAATGGCGCACCTGGTTCAAGAAGACCAACAAATCAGCAGCATAAAATTGCGGTGTACCAGTTAAGATGGGTTACAAATCATCTGAAACATCTTATCAATGACCATTGGAAAGAAGCAAAGATTTTGCAATAATTATGCTGAATCTTTGTTTTTTTAATCCAGATACACCCAGCAATATAGGAGGGGTTCTATGCGAAAAGAAGTCGTATTAATCACCGGAGCAAATGGCGAAATTGGTCATGGTTTAATTTCTCATTTCTATAATCATGAAAAAGTTCATATTCTGGCGCTGGATGTGATGCCGCTAGATAAAGATCTGCAGAAAATGTGTGATCGGTTTATTCAGGGCGATATACTGGACGGCATGCTGCTGGGCAGACTGGTGGCAGAATACGAAATTCGTGCTATATATCATCTGGCCTCAATTCTTTCGACCAAAGCCGAATACAACCCGGAAACAGCCCACAAAGTCAATGTCGAAGGGACCCTCAATCTTTTACGCCTGGCGGTAGAACAAGCCGGCTGGCAGGGAAAACCCGTGAAATTCCTTTATCCGAGTTCCATAGCAGCCTATGGTCTGCCCGATCTCGAAACAAAAAACAAATCCGGCAAGATAAGGGAAGATGAATGGTGTCACCCGACCACGATGTATGGGTGCAATAAACTATATTGTGAACATCTTGGCCGATATTACACAAAATTTTACCGGCGTTTGGCTGCCGATACCGTTCAGAGCGGCATTGATTTCAGAGCCCTCCGATTTCCTGGCTTGATCTCCGCCAGCACCACCCCCACCGGAGGAACCAGTGATTACGGTCCGGAGATGTTACACTATGCGGCCATGGGATCCCCTTATCAATGTTTCGTCCGAGAGGACACCAAACTTCCATTTATGGTCATGCCGGATGCGATCAAATCCTTACTCCTCCTGGAACATGCCCCTCGTGAGAATTTGAAACAACTGGTATACAATGTCACTAGCTTCAATCCAAGTGCCGGGCAGTTCAGGGAAATTGTGTTGGCAGCTTTTCCGAAGGCAGAAATTGATTTTGTCCCGGATCTATCACGACAAGGAATTGTAGATTCATGGCCAGCAGATGTGGATGACAGCGCTGCACAAAGAGATTGGGGTTGGAAGCCTGATTACGATCAAAAACGGGCATTTGTTGAATATCTCATTCCTGCAGTAAAGGCCAAGTATTCCTGATATTTGAAATCCGGACTATCAGTCAGTCTGGTGAAATTTTTATAAAAATCTAATGAAAGCGATTTATGATTAAGAATATAAATCCATATTTTGGAGGGCGCTAATGGCACAGAACCATAAATTTAAAGCAGAAACAAGACAACTGCTCAACATTCTCATACATTCACTATACACAGAAAAAGACATTTTCCTGCGTGAACTAATCTCAAATGCATCCGATGCTCTTTCCCGTTTAAACTATGAAACATTAACCAATAAAGAATACTACCAGCCAGATCTACCGGTTAAGATAACAATTCGCACTGACAAGGAAAATAAAACCCTCACAATCAGTGATACCGGTATCGGCATGAACCAGGTCGAGATGATTGAAAATCTGGGTACTATTGCTCACTCTGGTGCAAAAGCATTCCTTGAAGCTGCCAGCGAAGCCCAGGATGTTGATCTCTCAAGCATCATTGGCCAATTTGGGGTCGGGTTTTATTCGGCATTTATGGTGGCAGAAAACATTGAAGTGATTTCAAGATCTTTCCGCCCGGAAGATGAAGCTGCGAAATGGGTCTCTGATGGTGGCGATAAATACCAAATATCGGCAGCGGAAAAAGAAAGCCGGGGGACTGATGTAATCTTGCATTTGAAAGATGACTCTCTGGAATTCCTGGAGGAATTCAGATTAAGACAAATAATTAAGCGCCATTCAGATTACATTCCTTTCCCAATTTTTCTGAATGATGGCGAGGAACAGGTTAACCGCCAAACCGCTTTATGGCGGCAACAGCCCCATCAGGTCAAGCCAGAGGAATATAACGAGTTTTACAAACAATTCACCTATGATTTTAATGATCCACTTTCTTTTTTACATCTTTCGATTGATGCCCCTATTCAACTATTTGCCCTTCTCTTTATTCCAACGACAGCGGAACCACATATCTTTTCAGACCGCAAAGATTATGGATTAAAGCTTTACGCACGTAAAGTTCTCATTCAAGAATTTACCCGTGAACTTTTGCCTGAATTTCTGAGGTTTGTCCAGGGCGTTGTCGATTCAGAAGATATCCCTTTGAACGTCTCAAGAGAATCATTTCAATCCAGCAAGATAATTACGCAATTAAAAAATGTGGTCACTTCGAAAGTGATTGACCACTTAAATTCGATGAGCAGTAAAGAAACTGAAAAATATGAAAAATTCTGGAAAGAATTTGGCATCTTTATCAAAGAAGGAATGGCGACCAGCCCGGAACACATTGATCAATTAACCAATCTGGTACGCTTCCAAACTCTGGAAAAGGGATCTCAATTATTATCTTTCAAGGGTTACAGCTCT
The DNA here is from genome assembly GCA_038329785.1 of Anaerolineales bacterium. Lineage (GTDB taxonomy): Bacteria > Chloroflexota > Anaerolineae > Anaerolineales > Anaerolineaceae > UBA6170. The sequence goes on along the minus strand of JBBQNI010000005.1, from coordinate 14,679 downwards.
GAATTAAAAGAAGGGCAGAATAAAATTTATTACATCATAGGTGAAGATTTAACTTCTCTGCGCAATTCTCCCCATTTGGAGGTATTCAAGAAAAGGGAGATAAATGTAATCCTTTTGGCTGACCCGGTCGATCCTTTCATGATGATCAATTTAAAGAAATTTGAGGATTTCGATCTGATCAACGTCACCTCAGCCGATTTGGAATTACCAGAAATAGACTCGGAAAAAAGCGATCCCAAAGAGGATCAACCAGCTGCCGAAAATATCAACGAAACACTGACTTTTTTCAAAACCATCCTGGAAAATAAAGTTAAAGAGGTGCGTACAACTGAACAGTTGGTCAATTCGCCAGCACGCCTGGTTGATATTAAAGGGAGCCCGAGCCCAGAAATTCAAAAAGCATATCGTTACCTGCAAAAGGAAATGGATACTCCGGAAAAAGTCCTCGAAATCAACCCTCACCACCCCATCATCATCCAGCTTTCAAAAATTAGCGGTGTCAGTCAACTTCGCACCACAATTGTCGAACAGATTTACGAAAACGCCCTCATTGCTGAAGGGATCCAACCCGAAACTTATACGATGGTAAACCGTATTAATGAGTTGATGTTGGCCGCTTTGAAGAATAAAGGCGATTAAATACAGGTGGTGATGAAGATACATTGAAATTGTGTGTTTCTGCACGCTTATTTTTTAGAAAAAGGGTTTATCATTGAAGGATATTTGGTAAAATAAAATGATATTTCGGTTTGTGGCAAGATGTAACGAAGGTAATAACTCAAGGTGATTAAATTAGAAACGTGGAATTAACAACCATAAAATCCTCCTCGGCAAAAAACTTCAGGAGGTATTTTATTGAAAATTATGGAATGTTTGGTGCCTATTACTGGTAGCAAAAAAAAAATAAAAAGTACCAAACCATAAATTTTATTGAAATTATTAGGAGATGAGAGAATGGATAGTTCAAAGTTAGATGGTTTGATGAGACCAAAATCAATCGCAATTGTCGGTGCATCCACTGACCCCACAAAAATTGGTTATACCGTTGTCGATAACATTATTAAGGGCGGATATGAAGGCAAAATCTACCCAATAAACCCCAATGCAGATGAATTGCTCGGCTTGAAGGTTTACGGATCACTATTGGATGTGCCCGCTGAAATTGATGCAGCAGTCGTTACAGTCCCAGCCAAATATGTTGTATCCGTAGTAGAAGAAGCCGGGAAAAAGGGCGTTAAAGGGCTGATCATAATCACTTCCGGTTTTGCAGAATCAGGTAATAAAGAGTTGGAGCAAGAAGTAGTTGCTAAGGCGCAAGAATATGGTGTGCGAATTCTCGGACCAAATATTGTCGGCACCCTCTCCAACGCGGAAAAATTGAATGCCTCCTTTGCTCCAATACTACCATTACCGGGAAAAGGTGCTCTGGTCTCTCAAAGCGGTGCACTTTTAATTGCTCTGGATATGGCTACTTTTACCCGTCACGTTGGGCTGGAAAAACTAATCTCAATCGGCAATATGTCGGATGTCGATTTCGCCGATCTGGTTGAATGGCTGGATCAGGATGAAGCCACTAGCTGTATTTCCTTATACATTGAAGGCTTCAAAGATGGTCGAAAATTTATGGAAGTTGCCAAAAAAGCAAAGAAACCGGTCATTGCATTAAAAGCCGGCGTTTCGGCGCACGGTGCTGCAGCTGCTGCTTCTCACACCGGTTCACTGGCTGGTGCTGCAAAAGTCTATGGCGCAGCTTTCCAACAAGCAGGGGTCGTTCAGGCTACTGACTTAAACAATCTGTTTGATCTTTCACTGGCATTATCCTTACAACCTCCCATGCATGGAGATAATCTGGTGATCATCACCAACGGCGGCGGGGTTGGTGTTTTGGCAACAGATGCTGCCGAACGTTATGGACTTCCATTGAAATTTGTCCCGAAAGATGTTCAGGATGAACTTAAGAAACATATGCCCGCTTTCGGTTCCGCCAAGAATCCCGTCGATTTGACCGGAATGGCCGGGTACGATTGGTATCACGATTCAGTCAAATTTGCATTCGCCCATCCATGGACAGAAGGAATGGTTGTTCTTTATTGTGAAACTGCAATGACCGATCCGATGGATATTGCTAAAGGCATCAAGAGCGCTATTGATGAAGCGAATGTCGAGGGTAAACCCGTGACGGTGTCCTTCGTCGGCGGCGAAAAATCAGAAAAAGCAATGCAGTGGCTGGTCGAGAACAATATTCCTTCATTTGGTGCTCCGGATCTTGCCGTGCACGCTATTTCCGCCTTGCGTGAATACGCCCGCATGAAAGAAATAGTCTCCGAATCTGATGAGCAAACGATAACCGTCGATAAAGAACTCGCATTAAAAGTAATCCAGAATGCCCGCGATGATAACCGCGATGCATTAACAGAGATAGAGGCTAAGCAGGTATTTGCCGCCTATGGTCTGCCAACCACAACCACCTTGCTGGCCAGATCAGAAGAGGAAGCTGTTAAAATAGCCAAAGAAGTTGGTTTCCCAATTGTCATGAAAATCGTTTCTCCTGATATCTTGCACAAATCCGATGCAGGCGGTGTCAAAGTTAATATCAAAGACGAAGCCTCCTGCCGTGATGCCTTTACTACCATCATGAAAAACGCGAAAGAATATAAAGCCGATGCAAATATTCATGGCATCGCCATACAGGAAATGGCTCCATGGGGAACAGAAGTAATTCTTGGTTCAGTAAATGATGCCACTTTTGGACCAACCATGATGTTTGGTCTGGGTGGCATCTTTGTAGAAGTATTGAAAGATGTTACCTTCCGCGTCGCACCCGTTTCGAAAAAATCCGCGCTGCGTATGATTGGTGAAATCCGTGGTGCTCCCATTTTGGCTGGTGTGCGTGGTGAAGAACCACGTGACCGCGAAGTGCTGGCAGAAACTATCAGCCGCTATGCCCAGATGATTGTTGACTTGAAAGACGATGTCAGTGAATCAGATGCCAACCCGGTACTGGTGTATGCCGAAGGCAAAGGTCTTAAAGTTGTCGATGCTCGTATTATCCTCAAGAAAAAATAACCTACAGAGTTGACTAAAAAAGAAGCTGCTTCGGACTCGAAGCAGCTTCTTTTTATCTTATGAGTTCTCGCCAGGCTCCATGCCAGGGCTCCCCTATGCGATTTTTGGCAGCTATTTTGATATGCTGAAATTTTTGGGCTATTTTCGTAGAAAGTATAGCCACGCCTGCCCAATTTTCTTTTAAAACATACTCTTTCATCTGGCTTGCATATTGTTCAGTCCATTCCCAATCCAGGCGAAACCGATCAGCTTTAAGCCAGTATCCGCGTTTCTCCCAGGCAACCACTGAAATATCAACCGTGTCGTAGATTTCCTTCAGTGAAATTGCGATATAAGCAGCCAAATCCTTACTCAATTGATTAGGTTCAGTTTGAGTCATTAATTCTCGAATCGCTTTTACAATCCCTTTCGATTTTTGTGTCCGTTCTTTACCACTACTATCTGGATTAATTACGCGAGACAATCTTTCCTCCAGCCAATCTGATTATTTGTAATAAGCGCTTCATTATATCTGATTATTGACGCTCGAATAGGATGCGCTTATAATTTGGACGCCAAGGGGAAGTGCTGGAATTGGCAGACAGGCATGACTTAGGATCATGTGCCGAAAGGCGTGAGGGTTCAAGTCCCTCTTTCCCCACAACAAAATTTATTTACAAAGGATTAAACATTGAAGATTGAAACCACACCCCAGGAAAACCATCAGGTAAAAATCATTGCTGAATTTGAATCTGATGTTTTTGAATCATTTAAGAAACGTGCTGCCCGAAAAATTGCGAAAAAAGTAAAGATTGCGGGTTTTCGTCCAGGGAAAGCACCTTATGAAATCATCCTCCGCCACGTGGGCGAAGGTGCGATCAATGAAGAAGCCATCGAAATATTGATCGATGACCAATATGCCAAAGTTTTAGAAGAAGCAGCGATTGAACCTGCCGGCCCAGGCGCATTGGAAGAAGTCATCAGCATTGACCCTCCAAAATTCTCCTTTATGGTTCCATTGAAACCAGAAGTTGAAATCGGTGATTATTCCAGTATCCGTGTGGATTATGCCCCTGAAGCGGTGAGCGAAGAGGAAATTGACGAATTCATCAATCGTATGCAAAAAAATTACGCTACAGCCGAACCGGTAGAACGCCTAATTGAAAAGGGTGACTTGGTGTATTACAAACTTTCCGCCCGCGAGGTTGATGGTACGGAGGAAACAGGCGTAATCATTGATGCTCGTCCTTTCCAGGTAATCATTGGGGATAATCTCAACAGTAAGGAGTATCCCTTCGAAGGCTTTGATGAAAACCTGATCAGTATGTCTGAGAGCGATGAGAAAACAATAGAACATGCCTTCCCCGAAGATATTGATGATGCAGATTTTAAAGGAAAAAATATCAAATTTGAAATCAACATTCAATCTGTAAAATCACTCGTCCTGCCAGAGCTAAATGATGAATTTGCAGTCTCCCTCGGGCATTTCGAGAGTTATGAAGATTTAGTAAATGGCGTCAAAGAGCAGCTTGAATCCAATAAGAATCAGGAATACGAAGACAAATATTATACAGATGTGTTGGCAAAGATCGCTGAACAGGCTAGTGTTAAGTATCCACCCTTCATGGTGCAGGATGAAATCAACCACATTCTCGTTTCCATCGAAAGCGATCTTAAACAACAGAATTTGGATTTTGAGACCTACTTGAAACTTTTGAAGACGGATCGGGAGCAGTACATTGAAAATAATGTTCGCCCGGCAGCGGAAAAGCGCTTACAAAACTCCCTTATCGTCGAGAAATTTGCCCAATCAGAAAAAATTGAGATAGGCAGAGATGATATGGATAATATCTTGAACGAAACAACACAAATGCTGCAAATGAATTCGGAAGCCAAAGGCAAGAAAGGGCGTTATACAAAAGAACAGATGAATTCATTCACCTTGGGCGCCATGAATCGTTTATATAGTGAAAAAACGATGGAGCGATTGAAAAAGATTGCCTCTGGTGAACTTGAAAAAGAAGAACAGGAGAAATTGAACTCCGAATTAGCTGCGGAAAAATCTGAAACTACTGAAGTTGTAGAACCAATGCAGGATGAACCTGAAAAAGCTGAAGCAACGGCTGCAAAACCAAAGAAAACGCGAGCCCCGAAAAAAGCCTCTAAAGAATCTGAAACAAAAGAAGCTGAAGTAAACGAATCTGAACGGAAAGAACCAACTGAGAAAAAGACAAAAAGGAAACCAAAGAATGACACAGAATAATCATGATTTTTCATCAGTGATCCCCATGGTGATTGAATCCAATGGCCGTGGTGAGAGAGCTTATGATATATTTTCACTCTTATTAAAAAATCGCATCATCTTGCTGGGAACTCCTATTAATGACCAGGTTGCCAATGTGATCGTTGCACAATTACTTTTCTTAAGCCGCGAAGATCCTGAGGCAGGCATCCAGATATATATTAACTCGCCTGGTGGTCAAATCTATGCAGGTCTGGCAATTTATGACACAATGAAAATGATCCCAAACAAAATCTCGACCGTTGCTGTAGGCATGACCGCATCGTTTGGGACAGTCCTTTTAGCTGCCGGTGAAAAAGGACAGCGCTATTCCCTACCCCATGCAACCATCCATATGCACCAACCCTTGGGCGGCGTACAGGGTCAGGCTTCAGATATCGAAATTCAAGCCAAAGAAATTCTGCGGCTGAAAGCCCGCCTGAACGAGATAATGGCGGAAAGCACAGGCCAAACCATTGAGGTGATTGAGCATGATACCGAGCGGGATTACTATCTCGATGCCAAACAGGCTGTAGATTACGGTCTGGTTGATCGTGTTCTTGAATCACCTATCAAGAAATAAGGTTGACTGAAATAAAGGATAGAAGCCGGATAGTGAACGCTATCCGGTTTCATTATTAACAATGGCAAAACAAAAAATTGATACACTATTATTCGATATGGACGGGGTTCTGTGGAGAGAAAACAGCCCACTCGTTGATTTGGCCTCGCTATTCAAGCGTCTTGATGAAAGAAAAATCAAGTATGGTTTTGTAACGAATAACAGCACCAAAACCCCTTATGATTACAGAATTAAGCTTTCCAGTTTTGATGTCCAGGTTTCACCAAAACAGATAATCACTTCTGGTCTGAACCTGGCACAACGCTTGAAAAGCAAATATCCTGATGGCGGACCGCTCTTTATCGTTGGGGAGTCCGGTCTGGTGGAAATTTTTGCAGATCACGGTTTTTATCACCTACCGCATTCAGTTTTGGCAGTCGTGGGTGGGATGAAACGCAACCTCGATTTTCAAACCTTAACCCAGGCAACGCTTTTATTAAACCAGGGTGTTGATTTTTACTTCACTAATATGGATCCATCATTTCCTACACCGGCAGGTAACATTCCCGGTGCAGGCGCCCTGCTTGCCTTCCTTGAGACAGCCAGCCAGCGTAAAGCGGTCGTAACCGGTAAGCCCGATCCATCCATGATTAATCTGGCCATGGATTATCTTGAATCAAACAATTCGACTACATTAGTTATTGGTGATCGATTGGAAACCGATATCCTGGGAGGCAAAAATGCCGGTTGTCAGACCGCCCTGGTGCTAACCGGAATTTCCAATCAGGAGGATATTGGCAGATTGAATATCATTCCCCGTATTATCAGCAATGACATAGTTGACCTGATCAATAATCTATCGTCCAAAGAATGGTATCTTGATGAGTAATAGTAATAACGCCGAACTTATTTATGATTTGTCATTCAGTAAATTAGAAGCTGTCCTGGCCACCTGGAATCAGCCATCTTTTCGAGCCCATCAAATATGGCAAGGTGTGTATCAGAAATTATGGCACAAACCAGATCAATTCACTATGTTGCCCAAAACACTGCGAGAAAAACTCTTCAGCTTTTATTCTTTTTCTTCATTGACACCCAATAAAGTCGTCACATCACCGGATCAAGAAACGGTAAAAACACTTTTTATTCTGCCAGATGACTATGCCATCGAAGCAGTTTTAATGAAATACGAACATCGCAGAACCCTCTGTATTTCCACTCAGGCAGGCTGTGCCATGGGATGCGTTTTTTGTGCCACCGGACAAATGGGATTTAAACGGCACCTCAGTTCCGGTGAAATTATCGAACAAGTGCTTTATTATGCCCGAATGCTCAATGAAGAAGGTGAAAAAGTCACAAACATCGTATTGATGGGCATGGGAGAGCCATTTCACAACTATGAAGCTACACTCAAGGCAATCGATCAACTCAACGATGCAAGTGGATTTGGCCTCGGAGCCCGTCGCTTTACGATTTCCACCGTTGGACTCGTACCGATGATTCGCAAATTCGCCGATGAAGAGCGACAAATAAATCTTGCGATCAGTCTGCATGCCACCACCAACGAAGAGCGCACATCGATGCTGCCCATCAACAAAAAATATTCAATTGAACAGGTTTTGGAAGCCTGTCGCTATTACGTTTCCAAAACAAACCGCAGAATCACTTTTGAATGGGCATTAATTGATGGGAAAAATGACAGCGAAGCCACTGCCAAACATCTTGCTCATCTTTTGCACGGCTTGCTCTGTCATGTCAATGTCATTCCGCTTAACCCAACCAGCCAATCGCTCTACCAACCCAGCAGTAAGGAACAGACCAGATTATTTCAACAAACGCTGGAAAATGCAGGCATTCCCTGCACCATCCGTTTGCGCCGTGGAATAGAAATTCAGGCTGGCTGCGGACAGTTGGCAACTCGCTACGCGTAGCGTCCCCCAAGATGGTTATGATATAATCCCGCAGCATGGCAGATATCCTCAACAAATGGTTAAAAGGTCTCGAAAAAACTCGTAGGGTCACTTTTGGTCGCCTGGCGACGATGTTCGGGGCAACCGAAATCACAGTTGATACATGGGATGAACTGGAAGCTCTGCTTATTCAGGCGGACGTTGGCATTGAAACGACTCAACAGGTAATTACAAATTTAATCAAAGAAGTTGATCGCAGTGGGGCAACCAGAACGAGTGAGTTACGCGAATTGCTGAAGCAGGAATTGCTGACACGTCTGGATGAACCCATCTTCCCTGATTTTTCAAAAAATAAGCCTGCTGTCGTCCTGGTTGTGGGCGTGAACGGTTCGGGAAAAACCACGACACTGGCAAAATTGGGGAAACAACAAAAGGATGGCGGCAAAAAAGTACTCTTCGCTGCAGCAGATACTTACCGCGCGGCAGCAGTTGAACAATTGCAGGTCTGGGGTGATCGCCTCAATATTCCAGTCATCAAAGGACAGGCTGGAGCAGATCCTGGAGCTGTTGCGTACGACGCCATTCAGGCAGGCCTGGCCCGTCAAATGGACATTGTTTATGTGGATACAGCCGGCAGGTTACACACCCGCTTCAACCTGATGGAAGAATTGAAAAAAGTTGACCGGGTGATTTCAAAAATTTACCCGGGCGCACCGCATGCAACCTGGCTCGTGCTGGATGCCACCACCGGGCAGAATGCACTCCTGCAAGCCCGCGCTTTTAAGGAAGCGGTAAATATTGACGGCGTAATTATTACCAAGCTGGATAGTTCAGCACGCGGTGGAATGATGTTCGCAATTCAGCGCGAGTTGAAAGTCCCGATTCTGTACGTTGGGTTGGGAGAAAAATCGGAAGACCTGCAAGAATTCAACCGCCAAAGCTTTATCGAAGGATTAATTCAATAAAATTGGAGATTTAAATGCAAGATATGATTGATCAGTTGGTGCAATACCAGGCCAAAATAAAAGATCTTATGGTGCATCTTTGACTTACCAGAAAAAGAAGCTACCCTAGCAAGGCTGGAGAAAGAGTCTGAAAACCCGGCTCTATGGGAAGATCGTGACCGAGCTCAAAAAATATTAAAAAAAATAGTGGGACTGAGAGATGAAATCAAAAGCTGGCAAGATTTCTCAGATCGAGTAAATTCCGCGCTTGAACTGGTAGAAATGGCTGATGAAAGCCTGCGGCCTGAGCTGGAGAGCGAATTGGCTGGTATTGAAAAGGAAATGGATCAGCGCGAGTTGAAAACCTTGCTTTCTGGCAGGTATGACCATGGTAATGCTCTTTTATCTGTTCATGCCGGCGCTGGCGGGACCGATTCACAGGATTGGGCTGAAATGCTCGAACGCATGTATTTGCGTTGGGCAGACAAGAATGGCTATTCCGCTGAGATTTTGGACCGCTCTGCGGGTGAAGAAGCAGGCGTGAAGAGCGTTACTATCGCGATTGATGGACGTTACGCATACGGATATATGAAATCCGAAAAGGGAGTTCATCGACTGGTAAGGCTTTCCCCCTTCGATTCTGCGCACAGGCGACATACTTCATTTGCCCAGGTCGAAGTACTACCGGAAATCAGCGATGACGATGATGAAATTTCGATTCCAAGTGATGATGTGCGCATCGACGTCTTCAAATCATCGGGGGCTGGCGGACAAAATGTTCAGAAAAACTCTACCGCTATTCGATTGCTGCATATCCCCACTGGCATAATTGTCACCTGTCAGAATGAACGATCCCTGTTACAGAACCGTGAAAATGCATTCCGGGTGCTGAGAGCCAGGCTCCTGGAGATCCGGCGCGAAGAACAGGAAAAGGAACTGGCTGGTCTGCGAGGTGCATACCAAAAAGCCGAATGGGGCAGCCAGATCAGATCCTATGTCTTACATCCCTATCAATTGGTCAAAGACCATCGCACAGATTTCGAAGTAGGCAACGTCAACGCTGTTCTGGACGGCGAATTGGATGATTTCATCCAGGATTATTTACGCAATTGTAAGTAAAGGTAGATATTCACAACCAGAGTGGATGGTTGTGACGACCCGAATAAAAAGAGATGCAGGAAGCAACCAATTACAAGAAAAAAAGGGGCTTACTAGTTCTTACCCCTATTTCTTCACTCCCGCACTTATCCCATTAATCCAGCACCCCTGCCAGGTCTATTAAGGACTTATCAATTTCCTTTTTCGTATTGACCACTATTTCCAATGGCGTCCATTTGATCTGAGAGTTTACCCAGCCAGTTAAAACACCGCTGTTCCCGGATTTCATGGCGTCAACCGCGCCAGCACCCAGGCGACTGCCCAAAATACGGTCGTAAGCTGAGGGGATGCCACCGCGTTGAATGTGGCCAAGAATGGCTATGCGCAAATCAAAGCCGAGCCGGTCATGATGCTTTTCAAAATAGGCGGATAGTTTTTCCGCATTGTATTCCGCACCTTCAGCAACAATTACGATGGCGTGCGCTTTGCCCTTTTCGTATGCACGACTTAAGGACTCGGCAACCGCCTCCGGTGATATTTTTACTTCGGGAATGATGACGGCCTCGGCACCGCCAGCCAAGGCGGTCATTAATGCCAGATAGCCGCAATTTCTGCCCATCACTTCCAGCAAGAAAGCTCGCTGGTGTGAAGATGCCGTCACTTTCAAGCGATCAACAGCCTCCAGGGCAATATTCAGGGCTGTATCAACCCCAATGGTGATGTCCGAACCATACAGATCATTGTCAATGGTTGACGCAATGCCCACCACTGGAAATTTTAACTGAGTTAACATATAAGAACCGGTCTGTGAGCCATTCCCGCCTATCACGAAGAGCCCGTCAATCCCATTTGAGTTTAATGACCGGATCGCCTTTCGCTGACCATCAATTGTCTTAAATTCTATTGAGCGTGCACTACCCAGCATGGTGCCACCTTTTTGCATGATGCCACCCACATCACGCGGACCCATCGCGGTAAAGTTTCCAACGATCAATCCCTCATAGCCATTTCGAACGCCAAACATCTCCCAACCATTTGCAAATCCACAGCGTACCACAGCTCGAATGGCGGCATTCATACCAGGAGCATCACCTCCACTGGTTAAGACTGCATATCTCTTCATTTACCCTCCAATATTTTTCCGTTTTGCTGTCCGTTTGGTATATTTGCTTGTTAAAAGGAAGCTGCTGCTGTGATTCACTTAGTGCCTACCTTTTTTTCCTACGAAAATTTTACCATATTCAAGTGTCATCGTTAACAGTAGCTATACCACGCGATAATAATAAAATTGTTGTGACACAATCGAGCTGAACTTATGAAAATCCTCAGTATGAAAACCTATCATTTTTCTGTATTATTGAAAATACCAAATAAGTAACCTGTTGCAACCATTTCAATTAATGAGAAAGTATTGATATGGAAGATCACCGTATTCATGAACACCCTATTCTCTCCATCCCTGAACGAGAAGCTATTTGCTTCTTCTGGAAAAATCAACCTCTCCAAGCCTTCAAAAATGAAACCATATCGGCGGCGCTGATTGCCAACGGCGTGATGGTATTTGGACACCATCACAAGGATGGTTCGCCGCAGGGTATCTTTTGTGCCAACGGACAATGTTCCCAATGCATGGTGATCGCGGATGGCAAACCCGTCAAATCTTGCATGGAGAGAATTAAAGACGGGATGAAAATAGAACCCGCCGACGGATTGAGCGAACTGCCCATAACTGCTGGCAACCCAACTGTTTCCTCAATCCGTGAACTCGAAATACCCGTTTTGATCATTGGCGGCGGTCCGGCTGGGCTCTCGGCTGCCATCGAGTTAGGAAAACTCGGAATCCATGTCATTTTAGTCGACGATAAAGACAGGTTGGGAGGAAAACTCGTTTTCCAGACGCATCGTTTCTTTGGATCCACCCAGGCTGTCTATGCCGGCACCCGTGGAATAGACATCGCCAGTCGCTTGGAGCAGGATGTGCGCAAATATCCCTCGGTCCAGATCTGGCTAAACAGCCCGGCCCTGGCTGTCTTCTCGGACCAGAAGGTGGGGATCAGCTGCGAAGGCCGCGAATACGTCCTGGTCAACCCACAAGTACTTCTGGTGGCTGCCGGCGCTCGTGAGAAATTTCTTAATTTCAAAGGTAATACGCTCCCAGGTGTTTATGGTGCAGGTGCATTTCAAACGCTGGTTAATCGCGATCTGGTCAAACCAGCTCAAAAGCTATTCATCGTCGGTGGCGGCAATGTAGGTCTAATCGCCGGGTATCATGCGCTGCAGGCAGAGATCGGCGTGGTTGGTCTGGTGGAAGCTCTACCTGAATGTGGTGGATATAAGGTTCACAAGGACAAATTGGTGCGCATGGGCGTGCCCATTTATACCTCTCACACCATATTAAGTGCCAATGGCAGCGGCAGGGTCGAATCTGTCAGCATCGCTCAGGTTGATGGCAACTTCAAACCCGTGCCGGGCACAGAAAAATCATTCGCCTGCGACAGTGTCTTGATTGCCGTTGGGCTTGATCCGGTCAATGAGTTTTTCGGCAAAGGCATCAAGTACGGTATTTCAACCTTTATCGCCGGGGATGCAGAGGAAATTGCTGAAGCCAGCGCTGCTATCTTCGCCGGCAAAATCCGCGGTCGAGAAATTGCCAGATCACTTGGATATAATGAACTGGACATTCCATCATCCTGGATCCGCACTTCAGAGATCCTGAAATCAAAACCCGGGCTGGTTGTCCCTGAAGATGAACCGGAATATCGCGAAGGGGTTATGCCGGTCATCCATTGCAACCAGGAGATTCCTTGCAATCCGTGTGCATCTCTCTGCCCGCATGGATTAATCTTTATTGATTCAAAAGATATCCGTCAAATTCCCACATTTTTGGGTGATGGATATTGCTGTGAGGTATGCGAACAATGCATTGTCGGTTGCCCCGGATTGGCAATTACCATTGTCGATTACCGCAAAGATGCCCTTAACCCGTCCATCTCCATCCCTTACGAGTTCAGCCGCGAGCCCATCGAAGCCAAGGATAAGGTCACAGCCATGAACACTGAGGGTAAATCCTTTGGTGAATTTGAAGTCATTTCCATTCATACCCCTCCCAACAGTGATCATACCTCCATTGTGGAAATTTCCGCTCCGCGTGAAATCGCCGCCAAAATCGCCGGAATTCGCATCCAGGAAAAATCGATTTCTGAGCCCTTGGATGGTTATATACCGCATATCGAAGATGACATCATAGTCTGCCGCTGCGAAAGGGTGATGGCCGGCGAAATCCGGCAGCTTATCCGCAGTGGCTACCGCGATTTTAATGAAATTAAAACGGTCACACGCGCCGGAATGGGTTCCTGCGGGGGAAAAACCTGCACTGCCATTATTAAACGAATTTTCCGTGAAGAAGGGATTTCCGATGAAGACGTGACTGATCAGACCAAACGGCCGCTTCTATTGGAAATTCCGCTGGGTTTGTTCGCCGGCATCCAGAACGAGGATAACTGAGAATGAACAGCACGCAAAAGACATATGACGTCATCATCATCGGGGCCGGTTCAATTGGCGTGCCGACCGCATTTTCCTTGTCCCAGGCCGGCGTGAAAACACTTGTAATCGACCAGTTTCCCAGCGTTGGACAGGGTTCGAGCAAACGAGCGATTGGCGGCATTCGAGCCACCCATTCGGATCCTGCTAAGATTAACCTGTGCTTGCGATCGCTGGAAATCTTCTCAACCTGGAAAGAGATCTATGGAAGCGACATCGATTGGGTTCAAGGCGGGTATTCCTTCGTTGCATACCGTCCGCAAGAAGAGCGAACGCTAAAAAACTTGTTGATCATCCAAAAAAAGCTCGGGTTGCACATTGATTGGATGGATCAACACCAATTACTGGATGTAGTTCCGGATCTTAACCCCAGCAACCTGATCGGTGGAACGTACTCACCGGAAGATGGTTCTGCCTCTCCGCTGCTGGCCACGCATGCCTTCTATGCGGAAGCCTGTGTCCTCGGTGCTGAATTTCATTTCAGTGAAACTGTGCAGCACATTGAGACACGTAACGACAAAATTGTGGCGGTTCACACTGATCAAGGCACATATGGCTGTAAAATAGTCATCAACGCAGCCGGACCCTGGGCTAAACAAATCGGAGAGATGGTTTCTATCGATGTTCCGGTTCAACCTGATTCGCATGAAGCAGCCATTACCGAATCGGTCGCTCATTTCCTGAAACCAATGATCGTGGATATTCGCCCAAGCCCAGGATCTTCAAATTTTTATTTTTATCAAAATCGCAGCGGGCAAATCATCTTCTGCCTCACGCCCAGCCCTAACATTTGGGGTTATTCCGTTGAAGAAACCAGCGAGTTTTTGCCGATGGTCGCCCGCCGCCTGGTAGAAGTAATGCCGCGTCTTCAGAATATCCGCGTCCGGCGTACCTGGCGTGGTTTATATCCGATGACACCGGATGGCAACCCGATTGTCGGATACTCGCCTGAGATTGAGGGATTCCTCCTGGCAGCCGGCACCTGCGGTCAGGGCTTTATGCTCGGACCGGGTCTTGGTGAGCTGCTCGCCCGCATGGTGCTGGATACTACCACCGCGGCAGACGTAGAAACGCTGCAATCACTCTCCCCAGAGCGTGAATTTTCCAGTCACGAAATGCTTCGGTAAAGGCAGTATGTAGGAAATTTTTTTCCAATTTTGACAAGTAGACACTTTGTGCCCAATATTTCCCATTGACCACATGTAGGGGCGAAGGATCTCACAATTTTCTCATTTTCCATTGACGAGTTTTTTCTTCGATCCTTCGCCCCGTTTTTTGGTGTGTCCCAGATATTGA
>JBBQNI010000004.1:0-133891 GCA_038329785.1 Anaerolineales bacterium | reverse complement strand
TTATGGCGAACCTGACCCAATACTGGAAAAATGTGCTCATGTCTTTGAAAACACCTTTGATTTTGCCCATCAGGAGCATGCCTACCTTGAAACGGAAGGAACACTGGCAATTCCTGGCCCAGATGGCAGCCTGACAGTGTATTGTAATGATCAAAGCCCATTTATTAACCGCGATAACCTCGTAATGCTCCTGGGTCTTCCGGCTGAAAAAGTGCGTGTTATCCAACCGGCTGTCGGTGGGTCTTTTGGAGGAAAGGATGATATTAATTATCAGCACGCTGCCATGGTCTCCGCACTTGCACTAAAAACACAGCGGCCGGTGCGATTGCTGACCTCACGCGAGGAATCGATGATGGCTTCCTATAAACGTGAGGCAATGCAAATCAAGTTGAAATTGGGAGCAGATGAACAAGGTAATCTAAAAGCCGCCAAAGCCATTCTGCTTGCTGATAGTGGTGCCTATGGCTCTATGACACCTCTGGCGTTATGGCGGGCAACTGTGCATGCAGCCGGGGCTTATCGCTACCAGGCTGTCCATGTGGATGGGCAATCCGTTTATACCAACAATTGTTATTCAGGGGCCTATCGTGGTTTTGGCAACACAGAAGCTGCCGCAGCCATTGAACAGGCAATTGACGAATTTGCAGATCAGATAGGGCAGGATCCGATTGAGTTCCGTTTACGTAACATTGTCCGTGATAATGGTGATACTGTTATGACCGGCAATAAGCTTAATCAGGAAGTTGGTCTGCCAGAATGTATTCGCTGGGTGCGTGAGCGCTCCGGATGGGATCAAAAGCGTAAGGCGTTTGCCAATCAAAGTGGTGATATTCGCCGAGGAATTGGTATTGCTTGTTATATGCATGGTTCCAGCCTGGGTGGTGAAGGGGCTGATTATGCAACCTCCACATTACGTGTCGAAGCTGATAATACCATCATGGTAACTAGTGGGTTGACGGATTATGGACAGGGCAGTCGTACCGTGTTTGCGTTAGTAGCAGCCGAAACTCTGGGTGTTGATTACAACCGTGTTCGCATAGGTAATACTGATACAACTTCATCTGTTGAATCAGGGCCAACAGTTGCATCCCGCAGCAGTATGTTGGGTGGTAACGCCACCAAAGTGGGGGCATTGAAATTATTACAGGTACTCAATTTCGCGGCTGCTGATCTGCTAAAATGCCAGCCGGCACAAATTGTGCGTGAAGGAGAACTCTTTATTGGACCGGATGAAGAACCATTATTGTTTGAAACCGTGGTTCAACACGCGCGTGAAATGAATCTGACCCTGTATGTGCACGGAAAATGGTCAATGCCTCATTTTGAATGGGATTTCGAAAACGGAACTGGTACACCTTATTTATGCTATACCTTTGGTGCTCAAATCGCGGAGGTGGAGACAGATTTAATCACAGGGCAGACAAAGGTGCTTGGTATTTGGGCAGCCCATGATGGCGGCACAGTGATCTTCAAAGAAGGCGCGGATGGGCAAATGTATGGAGGGATTGGCCAGGGCTTGGGGTATGCCATGATGGAAGAAATGAAGTACGACCAGGGATATCCAACCAGCCTAAATTTCAACCAGTACTTGATCCCTACAGCGATGGATATGCCGGATATGGATATCCACTTCGTACAGGTTGCGTTTGATCAAGGACCTTATGGAGCAAAAAACATGGCAGAACCAACCATGATTGCCATCGCACCGGCGATTGCGAATGCATTGTACCAGGCGACCAGCAAACGCCATCGCATCATTCCATTAACCCTGGAAAGGCTTGCCTCCGGTGTTGAACCGCAACGGCATGCCAGTCCGGTAAAGTGCCGCCATGATTTGGGATTAGGTTAAGCAAGTTCCATATTGTCAGATGAAAACGGAAGTTAAATGACAAAGAATGACATAAAGATTATCAACAATGCAGTCATTTTGCAGCCAGAGGGTTGGCTCAACTCGGGTTCGATCAAGGTTGAAAACGGCGTTATTAGTGCGATCTCAGCCGGGAACACCCGGGCCGAACAAGCTGCTGAAAATACGACCATTATCAATGCAAATGGAATGGCTGCCATGGCTGGCCTTGTTAATGGGCATACTCATTTTAGCCAGGCTTTTATGCGCGGTCTGGCTGGTGGCCGCCCCTTGCTGCAATGGCTACGTGAATTAATATGGCCTTTGCAGGCTGAGATTTCTGTTGAAGAAATGAAACTGGCGGCATTGTTGAGTCTGGCTGAAAATCTGCGTGGCGGTGTTACCTCGCTGGTTGATCATCACAAGATTACACTCACAAAAGAACATACCTGGGCGGTCCAGAGTGCCATAGAAACGATGGGCATGCGTTGTACCATAGCACGCGCGTGGGTGAACAAAGGGAAAAATCCTGAAGAGGATCAGGCTATCCTCTCTGAATTGCAGGAATGGTTCTCGCAAAGCCAGGCGGGTAGTCTCGTGTCGTACGCGTCGGGACCATTAACACCCTGGCGAGCATCGCCGAAATTGTTACAACAAACTCACCAGCTGGCAAAAGAGAATGGCAGTTTCACCCATATTCATGTTTCTGAGACTCAGGATGAAGTGCAGATGTCATTGGATGAGTATGGGGTCAGGCCGGTGACTTGGTTGGATCAGATCGGTGTATTGGATGATCACACCCAGGTGGTGCATGCTGTTTGGGTTGATGATGAAGAGATTGAGACGCTTGCCCGGCAGAAGGCTACTGTCGTGCACTGCCCGGTTAGTAACGCTGTACTGGGTTCGGGGATTGCTCCATTGCAAAAATTCTTAAAGCAAGGGATTTCATTGCGGCTTGGGACCGATGGCTCCGCCAGTAATGACACCCAGGATTGTTTTGAAACGATGAAGATGGCCGTCTGTATGGCGCGCGCATCCCAACGGGATGCGAATGCAATCACCTGTAAGGATGCTTTAAAAATGGCAACGGCAAATAAAATGCTTTCAGTTGGAGCGCCCGCTGATTTGATCCTGGTGGACATGGACAGCTTGAGTTCTGCTCCAGTGCAGGATATTGAGTCAGCTTTGGTGCTATCGACCAGAAAAGATGATGTTGACACAGTTCTTGTCAATGGAGAAATCTTGATGAAGGACAAAAAACTTATTTACATTGACGAGCACGCATTAATTCAGGAATGTAATCAGGCTATAAAATCTTTACGCAGGAGAGCAGGCATAGTGATATGAATGGTTTGGAACGTGCTCGAATGGCTTTTAATCACCAGGAAGCGGACCGTGTGCCGCTTTTCGAGTTAACCATCGATAACCCGACAGCGGAGTTTGTTCTCGGACGACCGACTTTGTGCGGTTTTGGCGGCAAAGCACGCGGGTTTGCTCAAAACAAAGCGTTGTTGGAAGGGTATTATAGACCTTACCACCATCAGCGGATGCGTGATGAAATTGACCTCTGGAAAAAATTAGAGTTGGATGTCTATCCCGGCGTTCAAGTGATCCCAAAATTTCCAGCAATACCGGAGCAAATTTCGCAGTATGAATGGAAATTTACTGATCCAAACAGCGGACTGTGGAGCATCTATTTTTACTCACCCGATTCGGATGTGTATGACCAGGTGGATTCTTCTTTACGGCAGGATGGGTTGCTGGCTCTGGCAGTATTGACAGAACAATTGGAGCAACAGGATTTTGATCCGCTAGATTGGGACTTTTCGTTGTTGGATCAAGTAATGGCTGAAATAGGTTCGAATACGATGGTGATGGGTTCTGCGGACGTTGAAATTGGTTCAACATTCGATTGGGCTGAAACCTTTCTGATAGGTTTGATCGAAGCTCCGGATCTCATTCATCGCTACCTGGACGCGCGCTTAAAAACGACACTTTCCCTGACAAAAATACAGCTGGACCATGGTGTGCAGGGAATTCATGGCGGTTACGATTGGGCTGCCAAAAAAGGTCCGCTTTTTTCCCCGAGACATTTTCGTCAGTTCGTTTTTCCACGCTTGAAACAGATTACTGATCTCTGCCACCAATTTGGTGTTCCTTATGTTAAGCATACGGATGGGAACATCAATATTTTGCTCGAAGATATGATTGAGGCCGGTGTCGATGGGTTCCAGGCAATCGAACCCCGCGCTGGCATGGACATCTCTCAAATAAAACAAAAGTACGGTGATCGATTGACTCTGATTGGGAATGTCGATTGTTCGACTGTGCTGGTTGATGGGCCTCTGGATGCTGTGCGCGAGCAAACCAGGCAGACAATCTTGGCAGCAGGGTATGGCGGCGGTTTCTTGCTTTCCAGCAGTAATTCTATTCATCCGGGCGTAAAACCGGAATATTATTTGGAAATGCTGGCGACTGCGCGCGAATTTGGCAAATACCCACTATTGGATGAAAGATAAGGAAAATATGGCAAAAATAGAAGATTTACGATCCTATATGCAATTGCTCTCCGATCATGGGAGGTTGGCGACCATCCCCAAACAGGTTGATCTGGTGCATGAACTGGCCAATGTGGCTGCCACATTGGCCCGTCAAAATGGCAAAGGCGTCCTATTTACCGATTTCTCTAACCCTGATCAACAGTATCCCTGGCAGATTTTTGCCAATTCGGTGGTCGATTCCACCACGGCCGCCCTGGCACTCGAGTGTGAAGTCAATCAAATTATCGACCGAATGAGCCTGGCACTTGATCCGGCGCAGGGGATTAATCCTCAAACGAGTCAAGAAATACCACGCTGGATGGAAAATATCATCACTGGTGATGATATAGATTTGCACAAATTGCCAATTCCAACCCACGGCTTACATGATGGTGGACCGTTTATTACCGGTGGAGTAGTGGTCACGAAAGATCCTGTCTCAGGTAGGGGTAATTTATCTTATAACCGAATGCAGGTGTTAGGAAGCCATACCTTCGGGTTTAATGTAAACGAATGGCGCCATGTGATGCAATTCTATAAGGTTCAACAGAGCAAGGGGGAAGGGTTACAGGTAGCCGTCGTGATTGGAGTTGACCCGGCCATTTCGATTGCAGGCGGTGCTCGCTATGACGGTGATGAGCTAGCAATAGCCGGTGCCATCCGCGGCCAACCTGTGCCGGTGCATAAGGGCGTCACAGTTGACATTGATATACCTGTGCACGCTGAAATTGTGATTGAGGGATATTTGCCTCCCAACATTCGCAAGCCGGAAGGTCCGCTGGCAGAATTCCATGGGTACTATGGTGAGCTGTGGGAATCGCCGGTGTTTGAGGTAACAGCCATTTGTTTTCAAAATGAACCAATTTTTCAAACGATTGTTCCTGGTTGGGATGAACATATTTATATTGGGAATGTACTGCCGCGCGAACCCTTGCTGCTGCGTTTTGTGAAACATGTCAGTCAGAATGTGGTTGGTTTGCATATACCTCCTTACGGAAACGGATTTTCGGCTATCGTTTCGATCAATAAATCCAATCCGGGTGAACCCTACAATGTTGCCATGGGCGCATTCACTGCGCATGTGAATATCAAGCAAGTCATCGTGGTGGATGCTGACGTAAACATACACGATCCCGCTGATGTTTTCTGGGCTCTCACCAACCGGGTAGATTGGTCAAAGGACTTCTTTATCGTACCAGGAGCACAAGGACACGAAATGGACCCGACATCTGATATGCGTGGCGTGCAGACGAAAATCGGAATTGATGCCACCTACAAACCTGAAAGAAGAAATTACGGAGAGCGCATCCGCTATCCGATGGTTGATTTGAATAATTATCTGAAAAACTGAAGGAGTGATGATGACCCAACGAGTAGCCCTATATTTGCAGGACAAGCACGACATACGCTATGAATTAGAGATGGCTCAATATGCAGAGCAGCGCGGTTTTAGTGAAATCTGGCAGGCCGATACACGCCTGGCGCGTGATTGCATCGTCATGATGAGTGCTTTGTTGACTTTCACCTCAAAAATGCGCTTTGGATCGGGCGTATTGCCGATCTGGACGCGCAACCCGGCTGTGATTGCCGCTTCATGGAGCACAATGTGGGAGCTGGGTGGTAAGTATGATGAAAAAAGCCGTGTCATGCTTGGTCTGGGTGCCTGGTGGGAACCAATAGCCGGACGTGTGGGGGTGAATCGCCGCTCACCTTTGAAAGCGATGCGCGAAAATGTCGAATCGATTCGCCAGCTATTTACTATGGAAGAAGTGACCTATCAAGGAGAGTTTGTCAATCTGGACCGGGTCAAGTTGGATGTAGCCTTCGGTGATACCAGTCCGCGCGATATTCCGATTTACATTGGCGCCACCGGCGATAAAATGCTTGAAATGGCCGGCGAGATTTGCGATGGGGTGGTATTAAACTATGTGGTCTCTGTAGATTACATCAAAAAAGCGGTCGGGTTGGTCGAAAAGGGCGCATTAAAAGCCGGTAAAACTCTCGCAGATGTTGACCGGCCAGAGTTGTTGGTTTGCTGCCTTTCTGATGACAACCCGGCAGCTGCCATGGCTGAGGGTAAGAAATTGGTAGCCTATTATCTGGCAACTGAACCGCATATCATGAAGGCGTCCGGAGTGAGCGAAGATTTACTGGAAAAAGTACAGGCGATTATGGGCTGGCCAGCCACAGAAGAAGATTATATTCGTGCCTCCCAGGTTATCCCGGATGAGGTGGTGCGCGAGTTGATGGCAGTTGGAACTTCTCAGGAATGCCGCGCCAAGGTGCGTGAGTATGTTGATGCCGGAGTAACTTGTCCGATTCTCTATCCAATGATGGATGACATCAAACCTGTCGTTGATGCTTTTGCGGATGGGTTTTAAGTTATGGTGTTGGCTGCGATAGATTTTAACAAACTGGCTGAAACCATCCGGAAATCGGCTGAAGCTCTGCGCGAACCCATGACTGCCTTTCTGGCAGACCTGATTCGTATACAAAGCTATACGGGTCAGGAGGGACCGGCAGTTGAACGTGCCCTGGCTGAGTTGCAGGCGATTGGTTGTGATGAGGTCTGGATAGACCAGGCTGGCAATGCCCTTGGAAGAATCGGGCATGGCAAACGTGTCATCCTTTTTAATGCCCACCTGGATAATAATGAGGTCAGTGACATTTCGCAATGGCCGCATCCTCCCCTGGAACCAGTTATCGAGGGCACTACCATGTTTGGGCTGGGCGCTTCGGATTGTAAGGCCGGGGTTGCTTCAATTGTTTACGGTGCGGCCATATTGAAGCAATTGGGTTTACTGGATGAAGACTACTCAGTCGTTGTAATGGGTGCCTCCCTGGAGGAAGATGCCGAGGGGTTTGGCTTGCGCTCACTGGTGGAGCGCGATGGTCTATTACCGGAATGTGTCCTGCTGGCTGAAGCTACTGATCTGACCATTCGTCGCGGACATCGCGGGCGGTGTGAAGTACACGTGCGTACTCAAGGAAAAGCTGTGCATGCCAGCACACCTCATCTGGGTGAGAATGCCATTGCCAATATGGCACCGATAATCACTGCCGTAGAAGCAATGAATGGAAGTTTGCCTTCTCATCCTTTGTTGGGTGCGGGGACACAGGTTGTCAGCCTGATTGCTGGACCGCATACCCCCAATTCGGTGCCCGATTGGTGTGAGATTGCTATTGACCGCCGGCTGGTGCCAGGGGAAACGGCTGAAACGATTATTAAAGGCATTGCCAAAGTGGTGGAACCATTAGGCGCCAGGGTGAATATTCCCATTCAACCCGTATTGTCTCATACCGGATTGCATCTGGACGGGCCAAGTTTTTACCCGGGTTGGATTGTAGCCGAAGATGCACCCATTATTAAAGTGGGAAAAGCCACCTTCAGTGCCCTCTGGCAGAAAGAAGCGCTTGTGGATATCTGGAAATTCAGCACCGATGGCACCTATTCAGCCGGAGTGCGTGGTATACCTACGCTTGGTTTTGGCCCACAGGAAGAGAAATATGTCCATACCCCTTTGGACCAGGTCAACCTTGATAAAGTCGTTGCGGCTGCCATGTTTTATGCGCTATTTCCGGTTATGTATCAACAAATGACCGGTGCGAAATAATCATAATAAATCGAAATAAATCAAAGGAGAAAGTAAAGAATGCAAACCACATTGTACGGAAAAGATTTCATTTCCACAGAAGATTGGAGTGTCGACGAACTGACAGCAATGATGGACGTCGCTGGTGATTTGAAACGGCGTTTTGCTATTGGAGAACCCCATGACCACATTTTGCGCAGCAAGACCCTGTTTATGATGTTCTTTGAAGAATCCACTCGCACCCGCAATTCGTTTGAGTCTGGAATCACCCAGTTAGGCGGTCATGGTATCTATCTTACCCCCAGTGCAACTCAGGTTGGTCACGGTGAAAATGCGCGTGACACCGGTGGTGTTCTGCAGCGTTATGGACATAGCATATCCGTACGCGACTGCCGCACTGGCATTGGTCAGGCATACCAATATGAATTAGCCAATGAAATCGATATCCCGGTCATTTCTATGCAAGATGATGTTGATCACCCCTGCCAGGCCATGGCCGATTTGATGACCATTCGTGAAAAGTTTGGCAACGATCTGCGTGGACGTAAATTTGTCATTTCATGGACATATGCTCCCAAGTATGTGCGCCCTCTCTCTGTACCCCAGGCATTAGTCATGTTGATGACCCGTTTTGGCATGGATGTCACTTTAGCTCATCCGAAAGGTTTTGAACTGATGCCGGAATGCCTCGATTCAGCCCGCCAGCATGCAATAGAAAATGGCACCAAATTTGATGTTGTTGATAATATGGATGCTGCTTTTGAGGATGGTGATATTATTTACGCCAAGAGCTGGGGCCCCATCATGCAGACAGAGGAACCCTCGGCTGTACAGGCCATGTGCGACCAATACAAGGATTGGATTTGCAACGAGCGGCGGATGGAACTATCCAAACCAAAATCGATTTACATGCATTGTATGCCAATTGATCGTGGTTATGAAGCTACAAATGCAGTGGTTGACGGTCCACATTCAGTTATTTTTGATGAAGCTGAAAACCGTTTGCATGTCCAAAAAGCATTGATGGCGCTTACCATGGGCGGTCGTATTTAATCGCAGAATGCTGGGGGGAGGTATTTTTTCTCCCCCCATTGTTGTGCATCTTGATGCAATAGGTTTGCTTACAACCGATAATGCAGAAATAATGATATTAGGTAAGGAAAATCACATCTTGCCGGTTTCAAAATAGATCTGAAAAATTATGGCATACATCAGCGCATGTTAATATAATGGCAAAAATAAACCATGCAATCTTATTTTTAGATAAACCAATGGTAGAAGAAAAAATCAGGATGCAAATTCCAGCGGGTACAAAATTAAATGATGTTCTCGCTTCCATCGTAATCAAGCCTGGCTTTGCATTTGTGGTAATGGTTAATGGACTTGTCTCTGAAAGCGATATTATTGTTAATGCGGGCGATGAGATTCATTGTCTGCCTCAGATTAGCGGAGGAATGCTCTAATGACAATTAACCAATTAACAGTTCCCATGCGACCTGAATTTCTGGCAGGAGAAAGCGCATATTCTGGAAAAATTTTGCAAGTAGATCTCTCCATTGGAAAAATTTGGGTAGATGAGCAACCCGATTCATTTTACCGAAAATGGATTGGTGGGCGAGGAATGATCTTATACTACCTGATGAGGGAAACCCGTCCTCAAATTGATCCGCTGGGAGAGGAAAATTTATTAATCTTTGCCCCGGGAATTCTGACAGGCACGATTTTGCCAGGCACAGGGCGTCATTCTGTTGGAGCGAAATCGCCGCTTACCGGCGCATTGGCATCAAGCGAGGCTGGCGGTTGGTGGGGAGCAGAGTTGAAGCGGGCCGGCTTTGATGGATTGGTTATTCGCGGCAAATCTCCCCAACCGGTGTACTTGTGGATTAAGGATGGAAGCGTCGAAATTCGTTCAGCGACGCACTTATGGGGGCTAAAGACAGGTGATGCGCAGGAAGCAATTCAACAAGAGCTGGAAGACAACAAGATCCGTGTTGCCCAGATCGGCCCTGCCGGTGAAAGAGAAGTTTTATATGCAGCCATCATGCATGATATAAACCGCGCAGCCGGTCGCTCAGGTCTGGGGGCAGTTATGGGTAGCAAGAATCTTAAAGCGGTTGCCGTACGCGGAACGATTAAGGTAGGGCTGGTTGACAAAGCATTGATGCAATTGACTGCGAAATGGATTACATCCAATTATAAAGAAATGATGGGTTGGGCAATCTCTTATGGTACCTCAGGATCGGTCAAGGCTAATCATGATGTCGGTGCCACTGGTATTCGCAACTACCAGGACTCTCAATTAATTGGAGTTGAAAACCTGGATGGTACTGCATTTTTCGAAACCTTGCTGAAAGGCAGGGACACCTGCAACCGTTGCCCAGTGCGCTGTAAGCTGGTGGTGGGTCTTGAGAGCGAACCTGCGATTGACACCCGCTATGGGGGACCTGAATATGAAAGCATCGGCGGCCTTGGTGCATTATGCGGAATTAACGATCCACTCATTGTTGCCAAGGCAAATGAGCTTTGTGCAGCCAATGGTCTGGATACCATTTCCACTGCAGGAACAATTGCTTTTGTCATGAATTGCGTACAAAAGAACCTGATCTCCGGGTTTGATTTTGTCCCACAATTTGGAGATGGGCAAAGTTTGTTGAAGTGCATCGAAATAATAGCTGCACGCGAAGGTCTGGGAGATTGGATGGCGGAAGGCAGCCGGCGCATGGCAGATGAAATTGGTGAAGCAGCCCAAGAGTTTCTGGCCGTCGCGCGTGGTCAGGAATACCCATTGCACGACCCACGGTTAAAGCACACCATGGCAATGGGATATGCCCTTTCGGCAACAGGCGCAGATCATATGCATAACCTCAATGATACCTTTGCCACCTGGGATGGATCAGATATTAACGCACGCCTGCGTGAGCTGGATATTGCCACTCCTTTGGAATTGTGGGGGATCAGCGATCACAAAATGCAAGCTTTCCGTTATGAGACGGCGTTCAAGAATTTTCTGGATAGTGCGGTCATTTGTCATTTCTATCCTTATGAGTATCATCACATGGTGGCTGCCACGAGCGGAGCCGGCGGATGGAATATTGAGAAAGAGGAGATTAATCAGATCGGTGAGAGAATTATCACCTTGGCGCGGCTCTATCTGCTGCGGGAAGGATTTACAGATGCGAATGATGCTCTCTCTGCACGCGCTTTTCACCGCCTTGAATTGGGTCCTATTGCCGGGAAAGCGCTTACTCCGCAAGAATTGCGTGAAGCGTTGCTGCGATATTACTCAATGATGGGCTGGAACGAGAAAGGTATTCCACAAACGGCCGCCCTGGAAGCGCTGGCGTTGAGTGAGTTTGTTAATTATTAATCAATTTCTGGGTGACCTGAGATAGGGTGGGGATTTGTGACTTTGTAGCAAATCTGCCCCAATCACTCAAGTTGTGGAAATCTTCCAGGTAACTGCGCGATTATTATTTCTAGATTTTGGCAATATCAGCTGAGAATTTGCTTGATTATTGCCTGATAGCCAATGGCTGCCATTTCTAAATCCGCCAGTTTGATTGATTCATCCACAGTATGGGCGTCACTTTCACTGCCCAGTCCGAATCCAATAGTCGGTATGTTCATGCGCCCAGCACAATAGGTTGCATTGGTGCAAAACCGAAACGAGCCAATTTTGGTGTCTGCGTGCAGGTTTTTCAATGCCTGGAATGACTTCTCAACCAGCGGATGATCGTGCGATAGCAACCAGGCCGGGAAGAATTTCTTACCTTTTAGCACATAACCTGTATAAGTTGTTTCGGATGCCTCAACAATGCAGGCATCCGCTTTGAATTTGCTATTATTGGTTACGTCGGTTAGCTGCGCCAGGACAGATTGTTCCGTTTCTCCCATTACCGAACGGCGGTCAAATGTAACCCGGCAACGGTTGGGGATGACAGAATGTCCCGGATAGGGATCTGAAACGATATCGGTGAGAACCAAACTTGCGGGTCCCAAGATTGGATCCTGAGCCACAGGTTGGTTTTCGATGTTACGCACCAAATCCATCATCTGGTGAACAGCGCATATTCCCACTTCAGGAGAAGACGAATGTGCAGATTGCCCGATTGTCTCCACCAATATTTCTGCCCGCCCACGACCGCCACGATTCAAATTGAGGTCAGTGGCCTCACCTATGATGACGTAATCTGGTTGGACTGAATCAATAATCAACTTAAGGCTGCCGCCTTCAAAATTTTCCTCATGAACGCTGGCCGAGATATAAATGCTGCCTGCGATGCTTTTGCGATCCACCGCCGCGGCCGCGTAAATCATAGCCGCCAGGTTGCCCTTAGTGTCTGCCGTTCCGCGCCCGTAAAGCCTGCCTGAGTCAATAATTCCAGCAAAAGGATCGTAGTGCCAGTCTGCAGGGTTTGCCTTGACAGTGTCCGCGTGCGCATCCAAAAGTAAGCTTTTGCCGGGTTGAGAACCGCGGATCTCCCCTATAGCGCTGCCGGCTGGGTCAACCCACACGCGGTCAAATCCAAGTGAGCCCATTTCCTGGCAGACCAACTTGATAAAGTATTCTTCATACCCCGTCAAACTTTGGCAACGAATCGCCGCTTGTAGGAAATGTGTCAGTGCTTGAACGTCCATATAAAAAAACCCTTTTAATTATTGTTTTTGGAGTTTCCACATTGTACACGAAACGTATGAAGATTGATCGATTTCAGCGCAGGAACCTGACGAAAAATGATTTCAGCATCCGTTATAATTGAGATCAACTGAGGTCAAATTATTATGGTGGATAAAAAACGGATCATTGTAGCAATAACAGGTGCCAGTGGTGCCATCATCGGCATTGAAGTACTAAAAGCACTGCAGACCCAGGAGGGGATTGAAACGCATTTGCTGATATCAAACCTGGGAGGCACCACCATTACACAGGAAACGGAATTTTCCATCGAACAGGTTGAGAGCCTGGCAGATGTTTATCACCCGCTAAAAAACCTCGGAGCGAAAATTGCCAGTGGTTCGTTTGCATTTTCCGGGATGATTATTGTTCCCTGTAGTATGAAGACTTTAGGAGGAATAGCCAGTGGATATTCAGATAATCTTATTTTGCGGGCTGCCGATGTTTGCCTGAAAGAACGGCGAAAACTGGTATTGGTTCCCCGCGAAACCCCGCTAAATGGAATTCACCTCAGGAATCTGACATTCTTGCATGATCAGGGAGCGGTGATTTTGCCAGCCATGTTGACCTTTTATCATAAGCCGCAATCCATTGAAGATCTGGTTCACCAACTTGTTGGAAAGATTCTCAGCCAATTTGATATTCATTACGATAAATTTCGTCCCTGGGAAGGATAGCGGGGAGCTGACAGCTGACAACTGATAGCCACTTGCTTCGCACGCGAGTTCATAGCTGATAGCCGCTTGCTTCGCGCGCGAGTTCACAGTTAATAACTGACAGTCAAAGAGACGACCCGCTTCGAACTATAAACAAGCCCGCAACCCTTCATTGGCCATTTTTTAGCTTTCATGATTGAAAAAACCTAAACCTCATTGCGGACTGGGAATTTCTCGTTGACCAAATCGTTCCTAGCTGAGACGCAAAGCGTGCTGCCGGCGGACCGCGCTTCGCGTCCGAGCCAGGAAATAATTCACGAATGGGCGAGATTTTCCCATTCCATCTGCCGATCCCCTAATCTCGGCTTTGAACGGTATCCGGGTTTTACCCCTCCCGGACTGCCCGTATGTAGTTCCCAGTGGATGTTGAAATGCGAATCTGCCGATTATTCTGTAGAATCCAAGATAGTTGTAGCCGGAATTTCATGTGGAATAAATCAGATTCAAACGAACAATCAACAATTTATCAACCTAACAGTTTCTCTATTTTCTTTAACACTTAAAATTGTTTAGCAGTACTTGACAAAGTTGTTTACAAATGCTATTATATTTTTATTCCAAGTAAACAATTCCCAAACGAATAACCTTTTTATTTTCTGAACAATTATATGTTTTCTCAGAAGTTTAATAAAAACAAGTATACATTTCCTGGACTCTCCAACCATAAGTGAGTACGATTTGTTTTTCGAAAATGTTTTTACCATCCCCCCATTAAACCCCACAATATATATGACCCATATTGAATTTACCGATTGAATTTTTGACACCTTGAAGACAAGAGGATAGCGTTAAGTTTCCGCCTGTCTGTTTTTCAAAAACAAATTTCTAACCATTGCGATTACATGGCAAACATTAAAAGAAAGGAGGTATTAAGGACAAGAATTAAAATAACTGCAATGACCCTGTGAGACGTTAGCTTTATATGATGATGAATTTTTCAAAGGAGAAAAGAATGAAAAGCAATTTGCGAACTGTGTTTGTGGTTCTAATTTTGGCCGTATTTGCAACATCTTTATTTGCCTGTGCTGCTCCGACTGAAGCACCCGTTGCGACCATGGAAGAAAAAGCCACTGATGTTGTCGAAAAAGCAACTGAGGCTCCCACCGCGATGCCGGAACCAACCGAAGCTGTTATGGAAGTCCAGGATTTTGTGACCTGGTTCCAGTATGATGAGAAGAATGAAGACCCGGCCAGTGATGAACGCGTAGGGAATGCTTATCTCAAGAAGACTATTCCAGAATTCAATGCGGAATTTGCAGACAAATGGAACTGGGTCAATGTTCCCAAAGCATGGGATAAAATGACTGCTGAGTTGGTTGCCGCCGTAATTGCAGGTGGCGATGTTCCCGATATGGTTGAGTTGGGTGGTCAACAAACTATCACCTATATCAACAATGGTGCATTGATGGATATTACCGATTGGGTGAAGGCGCAATCCTGGTTCTCCGATTTGGAACCCAGCGCTCTGGCAGCCTGTACCGGTCCCGATGGCAAGATTTATTGTGTTCCCACTGCAGAACGCCCACACCTGACCTATGTTTGGGCTGATCGCTATCCAGATGGTTACCCAACCACACCTGAGCAATTCCTGGTGGAAGCCGAACGTTTAAAGGGTGAAGGTTTTTATGCCTGGACATATTTCGGCTCAACCGCTTATGGTGGATCTGGCACTGGACGTATGCTCTATGCTTTGATTTCCTCCTTCGGTGGTGGCTATGATGATGGCCAGGGCAATATGGAACTCAACACACCTGAAAATGTGGCTGCAATCAGCTTCCTGCGCGAAACAGTCGCATTGGGATACCAACCCGAGACAGTATTTGCGGGTGGATTCGTGGAAGAAGATTCCTTCAAAGATGCCTCCGCCGGGGCAATTCCAACCGGTTTGTTTGGCTATCGCTACATCAATCCGTTGACAGCCCCCGATGGAACCAAATACGAAAAAGGTAATGAGAACGACATGCTGGATGCAATCGCGGCTGGTGATGTGGTCATGCGCCCTATGTTTGCGCCAGAGGGCAATACGCCCGGTTGTAACCTGGATATTCAAGGTTACGGTATTCCCACCGGTGCCATGCACCCTGAAGCCACGTATGAATTCATTAACTGGGTGATGGGCGATATGACCCGAAACATCGAGTATGTCATTGGTCCTGGCGCAGGGTTCCCCACCTTGAAATCTGCCCAGTCTGACCCTGCCATGCAGACCCCCTTCTACAAAGAGGCCGCTGGTGCGATCAATGCCAGTTTCTGCACAAACTGGTCTGGCTCTATGGAACGTCCTGCTGAAGCAGCTGAAATGATCATGAATAGTGTCTATAAATTAATCAAAGAAGATCCGTCACTTGACATTGCAACCGAATTACAGAAAGTACAGGACGAATACAACGCGAACAATTAACAACTTGAAGGCCGATTATTGGTAGCGTTACATAGCAAGGTGAAAGGGATTCCAATCCTTTTCACCTTGCGAATTAGAATAAGATCTTTCTTTTAATGGTAATGAAAGCTCCTCACCCTGAAACAAATTCGAAAGGTGAAAATTAATATGCAATATGCAAAACCACGAAAACCAATCAGCTATCATTTGCGCAAGTCTTTACCCTTTTGGTTGATTTTACCCACGCTGGTTGTCATTTTAATTGTGCAGGTTTACCCGGCAGTATATACAGCCTGGTTAAGCATGCAGGAGCGCAGTGCTACTGGATGGGAGTATGTTGGGACAGAAAATTTCCAACGATTGTTTGCTACCGGCGTATTCCCTGAGAGTGTCGGCCATACCGTTATTTTTCTGGTGGGGTATGCAATTGTAACGCTTACATTAGGTTTTATGATTGCTATCTTATTAAAACAAAATGTACCCTTTACTGGTGTTTATGTAACTTTATTATTTATCCCCTGGATTATTGCTGATGTTATTGCCGGACTGGTCTTCCGATTATTGGTAACACCCGATTACGGCCTTTTTTCTGGAATTTTGCAAAATCCGGCATTGTTTCCCCCGAATGGTCTTTCTGTATTGACCGCTGGGCGGCCAACACCCTGGATTGGTAATTTCCCCTTTCCTCCCTCTCCTGCCATGTTGTTTCTCATTTTGGCTGCTTCCTGGCGAGCATTACCTTTTGTGACCCTGCTTATCCTGGCAGCACTACAAACAGTTCCACAGGAAGTAGTGGAAAGTGCCCGCATTGATGGCGCGAGCGGCTTGCAATTGACCCGCCATATCACTGTGCCTTTGATTATGCCGGCAATGGTGGTAGCGCTATTCAATCTTATACTGGGGGGTATGAATGGGGTTGGTATGGTTTTCAGCCTGACCGGTGGGGGACCTGGTACAGCCACTTATGTTATCAGTTATCTCTTATATGTGATTGGATGGGGGCAGCTCCGCTTTGGACGGGCAGCAGCGCTGGCTTTGCTGATTGCAGCAGTCAACTGGTTGTTAATTTTTAGCGTGTTACGACTGACACGCGTAAATGATCGGAGCCGATAATATGGCTGCAAATATTCACCTCAGTCGCCGAATTTGGAATAAACGCCTGGTGGGGATCGCGCTCTTGATCGTCACGCTGGTTTCGATTTTACCAATTGCCACAACAATCTTAATTTCTTTCAAAGAACAGGCGGATATCACCCGCAAACCACCGATTATTTTCCCTTGTGATACTCCCACCCAAAAATTTGACATTAATGCATGCCGTTGGGCGGTTGAAGGATATCAACGTGTTTTTGCTCCCAAACCAAAAGAAGGCTCACTCTTTGGCTTTGAATTGACCGGCAACTTGTTGAAGATCTATCTACCCAATACGATCTTGTACGCCTTCTCAACTGCCTTTTTCGTGATGCTTTTGGCTAGTTTCTCTGGCTTTGCATTCTCGCGTTATGATTTTCGTGGTCACAATGCTTTATTGACCGCCATTTATGCAGTCACAGGCGTCCCATTATTGACCAACCTGCTGGCCCTTTACCAGATGTCAATCACAATGCGCAAGAGTTTTGGTTTTTATGATGATCGTCTGTTCTTAATCTTTGTTTATATCGGATTCTTCTTGCCCATCAGCGTCTGGATTACAAAGGGTTTCTTTGATGCAATCCCACGTGAATTAGAAGAATCAGCCCTGATTGAAGGATGCAGCGCGTTGGGCGCATTATTCCGCATTACAATGCCCCTGGCCATGCCGGGTCTCATTTCTGTTTTCCTCTTGACCTTTGTAAATGTCTGGAATGAGTTTATTGTTGCTTACTTGCTGGTCAATAAAAATGAATTCAAACCAGCCATGTTTGGGTTGTATGACTTTCTAAGTCAAAACATAGTCAATTTGCAAGTCTTGGCGGCAGCCTGTATTGTTATTGCTGCCCCAATCATCATTCTTTTCCTCTTCACCCGCCGCACTTTCTTCAGGGCCATGGTGGAGGGTGCAGTCAAGGGATAATTTTCCTGAGTAGATTGTTTCAACAGGATTGGAGAGATAGATTATTTTGAAAGCAACAGACCCGGTATCCTCATCAGCCAGTCTACGTGTGATGGTTGGGAAAGCAAACCCGACGGTTTCTTCGGACCGTTTGCTTTACCTGTTTCAAGGTGATGTCACCCGCGAGAAAATCACTCATATCATCGCAGATGAGGGTACTGTGCTGCCGAATCGAGCGAAAAGGCTGGATGGCTCCGCGTTCAACCTTACTATCTACCATTTTAATGATTTACATGGGCATCTGGTTCGATTCTCACCTGCCGGAGAAGACCCGGTTATATCTCGTATGGCGGGAAGGATACGCTCGAAACATGCAGAAGTGAAAGACCGTGATAATCAGGCAGTCATCACATTATCTGCCGGCGATGACAGTATCGGCTCAATCTTCGATGAACTGTTAGGTTCCTCACCGGAAGATTTTCAACTTCATGCCAGTTACGCCCTATATTCTGCCATGGGTGTCGATGCAGCTTGCTTGGGCAATCATGATTTTGATTTAGGCAGCGCGATATTAAAACGATCCATTCAAGCTAATGCAAAATTTCCAATTCTGGCGGCTAATCTCTCAGGCTGCCCGGATTTCAACAACATCTGTTTTCCGGCTGCACTTCTTGTCGTCAAAGGTATTCGAATCGGGTTAATCGGTCTGGTTACACAAGCAGAATTGAAAAATGAGGAAGACAGTTGCCAGGTGTCAAACCCGATTGAGGCGATTCACAATATCCTCCCAGTGTTGAAACCTTTATGTGATGTGATCATCATTATCAGTCATCTTGGCTACAGTCTGGTTAATTCATCAGTCCCGATGATTAATAGCGGCGATGTGGAATTGGCCCAAAGTCTGTCTGCCGGTGCTGTTCATTTAATCGTGGGTGGTCACAGCCACCACGAATTGAATGCCCAGGGATTAAGCCCAAAAAACATCGTAAATGGCATCCCGATTGTGCAAACCGGGTCACTCGGCCATTTTTTGGGTCAGGTTGATCTCAGAATCAGTCCATCGAGTAGTGCTGTCAAGAATGTACGCTTACTACCCAATGGTTATCTTCCTGTTGATCTTCAATTTGAAGAAGAATTTACCCAACCAATTTTAGCCCAGGCGCGTGCGCTGTTTGACCGTCCTCTGGGCTTGGTGGGTGATGATCCTGAATTAAGTACCGAAAATGTACGCACATCATTCGCCTCCGGGGAATTAGCACTGGCGAATTTCATCACGGATGCCATGTTCTCACAATTGCAGGACCAAAATCAGCGTGTAGATCTGGCCATGATCGATTCATCTTCCATTCGACAGGGGCTTTCCGTTGGGCATGCAGTCACTTTAGGCAACTGGTTCAATGTCATGCCATTCGCCGATACGATTCGTATCTATCATCTGAGTGGTCAACAACTTAATGATCTCCTTCAGGATAATGCCCGTCGCATGGATAGACCCAATGAACCTCATACGGAACGCGGCTTTTTACAGTTTGGTTATACATTATCCTATCAAATTGCAATTGGTGATTCTCGTGCTGAGGCCAGAGCCACCAATATCCTTGTCAATGGAAAGCCGCTCATCAACCAGCTTGATACAATATTTTCAATCGCCGGGACCAGTTTTATCCGTGAATATGCTTCATCCTGGGAACTTATGGATGAACAGCACCAATCCTTTCATTTAATTGACCTTGATACGCTTCCTTTCGTCGATACCGATGTCTTTTTAAGGCGTGAGCTGGTGAGGTATATACAGGAAAAAGGTGGAATTAACGTTGAGACAGGTGCGCATTGTGATGGACGTTTGCAGGTGTTGGAAAACTTGCCAGAGGATATTTCTCAATATACCATCAGGAATTTTGTTGAACTCGTAAGCGAGGAAAAGCATGCCATGGCTGGAGCAGTTATTACCATATGCGCTGCTCAAGCAGCTGCATTGGGCAAGGCTTGTGTGGGCATAAGCCAACAGAGCGGTATATTGTCCCGGTCAGACGTAAAGGAAATCCAGGAAGTCCTTCAAGAATTAATTGACCGGCTAATGACACTGGCTGACCGCGATGCAAATGCGATTGCAGAATTTGTTGGCAAACCAGAAAGCATTAGCGATCAGGATGTAGAGAGAATGGCTGGGCTTTGTGACCTGCCCTTCAATGTGTGCAGCTTAACTGCTTCTGCTGCTATTTTGCTGCAAGATTTTCGTCCACATGCTCACTTTTCCATACGAGATGACCTTGAAATGAGCATCAATATGCTGGCCGCTTCAGCGAAATCTGCCATGTTATTGCTGGATAGCAATTTGAGAATCTGGTCTGACAAGGATGTGGCAAAAACGTATGAGCCGCGATTACAGGAATTGTTGGTTTTGTTGCGAAATCTCACGCCGGTAGACCGGATTCGTCAGGATGCAGAAGAGAAGTTAAATTCCAAAATAATAAGCACCATTCCTGATGGTGAGTAGTTTGAGGTGTAAATGGGATCGATATTAATTGAACATGGGACAATCATTACCGTAAATGATGAAGATCAAGTCATTCAAAATGGGTATTTGCTGGTTGAAGACGAACTCATTGCCGCTTTAGGTCAAGGTGATGCACCTACAAAATATCGATCTGCAGATGTTGTAATCGATGCAAGTTTAATGGCCATTATGCCAGGCATGGTGAATGCTCATACACACTTGTTCCAAACCTTTGTGCGTGGTCTGGCAGATGATAAACCCCTTCTGGAATGGCTTAAATCTTCGATCTGGCCTGTTGCCCAGGAGATGTCAGAAGAGGATGCTTACACAGCAGCAATGCTCGGATTGGTTGAAAACCTGCGTGGTGGCGCGACTTCGGTAATAGATCATCAGTATATACATGCTGACCCCCGCAATGATGACGGCGTTTGCCAGGCAGCTCAAGAAACCGGAGTGCGTTTTTTACTTGCCAGGGGGTGGGCAGATATGGATTATCACCCGGCCTTAATGGAAACTCCGGAGCGTATTATCCATGAGACTGAGCGTCTCAGAGCAACCTGGCAAAACGCAAGTGACGGTCGCATTCGAGTGGAATATGCACCATTAATTCCCTGGGGTTGTTCTGATGAGACCATGTTGCAGACGGATTCCATCAGTCAGGGTTGGGGCTCTGGTACACATATTCACGTTGCCGAAACGAAAATAGAAGTGGATATGAACCTGAAATTGCGCGGTTTGCGCCATATTGAATGGCTGGATTCATTAGGCTTGCTCGGTCCGCAGATACAATTGGTACATAGCGTCTGGTTGAGCGATGAAGAAATAGAATTGATTGCAAAACATCAGGCTGTCGTGGTGCACTGTCCGGTTAGCAATATGTACCTTGCGTCCGGTGTGGCAAGAGTTCCGGAGATGTTACAAAAAGGCATCACCGTTGCGCTCGCCTCCGATGGACCAGGAAGTAATAATAACCAGGATATGATGGAGGTGCTGAAGACGACCTCTTTATTGCATAAAGTCACTTCATTGAACGCGATGATACTATCCTCAAATGATATTCTGCGGATGGCTTGTCGAGGCGGAGCGGCTGCTTTTGGCATGCCCGCTGCGATTGGTTCACTCGAGATTGGCAAAAAAGCCGATCTCGTTCTGCTGGATCTCGATACCCCTCTGGCGATGCCGGTTCACCGCGTCTCTTCCGCCATTGTCTATAACCTGAGTACACGTGATGTGGATACGGTCATTGTGGATGGAAAGATATTAATGAGGGCAAAAGAGATTCTGGTTGTAAATGAAAAAGAAATTCTGCGCAATGCCCGTGACGTCTGTCAAAAATTATTCACCCGCGCAGGAGTCCGGGTCGCATGAGGGTATCAGTACTATGCTATCAGTAATTTTGGGTGTTGACGTAGGCACTTCATCTACCAGGGTTGTTATTTTCGACCTCGAAGGGATTGAAATTGCAAGCGCCAGTTCAGCACCGTACCATAATTTTACCCCTCAGCCTGGTTGGGTTGAGCAGGATCCGCAAGGACTATGGCAGGCTTTAATTTCCACCATTAAGTCTGCTATTGAAAGCGCTAATCAAACGTTGAATATTTTGTCCTTGTGTATGTCTGTTCAAAGCGGGTCTCTCTTGCCTGTCGACGGAAATGGCGAACCCGTATATCCACTAATTACCTGGTTGGACGGGCGGGCAGAAGGAATCGTGAATGAGTGGAAAAGTGCAGGACATCAAGGGTGGGTTAAAGCGACCAGTGGTTGGTCTTTATATCCAAGCCTATGTTTGCCAACAATTGCATGGCTGAAAAAAAACAGACCGGATATTGTTGCTGCAACCAGGACTTATTTTTCATTAAACGATTTTCTTGTGTTCCGCTTAACCGGAAAATATGTCACCAACCCTTCCAATGGCGGTGGGATGCAATTGGTTGATATTCATTCGGGAGAATGGAGTGTCGAACTTGTTAAATTGGCAGGCATTGAGACCGGACAGCTGGCGCAAATGTTGCCCTCATGCCATCTCATTGGAACCATTCTACCCGAGGTCTGCCGTGAAACCGGATTAAATGCCACGGCTGTACTTGTCAATGGCGGTCATGACCAGGGTTGTACGGCGGTCGGGTTGGGCATCATCGAACCGGGTCGCTGGCTGCTGGCATGTGGAACAGCCTGGGTATTCACAGGAATCATGCAATCTCCCACAATGGCTGACTTGCCAGCTTCATTGGATGTTAATTTTCATGCCGTTCCCAATCGATGGACAATTTCTCAGTCATTGGGTGGTTTAGGAGCATCTTTTGAATGGTGGCTACAGAAATCGTTTCAACTTTCTGAAAATGAAAATCAGCGCGCTGAAATGCTGGCCGTCCTTAATCAGGAGATGAGTCAAACCGATATTGACCCTGAGCTATTCTTTTTGCCTTTGACTGGCGGACATTCTGACCCGGCTACAACCAGAAGGGGAGGCTTTATTGGTTTACAATTGGGGCATTCACGGGCAGATTTGGCGCGTGCGATCATGCAAAGTGCTGCTTATGAGCTTAAGTGGGCGCTGGAATCCGTCCACAATGCCGGCATCCCTTTGGAACGTTTCTGGATGGTGGGCGGGGCAGCCCGCAGTACACTCTGGCCGCAAATCCTGGCGGATGTGACTGGAAATTCAATCAATTTACCCCAATATGATAATTGGTCTGCACTGGGGGCAGCCATTATGGCCGGCGTGGCAGTTGGTGCATTTACTTCCATCGAATCGGCTTTATCCAGGTTCCAGAAACCAGCTCTTTGCGTTCAACCGCAGCCTGAAATGGAAAAACGATTTCAAGAGAATTTTTTGCAATATCAACAATGGGTTAATAAGTTGCAGTAATTAAAAACCTGGAAAACGAATATTTAATTTTCTTTTTTTACGATAAGGAGTGTGAATTAACAATTATGAATAAACCTATCATTGCAATTACGATTGGCAAAGATCATTATGCGCGCATGTTCAGTCAGCAGGCGTGGGATCAACTTACAACGTTTGCCAATGTTATTCATCACGAAGGGCAAAACCCGGCTAATAAAGAAGAACTTATCCAGATACTCCGACAGGCAGATGGCTGTATTACCAGTTGGGATGTCGCCTGCCTGGACGCAGACGTCGTTGCTGCTGCACCAAATTTAAAGGTCATGGCGCATATGGGCAGCAGTGTTAAACGATTTGTTTCCGATGCCTTTTGGCAGCGTGGAATTCAATTGACAAGCGCCGGTATCGCCCTGGCGAGGAATGTGGCTGAGACAGCCCTGGGTTTAATGATCGTTGGCCAGAAGCGTATTTGGCCGTTGGGACAACATGTCCGTGCGGGTGGCTGGCGTAATTCTCCCGCCTGGGACAAGTGGTTTTCACGGGAACTCTACCGCAAAAATGTCGGCATCATTGGTGCCAGTAATGTCGGCAGACATGTGATTGAATTGTTAAAGCCATTCGGGCCGAATATTCTGCTGTATGATCCTTTCGTTGATGAACAGCAGGCCGCTCTTTTGGGAGCGAAAAAGATGGAGTTGAACGAATTGTTAAGTCAATCTGATATCGTTTCCATTCATGCGCCGGCAAATAAACAAACGTATCATCTGCTAAATGCTGAGGGGCTGGCTTTGATGAAAGATGAAGCTCTTCTGATTAACACCGGTCGGGGAACCTTGATCGATGAGGCGGCATTAATTGAGGAGTTGAAGAAAGGCCGTTTCTTTGCCTTTTTAGATGTAACTGATCCGGAACCACCTGCGCAAGACAGCCCACTGCGCACTTTGGATAATGTTGTTGTCACGCCACACATCGCTGGTTGCATTGAAAATTGCAATCAAATGGGTGAGCTGGCAGTTGAAGAATTACAAAGATTTTTTGCAGGCGAACCTGCAGTTTATCAAATTACCCCAGAAATGTTTGAGAGGATTTCATAATATGGTTGCACGTCGTTTGAACCACATATTTCGCCCGGATGGGCGTACTTTTATTGTCGCCTTTGACCATGGCATGATCGATGGACCCGCCAAAGGTATGGAACAGCCAGCAGAAACTTTGAAAAAAATTGCGGCTGGTGGTGCAGATGCTATTTTAACTTCCTATGGCACAGCCTTGCGTTTTGCGCGAGAGATTGAACCATTGGGTCTAATTTTGAGATTGGATGGCGGTGGAACCAAATTAGGAAAAATGGGGCCTGGTTCTTTATTTTATACGCTCGAAGACGCTATTCGTCTTGGCGCGGATGCTGTAGCCGTGTCCGCTTTTCCAGGCGCAGCGGAGGAAGAGGAGACTTTGCGCACTTTAGCAGAGGTAATAGGCGAGGCTCATCGTTGGGGGATTCCTGTAATGGGCGAAATGGTACCCGGTGGCTTTGACAGTCCTGATTCGATGCGTACGGCAGAAAGCATCGCCATTGCTGCCCGCATAGGTGCAGAGCTTGGTTCTGATTGGGTTAAGATCCCGCATGCGGATGATTTTGAAAAGGTGACATCCACCTGTTATGTGCCGGCTGTTATCCTGGGTGGTGCCAAAAAAGGTAGCGAGCGCACCATGCTGGAGAAGATCCGCGGTGCCCTGGATGTCGGGGCTAAAGGTGTGGCAATAGGTCGTAATATATTCCAGGCAGATGATCCGCAAGCAATGACAGCCGCTGTAGCAGCCCTTATTCACCAAAATGTCTCGGTGGATGAAGCCATGGAAATTTTGCAAGGAGGATAAGAATGAAAAGGTTTGCAAATCAAGTTGTGATGATTACTGGTGCCGCCAATGGCATTGGAAAGGCAACTGCGTTACGTTTTGCGGAAGAAGGTGCGCTGGTAGCCTGTCTGGATGTAACTGATGCACTCAATGAGCAGGTAGCAGAAGAGTGCCGCCAGTTTGGTGTGGAAGCCGTTGCCTTGCACTGTGATGTCACCAGTGAAGATAGCCTCAAACAGGTAGTTGCAAGCATAATGCAGAAATGGGGTCGTATTGATGTGCTGGTCGCCTCTGCCGGAATATATACAGGTACGCCGTTGACCGAAGTGCCCCTGAAGCAATGGCAGCGAACAATTGATATCAATCTGACCGGCTTGTTTCTGATAAATCAGCTTGTGGCTCCAATTATGATGCGCCAAAAATCGGGGAGTATTATCAACCTTTCTTCCATGGCTGGAAAAACAAGCTGGGTGGCTTCAGCTGAATATTCAGCCTCTAAGAGTGGTGTAATTGGATTAACCCGCTCAGTGGCCATGGAATTAGCCCCATACGGGGCTACAGTTAACGCAGTCTGCCCTGGCAACACCTTAACTGATATGGTCAGAGGGGTTGCATCCAAGGTTGGTTCATTGGATGGAAAATCCGGGGAAGAATGGCTGGCTATGCGAGCCAATGATTGCCCGATGAAGCGACTGGCAGAACCCTGGGAAATAGCTGGAGTAATTGTTTTTCTGGCTTCTAACGATTCGCGTTATATCACCGGCCAGGCCATCGAGGTCGATGGCGGCATGATTATGTCGTAAGGAAAAGTCAGCAAGAATTTGCTTGCGTATTTGATAGCCTGTTGATGTACAGCTTGATGGTAAAATTGACACGCAGTCACTGTACATCAACAGTTCAAGGAATATGAATGAATATTGGTAAAAAGGTTAATGAAAGAAGGAAAGAGATCGGCATCAGTTTACGAGAATTGGGTGACCTTTCTGGTTTGACTGCAGGTTTTCTCAGCCAGATTGAAAATGATCAGGTATCTCCATCCTTAAATTCTTTGCAGAGCATTGCAGCTGCTTTGAAAGTACCGATGTTTTATTTAATCAATAATTCACCCAGCGGACTGGTTGTGAAGGCGAATGAACGGTCGCAAGTCTTCTTCCCTGATTCCAATATGGGTTACGATTTGTTAACGCCTGATTTTTCCAGGCAGATGATGGCCATTGTCATTCACATGAAACCCTATACTAAGCGGGTGGCCATGCCTCTGGCAAAATCAACCGAGCAATGGATGCACGTCATCAGTGGAAATTTGGAAATTAAAATCAGTGAAGAATCCTACCAATTGGGGGCAGGGGATACCATTTATTTTGATGGTGATCTCTTAATGGAGTTTGGCTCGATCAGCGATGATGACCTTGTAATCATTTGCTGCATCACACCGCCAGTGTTCTAATCGATTCTGAACACGGCACGCTTATACATCGTCTATTTGTGCCTTTGCCAGAAAACCGCTCGGCAGTGGGTGCAATGGAGGACGAATGGAATAATATCCCACCTGGTCGGAGCGCATTTTTTCTGCTGCCAGTGCAGTGACAATTGCCGCACTGACTGAACACTCACACATTCGACCCTGACAGTTTCCCATTCCCGTGCGCGTGAGCATCTTGACCTCGCCCATGGTTCGCGCACCCATTGCGACTGCCTTTTTTACGTCCACCAGTGTGACCTCCTCACAACGGCACAAAAGAGTGTCGTCTCTGGCGAGAGACGATATGGTTGCAGGGGGGGTGAACAGGTTTGCGTACAGGCGGCCGAATTGTTGTTGTTTTCGTAAATACGGCTTGATCCCAGTCACTTTTTTGTGCAGCGTGATTGCACTTATCTTGCCGCAGCGATGAGCAATCTGCCAGGCTGCAATTTGTCCTTCCAGTTGTGCATTTTCTGCACCACCAATAGCGGCACCGTCACCGATGCAAAACACGCCTTCTCTGGAAGTTTCCAGGGTTTCCTTGCGCACCGGTATCCAGCCGCCTTTTTCTGCCTGGTATTTCATTTCACAGCCAAGCATGCGGACCAGGCCGGTGTTAGGGGTCAGGCTATAACCACTCACCACCAGATCCACGTCCAGGTCAATTTGTGAACCTTCGATTGGATTTCCTTCCGGGCTCAGACGGCTGATAATGGCTTGTTCCACTTTGTTGCTGCCAATGGCTGCCTGTACAGACCAGCCGATCTTGTAAGGGGTTTTTGTTCGTAAAATTTGCCAGTAATAGCGAATTCCTTCCGCAAGGCGTTTCCTCTGACCCAACATGGTCGTAGCATATTTCAATCCCTTCGGCAAAAAGTGATTGGCTTCGCAAATGGTGACATCTTCAACACCTGCACTGATGAGATGGGCACCTACGGATAGTAAAAGTGGACCCGTTCCACTGACAAGAACGCGGGTTCCCGGGGCCATGCGTTGTGATTTCAGGAGTATCAGGGCTGCCCCACAGGTTATTACGCCGGGTAATGTCCAACCTGGAAATGCCACAGGCGAATCATAAGCTCCACTGGCTAGAATGAGATGATCGGCACGGATGTAATATGGTTTCTCTTTGCCATACAGCCCAACCAGCCATTGCGTATCGCTTCCTTCTTTAAAAATTCCCCAGACCAGCGTATTGACCAGAGTTGTCACCGCCTTCACCTTCAGTTCCTGAATGAGATTTTGTCCTTCTGCTTCGGTTTTTGTCAATTGGGTGGCCGAGAAACTTCCCGCTGGTTGCATGAAGTATTGTCCACCTGGTTGTGGGTAACTATCAATCAAAATCGT
Source organism: Anaerolineales bacterium (assembly GCA_038329785.1). Lineage (GTDB taxonomy): Bacteria > Chloroflexota > Anaerolineae > Anaerolineales > Anaerolineaceae > UBA6170. The sequence goes on along the minus strand of JBBQNI010000004.1, from coordinate 106,101 downwards.
CCTGACGCCTAATTCAGCTGCTGAATTGGCTGCTTTTAACCCTCCCGGGCCGGCTCCGATAACTGCGAGCTGGAAACTTTCGATCATAATTCAATCTCCTTACAGGTTTCAACCTTCATCCCTGCTGTAACGGGGGTGATGCAAGCTCGCTGCGCATGAACCCCATCGACCATCACAAGGCACTCGTAGCAAATACCCATTCCACAATAAAGACCGCGTGGTTCGAGTGTTTTCCGGCTGATCCTGAATGTGCTGATGCCGGCTGCCAGAAGTGCTGCCGCCAGGGATTCACCTTCATAGGCCGTGATTGTCTGTCCATCCACCTCAATAAGAATTGCTTTCCCTCGCTCCACAGAGGGAATCAGGCTGCTTTTTTGCTTAATTCTGTTCATCAACTATCCTTTCCGGTAAGAATGCGCTTGTCTCCATCTGTGGCCTCTCTTGATTAATTCTTCGCCTAATCAGTGGGCCGATGAGCGGGCTGCTGAATAGCCGATGTTGCCGGCGACTACCAAAGCAATATTGAAGTGTAGCTTCATGCAATCGCTCTCATTGGCGTTTGCAGAAACCGCTGTGGGGAGAATGCCTGCAGGTAATCAGGCAAACCGGTCAGCCCAGAATCTTTAAAGGCATGCGCGATTTCTTCACAAATCAGCGGGATGGTGGGAATGGCGAGATGGAATCCGATGGCAAGCGTGAGATTTTTTATTTGTGGTAAATTGCCAATTGCTGGCAAATAATCCGGCAAAAAAGGGCTGGCTGCAGCCCAGCTTCTCAAAACACGGATATCTGACAGGCCAGGAAATTGCTGCCTGAGATTCTGACAGAGCGCTGTTAATCCCCAGACTGAAGGACTGCACTCCGGAATAAATGCAGGTTGGATAGCGTTGGAAACGAAGAGATTCCCGGCGGGGTGTTGCCCTAACCCCAGCGTGACAGATCTCTGCAGACCGTGGACAGTCTGGTAAAAGCCGCTGAAACCTATATGATGATGAATAAATGGCGGCATGCTTTCCGTGACTAGTGCTTGAGCACAGGTGAATTGCATTGGAAATGCGCAACCTAACTTTGCCATTAGATTGTTGCTCCAGGCACCAGTTGCCAGGATAATGTGCCCAGCATAGTAACAGGTTTGATGGGAGACGACAGATTGGATTTCACCACGTTGAAATTCAAACCCAGTCACGCGGGAATTAATTCTGATCTTAGCACCTGCGCGGCGGGCAGCCTGGGCGTAGCCGTGGCATAATCGTAATGGGTTGAGATGGCCTTCTTGTGAATATGCCGCTCCAAGCCCGCGGAAATTTGATATTGCCGGTTCGATCCGCAGAAGCTGATCAGGAGGCAGCATCTCGGCTGCGAGACCAAATTTACGCAGTCGTTGGGTCAGAAAATCGTATTTTGACCATTGTGCTTCATCAGTAAGCAGTGTTAAATGCCCCGGAAGACGCCATTGCAGATCAACATCCAGTTCATCACCTAAATTGCTCAATTTATTAAATCCATGAACAACCAGGGCAAGGTATTCTTCACTTTCGCTCTCAATAATTTGTGCGCGACCTGCAGAGGCGGCAGTGGTTCCACCCGCTATAGAATTGGCTTCCAGAACCAGCACATCCAATTTCTGTTGGCTGAGATAATATGCCAGAGCACAGCCTGCCAGCCCGGCCCCGATGATGATCACATCAAAGCGATCGCTCATCAAAAACCCCGCGCTTTCGAAAGTTGATTTTCATGTCTACTGCCAGCAATTATCCTCTAGTGACTTAACGCATATGCCCATTGATCCAACAGGGCTCCCAAATCAGCAACCAACAAATCAGGCACGATCCCTTTTTCTTTGACAGACCCCTTTTTGTCAACGCCCGTCTCAACCAGGATCGTTTTCAAACCGCTCTGCTGCCCTCCAAAAATATCAGTTTCCAGACGGTCACCCAGCATGGCGGTTGCTGGAGGCTTGCTACCCATCAATTCGAGACCGCGCAAAAACATGAGCGAATTCGGTTTTCCGATGATCGTTGCTTTGCGCCCGGATGCGGCTTCCAGAGCTGCTATATTCGTTCCACATTCAGGGATTAATCCCTCTTCCGAAGGTGAAACAACGTCTGGATTGGTGCCAATAAAATGAGCCCCGCTTTGAAGGTGCAGGCAGCCATATTTTAATTTATCGTAGGTCAGGTAATGATCTCCTCCAACTACGACGAAATCGGCTGGAATGGCCGCATTGAGTAAGATTTCATATCCTTCCGCTTGCAATGCCTCAATAAGGCCAGACTCACCAATACAATAAACTGAATTTCCTGCAAGATTTGACCGCATGTAATTGGTAGTTACAGTGGAGCAGGTCAGGATATTCTCTTCCTTGATATGTGCGCCATGTTCACGTAGTTTTTCTACATAATATCGGGGAGATTTTGTCGAGTTGTTCGTTAAAACCAGGAAAGGGATTGCATGGACATGCAGAAATTCCAGAAAGGAATTCATATATGGTAAGGGGGTGCTGCCAGCCAGCAAAGTCCCATCGAAATCGATCATGAGTGCTTTTATATCTTTTAGAATTCGCGAATTGTTCAATGCTTACTTTTCTCCCTGACCGATTGGTTGGTAAAAATCCTCAATGATTCTCTATTCTTATCTGGAGGAACAATTTTAATTTTCAGACAAAAAATCAGCGTTGCATCCTTGGAAGCATCTTCGTTTCTGAATAAATGCGAATAAAAAATATTTTTCCCAGAAAAGAAACCATTCGTTAAATGCAATTCGTGTGTTTATTTAACAGATTGCTTTTTACGACGGCCGTACCGTTCCCCACCATCAACAGTGATAAATTCCGCGTTGATGTAATCGGACTCAATCAAAAATTTAGCTGTTTTGGAAATATCTTGCGGAGTCCCCCATCGGTTGAGCAGAGTTCTGGCGGCGGCTTTTTCGATCTGCTCTTCACTGTAATCTGGCGGTGGAAGCACTGGCCCAGGCACAATTGCGTTCACCCTGATATATGGCTGTAACTCCAGTGCAAATTGGCGGGTCATTGCCAGTAGTGCCGATTTACCAACCGCGTGTGCTGTCAGGTTTGGCCAGGCCTCCCATGCAGAAAGGTCTACAATATTAACGATTGCCCCTTCTTGTGAAGCTAGCATATCAATGGCCGCCAGATTTGAAACGTAGAAGGCACCATTGATTTGAACACCGGTGACAAAGTGCCAGGCATCCATGGAAGTGGTTGGTACCGGTGATCGCTTCCAGGGAGATGCACTATTGATCAGAATGTCCACCATCCCCATTTTCTGGTGAATCTCGCTGAACATGGCTTGAACTTCGTCCCACTTTGAAATATCCGCCTGAATTGCCAGTGCTTTTCTGCCCAGGGCTTCGATTTCGCGGGTTGTTTCGCGGGCTTCTTCACTGCTGGAACTATAATTCACGATCACATTAGCACCCGCCCTGGCCAACTCCAGCGAGATTGCTTTACCAACCCGAACAGCTCCCCCGGTGATTAACGCGGTTTTTGAGTCAATATTCATTTTTTCTCCTTAATCATTAAATCGAGTCTAGCAAACATTTCGAACTAATGGCAAGCAGGCTATGATCAGGCCGCGATCAGGCCAGAAACATCTTTTTTACTTTCTCAAAAACTTCGCTTTCGGCAGCGGACGGCTTAAATTCCATTCCGATCAAACCATCAAAGCCAAGTTCTTTTAATTTCTTTACCAGATTTGGGAAATTAATTTCACCTGTGCCTGGTTCCTGGCGGGTGGGCACATCGCCGATATGGAATGTTGGGTAAAGTCCATAATAGGCTTCCATACCATGGATGATATTTCCGGCTGTGCGCTGTTGGTGATAACAATCAAATGCAAGCCGAAATTGGGGATGGTCCATCCTCCTAACCCAATCTGCCGCCAGCTCATGGTCATGAACAAGCACATCACCCTGAATGGGGAATGTATTTAACGCTTCAACCCACACTTCAACATGCGTTTGCTCCACCATTTTCAGGATTTTCTCCGTTTGACTTAATAAATTGGCATACTGGACCGCAGGCGGAACGTTGCCAGATAAGCGGCGGGTCCATTCTTTTCCACCTTCAATATCAATCTGGTTGGAAAAAATAAAGAGATGCTCGACTCCATATCGGTCTGCCATCTCCAGGCTCTCCGCCCAGCTCTGCAATGTTTTATCATTATCAGTCGGGTCAGCCAGAGAACCCATGGCTTCATCAAACGTGGAATTAATATTTGCACCCTGGCATTTACACTCATCTGACAGACCTGCTATATCGATCATGCGCCAGCACCATACATCCAGACGCTTGACTCCCAGATCTACAAATGGTTTTACTCGTTCTAATAATGGCTTATCAGTGAACCAAAAATCAAGATATCCTGTAAATTCCATTTAACCGCCTCTTCTGCTGAGTTTGTTTTCTGATCGCATTTTTTATCAGAAAAAAATTGAAAAAATAGTTTGGATTAAGTATACGGGAAAGTCAATAATTAAAAGAAACGTGCCGGTGAATATTGGCTTAAGGAGACAGGTGTGGATTTCCCTTGCAGCATCAGTGCAATCCACTTGCTCAAAATTGGAAGAACTGTAATGGTCTCCATTAAGCTGGCCGCAATAAAGAGATTCTCCACACCTGGCAGCCAACCAATTAGAGGCTCTTCGTCAGATGTAAAGCTGGTCGGTCTGCCCCAACCACGGACGATGCGGGCGTTTGCCAAACCCGGGTATAGGGCAATAAATTCCTGAGCCAGGGAGGTTATTCCCCAGGCGCTGACACCTTTGTGGAATTGATCGGTGCGGGTGACTGCCTCAGTAATATCGATTGACCCGTGCAAATCTGGGTGGATACCGATTGCAACTGCGCGTTGCTTCCCATGGATGGTATCGTAGAAATCGGAAATTTCAATATTGTTGAAGATAACAGGGGGAAGAGGTTCTGTCACAAGTGCTTCAGCGTGGGTATGGTAGATTGGAACTTCGAAGTTGACCATGCGGGTAATCTCTGGTACCCAGGCTCCGGTCATTACCGCAAGTTGATTGCAGTAGAACGTATCCTGGGCGGTTTTGAGCGCGACTACCCGTGAATTTTCCACCTGTAAACCGGTTACCCTTGTATTTCCCTGGATTTTGGCTCCTCTACGGCGGGCTGCAGCTGCATATCCAAGTGAGAATTTTAATGGATTGAGCATGCCCTCCTGGGTGTAAACTGCGCCAAACAAGTTATTGGTGTTCATATTTGGCTCAGCTTTTTGCAGTGTGGATCGATCGATAATTTCTGTAGAAATTCCATTGGCATTGAGGATTGGCAGGCGCTGTTCCCAGTGTTGTTTGGAAGATTGTGTTCTGATAATTAAGAACAAGCCGCTTTTACGCCATTCAAAATTGAAGCCTAACTCTTCCTCGAGGTTTTCAAAGCATGCCAGTCCGTCGACAATCAGTTGCAGATTGAGGGGGTCAAGAAGCCCTTCGCAAACCTGTGCTCGTCCAGAACAAGAACCAGAGGTACCACCACCAATATCGCCTGCTTCTAAAAGCAGGGTCTTTACGCCTTGCTTTGCCAGCTCGTAAGCGCTTGTGAGGCCGAGAAAACCGCCACCGATGATGATGACTTCGTATGAATTGTCCAAATTGTCCTGTCTGTTTGCTATTCAGCGTTGACCTGGTGTGTCTGCAGTGGTTGCTATCAATCCCAAATTCGATCCATCTCTGCAGTTGGTACATCAAAAACGCTTTCAACTGGCTGCAAAAGAGCTTCGGTGTGAAAGTAATCAGGAATGCGATCATCTTTTTCAGTCATGCCGGCTGCTTTATTGAAAGCCAATTCTACATCGATTACCTGGCGGCCGATTCTATCCATCCAATCATCGGGTAGATCAATATTATAGATACCTTTTAGCATGTTGATAACAATATCGGGGCGTTGACCTGTAGCGCTGGTATTAAAGGCACAAAGTGAAAGGGCGTCATAGGCTGCACGTTGTATTTGCGCCTTTTTGGAGAGGGCAATTGCATTGGATGGGTCACGATGATCAACCGGGAAGAAAACGGTCAACCCGGCAGTATGATCCGCCCCTTGTGGAGAGGTTGCATAGGTAACCGCCGTGCCTTTTACTACCCTTGGATCGTAGGCACTCATCGCCTGACCTTTGACAGCCGGTATATGCTTGACGCCGAGAGTCTCACCGGCATAAACAACCCCATTGCCGACCAGTCGGCCGAGATAAGTGTCCTGTGGAACTTGCAGCAATGCTGTCAGGGCGCTGGCTGCATTACCGAATCGTGGCAGTTCCTCTTTCTTTATGTGCGAACTTACACGCTCAGGCAGCTGCGGTTGTTCGGCTGCCTCCATCATCACTCCCAGTGCAGCGCCTACTTCAATGGTATCCAGACCGTAATCATTGCAAAGTCGATTGATTTGCCCAATTTCATCCAGGGAGATGATTTCAAGATTAGAGCCACACAGGCCGATGGTTTCAAATTCGACCGGGGCAGCTAATAAATCGCCAGCTTCGTCTGGAAATGCATTCGAGCATTGGATAACGCAGCCGGTCATACAGGCGTGCGTTGGACGGCCTTTCCCACCACGCGAAAGAATAAGTCTGCGCATATTATCCGCCCCAATGGGTTCGGCATCAGGGAGCTGCCCTTTGCTGAAATTACGAACCGGCAGGCCACCCATTACCTGAACTGGCATGACGGTTGAGGCAGTGCCATATTCCCGCAAGACTTTCACACGATCACTTGTGGCAACATGTTTATTGAAAGCTGTTACCTGCGTGCGCGCATCTTTGTCCAATGTAGAACCGGCTTTATCCGGTCTTCGCAGAAGAATAGCCTTCAAACCTTTGGAACCCATCACTGCTCCTACACCTCCGCGGGCAGCCAGACGAAACGGATTCCCTTCGGCATCGGTTACGGCGATTCCCGCGGCGCGGTAAAGCATCTCGCCAGCCTGGCCGATGCTGATGATGCAGAAATCATTTCCAAATTGTGAAAAGAGCGTCTGCGCAGTCTCTTCATTGCCCATCCCCCAACACGCCTGGGCAGCCTCATCATTGGTGTGAATCCCATTTTCATCCAGAATATAGACGCTTTTTTTACCTGCTGGGATTGCACCCAGAAACACAATTGCTCGATAGCCCAGGCCGGCGATGGAATCACCAGCCATTCCGCCTGCATTGGCTTCCTTGATCCCTTGCGTTAATGGGCTTTTGCAGCCAACGGATAAGCGTGAGCCGGTGGACGTGCGCATGTTGGCAAGTGGCCCACAGGCAAACACCAGCGCGTTTTCAGGGCTGAGAGGATCACACAAAGGATCTACAAATTCAGTCACCAATTGGCTGGAAAGTAAACGTCCGCCGGCTAATGGATTATCCAACTTGCGTTCAGTGGTTATTCCCTTGGAGAGATTAACAATCAGAATTTTCATAAACCCGCCTCGAGCACCATCTTGCAGTCTTCCAGCGTGGCAGAACGGACATTAAAGCCAATCATGGCCATTTTTGTAGCGTTTTCAGCGATTGCAGGGATGGCGTCGGACGTCAATCCCAGATCGGCGAGATGCAAAGGCATCTCTACCTTCTGCAAGAAATCACGCGCCCAATCGGCCAGCATGACAGGTTCAGCACTTTCAGGCAACTGTAAAGCATCGCGTAATAATTGCCAGCGGGTGGGTTCAATTGCACTTGCATTAAAGCCAAGGGTTGCCGGTAAGAGCACGGCTACTCCCAGCCCGTGATGCAAGTGGTATTGGCCGCATAAAGGACCTGCCAATGCGTGTACCAGACCGAGCGAAGATTGATCGAAAGCAATCCCTGCCCAGGTAGCGGCCAGTGCCATTTCCTGGCGCGCCTGCAGGTCAGTACCATTATGGAAAGCGATCGGCAGCCATTTAACGATAGTGCGAATGGCCCCCAGGGCAAAGATATCTGCAGTTGAATTCGATTTTTTACTGAGAAAAGCTTCAATGGAATGCACGAGGGCATCCATACCGGTTGTTGCTGTCAGGCGTTGAGGAAGGGAGATCATTAAGCTGCCATCAATGATGGCAGTTTTCAAGAATAGTGAGGGGTGCAACACACCCATTTTAAATCCATTACTATCACCAATTACAGCAACATGTGTAACTTCACTGCCCGTGCCAGCTGTGGTGGGAATTCCGATCACGGGTAAAGAACCTTTGCTGATTTGCTGGCGCCGCCATTGAACATCTTCATAATTCAGATAGGGGTCTGCCAACAAAATGCCAATCGCCTTGGCTGTATCAAGCACCGATCCGCCGCCAATTGCGACGACATGGCTGATGCTGCGCTTCTCAACAGCCGCAAGTGCCAACTTGACATCTGGAATATTCGGGTTGCCTGGCACGTTTGCGTAAACAGAGGCGGAAAAGCCGGCTGATTGCAATCCGGCCAGGATTTTGGCGGCGATGCCCGCTTGCATAATACCTTGATCGGTGACGACAAAGACCCCTTCTTTATTTGCATCTTTTAACTCCGCTAATAAATCAGCGGTTGAATCAGATGAGACAATTAATTTGGTTGGAAAATAGAATGAAGAGCTCATAATCGGTTTCCTTTGGAATAAGCAGGGTGGTATTGAAGGTGTTAGCGCGATGAGCGATTTGTAATTATTTGTGGAGCTTCTAAAGATAATTTAATCCAAATATAACATAACTTAAATTGCACAATTTTGTCAAGCGGTAATTATCACTGTATAGCTATGCTTAACATCCCCTGTTTTTGCAGCTTCCTGAGCAGTCCAAATGAGTAAGGAAATACTACATATTTTTTTGTGAATTTTGGGTTCGAAATTGGAAAAAACGAAATAGCTCTATTGTTATCAGGGTAAAATTTGGTACTCTGTTGTTTTGTCTACCACTGTGTGTGACCAGCTTATGCAGTCGATCTAAAAGGGATTTACTTCCGGATATGATTTCCGTAAAATGGGATGAGCTGAAAAACCCTAATTTACTGAGGAGTTATCCTTGAAGACAACTTTTAGTCATATTCAATTCAATATAGATCTTAACAATCAGCTATTCTACCTGAATCTCTTTAACTTTCTTGGCTGGCATGTTCTCCATCATGAACCCGCTTATCTTGGCATGGCCAGTAAAGACGGCGCCAGTCTCTGGTTCAGCGAAAAAACAAAGTTCAGCTTAAATGATTATGGTGCCAATGGTGTAAATCATGTTGCCCTCAACTCTGAATCGATTGCGGATGTAGATCGTGTGGCGGTCTATTTGCATGAAATCGGTATTGATGCTTTATTTAATACACCCAGGCATCGTCCTGAATTCAGTTCTGTCGCAGATTGCACCTATTACCAAGACATGTTTGACAGCCCGGATGGTATCTTATTTGAAGTGGTTTATTTAGGTCCTATTTAATTAAAATTAAACAAAAGCTCACTGTTTTTCCTGGAAACAAGCTTAATTACGCTTGTACTCTTGAATAGCGCTGATTAATTCTTGCTGGCTTGGAATCAATGAACTGAAGCGCAGCTCACCATTGATCAGGATGGCTGGTAGGTTCTGAACCTGCATTTTCTTCAGTCGCGCAATATTTTCGGCTTTGGTAATCTTGTATTCCACCAGATCTACCTGGCCCGTCATGGATTGCTCAGCGCGGACTGCCGCTGCCAACATATAACTGCAAGCAGCACAGGAGGCGGAATCAAGGGTGAAGACTTCCAATAAAGGTCGAATAAGATTGGCATAATCAGGCAGGATGACCGATTCAAGATCAAGGTCATCCGCCTTATAATTTTCTAAAATTAAGCGGGTTTGTTCAGTATTGCGAATAGCCTCTGCGACCGCAATAACGTTCTCAACCGGGGTATCGTAAGGCATATCACATCCGGGTGAGATGATCAAGTTATGGTGTTCGAGTGAATCGAGCAAAGAAATTACATACTCCATATTGTCTTCCTGGCGTCCGAGAAGCATACGGGTGGTTAATGGAATATTTCCTTGCAGAGTGATGTTGTACTGATTAGTGATAGCCTGAGCAGTGACCATATTAATGTTCTCATCGACAGCGATGCAATCTGGTTTGGTTTGACACATTACCTCCAGATTTTTGGTGGCATCTCCACAGACAAAAAAGGCAGAGAAAACATTTTGTGAGTTAATCGCATTGAACAGGCTTGAAAAAGGAGAACTCATAAATTGTTTAAAATGGCGTGGAGAGATTTGCGAGATCATTGGGTCAACCACGGCGATAATATCCATTCCGGCCTGAATATAGAGACCTGCCATAATCTCGGCCACCTTTTCCGTGTAGGCGAGCAGGTCAATGACATATTGCGGGTTATCCATCATATCCATGAAGATTTCCGTACCACGTAAGTGGGCGGCCAGCGTGAATGGGCCGGTGATCAGTCCGTAAAGCGCCGTGTTTTCACCAACTTGCTTTTTCATCGCGCGCATAACGGACAATATCATTGGCAGGCGTCCATCCTCCGCCTTTGGCAGCTGCTGGGGAATGGATAAGTCATTTTGTAAAGGATGAGAAATAACCGTAGGGGGGGAATCATCCACCCAAAGCAACGGGCAGCCGAGGATTTCAGCTTCCACCTGAAGGTCGAAGACCACAGGCTGGCCGTCAGGAGCATAGATCTTATTGGCTAACAGCAGGCACTCCAGTAACTTGGCCGGATCGGTCAACACCTCTGTGGCTGTGTAGCCATTAAGCTTGCCAACATGGACACCGGCAAACGGTACCCATGGAATCGTTTTTCCGGGATGGTGATTGAGAACATTCAAGATCAATTCTTTTCCATTGCGGGTATGTGAAGAAGCCGGGTTCATAAATACACTCTCACTCTCGTACAAATTAATGCTAACTGTAGCGTATGTTGACAACGTTGTCAACATTATTTTCGACCGACTTTTCTTATGATGAGATTGTAGTGGTCTTTGTTATAATATTGCTCTATAGATAAATTGTAGAATGACGCAAAGATGATTTGAAGGCGGGGATTTTGTTGCAGAACTTACCGCAAGACTGAGCCCAAAGTCATTCCCACGGTGGGATATCCCGAATTACTCATAGTTTGCTTAGAGGAAAGGGATGACGTGAGATCCAAATTATTTATAAATAGTTCCAAATGATTGTGAGGATCGATTGTCAATCACTATTCTGGATGTAGCCAAACAAGCCGGATGTTCTATCAAAACAGTCTCGCGGGTGGTCAATAACGAGCCGCATGTTCGTTCAGATTTGCGTGAAAAAGTGTTGGCAGCCATTCAAGAAACTGGCTATAGCCCCAATTTATCTGCGCGCCGGCTGGTACAGAAACGTTCTTACGTTATTTGCTTACTATTACATGCTTCCGGCTCATTTCAATCCACTCTGTTATCAAAAGTACTGGATGTGGGTTATGAGGGGGATTATGATGTGCTGGTGCAAACATATTACCCTTCCTTTTCACGCTCACGCAAAAAAATTGCCAATCTAATCCAACAAAACCGCATTGATGGTGTGATTACCACGCCCCCTTGCGACAGTGATCCTTTCCTGACGGATCTAATTAAACGCTCCGGTTTGCCACAGGTGCATATTGCTCCTTTGAATCCAACCGGCGGAACTCCATACGTTTCCGCCGAGGATTTTACCGGAGCATATCAGATGACGGAAACCCTGATTCACCAGGGTCACAGACGCATTGGACTTTTATTAGGCTACCGCAACCAGCGTCCGAGCCTTGATCGGCTGTTCGGCTACCGGGCTGCACTCGAAAAAAATGGCCTGGTTTGCGATGAAACCTTACTGGCCGATTCAGAGAATAACTTCGCCGGAGGCCTTACGGCCGCGCGCATCTTACTGAAATTGGACAACCCGCCTACCGCTTTGTTCGCACTCAGCGATGAATCGGCTGCAGGAGCGTTGTACGTGCTTAACGAACTCGGGATTTCTGTTCCGCAGCAGATAGCCCTGGCAGCTTTTGGTGACCTTGGCATCAGCGATCAGGTTTGGCCTGGAATCAGTGCGGTCAAATATCCAATCGAGGGCATTGTAGAAAACGCCTTACAGATGCTGGTTGACCTGGTAGAAAGGCGACCTTTGATAAACCGGCAGGTGATATTGCCAACTGAAATCATCCGGCGCGGATCTATTTGAAACTTAATCTACATGCACTGCGTGAGCGATAGCCTGCAAGTGTGCTGGGCTTGTGCCACAACAGCCGCCTACCAGCCTGGCACCATTTTCCACCCAAATTTTCGCCTGTGCTCCCATTTCTTGTGGCGAAATATGGTAATGAGTCCTGCCCAATTCATCCACTTGCGGAGCACCTGCATTTGGTTTAAACCAGAGCGGAAGCGTGGTGAGTTCATTTAATTCCCGCAACACTTCCAGATTGGTTTCAAGACTTTTGCCACAATTGACACCAATTGCCTGTATGTTGATGCCTGCCAACGCTGAAACCACGGATTCTGGTTTCAAGCCCATCATTGTTCGTTTACCGCGATCGTAGCTGAATGAAACCACTAAAGCAATCTCAGACAGACAACGGACTGCCTGGATGGCTGCCTGCGCCTCGTTGAGATCGAACTGAGTCTCTATCACCAGCAAATCGACACCAGCTGACAATAAAGCCATGGCTTGTTGTTGGAAAATATCGAAGGCAATTTCCGCTGAAAGCGAACCGTAAGGCTCCAGCATTTCTCCGCTCGGTCCAATCGAACCTGCAACCAGACAGGTTGAGCCTGCAGCAGCTTTTCGTGCCAGCTCCACTGCCCTGTGGTTAATTTCTTCCACCTGCTCACCCAGGTTGGCATGCGCCAGTCGGGTGCGAGTGCCCCCAAATGTACAGGTTAAGATAATATCTGAACCACTTTCGATAAAATCGCGATGTAACTGGATGATACCATCCGGGTTTTCAAGCAGCCAGGTCTCCGGCGCCGATCCGGCCGGCAAACCGCGTTGGAGAAGATTGGTGCCTGTTGCGCCATCGATCACCCATGTTTTTTTCTGCAGAAGGTAGGAATTGAATTCTGTTGCCAGCATAATTGTTTCTTTCTTATTTGCGGGATAGGTAAAGTTTATTCGCTTTTCAGGCATAAATCAACTTAAAGGCGGGTGATTTTCTGTCCTGGGAAGGGCAGAACGCATCCCCTGGGATTTTCAAACTTGCTAGCGATCAGAATAATAAGAGATTCCCATTGCGGTGATAATATCTTCATCGTTTTGCATTTGGATGCGTTGGCGAGGTGGGACGATTAAGAAATCCTGGTCCCATTCTCCGTTTATCAATTTTTTTACAATTCGCAGATCACCCGGCATTTTTTCAAGCCGCCAGCCCTGTTGTTCCGTGTGCGCTTTAGCCCTAGCCAATATTTCAGCAGACACGCCAAATTCAGTCTCAATCAACACGGCCCGCTCGTAATGTTTTTGCCATGAATCCATGATTTCAATCAAATAATCAGCGTTTTCGCGACCATATTTTTCAACATACTGGTTATATAATGTCTGCCTGTCGTCGCTTGATGCGCTACCCAGCGCCATGCTCTGGCCATAGCGGGCGCTCCTTTCGAGATAATCCTGTGAATACCAGTACGTGCCGGGGTGGTCGTTTTGCTGCTGCAAATAAGCGTTACGGCTTCCTAATAATAATGTGATGCAATCATGCGCTCGGGGGATTACCAAAGGGGTTTCGCGGGCCATCAGACCATCGGTTGCACGCCCGCAGAGACCGTATACCAGCAAAATGGCGTCGTAGCCCAAACCCTCACATGCGTCAATTTCTTTCTGAATTTTCTCACGTAATGAATGAGGGTGGTCATGCATGCCAATTGTTAGCATCTCAATATCCACCTGATTCGGCGAAGTTGCGCTGAAAGCGTATACAGAGCGTGCCAGTGATTCACATGCGATGACCTTAAAACGTTGAGTCAAGCTGACCACTTTTCTCTAACATTAACGCACTGACGTATAGATCTTGAAAACCAGGTTGTGAGGTTAATTCGATGTAATTGATTCTCGGAAGCAAGTCTTCACAAAGGAGGCGCTGATCCTTATTGACCAGCATTTCTTTGGCACCCACCCCGGCGGCATTACCGATCTGGTGGTATCGCTCCTGATCCACATCCGGAAACATCCCAATCGTGATTGCGCTGTCAATGTCGAGATGGCTGCCGAATGCTCCTGCGATGAAAAATTGCTTGATTTCCTGAGCAGAAATGCCAGCTTGTTTGCAAAGTACCTCAATGCCGGTGCGGATTGCGCCTTTGGCTAATTGTATTTCATGAACATCATGTCGGGTGATGCGGATGGGATGATTAAGCCCACCTTCTCTGCGTTCCGCCACAATCAGGAATTTTTGTTTATCCTCTTGCTGAGTTAATGGGTGTCGACTCTGAAACACCCCGCGTGAGTCGATGATTTCATTTTTCTGCATCTCTGCTACTGCAGATAGGATGCCGGAACCACAAATACCGACCGGATTGCGATCCGCGATGGTGGATATCAATATTTCGTCACCCTTAATTTTTACTTTTTCAATTGCTCCGGGGGCTGCCCGCATGCCGTCATGGATATGAGCACCTTCAAAGGCAGGGCCGGAGGCACATGAACAGGCGCTCATCTGTCCCTGATGGATCAGACTGATCTCTGTATTGGTGCCCACGTCGATCAAACACGCGGTTTCTTGCATTTGGTCAAATCGGGTTGCAGCCAGAGCAGAAATATGATCCGCGCCTACATAGCCGGCAATCAATGGTGGCAAATAGATCATGGCACCGGATGCGCACTGCAGGCCAAGGTCAATGGCAGGTAACTGTAAGGCTGTGTGACTGACAGGAGCGTATGGCGCTTCTCCGAGGGAACATACCGGAATTGCCAGTAATAGATGGTGAATAGCGCTGTTGCCGACAGCCACGAGGTCAACAATCTGCTGCTGGTCAATAGCCAGATGGGTGCAGGTTTCCTGAATGTGCTGATTGATGGAATTGATCAAAACAGTCTGCAATTGTTGTAGATTGTGTACGCTGAGATTAGCATAGGCAATTCGGTTGACTACATCTTCGCCATAGGAGATCTGCGGGTTCATCATGCCCGTCTGCAAAATGGTAGCACCGCTGGCCAAATCAACCCAATAGGCAGCAATTTTGGTAGAGCCGATATCGAATGCAAGGCCGTAATAGGTACTTCCAGATGGAAGAATCTGGATTAGCCGATCAGCGTAATGCACAACGCGAATGCTCGCGCCATCAGACTTTATCAAATCGGGTAACTTTCGCAGCAGATCTAAACTAATTAATTGCAGGTCAACACCTGCGGAATGGCTGGCCTCTTGCAATCGTCGCCAGATGCTGCGGGTATCATCTTTTTTTACGGGCGGAAGGTCAAGATCAAAGGCGGAGACAGCCGGATTAAGCGAGATCTGGTTCTGGTGACCATCGATCTGCAATTGCTGTCCTTGTAGCAGGGATGCCGGCGGTACAAAAACACGCATATTCGCACATGGTTTTACCTGGCAGGCCAGGCGGATGCCTGCATTAATCTCTGATGCGGATAATTTGTTTAGTTCCTGGGCAGTCAAACCTGAGGCGGTGCCGCGTACAATTGTGACTTTACAGGAGGCACATACGCCTAACCCATTACAAGAGGTAATCAGATCAAGCCCGGCCAATAAGGCCGCATCCATCAGGGTTTGATCATTGGATAGGCTTACTCTTTTTCCGACTGGTTCAAAGTCGATAATAAACTTTGGTGATAGGGTTTGATTCATAAGCAAGGCAAAGACAACGTTGTCAATATTTTAGCATATTTTATTTTAATTGCATTATAATTCCTAATAGCTTTAATGAACGCGCGGTATTAAAGCAAAACAGCGAGAGGATGGTAAAGAATGGCGACTGAGTTGGAAAAAATCTTTGAAGGTATTTTGGATGGAAATGCGAAGTTGGTGGTTGAGTCCATTGAGCAAGCTCTGTCTGCAGGCGTCGGACCTGCGAAAATATTAAACGAAGGTATGATTGCGGCCATGGGTGAGGTCGGCCGCTTGTTCGAGGAGGGTGAATACTTTGTGCCGGAAATGTTGATTGCAGCGCGAGCCATGCAAAAAGGATTGGAATTACTCAAACCTTATTTGAGCGAAGATGATGTCCAATCGCCAGGCAAGATTGTGATCGGCACCGTAAAGGGTGATCTGCACGATATTGGCAAAAATCTGGTCGCCATGATGTTGGAAGGAGCTGCCTTTGAGGTTATAGACCTGGGCACTGATGTCAGTCCGGAACGCTTTATCACAGCAGTAAAAGAATCTGGTGCACAAATCATTGCCATGTCGGCTTTGTTGACCACTACGATGACCAATATGAAAACCACAATCGAGGCTTTGAAAGAGGCCGGTATACGTGATCAGGTAAAAGTGATGATTGGCGGAGCACCGATCACCCAAAACTACGCTGACCAGATCGGTGCAGACGGTTTTGCAGAGGATGCCAGCCGGGCAGTTGCCAGAGCAAGGCAGCTTCTCAGTTAAGCAATCGTCCGTTAATATATATTTCATTAAAAACCAGGGAAAGGCTGCCACTTGATTTTGGCGGTCTTTTTTTCTACCCGTGAACAATAATTGATAATAATATTTCGATTCTGAACGTCAGCCTATTGTTGGACTGCTTTTCCTCAATTACTGAAGGTAGGGGTAAATTCGCTATCTTGAGGGAGTGGAAAAAACAGTCGGATAGTAGAATTTGATGATCTCTCAACCATTCTAAATTCTCGGTTTTCTTTCTGCAAAAATATCGTATTACGAAATTTTTGCAGAAACCCCATGTCGGATCAGCGGTTCAGATATCACCCGCATTTTATCCGTCTTCTTGAGTTTGTAGAAATAGACTTTTCCGTTTGTGTAATAATTGATATACATCCAGAGCAAAAAAGAATATTAAAGATCACGGAGAGATAATGCCCAATTTATATGATCCTTTTACACTTCGCAATGTGACCTTACGAAACCGCATCGGTTTGTCGCCGATGTGCCAGTATAGTTACCAGAATGGTTTTTCCAATGACTGGCAGGTGCTTCACCTGGGAACTCGCGCGGCTGGAGGGGTTGGGTTGATCATCAGTGAAGCGACTGCAGTCGAGCCTGCCGGGCGCATCTCACCCTATGACGTTGGTATCTGGTCAGATAAGCACATTTTACCGCTGCAAAAAGTCACCGATATTATTCGTCAGAATGGGGCAGTTGCCGGCATTCAGTTAGCCCATGCAGGCCGCAAGGCGTGTACGCAGCGCCCCTGGGACGGCGGTTTGCCAATCAAAGTTGACGAATCTGACTGGTGGCAGTCCAAATCGGCCAGCCCAATTGCCTTCAGTGAATCCCACCAGATACCAGAGGAGATGACTGATGTTGATATCCAATCGGTCCTTTCTGCATTTCAAATTGCTGCCCGGCGAGCATGGCAGGCCGGCTTTCAATGGATGGAGGTCCATGCGGCTCATGGCTATCTGATCCATAATTTTTACTCGCCTTTATCAAACCGTAGAGAAGATGAATTTGGGGGTAGTTTCGAGAACCGGATTCGGTTTCTATTACAGGTTGTCGCTGCAGTACAGATTGAATGGCCGGATGACCTGCCATTAACAGTTCGCATTTCTGGTACAGATTGGGAAGAAGGCGGTTGGGCGTTGGCGGATTCAGTCAGATTGGCTGCAATTTTGAAATCTCATGGTGTCGATTTGATCGATTGTTCTTCCGGAGGAAATACACCCCTGGCGAGAATTCCACTGGGTGCCAGTTATCAAGTGCCGATAGCTGAAGCAGTTCGCCAGCAAGCCGGGATTGCCACAGCTGCCGTTGGCTTGATTACATCCCCAATGCAGGCAGATGAGATCATACGCAACGAACGGGCAGATATTGTACTCCTTGGGCGTGAACTGTTACGCAATCCCTATTGGGCATTAACAGCCGCAGACGAAGTCCATAAAAGAGGACCTATTCCGGACCAATATTTGCGTGCGTTTTAATTGTGAAGCCGATTATTTCGCCAATGACTCTGTACTGGGGTTTCTGATATTGAAAGTCTTCAGAGTAAAAGGTAGTTGTTTTCACCTTGGTTCGAATTTATCGTCGCATTTTCTGACATAACCATTTTGATGCAAAAATCATCTACAACAGAATTATTTTTAGCCAGATATGTTAATTCAGAAAGGCAAGTCACAAATTCCGCTTAAAATTAACCCTACATTTCCTCGCGGAAGATGAGACCATATTTTTTGCGGGCTGCCAACCAGGTTTTTCGCAAGATTTCATAAACTTCATTGGGTTGGTGGATGTTGCGGAGAACGACTGTTGGGTTTGAAGTATCTGCTCCTGTTATGCGGATATCGCCGATCCCCATAATGCGTTCACCCAGGCTCTGCGTGATATCCATATCCTGAACGCGAATCAATTCGAAGCTTTCTATGTCTTTGCCTATCATTCCTTTTGTAATTTTGATTCTTTCATTGGTCAGTGTATAAAATTCCACCAGCGAGAGAAATGGACGCCCTTCCCAGATCACCAATTCATTATCATTATTGAGATTGTCTTTCAAATCACCTGGTTTGAAATCCTTCGCCGCTTCATCCAGAATCTCGTTCACTAATAAAAGCACATTTTCACTTAACTGGTCTACCAATTTATTCTGTTTTTCAGCTGTCAGACCAGCCAACGAGATGCCGCTCTGTGCTAAACTTTTCCAAATACTACTCTTCACTTTTGATTGATAATTTTCTAAGCTCATGCACTTTTCTCCTTGTTCAATAATCAAAGATCAATTTCTCTCTGAGTGTAACAAACAAACTGCTTGAGAACAATAGTTTTGATAATCACAGTGAAAGACTTAACCCTCCAGGATAGTCATAAGTTCAGATTTCCTTCTATCGGTTTATTCAAGTATCCCCAAGATAGCTAAAGGACTGAATGAGGTGGATGTATTATTCGCGCCTGAAATGACCTGGCTGATGGGGAGATCAATCAGCAGAAATCCAGGATTTCCCGTACAATTAGTACTGGAAATTATTACAGCCTTTTGAAAGGTAGATGATGGCAAGCGATCGTCAAATAATTAGTGTTGGTATCGATATAGGCACCACAACAACACAGGTTATCTTCAGCCGCCTATCCGTTATGGAAATTGCACGACCGGGCCAGATTCCGCGTATTGATATAGCCAATCGCGAAATCATATACACCAGTGATATCACCTTCACTCCATTAATCGATCATTCTACGATCGATGCGATGCGCATATCCGCATTGCTGGAGGATGAATTTCGCCGTGCTGGAATCAAACCGCAACAAGTGGAAACCGGTGCGGTTATTATTACGGGTGAAACTGCCCGGAAACAAAATGCAGATCAGGTTTTAAACGTAATTTCAAAGCTGGCAGGCGAATTTGTGGTGACGATTGCCGGGCCAAATTTGGAAGGAATGATTGCTGGCAGGGGCTCGGGGACAGCGGCTTATTCTCGCAAGCATTTCACTACCGTGATCAACCTCGATATTGGCGGGGGGAGTGCTAATTGTGCCGTTTTTCGACAGGGAGATTATATCGCCTCGTCCGCAATGAGCTTTGGCGGACGAGTCATCGAGATGGATGCGGGTGTGATTACCCATATCAATGCCATCGGACAGAAGTTGTCTGATGAATGTGGCTTGAGCTTACACACTGGTGACCGGCCAGATCTCGAGCAGTTACGGATAATTTGCGACCGTATGGCAGAATTAGCCGATCAACTGGTGGCAGGGAAAACCGATCCCAGGGCAGAGAAGTATTATCAAACAGCACCTATTCATCCGGTATCGAAAAGCCACACTTTGATGCTTTCGGGTGGAATTGGTTATTATTTTTATGATCCGCTTAATATTCGCAGCGTTGCAGATGTTAACCGGCACGGAGATATTGGTCCGCTTTTGGCTGAAAGCCTGCGAATGAATTCAAATTTTATGGAAAGACTGATCGTTCGTCCGGGTGAAACCCAGAGGGCTACTGTTTTGGGGGCCAGTTCCCAGACGGTAACACTTTCCGGTTCCACAATCTGGGCGGATAATTCTATCTTACCTCTCAAAAATGTACCGATCGTCCGTGTGGAATTGCCTGAATTCTCTATCGGTGATCTTGAGGCAACAGGCGATCGTATTCAGTTGGAACTTCAATTGGCAGCTCAACGTTGGGATATAAAAAGCAATCCGGTCAATTTTGCACTTTGCCTTGATTTTGACCAGGTCCTGGATTACGATCAAATGATATTATTGACGACCAATTTGGCAGAATTTATGCAAAATCTTTCTCCATCCTTACCGTTGATCGTAGTAACCAGAATGGACTATGCCCGTGTGATCGGTCAAACCATAAAAGGATTGGTGGGCAACCGACCGATTTTGATAATTGATCAGGTTGGGTTGGCAGAGGGTGATTATATTGATATTGGTGTGCCACTGATGGATGGACGTGTAGTGCCCCTGGTTGTGAAGACACTTGTCTTTTCACATTAATTTATAGGATTAATATGCTTTTACGAACCAAGCTTTTTGGAAAAACCTACGAATTTGCGGATATCCGTGTTTTGATGGGTAAAGCAAACGAAGAAAAATCGGGTGATCGTCTGGCAGGTCTGGCAGCCAATTCAACTGTGGAACGGGCGGCTGCCAAAATTGTGCTTGGACACGTCCCTTTGTTGGTTTTGCGCGAAAACCCTGCCGTTGATTATGATCAGGATGAAGTTACCCGCGTAATTGAGGATGGACTTGACAAAGCAGTATTCGAGCAAATCAACTCATGGACTGTGGGTGAGCTACGGGAATTCATTTTGGATGATAATACCGATGGAGAGCGCATCTTAAGTATTTCGGGAGGACTTACTGCTGAAATAGTGGCAGCGGTCACGAAGTTAATGAGTAATATGGACCTGGTTCACGCAGCCAGGAAGATTCGTGTGGTTCGCCATTGTACCAATACCATTGGGCTGGAAGGAACCCTTTCCAGCAGGCTGCAACCCAATCATCCCACCGATTCACCCGAGGGAATCCGCGCCTCAATATATGAAGGTCTCTCGTATGGAGTGGGAGATGCTGTGATCGGTATTAACCCTGCCGACGATAGTTATAGTTCCGTTGCGCGTTTATTGGACATGAGCTACGAAATCATTCAACAACTTAAGATCCCAACCCAGACTTGCGTGCTGGCACATATTACCACTCAAATGCGCTGTCTGGAAAAAGGTTCGCCAATCGGGCTGGTGTTTCAGTCAATCAGTGGATCTCAAAAAGGTAACGAAGCATTTGGGATCTCAGTTGGCTTGCTGGATGAAGCTTATTCCCTCGCCAAAAAGCATTGTTACCCGTCCGGACCCAATTTTATGTATTTTGAAACTGGCCAGGGATCGGCCCTTTCCGCTGAGGCGCATAACGGTTGGGATCAACTTACTTTGGAGGCCCGAAATTATGGTTTAGCCAGACGTTATGAGCCATTTATAGTAAACACGGTGGTGGGGTTTATCGGTCCTGAATATCTCTTTGATACTGACCAGATCCATCGGGCTGGGCTGGAAGACCATTTTATGGGCAAATTGAGCGGAATCTCAATGGGATGTGATGTTTGTTATACTAACCATGCCAAAACAGATCAGAATGCCAGCGAAAATTTGGCGATGTTGCTGACGGCTGCCGGCTGTAATTTCTTTATGGGTGTGCCGATGGCGGATGATTCGATGCTGGCGTATCAATCTACCTCTTTTCATGATATAGCCACACTGCGATCAACTTTTCGTCTGCATCCAGCACCTGAATTTGCAGAATGGTTGGAGGCGTTCGGAATTACCCATCAAGACAAATTTACGGCTCAGGCTGGCGATGCGACCATTTTCTTAAATAGGACTTCCAAATGAATGATGACCACTTTGATGAGCTGATTGAAGCAGTCTTGCGTCAATTAAAAGCGGAAGGCTTGGTGGCATCTTCACCAAAACCTAAAATACAAGCAGACAGCAGCCAGACAATAAGAGCACATAACCAAGGGCATGTTTCTACTGAACTGGTTATTGATTTAGATGATCCAACTACGCCAGCTCAACGATACATTCCCGGTCTCGAAAATGCGGCAGATCCAGATGGTTTGTTGATGTTGATGGAAACGACCAACGCACGGTTAGGGGTTGGCAGAGCAGGCTATCGCCCAAAAACTAAAACCTTGCAATTGTTCCAGAGTGATTTTGCAATTACTCAGGATGCATTGTATCGCGAGGTAGACCCCAAATTACTAAAAAAGTTTGACCTGTTTCAAGTGGAGACAATGATCACAGAAGGTAAAAAACAATATTTACTGCGACCAGATCTTGGTAGAAAGCTCTCTGCCGAAGCCATAATGCAGCTGCAGGCTCGCTGTATTAAGAAGCCAAATATACAAATTTGTGTGGGTGATGGCTTAAGCGCCATCGCGATTGAAGTTAATCTTCCAAAAATTTTGCCTGTGCTTCTCTCCGGATGTCAGTCCGCCGGACTTTCGCAGGGAACACCCTTCTTTATCCACCACTGCCGTGTAGGCGTAATGAATGATATAGGGGATGCACTGGAACCCGACGTGGTCATCTTATTGATCGGTGAGAGACCCGGCTTGGGGCGCGCAGAATCGTTGAGTACTTATATGGCCTTTCAGCCACGTAGTGGGGATACTGATGCGGACCGTGAAGTGATCTGCAATATTTTTGACAATGGCGGTACAAATCCGCTGGAAGCCGGTGCTTATGCCGTCCAGCTGGCACAGACAATGATCAAAAATCGTGGATCGGGTGTAAAAATGCGTATAACGAAAGATAACGAAAGGTAATTATGGCAATTCTGGATCCAATTTATGCCAGACCTCTGGCAATCCGGCTAATCCCAAATGTGGCCGCGGAATATGCAGATCAATTAAAATTGCAACCACACCAAAAAAGTTTGGGTCTCATCACCGCCGATAACGATGATGCTTTGTATGTCTCCATTGATGAAGCGACCAAAAAGGCGGATGTGGCGGTCGTGTATGCGCACTCTTTTTACGCCGGTGCCAGGCATGGCTCGGGCAAACTTTCGGGTGAAATCATTGCCATGCTGGCCGGGCCGAATCCAGCAGAGGTCAGCGCCGGATTGGAGGCTGCTGAAAAGTACCTCACTAATCAGGCGATATGGTATTCAGCCAATGAAGACGGCAGTATTGCCTTTTTTGCGCATGTGCTGTCGCAAACTGGCAGTTATCTTTCAGCGCTGTGCAATATTCCGCGTGGATCTGCGGTCGCTTACCTTGTTGCGCCTCCATTAGAAGGAAGTTATGCACTGGATGCGGCTTTGAAAATGGCGGCTGTCCGCATTGTTTCGTTCACGGCACCGCCTTCCGAGACCAATTATATGGGTGCCATACTTGCAGGGGAACAATCCGCCTGCCAGGCTGCCGCGGATGCTTTCCAGCAGGCGGTACTTGAGGTGGCGAAAAATCCAATTGTATTTTGAAATGGGCAGAAAATAGAAGGTTTGATTGATAAAAGGATGGTATTTCCTATTCTGTTATTGAACGATTAATGCTTTGCCAATCGGCAAAGCATTAATAATAAGAGCAATTGAAAAACCACGTCACGTTTTCAAGCTGCTTAATTAAAGGAGTTTACACGCCAGTTAATGGTGCAGCAAATAATCACCTATAATGGACTGAGAATAATTGATTGGATAGAAATTGAATAATCAGGAAGAGCGCATGTTTCCGCTGCGCGCTTCAGTTGGTTGGGTTTTAAGATTTTTATTTGTAAAAATAAGCAATGTTTTTGGCGAATTTGTAAAATGAAACCATTAGAGGAGGAAAAATGGTGCTTGATCCATTAGCAGGGTTACCTGCACCTGATGAAATTCTAATTGATGTTAATAACTTGCTTGAAAGTTATTTTTCTATTCATCCGGATGTTAGTGTCAATGCCCAAAAGGTGGCTTTTGGTACCTCCGGTCATCGCGGAACCTCCACAGATGGCAGCTTCAACGAAGATCATGTTCTGGCGATAAGTCAGGCGGTGTGTGAGTATCGCCAGGCAAACGGAATTCGAGGTCCACTCTACCTGGGCAAGGATACCCATGCGCTTTCCGATGTAGCCCAGGTGACCGCGTTGGAAGTTTTTGCCGCGAATGATGTCGATGTTTATTATCAGAAGACTTTGGGTTTCACACCAACTCCGGTCATATCACATGCGATACTGACTTATAATGCTGCCCATAAAGGCAGCAGCGCAGATGGGGTGGTGATCACTCCCTCGCATAACCCGCCGCAGGATGGCGGTTATAAGTACAATCCCCCTTCGGCAGGCCCGGCAGGTACGGAAATCACCAATGCCATTCAATCGCGGGCGAATGAGATCCTAAAGAATGGCGTAAGAGAAGTAAAGAGCATACCTCTGGAACGGGCATTGCAAATGGATAATATCCATGAATATGAATTCCGGGATGCATACATTCGCGATTTGGGAAGTGTCATTGATTTCTCTGTTATCACCTCCCGAGATATCCACATTGGCGTTGATCCGCTTGGCGGGGCTGCTATTAATTACTGGGATTTAATTGCCGAGATATATCAATTAAATCTTACTATTGTCAACCGCCTTGTGGATCCCACCTTTTCTTTTATGACAGTTGACCACGATGGCAAAATCCGTATGGATTGTTCCTCACCTTACGCTATGGCTAGCCTAATCAATTTGAAGAATGATTTTGATATCGCCTTCGGTAACGATCCCGATGTTGACCGCCATGGCATCGTCACACCTCAGACTGGTTTGATGAATCCGAACCATTACCTGGCAGTAGCAATCTGGTATCTATTTCAGAATCGGGCACAATGGCGGAAGGATGCACGTGTGGGGAAAACGATTGTATCCAGCACAATGATTGACCGTGTGACCGCTGGTTTGAAACGAGATCTGGCTGAAGTGCCGGTTGGTTTCAAATGGTTTGTTGATGGTTTGCTGGATGGTTCCTTCGGCTTTGGCGGTGAGGAAAGCGCCGGTGCATCTTTTCTGCGGCGTGACGGGAGGGTGTGGACAACGGATAAAGACGGTATCATCATGGATCTTTTGGCGGTGGAGATGTTGGCACGCAGCGGGAATAGTCCCAGTGAGATCTATCGGCAGTTGACTGTCAAATATGGCGATCCAGTCTATGAGCGCGTGGATGCTCCTGCCACACCCAAACAAAAATCGGTGCTCAAAAGTCTTGCGGCCGAGGATGTGCACGCCGAAACAATGGCCGGTGAGACGATTATCGCAAAGCTTACTCGTGCTCCCTATAACCATGCTGAAATTGGAGGGCTCAAAGTGGTTACCCAAAATGGCTGGTTCGCAGCGCGCCCTTCAGGCACGGAAGACATCTACAAAATTTATGCTGAAAGCTTTCGAGGTGAGGATCACCTGCACCAGATCCAATCCGAAGCGAAGGAGATCGTTGCTGGAGTCCTGGGAGAAGGGTAGAGAGAGAAACTCCTTAGCTTTCTTCAGAATAGCCACATAAAGCAATGGCACGCGGTCCAGTATGAACACCCAGAATTGGCGAAACAATCGAAATAAACAATTCGGCCGGATTGAATTCGAGGCGGACACGCTCAGCCAATGCTTCCGCTTCATTTAAGGCGGCATTGTGTAAGACAGTGATATGCAGCGGAAAATCGGTATTGACATGTTTAAAAAACTGCTTAACCAGGCCTTCAATTGCAGATGAACGTGATCGTGCCGGTAATGAAGCGCCAACTGTCCCGGTGGTGTGATTGACCAGGATCAATGGTTTAATCTTAATGACAGAATTTAGTAGTTTAACAGCATCGCCAATACGGCCGCCCCGATCGAGATACTTAATTGTGTCCAGCGAAATATAATAGACAAGTTTACTACGCACTTTTTCAGCTGCCGCGATCATTGCATTCATATCACCGCCTGCATCACGCGTGCGGGCAGCATTGATGACCTGCCAACCGAGACCCATCGAGTTGCTGCGCGAATCGATCACCCGAACAGGAATTGGGGAGTTTTCAGCTGCCTGGCTGGCAGCTTGATAGGTGCCGCTCATTGCGCCGCTGATCGTCATCACAACAATTTGATCAAATCCCTTAGCCTGTGCTTCATCAAATCGGTCCACAAATTCCTGTGGGGCTGGCTGGGAAGTAGTCGGAGGATTTGGATCCTCTTCAAGTCGTTTGTAAAACTCTTCTGCTGTTATGTCAATCCCATCCAGGTATGTTTCGTTATTCCAGACAATGGTGAGGGGAACCTTAACAATATCGTATTTTTGTAACCAGTCCGCGGGAATATCGCAGGTGCTATCTGTAATTAAGGCGGTTTTTTTATCCATTTATAATCCAATCGCAAGGTTAATATCAATAAGATCCTAATTCTCAAATTGTAACGCAATACCAAAATAAAATCTTTGCTCAACGACAATTAGGTATAATGTGATCAGCCAGATTGGTGGAGGAAAACTATGCTTCTTTGTATTGATATCGGGAATACGAATATTAAGCTGGGGCTTTTCGATAAGAATGAGATGCGAAAACACTGGCGAATAGCTACAGATCAGACCAAACTGGCGGACGAATATGCCGTTTTGATGACGCAGCTTTTTGAAGTAAATAAGATTAATTTTCACGAAATCAGTGGGGTGGCAATTTCCTCTGTAGTGCCACCACTATCCCTCACCTTTGTCGATCTATGCCAGGAATATCTGCATCTGATGCCGGTAATGAATGACCCGGGCCGCGAACTGGGCATGAAAATTAATACGGATTATCCAGCAGAAGTTGGTTCCGATTTAATCATGAATGCTTTGGCTGCTTATCAGATTTTTCAGACTGAAGCGATCGTGGTTGGCTTTGGTACAGCGACATCCTTTATCGCAGTTTCACGCGAGGGTGATTTGGAAGGCGTGGCGATTGCTCCTGGAATTCTTTCCAGCGCAAATTCCTTGTTCCGTTCAGCATCCGCTCTACCCCAGGTGGCACTATCGCATCCCAAAAAGGCTATCGGAAAAAACACAATGGATTCAATGCGTTCTGGTATTGTCTATGGTTTTGTAGGTCTGGTGGAAGCACTGATCACGCGTATGAAAAAAGAACTTGGAGGCCAACCGCATGTAATTGCGACTGGCGGATTAGCTTCGTTAATTGCTCCTGAAACGAGCATGATTGAAGTTGTCGAACCGAACCTGGCATTGATCGGTTTGAAACGAATGTATGAATTAAGCCGGATGGAATAGTGTTTATTTAAGCGGAAAAGTTCTCGCCTTCGACAGCCACAAAACCAATCACCCCCGAGCCAGCATGCACTGATAATCCGGGACCAAAATCTGCAAAAATTACCTCTTCATTACAAGAAACCTTTTCTTGAAGAAGTTTAAATAATTTTTGAGCTCCTTCCAGGTTATTGACGTGGATCATCGCCAATTGTTGGATTGGCTTTCCGAGTAACCTCGCTTCGATTAATTCAACCAGACGTTTTTCAGCTTTTTTCTGGGTACGCACTTTTTCTAAGAGTTCGAGTTTTCCATTACGAGCGGTCAGGATCGGCTTCACATTAAAAGCATCTGCCATGCCGGCGGCTACCTTTCCGATTCTGCCACCCATTGCCAGATATTTCAGGGTTGGCAAAGCTGCGAAAACATGGAGTCGTTTACTAATCGCAGCAATGGCCGCCAGAATTTCTTCCTTATCCGCACCAGCAGCTGCTTTGCGGACTGCTTCAAGGACGATATATCCCTGCGCCATACAAAGGGTTTCAGAATCAATTACGGTAATATCGGCCTCAGGCAGCATATCCCTTGCGTTTTCGGCTGCACAGAATGTTGCACTGATCTTACTGGAAACATTGATGCAGATGATCGTTTGTGCACCTGCCGATAGTGCCTGTTCAAATGCGTTTAGAAAAGCACCAGGAGGTGGGGCAGAGGTAGTGGGAAGTTTATTTTTTTCGTCAATGATTCTGAATAACTTTTCGTCATCTATGTCCAGATTGGAAGTATAGCTGTCATCATCAAAATGAATAGTGATTGGAACCTGCACGATACCCAATTGCTTTGCCAGATCAAGCGGAATACTGGCATCACTATCGGTGATTATTGCAATTTTCGGCATGAGTGTATTTTCCTTAAATTGGAATGGGGGAATGTATCTTACCTAAATTTAGCTTCACCAATATAACACAGTAATCGCTATTAGGTTAAGCCTTGGCACGCGAGGCATGGCGCGCGAGGCTTCACGGTGTGGGAGCGAGAATCACACTTCTGGGCCGGTCGTGCTGATCTGCTTTCCCAGGCGGGTAAAATCCAACCCGGTGGGTTCCTGGAATATCCGCAAACCAAAGTTTTGCGCGGCTGCAACCAGGTGATCGAAAATTTCGGCTTGAATTAACTCATATTTAGTCCACTCAGTGGTTTTGGTAAAGGCATACAACTCGATTGGCAAGCCGGTTGGGTTGGGTGAAAGGGAGCGCACCAAAAAGGGCATATTTTCATGAAAAATATCGTCTCTATTTTTCAGATAGGCGACAATGTATTTGCGGAATACCTCGATATTGGTGATTTGCGGACCGTCCAAAGGAGAATCGGATTTGGCGGCGTTGTCGTCCTGGTAGGTGGTTAATTGTTCTAGTTTTTGAGTGATTTTTTCGCGAATCAAGTCAATTTTTTGAAATTCCTGTAGCATATTCCGATCGCAGAATTTGATACTGACCATGTCAATTGAGAAGGAACGCTGGATTCTGCGCCCGCCGCTTTCTTGCATACCGCGCCAATTCTTATAAGCCACGTCTACGACCTTATAGGTTGGAATGACAGTATAGGTCATATCGAAATTACGAACCTTAATAGTATGCAAGTTGACATTGACCACATCACCATCCGCGCCATAGCTGGGCACCTCAATCCAATCACCCTCTTTGAGGAGATCGTTGGCTACAATCTGAATGCTTGCAACCAGAGAGAGGATGGTATTCTGAAAAATTAATAATAAAACAGCAGTCAGTGCTCCCAGGCCGGTTAACAAGACCCATGGAGATTGACCGGTGAAAATCGTGATACTGAAAATAATGGCGACAAAGATAAAGAATATTTTGGCCAGATCAAGGTAACTCTGGATGCTGACACCGTTGTAATTCTTGCTGTTCTCATAGATATCGTTGGCAGCATTCAGAATCGCGATCGCAGTAAGTAAGCCCAGCCAGAGTAGCAGGAAAAGTGTGATGGTACTGATTAATTTCGCAAACTGGGGAAAGAGCGGTGCACTTGCGTATAAGATGGCAATTGGGGCGAACCAGGCCATTCGAAAGGGTTTCAAGTGTCCGACGAGAATGTCGTCAACTTTAGTGGTAGAACGTTTACTGAGGTAAATAATACCTCGGGCTAGAATTTGATGCGTGAATAGAAAGGCTAAAACACAAACAATGAGAATTAAAGGAAAAGCAAGGGCCGGGTTCAAAGATACCCAGGTCTGTAGGTCAAATGTATTCATTTTCACTCCCTCATGACGGATGGTATACCGCAGTTAATCATAAACAAATGCGGGGGAGGCAGCATTTATTTGTATAAAGAATCTTACCAAATCCGACCTTTTATAACCGATTAAAAGCGGTCTGTAGTTATGGAGAATAATGCTCGATTTAGCATCTAATTCTCCTGAGTTTTTTAAAGTAAAGAGATCGCGAAATCTACTTATTCGCTTTTGCCCAGGAATCCCGCAGGCCGACGGTCCGGTTGAAAACCAGGTGCTCTATATTGCTGTCAGAGTCAGTGCAAAAATAGCCCTGCCGTTCAAACTGGAATCGATCCCCAGGCTTTGTGCTGGCCAACGAGGGTTCCACTTTGCAATGTTTCAGAATCTGGATAGAATCCGGATTGAGGTTATCAAGAAATGTCTGTCCTTCTTCCACGTTATCCGGATCCTCTCGGTTGAACAGGCGGTCATAAATGCGAACTTCAGCATCCAGGGCGTGATCAGCAGAGATCCAATGAATGGTGCCTTTCACTTTACGGCCATCGCTGGAATAACCGCCGCGTGTTTCAGGATCGTATGCACAGTGAACCTCGATAATTTCACCTGAGTCGTCCTTCGTGAATCCGGTACATTTGACATAATATCCATACCGTAAACGGACTTCCTGCCCAGGTGCAAGCCGGAAATATTTCCTGGGAGGTTCTTCCATAAAGTCCTCTTTCTCTATATAGAGTTCCTTTGAGAAAGGGATTAAACGCGTCCCGGCCGATTCATCTTCCGGGTTGTTGATGGCTTCCAACTGTTCAACCATGTTTTCAGGGTAGTTGTCGATGATTAGTTTTAATGGGTTGATGATGCCCATCACGCGGGGAGCAATCTTGTTAAGATGATCGCGAACGCAAAATTCCAGTAATGAGATATCAGCCACGCTCTCATTTTTCGCTACGCCGGCTTTATCAATAAAGGTTAAAACCGCTTCCGGAGTATAGCCTCGCCGCCGCATACCACCTAACGTGGGCATGCGTGGATCATCCCAGCCACGAACATATCCGCCATCTACGAGCATTTTCAAGAAACGTTTACTCAAGATGGTATAGGAAAGGCTCAAACGTGAAAATTCAATCTGACGGGGACGGAATATGCCCAATTTCTCAATAAACCAATCATATAGAGGACGATGGGCTTCATAGGCCAGGTCGCACAATGAATGGGTTACTCCCTCAATTGAATCGGATTGGCCGTGGGCAAAATCATACATGGGGTAAATGCTCCAGGCATCACCTGTGCGATGGTGGCTGGCATGAAGAATGCGGTACATGACGGGATCGCGCATATTAATATTTCCGGAACTCATATCAATCTTTGCCCGTAGAACGCGGTTGCCATCCGGAAACTCGCCGGCACGCATGCGCTTAAAAAGATCCAGATTTTCTTCTACGGAGCGTTCGCGATAAGGACTGTTCTTGCCGGGTTCCGTTAACGTGCCGCGGTAAATACGAATATCATCGGCGCTGAGATCGTCCACGTATGCGTCACCCTGGATAATAAGCTGCACTGCCCATTGGTACAACTGATCGAAGTAATCGGAAGCATAAAATTCGCGTTCTTCCCAATCAAAACCAAGCCAATGAATATCTTCTTTAATGGCGTCTACATATTCTGTATCTTCCTTAACCGGATT
This sequence comes from Anaerolineales bacterium, assembly GCA_038329785.1. GTDB lineage: Bacteria > Chloroflexota > Anaerolineae > Anaerolineales > Anaerolineaceae > UBA6170. The sequence continues at coordinate 74,935 of JBBQNI010000004.1, read as the reverse complement.
GGTGTCGTCATAACGTAAGTTGGTTTTGCCGCCAAATTGCCCGGCAATGCCAAAATCGATGACGATTGCTTTAGCATGGCCGATGTGCAAATAACCATTGGGTTCGGGTGGAAAGCGTGTGTGGACAGTGTTGAAACGGCCGCTTGCCAGATCTTCCTCCACTGCTTCGACAATAAAATTGGTTGGGGCAGTTATCTCAGTCATTCTAACTCCAGGTTTCTTAGTTTAAACTTAAATTCTAACCTTCTTTGTGCCTGTGTGCAACAGGCAAAAAATTCAGAACTGTGGCAGGAAATTCATGGGAATGAACAAGATGTGAGAAATGGCTGGTACATAAAATGGGAGTTGCAGAATGGAAAAATGATATACTCAACCAAAAAATTGAGGTGCATAATGGCGGAGAATGGCGATTCATTTTTAGCAAGCTTGAGTAGAGCCAATCTTGAGATCTTTTTTTCGTTAAAAACACCGTTTCAAATTCAAGCATATCTGGACAGCATCCCGTATATCGGCGAAGACTTGAATCGGACACCACTCATGGTGATGGATGATGGACAGTGCCATTGTCTAGATGGTGGCTTGTTGGCTGCCCTGGCTTTGCGTCAAATTGGATTGAAAGCAAGGATTATTGATCTGGTACCGGAAGCAGACATTGATGATGATCATGTCCTGGCTATTTTTCAAATTAAAGGATTGTATGGTGCGGTTGCCAAGAGCAATTTCTCCGGGTTGCGGTTTCGAGAACCGCTTTACCGGTCGTTGCGTGAATTGGCAATGTCCTATTTCGAAGTTTTTTATAATATTAACCGTATCAAAACTTTACGCGGCTACACGAGAATAATTAACCTGAGCAATTATGATAGGTTTGCCTGGCAGACAGAGCTGAGCGGTGTTGAGCGGGTAGTAAATCAGCTCTACAGTCTCAAAATGATCCCTGTGATTCGCGCGGAAATGATTCCGGAATTAAATCTGGTGGATATTCGCTCCTATCAAGCAGGTTTGCTGGGAACAAACATGGATGGTTTATTTAAGAAAGATAGCCATTAAATACGAAAAGCTAGGATGATTGCCATCCTAGCTTTTATGAACTTGATGAGAAACACATCAATTGGTAAATATGGAACGGAAGCTGGGCAAATCCCCGCATCTGTAACCGAAAGATCAAAAATACCAAGAATTTCGCTTTATTTTCTTAATGCAATCCATTCCGGTAAAATTTTGTACATATCACCCACAACACCATAATGCGCCGCTTCGAAAATGGGTGCCTGGGGGTCATTATTGATGGCGATGATCAGTTTACTGCGCCGCATTCCCATGGTATGCTGGATCGCGCCAGAAATACCGCAGGCGATATAGATATCCGGCGCGACTGTTTTCCCAGTCTGCCCAACTTGCAGGTCATAAGGTGCAAACCCTGAATCTACCAGTGAACGGGTTACGGCAACAGAGCCATTCAATTGACTCGCAAGGGTTTTTAGAAGCTCAAAACCCTGCTCAAATTTCCATTGCTCTACTTCAGAAAGTCCAAGACCAGTTGGCGCAGGGTTGTAATTGTTCAATAACCCTCTACCTCCGGCGACAATAACGCGTGAATGTTCAAGAGCTACATATTGGTTTACCGGGCTGCTCGAAAGAACGTGCAAATGTTCTTCAACTGGAGAAAATGTGACAGCAATACTTTCCAATGAATGATCACCAGCGACTGGATTGGCAGCGGAAAAATTTGTGGTATTGATGGTCATAACAACCAATTGGTCCTTGATATCAAAAATCTGCTTTGCATTTCCAGCTAATATCCTGCGGGCGGCTGTGGTTCTGCCATTATCCGTGCTGATCGAATCCACTGATGTGATGGGTTGTGTTTTCAATACAGCAGCAATCTGCGTTGATACTTCCAGTGCCAGTGGTGTATGGTCGAACAGGATCGCCAGGGCAGGTTTATTTCTCAGGAAACTGGCCAGCGCAGACAAGAATGATTTTTGAATCAACTTAACCAGGCTGGTCTCTAAATGAAAAAATTTCGAGACGCCCATATCGGCAGCTGTTTGGGGGAGGAGATCGTCATGTGATCCGATGTAAAGCAGCTCGATGACATGGCTGCCTGTATGGTCGAAAGCGTTGGCCGCAGAAATCAAATTTGGCAGGGAATCCCCTGGATTGTCAGTTTCAAGTACAACAACCAGGATAGGTAAATTGTTCATGGCAGCACCAAATTAACTTTCTGATTCAGTATTTCCGCTGTTTTTGCTTCATTTTCTGCTGTTATCATTTCCCGTTGAAAAGGCTCTGCTGAAACTCTTTCAAGGCGGCTTTCAACCTGGTTGATTTGATTCCGTTCGATACCAAGATCCGCAGCTGACCAGATTTCGATGGAAGCTTTGGCAGCTTTGCGAGTTCCCATGAAGGATGGAAAACGTGGTTCCCCAAATTCCTTACTGGCAGTCAATACTAATGGAAATTGAGCGGAAATGGTGTAGAGCTGATTTGCGACAGTGCGCCTGGCAATAATTTTGGATGGATAAAGGGATTCAATCGTTGTGATTTGGGCAAGATATGGCCAGCCTAAAAACTGCGCCAGCATACCGGCAACCGATCCATTTTCAAAATCAATTGATTGGCGGCCACAGAAAGCCATCTCGACAGCACCTATTTTCTGGATTGCTGCAGCCAAAATGGCGGCGATAAAGCCACTTTCCTGCGGGTTAATCCCTGTCTCTACTCGAATAGCAGAATCACAGCCCATGGCCAAGGCTTTCCTCAGCGCACTTTCAGCCATCTCATCTCCGGTGGATAGGGCAATAAGTTCTGCGCTATATTTTTCTTTAATATGCAATGCAGCTTCCAGAGAAAATTCATCCCATGGGTTCAAAATCGGGGTGTAATCATGAGGTGTATGATTTTCTATTGGTATTTTATACGGCTGAGTTAAATCAATAACATTGGTTACGGCGATAACAATTTTCATTTCTCTCCAACTTGCATTTGGTTCAGGATAATCTCGCATAAATCAATGACGGGAATAACACTATCCTGGATTCTACCGGCATCGGCCAACATGGTAAGGCAAAATGGGCAGGCAGTCACAACCTGGCTCACCGGTTCAGCAGTTAGCTGTTGCCAGCGTTCCATGTTTACCGGTCTGGTCAATACCGTCGATTCTTTCCAATATTGTGCGCCACCAGCACCGCAACAATAGGTATGCGAGTTTGTGTACTGTAGATTCGTCGGTAATTGGCCACATTGATTTAGCAGAATTTTTGCCGGATCGGTTAATTGGTTGAAGCGGCTCAAGTAACAGGAATCGTGATAACTGATTTTTGTTTGATCTGCAGATTTAGTCAGCTGGATTGAACCACCTTGAACCAGATCTAGCAGGAACTGGCTGGAGTGGACGACTGAAAAATCAGCACCCAGCGAACTATACTCGTTCTTAAGATTATGCAGGCAATGCGGGCAAGAAGTTACGATTTGGCCTGCTTTGAATTGGTTCAATAATTCAATGTTCTTAAGCGCCAATTCTAGATACAAATCTTCTCTGCCTGCTCTCCGAACGGAATCACCAGTGCAATTTTCCTGTTCTCCTAACACTGCGTAATTGAGCTGGGTAGCATTCAATATTTTTAAAAAAGACCTCGAAGCCTTTTGGGCGTTATTTTCAAATGCCCCGGCGCATCCAACCCACCACAGGACATCGGGGTGGGGATTCTCCTGAATGGTGGTAACATGTAGCCCCTTGGCCCAATCTAAGCGTTGTTGGTTGCTTAATCCCCACGGATTGGCTGTGCGCTCGATATTGCGGAAGAGGAGCTGGAAGGATTTCGGGAACTCATTTTCCATCAAAGTCAACCCACGCCGAATCGCCAGAATATCCGCCATTGGATCAATGCCGACCGGGCAAATTTCCACACAGGCACCACAGGTAGTGCAATCCCACACTGCTTGGGAAGAGATAGCATAGGATGTCAATGCAGGTGAATCATAGTTTGATGAGGAAAATTGTTTAGCGTTTTCTTTGAGATAGAAACGTTTATTAATTTCAAAGACTGCAGGTGAAAGGGGTGAGCCACTCTGGTAGGGTGGGCAGACATCCTGACAGCGAAAACACATGATGCAGGCGAAAGAGTCGAGAATAGCGCTGCGTTCCAGATCTTCCAGCCGTAAGGCACCAAAGATTTCTACCTGTGGGTCGTCCAAATTTAGATCAGGAAGACTTGAAAATGAAGTTTGTTGCGAACGAAAGAGAAAGTTAAGTGGAGCAAAGATCAAGTGAATGTGTTTTGACTTGGGAAAGTAGGGAATAAAAACAAGCAGAGAAAGAATGGAGATCCAAAAGAAGACCTTCCAGAGAAGTAACGGGTTGCTTGTTTGTGCCCACAAAGGCGATAACAAACTGGCAAAGGGCAGCCAAAAGGATTGCGGCATAAACTGAGTTCGGATTGATTCTGCTACCAGATGACTGCCGACGTGAATGGTGATTAACCCTCCCACGATTAAAGAATCAGCCAAAATTGCCTGATCAACCACTGGAGTGGATAACACATTATCGCGAAATCTAAATGGGTTGGGTTTGCTTAAACGGCGGACCATGAAGAAGATAATGCTGACAAGAATAAGGCCACTTATGATGTCGCTTACAAATGGATAGGCGTGGGCAGAATTTGCACGAGAACTAATTTCACCGAAAAAAACAGAAAGCAGATCAATTAAATTGGTTAGCAGAAAAAAGATAAAGCCCCATACAATGACCAGGTGAAACAAATTTGGCCAAAATCGTGTTTTCCAGGTAGGCAAAAGCAAGATCACTTTTTGCCACAAAACACGCAGCAAACCTGTAAAAGAAAACTTTCCAAGTGTGTTTTTTCCACGTTGGATGATTTCAGAAAATTGTCGTATCGTTCTGGCAACCCAGTATGTTGTCAAAAGCAAAAGGCAGGCAAAAACTATTTTTTCAGTGATGGTAAATGCAATCATCATTTACCTGGTTTTTAATCCCAATTCATTGGCAATCAGCATTTTTTGCATTTCGCTGGTGCCTGAGTAGATTTTTGCCCCAATGGCATCTCGTAAGAATCGCTCAATCTCATAATCCGTCGTATAGCCATAACCACCAAAAACTTGAATTGCGTCCAGAAAGGTCTGAATGGCACTTTCACTGATGGATAACTTGGCCAAAGAAGATGGCAGAGCAGGGTCAGCATGATCAAACGCCCAACCCGCCTTATAAAGCAGCATGCGGGCGGATTCCAGTCGCAGGTGCATATCAACAATTTTGGTGCTGATTGCTTGATTGGCCGAAAGTCTCTTTTTGAATTGGGTACGCTGGTTGGCATAATCGATACAATCTTCCAATTGACGTTGCATGCTGCCGATGTAAGGAGCCAGTATGAATCCTCTTTCCCACTGCATTATGCGCGAGAAAATGCGAAAGCCCATGTTTTCTTTCCCCAGGCGGTTGGTAGCCGGAACACAACAATTCAAGAAAGTGATATCTGCCATTGGAGATGTACGGGTGCCCATTTTCTCAGTCTTATTTTCTATTTTCAAGCCGGGGGTATCACGCGGGAGTAGAAAGGCATTTATCGCGGCAAATCCTAAAGCGCGATTGGAGGTTGCAAAAACAAGAAAGAAATCTGCCATGGGTGCATTGGTGACAAAGGTCTTCCGTCCATTAAGAATATAGCTGCTGTCTTCCAGACGAACACTGGTTTCCATCGACATGGCATCCGAGCCGGCCTGTGGTTCGCTGATAGCATGTGCCCCAACCCATTCTCCCGAACAAAGTCTGGGCAAAAAAGAACGCTTCTGTTCCTCGGAGCCATACAAGAAAATGGGCATCGCGACAGCCCATAAATGAGCGCCCATCGATAAAAATAAACCGGCATCTTTACAGCCGTAACCGAAGCCCTCCAGAAGGTAAGCGCTGCTGAGGGCATCCAAACCCAATCCACCATATTCTTCGGAGATAGTTAACCCGAGCAAGCCCATCTGCCCTAAAGCCTGCCATTTTTCGCGTGAGAAGTGACCCTGGCGGTCATCTTCGATGATGTTTTTATTCATTTTCGCTTGAGCGAATTGTACTGCCTGCTGGTACATTTCTTGTTGGTCTTTATTCCATGAAAAATCCATTTTTACTCCTGTGGAGATTTATATCGTAGGAAAAATGTTTGGAGAGTGGTGTGTTGATGAACGAGAGGTTCTGTTCAGTCTTAATTCATTATATTATCAATTGATGTAGCCCTTTATGGAAGCATTCCTGACAGGTGATTCGCATTTCTCTGGCGAAATTTACAGATAGCCAGACATTTGCTGATTTATTATTGAATTAGAAGGGTTATGAGAGAATGCTCAAGAAAGGATGGTTTTGACTGCTTCCCAGAGGTTGTCAAAAGTGAAATACGGGTAGAGAACCTGTTGGGAGTTCAAAATTGCCAGTTGTTTCTTGCCCCGCCCGGTTTTAACGAGTGCTAAGTTACCTATGTGAGCGTTATTTCCGGCCTGAAGGTCGCTTACGGCATCTCCGATCAACCATGAATTCGCCAGATCCAGATTGTGATCACGCTGAGCATCCAGGATCATTCCAGGCAACGGTTTGCGGCAGTTGCATTTGGCTTCAGGTGCATGCGGGCAAAGATAAAATTCATCAATGCGGCCGCCATGCTGGTTGATAATCGCTACCATTCTGGCGTTGATTTCATGAACAGTGTCTAATGACATCAGACCGCGGCCTACAGCGGATTGGTTCGTTAGAATGAAGATCTTGTAAGCGCTCTGGCTCATTTGAGCCAGGGCTTTGAATGCAAATGGATAAATGGCGACATCTTCCCAGGAACGTACGTAGCGGCTGCGGTTGTGGATGATGACGCCATCACGGTCCAGGAAGATGGCTTTGTTCATCTGCCAAACAACTTTCTAAGGAGTGCCATAATTGATAATCAAGGTCGGTCTTGCGACTGCATTCCAGTCATCCGCTTCCGAAGTGCTGAAGTATTTGCCTGAATGGTAAGCGCCGTCGGCGGAATAAAGCGCCAGGTAAAGCGTCTCTTCGTTATTCAGGATTGCTTTGCGAAGTGCTGTGGCTACATCCCACTCGTACGGTACACCTGGCCAACCCGAAAAAGTAACGATTGGCTCCACCCAGGTCTGGCTAATGTTTTCAAGCAGACCGGGAGCGTTATTCCAATTGAGACTATTCTCATTCCAACCGCCACCACTTCTTGAAACCTGGATTAATGATCGATACGGTTGAAACACCGGGTCGTCCCACTTGCCTGAATTTCCGTATAGATGTAATTTCAGTTTCGCACTTAATATCGTTGTGTTTGCGGGTATGCTGGATATGGGAAATGCTAAAAAATACTTGGAATAACATGGCCAATCGGCAATATCACGCTGGTTTTGAATATTTGCGGTGTAATTGTCGGTGGGTGTATATATCTTTTCGCCCCATTCTGTCCAAAAATTCAATTGTTCTCCACAGACGGTAAATCCACCCGGGCTTGCATCTGGAACGGTTATGCCATTTAAACCTTCGCGAATAATGATGCTTCCCTGCGAATTCCCAGCGATGGTACCGCCTGGCAGCAACCCAAACGAAATGTTACCCCAATTGGTTGCCTGGTCAGGGTTAAACGCTGCCGGCCAATTCTGGCTCGGAACGAGATCGCCTTCCAGATAATCACGGTCATGTCCTGTGATCGCCAGGCGCCAGATGGTGTTCTCCTGCGGCTGCTGTGAGATGCCTAAGGAAGAAAACGGAATCTTAAAGGCAATGTTCCAACCCCTATCATCATCGGGATCATTCATAGCTGTCCCGCGCCAACCAATTGTTGTGGTGAATGCATAACTTCCACGAGTCCACTGGCTGCCATTCCAGCGGTAGGCTGCCTGGTATTGGTCTCGCGGTAGTTCGAAAGGTGCCAGACTGGCAACAAATTTTCCAGCTTGATTGCTTACCAGTTGATCACTACCCGCCGGGTTGATAAACAAGGAGATGCTATCCCAATCGGGTAATTGGTTGGCAGTTGGGGTGGTATCGTACCATAACAGGCGGTCGAATGCAGCGATATAAATATATAGGGCATCTGGTCCGTATCCAATGCGAACATCGTAGTAGTTCGAATTTATTTCCACCTTGCCAAACCAAAAAACCGCCATTTGGGTAAAGTTGTCTTTTATAAAGTCATTGGTTTGTTGGTAAGGTATATGAACAAGCGGTAAATTATTTGCAGGTGAGATAATTGTCTCACTGCCATTCAATAGCAGCGGCAAATAGACTGAAAAACCATCTTCAGACGTAACTGGAATAAGCTCTTTTGGCAGCGGTTGACATGCACTAATCAATGTGGCGACTATTAACATGAGGATCGCCAGCTTGCTCATCAAACTTTTTATTATTTCCCTGGGGTAGATTTTTTCGATGATTGTTAAGCCTTTTTGCTGGGGTCGACCACTTTTTTGGCTGATTGATCAGTGGCTGACTTGATAAATTTAGCAGCCCCTTTGACGGGAGGCTGGTTGGGTTTCTGATAATAATTATAGTAAGCTGATCGCTTGGCACTCCCATTAATTACAAAACCGATAACTTTGGCTTTTGCCATTTGTAATTGCTCTTTTGCGCTGGCCAGAATATCGCGGCGTGAGCGGCCAGGACTGATAACCACCAGCACAGCATCCGCTTTAGCAGCCAACACGAAGGCATCCGAGGTGATAAAAGGCGGACCATCGATAATGACCACATCAGCTGCGTTTCTTAAGGTTTCGATGACTTTGCTGGTCGAATTTGAACTTAATAGTTCAGAGGGGTTCGGCGGTGTTTTACCGGCCGGAAGCAAGTATAACTGCCCATTGAACAGTGAGACCAAATGTTTGCTGATTGCTTCATTATTTGAAAGGAGTAAATCGCTCAAACCAGTGTCTTTGGTGAGCTTGAACTTTTGCTTGATGACGGACTGATAAAAATCTGCGTCAATCAAGATCACACGCTTGTTGGCTTTCGCAAATGCCAACGCCAGGTTCATAGAAACTGTTGTTTTTCCTTCTGATACACCAGGTGAGGTGATCAGGATTGTTTTGACACTTTTCCCTACGTCAGCAAAATCGAGATTGTTTCGCAATGAGCGAAAGGCATCCGTGATGGGTGAGAATGGCTGATCATTCACATAACTCAGCGGGTTCTCCTCTTTTGGAATGCGGGGAATTTCTCCTAGGAGCTTTACACCTAATATTTTTGCGGCTTCCTCTGGGATGTTGATGGTTTGATCCAGCCATTCGAGTAAGAAGATGCCGATAGCTGCCAGTAAAAAGCCCACCAGAGCTGCCAGCCCGGATGTGACCAATTTACTCGGGCTGATTGATCTGTGGGGTACTTCTGCGGGTTCAACAATGGTCAATGAATTAAGTGCACCTTTTGACGTGGTGGAAAGTAAAGAGGCGTAGGTATCCTGCAGTGTGGAGAGTTTATTTCCAAGCGAGAAGATCTGCTGCTCAAGGTTAGCAATCTGTGAGGCAGAAGAAAGAGAACCCAATTCAAGCTTTTTTTGTTCGATATCATTTATAGTAGCTTCAATATCAGTTTGCAGCGTGTTTAACTGATCATCAATAAAATTTTGACGATCCAGCTGATCGGAAGTAATGCTGGTGGGAGCGCTATTGATCAATTGGTTCGCCAGCTCTGCAGCCACGGCTTTGGCGCGATATGGATCGCTATCCGTAACACTTATTTCTATGAGCTGCGTTTCGGGTAAAGCTCGAACAGTGTAGTCTGGCAGCCAATCCAGACCCAGGGCGTCCATCGTACCGCGCCTGACCGGCTCGCGCGTTCCCATGTCAGCATAAATTGCAGCCAATTGCTGTTCGAGAAAGAATTGGCTGCTGGAAGGGTTGGGATTGTTAATGGATTGTCCGATGATCAATGTTGTGCGGGAAAGGTATTGGGGTGGTTGTTGCAATGAAATCAAAAAACTGATTAAACCGGCAATTACGCCGGCAGCAAGTATGACCCAACGCCATTTCCATAATGGAGCGAAAATAGATTTTAATTCCATGGCAAACCTTTCAATACTATAAATACAAATTCCGAAGAATAATTAATAAATCCAATGAGTGCACCATCGATCCCTGTAGAAATCCAATATCGGCGATGGATTGCTTATTAGGATTATAACGAAATTATGGATCAAGAAAATCAATAATATAGTCTCTGGCTAATCAGTGCTACGATAGATTTCCTCCAACTGACGTGCAATTCCCATCCAGGAATGATAATGCTCCACATACTTTCTGCCGGCAATGCCAATCTGGCGTTGGCGGGAATTGTCTCCTAACAATGAAATTGCCATTTCTGCGATGGCTTCATTTTCATCCGCAACCAGAATATTTTCCTTGTTACGGGTTTGTAAAGCCTGTGTGGCTATCGAAGACGCAATGACTGGAGTCTCGCAAGCCATCGCCTCCAGGATTTTATTTTGAATGCCGGCACCATAGGTCAGTGGCGCCATGGCGATGGCAGCCCCTTGCAGGTAAGGGCGGATGTCTTGCACCCATCCACTGATCGTAATTCTGTCGTCATGACCAAATTCAACCACTCTGCTGGAGGGATTTTGTCCGACCACCCAAAGTTTTGTTTCCGGCAATTCTTTCCATATCAGAGGTAGAATCTCCTCCACGAAGCGAACAACCATACGCTCATTGGCGTGATAACTCATTTTGCCACTGATAACAAGCGTGTTAGGCTGGCGTTCTACGGCTGTATTAGGCAGAAAATAATCCAGGTCAACCCCGTTTGGCAGCACTGAAATATTATCCTCCAAACCGCGGTCGGATTGAAGCTTAACAAAAACCTGCTGATCTTTGCTGGATGTTACCAGAACACGCTTGAATTTGCTGGCAGCCTCTGGTTCAAAGTTTGCGGTTCGGCGTGTTTCTTCCTTCATGAACTGGCGTGCAAGCCATCGCGGATGCTGCTTGGCTGCCTGGGTAAAAAGATGGGTGATCGAATCGACACTGTCCCAGATCAGCGTTCGCTTTAAGTTTGTGTGATCGCGCATTATTTGCAGCGCATAAATCACAGAGCGGATGTGTTCAAAATGAATGATATCGAACGGATTTTCTTGATCCAATACCAGCGAACGGATTTTCTGGAACATTTGTGGTTGAAATCCATATCGCAGTTGGATGGGCTGGCGGGTGGGAAGTGCTGCCAGGCTGTTTCCGAGGGCCTGGATTTTCGTGAGTGGGAAAGAATAAATTTGATCACAGACATTAACCAGCTCATTACTTGGTGCTACTTTATCTGCTGTGTCGTAATAGATCAGCGTTATTTGATGACCGGCTCTGGCAAGATGCCGGATTAATTGATACGGTCTGACCCTGATTAAATCTGGCTGGTAGGGAGCGACAAACAAGATACGCAGTGGGTTGCGGTCAGACGTCAACTTCTACCCCTTTATTTTTGTTCGTCAATCTTTCAAGTAATTTCCCTAATGCGAGACCCGCGAAGATTAAGAATAGAGCATCCACTGGCAGACGATAGCGCACCAGGCTCCACGTCAAAATATGGACAGCCGCATATACGACTCCGAAAATGAGAATTATGCTCACTGGCGAATCAAAAAAAGGTTTTTTTTGACGGATGAGATCTTTCAGGCTAAGAAATATCCCGGCCAGCATAAATGGCAGGGCCAGGGAAAAACTGGTGAACCGTGATATGTTGCTGATCAGTGACGACTGTCCACTTGGTAAAAATTGAAACAGAATTGGGATGCGGCTGAGTGAAAGGAGCAGATATTGCAGTGGATTCTGGACAACAAAATCTAAACCGCGTTTAAGCAACTCAGAATCCAAAGCTGCTTCATCCAGACCTTTTAATTCAATGGGAAGCAGTTCGAGATAATTACCCATTTCTTCAGGCAAAATGCCAACAAACTTCGTGCCGTATACAGGATTATTAGCCCAAAAGAAGGCGAAACCTGCATTCGTGTTCAATAATACAAAACGATTGAAACGCTGCAAATTAAAAAATGTGAATGGAAGAATCATCAATATAATTAATAAGCCGGCGAAAACCATATTGCGGAAATGGACTCTGAAATATTTTTTTCTCCTTACCCATAACAACCAGAGAAAAAGAAAGGGTACGAATAATAAGAAAACCTGTCGTAAAAGAACTGCCAGCCCGGTAACCAATCCCAGCAAAAGATAACGAGCCAATGAACCCCCTGATTGGGCTACTTCTAAAGTAACCAAGAAAATGGCCAGAACCATGGTGATGAACCAGGCTTCGGTCATTAAGGCAGCGCTGTAGTAAATCAAGTAGGTGTAAATTGCAATCCAACCGGAAGCGATGAGGGGAGAGATTTGTGGGAAGACTTTTTTTGAGATTTTGAAAAGCAGCCAGGGTTGTAGGAAACCAATGACAATCGCTTGGAAGATGCGAGCGACCAGTGGGTTAACCCCAAAAACCTTATAAATAAAAACGAGATAGAAAGTATATAAATAACTCCAGTGTGCCGTAGGTTCTCCCGGCTGAGTGGCGGGCCACCAGGGCTGGTCAAACGTAAAACCAAAACCGGATAAAACCCTTTGGGCGAGAGTATGGTATGTGACCTGATCGGCAGTGCCCGGTAATATTTCGACTTTGTTGCCTAAGTATATTGCCGCCAGGAGCCGTACAAGGATAGAGATGATGATGATTATTGCTAACCCTTTATTTTCTGGTATTTGTTTAATTTTTTTCCATATCATCTTTCACTCACCTTGGCATTCCTGTAGACCTGGTCCAATTTTATAAATACTTTTTGCCAGTCATAATTCTTTACAACCAGTTCTCTTCCGGCCAGAGCTATTTTTTTGGCACTTTCAGGATTTTCAAGTAAGAAGTTGATGGCTTTTGCCATATCCTGTGGGTTATCCTTGACAACAACCTCTTTTCCATCGATCGCTTCGATACCCTCAAGACCGACTGTCGTGGTAACTACTGCCAGTTGGCGGGCAAAGCCTTCCAATATTCGTACACGCATCCCTCCGCCCGCTAAAACCGGGACAACCAGCACAGCAGCTTTTTTGAAATAAGGAATCAGATCTTCAACGTATCCGGTGATATTAATCTGCCCTGGATATTTCGCGGCTGATTCAAAAAAATCGGATGGCGGGTTTTTTCCGATTATGGTTAATCTGGCGGTCGGATTTTTGGCAATGATAAGAGAAAACACATTGTTCATAAACCAGCGGATTCCGTCGGCGTTGGGGGGATAATGGAGGGTGCCGACGGTGAGAATTTCTGTGGCTTGTGCAGCCTGAACAACCGGGCTAATCAGGTTGGTATCAACCGCAATAGGTATGACAGAAATTCTCGCAGCTAATTCCGAATTGGATGGTTGCAGAGATAAAAGAGCTGATTTGTCAATTGTGGAAACAGCCAGGGTGTGGTCAAAATTTATGATTAACCAGTCTTCATACTTTTGGATTTTCTTTTTTTCCAAAGTGATCAATGGCCGAAGTAATGAGGTCACATGGGAACGCATTCGATCCATGATCGTCCAGGTGGCGTTGTGAGCATCAAAGATCAAATAGGGAGGTTTTCGTGAGGGGTATTCAATCTGCTGCCATTGTTTTGCCATCCAGCCGAATTGAGCCATGCTCAGTTGGTCAGTGTGGATTATATCGAAGGCATTCTGATTTACCATATCATGAATTGCCGAGCGCATACCGGCAAGATTGTCTCGTTCCACCAGGAATGGTTTGCCGGTTAATATAGATTTTAACAGTGCGGCACCATCACGTATCCGCGAGCGCTTGATAGGAACTGCGACCACCTCTTCACAAAGAGATTTAACAACCGGTAAATGCTCCATTTCTTCCGGACGGATAAACGTGGCCATGTGAATTTCAACCCCGTTTCTGGCCAGGTGTTGAAGAACATACCAGCTTTTTACGCGCGGACCGGCATTAGGTGGATAGGGCAGGATTTGTGTCAGGAATAAGATACGCATATGTTTGTTAATAAGTAGATATTTTTACCAATAATTGCGAATAATTTTTGATCAAGCTTCTGGAGTTTGGAGATTGTTTGAAAATATTGATGAAAAAGCCGGTTGTGACACGCACAACGGCCGCAAAAAAGAGGATCATTTTATAAGACAAGGCTGAGAATTTTCCATAGTGCTTCCGGAAAAAATAGATTTTCGTTTTATAGAGTTGCAAAAACATGGGGGTCAGCTGTTGTTGAGTGGATTGGCCGCCGTAATGCATAACGACTGAATTGGGTACCCAGGCATTTTTCCAGCCTGCCTGTTGAAAGCGGTAATTTAAGTCCAGTTCCTCTGTGTACATAAAATAATTTTCATCCAACAGGCCAGTCTCTTTCAGCGCTGCTGCGCGAATTAACAAGCTCGCACCCTGGATGTTGTCAACCAGATGGATTTTATTCAGCGACCATTTTTGCATCTTATAGCCCATATCAGGAAAAAGTCGCTCAAGATGGAAGAGCCGAACGAATTCGCCCCATAAGGTGGGAAAAGGGTAGCAGGATGCCTGCAAGCTGCCATCACGGTTGATTAGTCGTGAGCCACAAGCAGCTAAAAACTCGTTGTCCTCAAAAGCTGATCGGAGATTATCCAAAGAGTCATCATATACAATCGTATCAGGGTTTAATAACCAGATATACCTGCCCCGGGCGAGCTGAATCGCCTGATTATTGGCTGTTGCAAATCCTTTATTGGTTTCATTTTGAATCCAGCGGATATTGGGAAAGAGCGTAAAAATTTCGTGTGTGTCTTTTTCATCGGATGCATTATCCACAACAATGATTTCATAAGAATTTTTTGTTCTTGACTGGTAAATACTTTCTAGGCAGGCTCGTAGAAGTGCACCCACATTGTAGGAGACAATTACAATTGAAATATCTAAGCTCATACCATCTCACTTACAGGCTGATACTTTTTTTGGATGAAGAGGAGACTGCCAAGGAACATCCAGGCCAGAACACTGGCCCGGTACCCATCCATCCCGATATTGTAAACAAATGGGATTAACCAATCGCCCAGGAAAGCGGCTACCAGTGTGCCTGCCAGACCGGCGATAGCCGAGACCACAAAGGCATGCTCAAAATGATCAAGAGGCTTTTTCAGTAAAGCAAACCCGACTTTTGCAGTCTCAACCACCCACCAGAAAAAGACTGAAATTCCAACAATGCCTGTTTGCGCGATGATATCGATGTAATTATTATGTGAATTAAATCGGACGGAATATCCCAAAATATTATAAAAGGGGGTGTAAAAATAGTAGTTGGCGGGACCCACACCAAAAAGCGGGTTCTTGGCGATAATTTGAAAGAGAATTTTCCAGGCTTCCAATCTTGTCAACATACTGTATTCATTGTCCCCGACGAACACATAATTTTGAATGATTTGATAGCGAACCAGCAGCATGACAACAAACCCCAACCCCGCAACGATAGCCATTTTTGGTTTACTCAAAAGTAGAATCACAAATAATGCTGCAGATACCGGCAGCCAGCCGGATGCCCAGGATTGTTTTGTGATCATGACGGTAAAAAAACCGACCAGAGCGACAAGCAGGAAACCAATCTTAACGATCGGTTTAAGATTCTTATTGAGCCAGAACTGACCGAAGGCAAGGGTAATTAACCAGGTCCAAAAGAGGCTGTCTTGAACGGCTCGTTGGAAAATCCGGTTTGCGTAGTGGCGAAGAGGCGGCAGCATGAAGGCAAGTACATAAATCCCCCCCAGAACAATAAATACATAAACGGTGGCTTTAAGCCAGCGAATGTCCTGCATGCGATGGGCTGCCAGAATAAAGGCTCCAGCACTCATAACGAAGATGAGCACCTGGCCAATTTGCGCAAATGGAGATGCGCCTTCGGTCGGGTACCAACCTAACTGTCCAAACCCAAAGGCCACCAGACTGACAACGATGAAAACCAATGCAGCGTAAATACTACGCTGGGGGATGATTGCAAGGCGGCGGTCGATGATCAGCATTTTTACCAACCAGGCTCCCAAGAGCAGCATTACCAGCAGTAAAGCACTATTAATCCGTGTTTGCGTGCCGGTGGAAAGAGAAAATGGGACCAAAAGGCTGGCGATGATTACCAGAGGAAATCCTATTCCTGGTTGCCGAATAAAAAATATGAGTGCCGCTGAACCTAAAACTGCACCGGCTAACAGGATGCCGGCTAAAGATTGACGAGCAATCATTTGTGCCAAAATTACAGCACCCAGACAGATTAACCCGACTACCAGCTTTTTTAGCCAATCCGGATCACTGGATAAGAGAGTCTGAAAGCGGTTAATACTATTTCTCAATTTTCACCTATGGGTGTTTCGGTCACAATGCTCTTGATCGCTGTCGCAAAATTTTTCTCGATTATTTTCCAATCATACTTTTTTTGTATCACATTGTTTGCCTGTGCAACCAGAGAATCCAAAATCTTGGGCTCATTCAATAACTTGATAATACCTTTGGCAAAAAGCTCGGATGAATCAGCGATCCAGATATTCTCCTCGTGAGTGAAATCGAGACCCTCAGCTCCTTTATTGGTAGAGATGACTGCCGTTCCCAACCCCATTGCTTCCAGGATTTTCAAGCGAGTTCCGGCTCCCTGGCGAAGTGGGACAATACATAATTGGCTTTCAGAGATTAGCGGGTGGATATCATCGACGTAGCCAGTCAGGGTCACATGCTCGTCCAGGGCCAGGTTCTCAAGATTTACGCTCTTCGTTGATCCTGTGATTATCAAATGCGCATCGGGAATTTCACTCAAGACGAGTGGAAATATTTCTGCCAGAAAGTATCGCATGGCATCATAATTGGGCTGGTAGGTTAGCGCACCATTGTAGATCAATTGGTGTTGTTTCTTTGCTGCGTTTGTATGTTGGTGTGTTTCACAATCGACACCATTGGGGACATTCAGAATTTGAGTGGGACGAATGTGTGTATATGTCTGAACCCTGGCTGCATCCAGTTCAGAGACGACCAGGCATTTGTCGAATGGTTTGTAAATATCATTTTCATAATGCTTGAATTTTAAATATGCCAGCTTACGGCGAAATTTTTGGGCAAAACTCCTGGAAAATCCAATCTCTTCGCGCAACATTAATGCCAGCAGGTTGTCCATATCGACAATTCGAGTAACATTGGGGATCTTGAGTGCGTATGGCGCGGTTACAAAGGTAAACGCAAGCACGGAATCTGGCTGCCATTCACGGGCAGATTCAAGTACTAACTTTTCCATTTTTCGGTTGTAACCGGCCACTACTGCGGCTGGTTTTGGTGAGAAGAAACCCAAAAGAGTACGCCCGAGTGTATATTGAAATGGTTTTTCCGGCAGAATTTTTATCCAGCGCGTAAATTTTTGCAATTGCTCCAGCCACTCTTGTTTGAGAGGTTGGTCTTCAAAGGAAATTAATGCTAGTTCATGATCCCTGGCCAGGGCACGAATGAGATGATATGCACGTATACGGCTGCCTTGATCAAGAGGGAAAGGAAACCAGGTGGAGAGGATTAAGATCTTCAACTCCTACTCATTGAAAAAGCTTTCCCAGCGCGAACCTGAAAAATATTCTTTGAGGTCAGGATAATTGCTGATAGATTGAGCCAGGGTTAGCGCGGATTGTTTATATGTCTGTGGGGTTAATTCTTCATATTCCAGGCCGAGAAATTCCTGTGTTCTTTGCATGATTCCACCCATGTTTGCGACAAGGTCTTCGTAACTTATATGCATCATGGGATGATTCTTAAAACGTTGATCCGCTTCTTCTTCCCACTGAGCGGTGGTTTCGAAATCTTCCTGACACTCAAGTGGGTCAATAACTACGGGTGACTGTTTCTCTTTTTTTCCGGTGATGTTGACCCAACGATTGTTTTGATCTGCTTGAACGCGCGAGACATGAGTGGCCAGCATGTTGTTGCGTTTGATGTGCAGAATATGAATGGTCTCATCGTTAGTGATATATTCCCAAATTTTCTGGAAGGGCGGCATGCTGGCATGATAATAAAAAAGCTTGAACCCTACCGCAGCAATTTCAGAGCGGAATTTGCGAAATACCTGGTTTTTCAGAAAATCGACCGGGTCTGATTGGTAAGCAGCCATTATTTTGTTCGTGGCAAAGAAATAGGGCGAATCGAATTCAATTCGATCAGTCTCGCGAAATATCTCACCCAGACTGATTACCTGCGGGTGATTCTTCAGAAATCCGCGTAAGAAATTTGAGCCTGTACGTGAACGTCCGAGGATGATAAATTTTGTGTAATTACGATCGCCCTTGAGTAAACCAATTTTCAACCCCAATGCTTCGGCTCGTGGGTTTTGCAATGTAATCCATCCTTTTACCTTCGATAATGTCATAGGTTATTTTTCTTTGCGCTTCATTAAGTTTAAACCGTTGATCTTTGTCCCCACTTTTGTGAGAAGAAATCACGAATCCCCTGCCACATTGCATCGCGGTTTGCATGCAAATGCCGCCACTTGGGGCGGATACTCCATGATAGGAGGGTGCGAAGGAAATACAACCAGGTGAATAACCATATCGACAGCGGTGGTTTGTGGATTTTATTGAATAATAGCCGGTTACGCGTTGCATAATAGGTTACATTGGGGCCAGGCTGATAATCCCGTTGAACTCCTTTATGCCAGATTTTTGCTTGAGGGATTAACCATATTTTCCAACCCATTTTTCCAACGCGGTAACACCACTCGGTTTCTTCCCAGTAATAAAAGAAGCGTTCATCCAGGCCGCCGGCTTGCTCAAGTGCTTTTCGTCGAATGCCAATGGCACAACCATGAATCCATGCCACTTCCATTGGAGTTGAAAATTGTCCTGTGTCGCTTTGATTTTGAGCTTGATGATATTCGTTCCAATGCCGGTCAAATAAACCGCCGGCAGATTGGATCACATCAGATTCATTGTGGTGATATACAAGTGGGCCAATAATTCCAACCTGGTCATTCTGAGCAACAGCATCCATCATAATTCGCAGCGCATCCGGTGCGAAAATGGTATCTTCGTTTAGAACAAAAATCCAATCCGGATCAAACTGTCTGACAAAATCTAGACCAACATTATTGTTGCCGGCATAGCCTTTGTTTTCTTGAATGGCAACAATGTGTACCCGGGCAAACGTTGACTGAATTGCCTCGACGGAACCATCGCTGGAATGATTATCGAGCACCACAATTTCCATGTTCGGGTACTGGTTGGCTTGCAGTGAAGTCAGACATTCGAGGGTATCCTCTTTACGATTTGTATTCAGGATGATAGCTGCTATTTTAGGGAGGGAGGTCATAAAATCTGCACTTACTGATCCAACCACGCTTTTGGGAAATTCTTCTCGACTTCGATGTTTTCAAATTTACCGCTTTGGCGGGAACCATGCTGTTTTACCCAGGCTGCCATTTTCTCCAGACCTGCCTCCAGGTTGTGTGATGGCCGCTCACCAAAAACTTGTTCGATTTTTGCATGCGAGGAGTATGCATCGATGACCTCATTACGTGCGGGCAAATGGCGTATATTTGCTGCGCAACCCATTGCGTGACTTACTGCCGTAGTGAGCTGGTTGATGCTGTAGGGTTGATCAGCGCCGATATTGAAGATCTGGTTGTACGCAGCCGGTGTATCGATTGCTTCAGCCATGATGGGTGCCATGTCGCCGATGTAGCTGAACGCTCTGGTTTGCTTCCCATCACCAAAAACGCTTAACGGTTGATCCTGCAAGATCTGATTCATAAAGATTCCAACAACATTCCTATACTTATCGCCAATATTCTGACGTTCGCCAAAAACATTATGCGGTCTGAAGATGATGTAATCAAGCCCAAACATTTCTTTACAAGCTCGTAACTCCTGTTCGATGGCCAGCTTGGCTATGCCATAAGAATCTTCCGGATGAGGCGCGGTCTCCTCCGTCATCGGCAGCAGCGGACTGGTACCATAAACCGCGATTGAGGAAGTGAAAACAAAACACTTTACGGAATGATTAATCGATGCATTGATCAAATTTATACTGCCAATTAAATTATTTTCATAATTAAACCGTTTAATAAAATGACTTAACCCTTCAGCAGCGTAGGCTGCCAGGTGGTAGACAAAATCAAAATTTTTGTCTGCGAATAATTGGTTGACCAGACTAACATCATTGATGGAGCCTTGAATAAAATCAGCCTGCGGATTCACATTTTCAATGAAACCTCCGCTCAAATCGTCCAAGACAGTTACCTCAATGCCACGGTCAATTAATGCATCGCTGACGTGTGATCCGATAAAGCCGGCACCGCCGGTGACCAAAGCTTTTCTAAGCATATGTGTTCCTGAATTCCTTTCCTACCCAAAAATATACACAAAAAAACGATTCAGGGCAGTTCTTTTTACAATCTCCATCAAAATTAATGGGCCAAAAATGGCTGCAGCGACCAGAATTGGCTGCAGAACGAGCTGGTATTGGAAAATGGAAGGTTCAATTTGATAAATGACTTTTGCGGTAATGGTTAAGAAAAGGGTATGGGCTAAATAAATTCCAAACGATTTGCTTCCCAGATCGTTCAACCATTTTTGGTGAGAGAGGGTCTTCATATTGAATCCGATGAAGGATAATATCAGCATAATCGAATAAATATTGTCAATAAAAGTCTCACGTGATGCGACCCAATTCTGCCCGGAAGCAGCCAAAAGACTTTCCCACTCCCATATACCCACCGGAATCAAAATTAGAGCAAGCGCTAAGAATACCCATCTCCATTTGGTTATTTGAATTACTATGTTTTTGTAATAAAAACCAATTGAAATTCCGAGAATCATCCAGAATAGATTGCCGGGGAAAAACCAGGAGGGTAACAATAAATTAACAAGATCTTTGCCCGCGTAATCCCACCCAAGTAGGTTTGCGTATTGGCCAAAACGAATAAGCAGCATCAATAAATAGGAAAGGGATAGTACAAGCAGGGGGTTTTTTCTTACAGCACGGGTTAATAAAGGTGAGAGCAAGTATAACTGAACCAGCAACGGTATAAAATAAAATGCTGCTACTGCTTTTCCTGTCAGGAAAACTGTGAATAACTCCATCAGGTGATAATTCTGGCCCAAGATAACGTTCATGAGCACCATCAAAATTGACCAAAGTAGATACGGTATGACCAGGAATTTCAGACGTGTGAAGATCCAGCTCCATTTCGGGGCAGGATCTTTCCCCGTAGCAAATGTGATGAAGTATCCTGACACAAAAAGGAAAACGGGAATGGCAAAAATTATGACCTGTTCAATCAGGCGCAGACCGAAATAAGAAAACGAACCCAGCTGATCGAAGTTGGGAACCTGAACCAACCGGTATTGATCTGTCCACCAAAACATGGATATGAATCCCCAGCCAGCTGCATGATAAAGTACAGCCCCGAGGATCGCCAGACCATTTATGGTTAATAGTTTCTTGATCATAATCTCTTCCCAAAGAGCTGCTTACCCAAATACATATCCATAAAAATTTTTAAAGGGTGAAGGCTTAATGAGTTTCATCAACAGCAAAGGAATCAACAAACCTGCCACAGCGATGATAATCGTAAAAATGACTGTCATATATATGAGTTGAGGGACGAAATGATAAATCAAGCGTGCTGTCAGTTCCATAACAGGGACATGGGCTAAATAAATTCCAAACGACTGACTGCCCACTTTTTCCACCCAGTTTTTTTGCGGAGGATTTCCATTCAAACTTAAGATCCAAAAAAGAATGGCAAGGGCGTATAAAGCATTGAATACTGTTTCCCGGGTTCCAATCCAATCTGCACCTGACCAGCGTAGCAGCAATTCTCTATTCACCAGGGTTATCGCAAAAAGACCAAGCGCAAGCGGAAACCAAACATTTCGCATGCGAATAAAAAAGATCTGGAATGCTTCCCGTTTTACATAAACAATGATTCCAAAACTAAACCAGAATAGACGTGCGATAAAAAGCCACTTTGGAATTGCGCGCACGAATTGCACAATAGAAGCATCTTTGGGTAATACCGTAATGATATAGGGTATCAGGTCAATTCCTAATTGCAACAACCCGGTTAAAATCAACAATAATTTCCAATTTTTACGGGCAAAATCAACCAAGAGCGGTGAAAGTAGATATAGCTGAATTAATAAAATTACAAAGTAATAGGCCGGGGTAATAGATCCTGTCAGGTAAAATACCAGGATTTCCAACGGGCTGGCATTTTTCCCCTGAAGAAGATTAAAAATGAGATAAACTGTGGTCCAAATTAAATAAGGAATGAGAAGAAATTTAATGCGATTGAAAATTGATTTCCACTGCGTACGAACAGGTTGCTTTGAAGATTTGAATGCCACAAAAAAACCGGAGACGAACAGGAAAGCGGGAATACTGAAAATTGCCAGTTGTTCAATCACGCGCAGGAAATAATACTGTGGTGATCCGGTTAGAGAGGTTGTACTGCCAGTCGAATTTGAGAGTTGCTGCGCCCAGCCAAACATAGCGGTTTGCCCCCAACCAGCGGCGTGAAAAAGGATCACAGCAAGAATTGCCAGCCCATTAAGATAGAGAAAGCGTTTAATCATTCCCGGCCGGAGCTTGCGCCAATGATTCAGCCAATATTGTCTCCGGTATTTCATCGATCGGAATATTGGTCAGCTGAGCCCGGAAAATGTGGTTTTCTTTTTTCTCTACAGCTTCAATATAACGGCGCATCGCATCAAGGACATCAACTTCTGACCGATTAAATACATCCCCTTGTAATAATCGATGGATTTCAATGCGGTATTTTTTGGATTGGACGAAGTGTGTGAATAATGGCAGCAACTTGTAGTAGAGACGGATGAACTCATACCAGACTACAGTGCCGGATTTTAATTTGGTCTGATACGGCATAAACATTTCTTTGCTGAAATCACCGGCTTTTAATGCGTCCTCGATAACATCGGCAGCAAAGCGCCCGCTATACAGGGCGATGCTCACGCCGGAAGAGAAAATCGGGTCCACAAAACGAGCGGCATCGCCAACCAATAAGAAGCCATCGCCGACAAACTGGTCCATACTGTAACTGTAATCGCCCTCGGTCTTGAACTCATTGATTTGTCGAGCATTGGCCAATGCCTTGGCGAGGGCAACATTACTTTTGATATAGGTATTGAAATAGGATTGAACATCCCCTTTAAATTCACGAAAAACTTCACGTTCCACGACGATGCCGACAGATGTGATTTCAGGTGTGATTGGAATTTGCCAGGCCCAACCCCGTTCCACAGGCAGAAAATAGATGTGGATGTAATCTTCGGTCTCCGCGATATCACCGCGATGGACGTTTTCAAACCAGGAATGCACAGCATACTGATTGAAAATTGGATCGTTTTTCTTCATATTGAGGTGCCGGCCGAGGATGGTATTGCGTCCGCTCGCATCGACGATGACCTTTGCATGCAAATCAACTTCCTGATCCCCCAGTTGAGCTCGTACGCCGACAGCCTGGTTGCCCTCGAAAAGGACCTGTTTAACATTGACACCCTGTACGACTTGAGAGCCCAGCCTTTGAGCGTTTTTCAGAAGCAATAAATCTAATTTGCTGCGATCAACGTGATAAGTATAATCCTGATGAATATCTTCCCGCACCAGTTCGCGGAAATGGATAGCGAATTCTCTGCCACCAGGTTCATGCCAGGAAGCGCCTCCTTTGTGCACAAAACATTCCTTTTCCATGACAGGCAACATCCCTAACTCCTCAAATATCAGTGTTGAGGATGTCACCATTGATTCCCCAACGTGTGGACGTGGGTATATGTCCTTTTCTATAATTAAATTGCTGATACCTTTCTTGGAAAGGTAACTGCCAATCGAAGACCCAGCTGGGCCGCCACCAATAATAATTACGTCGCTCATTTTTACTCCAAAAGTTTAAAAAGATAATTTATTTTGTCCTAAGAAAATTGTTTAATGAAGTGATACTTTGAAAGTTTTCCAGGACGACATCATCGTCAGGGACCTGGATTCCAAATTCTTCCTCGATGAAACTTACCAATTGAAGAATTCCCAGTGAATCGATAATTCCTTCGCTCAACAAATCATCGTCCGGTTTAATGTTTGATTTTCTCCCTTTCGCCAACTCACTTTCTACAAAACTGGTTAATTCCTTTGTACGATCCATTCCTACCTCCACATAATATAAGTAAATTTATTTTTTCGCTGCTTGAAGTGCACGCCGATCTATTTTTCCGGTCGATGTTCGTGGAAATTCTGACCGTATTTCTATCTCGACCGGAATTGCATATGGCGGTAATGTTCTTCCCAACTCTGCAAATAATACATCTTCTGTCAGATTAATTTCCAGTTTTGGTATAACGGCTGCTTTGATTAAACTTGACCCTTCGCCATCTGCTATCGGGTAAACCGCTGCTTCCTGTACATCCGGGATGGCAAGCAATGCGTTTTCAATTTCATCAAGCTCAACCCGATAGCCACGCGTCTTTACCTGGCGGTCTTTGCGGCCAAGAAAGCGATAATTGCCATCTTCCCGCTTTTGAACCAGGTCGCCGGTACGATAAAATCGATCAAAAAATTGATTTGTCACCGGCCGGTCATAAAAACCTCTGCTGGTTAACTCCTGCGATCCCCAGTAGCCTTTCATGACTACACCGCCACGGATTAGAAGTTCCCCGTTTTCTCCCGCAGGCACAGCCTGACCTTCAGCATCGACCACCAGATCCTCTATGTTTTCACAGGCGATTCCAATCGGGATAGGTTCATCCGAATCGCTTGCAAGAGTGGGAACATGGTAAAAAGTACACACGTTGGTTTCCGTGGGGCCATAGAGGTTGCTGAAGCGAGTATGAGGAAGCAATTGCATTAACTCGCGCAAATGTTTGGTTGGGAAGGGTTCTCCAGCAAATAATATCCAGCGCAAATGGGAAAAGTTATCTGCGGAGAGTTTGGCACGCTGCATCATTTGAATGAGTGCATAGGGAACCGAATACCAGACTGTAATCTCCTCATCCTGAATCCATTTCGCCATCGAGACAGGAAATTTTGTGACTGCCTCAGGGATAATGCAGGTAGTAGCACCTGCAAGCGCTGAAGCAAAGAAATCGAAAGTTGAAAGGTCAAAATGCAAGGGGGCATGGTTGCTGATGCGATCATTCGCTTTCAATTGATAGGTTCCCAGAGCCCAATTTGCAAAACTCAGTCCGCTGCGATGGGTATGAACGATCCCTTTGGGCAAACCTGTCGATCCGGAGGTATAGAGGATATAAGCCAGGTCCTGTTCGGTCAAATGTAATTTTAGTGCCTCAGTGGGACCATCGAAAACTTCTGGCCAGCTAATCGTAGTCAGCCTGGTTAGTGGATCGCTCAAACCGACGATGGCATCAAATTGAATGCGTGCGGCCAGATCCTGTATATCGACCGATTTGCGATCATGTGAAACAAGGATATGGATATCACAATTCTCAATCACATGTTGCAACCGGTCAAGCGGGGCGAATGGATCAAGCGGCACATAGGCACAACCGGCGCTTAATATGCCATAAATAGCCAGCGCTGAATGGATATTCTTAAACATGAAGATTCCAACGCGGTCTCCATGCCTGGCTCCATGGGCTCGTAAACATTGCGCCAGCTGGTTGCTTTTCTCATATAACTGCAAATATGTCAGTTGTTCTTTACCAAAGCGAACGGCAATATTATCCGGTGTTGTAAGGGCATGACGTTCAATAGCCTGGTGTAATAGATAATTTGATGTCATTCTGGCCTCAATCCTGACTCTTTCTCAGAAGGCATCTACAAACCCAACATACGGGCGATAATATTTCGTTGTATGTCAGATGTGCCGCTGTAAATCAGACCACCCACCGAATCACGCAGCATGCCTTCCACTCCATAATCGCTCAGATACCCTTTTGCGCCGAACACTCGCACAGCATCCAGGCTGGACTGAACGAAACATTCACTCAAATATAATTTTGCGATGGCTGCTTCCATCACCGCGGATTTACCGGTGCTTTTTAACCATGCCACTTTATAGAGCATTAATCTGGATGTCTCAAGACGCACTTTCATATCCACAATCCGATTGGAAACAGACTGAAAATCGCCAATCGCATGCTTGAATTGTGTTCGCTCACGGGCATACTTAACGCTCAATTCCAGCTCGTATTCCATCGCTCCCAGGCTCGAAGCCAGAATACAGCTTCGTTCCCATTCCATTCCGCCAGTGAAAAGTTGGGCGCCAGCGCCCTCCGGACCCAGCCGGTTTTCAAGGGGAATCTTGCAGTTCACCAGTTCAATAGATCCCATTGGAATGGTTTTCAAACCCATTTTTTCAATCACCGGGCTGATGATCAAACCAGGTGTCCCTTTTTCGACCATAAAGGCCGTCACGCCCCACATTCCTTTTTTCGGGTTGACAGTTGCGAAAACCAGAAATAGATCCGCGATTGGGCCATTAGTGATATACGTTTTTGAACCATTTAAAATATAATGATCGCCACTGCGTTCCGCAATTGACTGCAAGCTATAAGCATCAGATCCCGAAACCAGTTCAGACATACAATGGCCGGCAATTAATTCGCCACTGATTAGTTTTGGCAGGTATTTTTCTTTTTGTTGGGGAGTGCCGTGGCTGACGATTGGCATCTGCACGCTCCACATCTGAGCATTGATCCCAAAGATCAGGGCTGCATCACGGTAGCCGTAGCCAAGCCCTTCCATCATCAGCATAGTAACTAATATGTTGGCATCCTTGCCTCCGTACACAGCCGGCATCGGGTAACCAATCACGCCATATTCGGCGATTCTGTTCCAATCCTGGCGAGAAAAAAAGCCTTTTTTATCGCGTTCGATGAAATCTGCACTCAATTCCTCCTGGGCAAATTGAATGATGTCTGTTTTTATTTTTTGTTGCTCTGAGCTCCAATAAAAATCCATATCTTAAGAAATTCCTTTCGACAATCAGTTTTTTTCAGCGATTTTATGTAAGTAAAGATCGAAATTTGTCGCTGAGTGCTGCCAGGACCATTTTTCCTCCACGATCTGGCGTCCGTTTGATCCATAATCCACGAGCCGAGCTTCATTTGCCAGCAGACTGCGGATCGCCTCGCCAAACTCAGTTTCAATTCGATTTGTCAACAACCCGCTTTTATTGTGCTCAATTGATTCCACCAGACCTCCTTCAGCGACACCTACTACCGCAGTTCCACATGCCATCGATTCAACCGGAACCAGACCAAATGGCTCACGGTATGGGGCACAAACTGTCAATTTGGCCCGGTTGTAGTGCTCTCGCAAGGAGTCATCCGTGATGCCGGATTCCAGCTGTAAATCCACATTTCTCTTACTAGCCAGCGCTTGAAGGAACGCCTTTTCAGGCGGGTTGCTGAAATTACTGGCAATTACAAGTGGTAATCTTTCACGGACTGGAATAGTGCCAATAGCCCGGATGAGGAAATCAAATCCTTTGAGCGGTGTCAATGAGCCAACGGAGAAGAGATAATTCTTTTTTTCAAGTTGCAGCGGTTTAAAGAAATCGATATCAACACCGCCATAATTGGTGGTGGGTTGCACTTGATAAATTTCAGAAACGATGGTGTTCATGTATTCAGAATTAACAATGATGTGATCTGCTCGTTGAAAATTCTCGCGATCACGTTCTCTCAAGGTGGAGAAAAAGAGGTGATAGAATGGATCGAATTTATCCAGGAAACGGCGGATTGTTCGGTCGTTACGATCATACGGACGGGGCGGTTTTTCCTCATAAAGAATCCTGAGAGGCTCCTGGCAATAAAATAATTTGCAATTCGATTTTAAGGATGAAAGTATGCTCGGCGCGTTTTGAAAATGGGAAGGATTGATCCAGACCACATCAAAATTTTGTGAATCGATCTCGGCAGCGATGGTCCTATCGCTTTTCTGAAAGCGCTGTAAATCACTCCAGCGAATTAGCTGGTTGAGCCGGCCAAATGGGGAAGGAAATAATCTGCCGTTTTGGAATGGTGTAACATGATATTCCTTTACAAAAGGACGAATATCACAAAACTCGTGATTGGCATCTGAATACGTAAAAACATGAAAATCATGTTTTTTTGAGAGACGCCGGATAAACTCATACATCATTCGTTTGGCACCACCTGAAGGTAAATGATGATATACAGCAATTTTCAAATTCTTATGGTCCCTTTGTAATTCAAATTCCCTCTATTTCCTGGTGGTTTTCGTAATTTTTTTAAGGCGCGTCCGAGTAAAAAGCATTTGTTTATTTAAAACTTGAAGATTTGTAATCCAGTTTCCATTACGGACTCTACTTCTAAATGCGTGCTTTAGTCGCCTGTTTTCCGATTGTTTAACTGCAGCAAATTCACACACCAGACAAAATCGGGATTCTAAATACAACAAGCGATTTACGAGAATAATTACCTAATCACTGTTGAATTTGGAAAGGCGATTCGTTTGCTGATTGTACGGCTTGATGGCGCTGCAATAAAAATCTTTGCGTAAGGTTGGGGTTAATACTGAACCCGAACAAAATCAGCCAGGTTTTCAAATCAAATGGATTCAGACGAATGGATTTTCTTAACCAGTTTCTGATCCTTTTTGGTTTATCTCTATTGATAATCTGGCTGCCTGCAATAAGGCGCAGTAAGCGCGAACGATAGCTATTGGGAAGGTGGGTAAATTGCGGGTGAGCGTTGAGGGCATCTATTCGCTCTGGCTGGTCAAAAAGCAAGTTAATCAATAAATCATAGAACACATAAGAACGGGTTGATGCGAAAAAGCTGGAAAAGTCCGCTAGGGCGATTGCCTTTTCGCGGCAAAGCGCCAGAGACTCTCTTCGCTTGCTGGAAGTTGTACGGGTGGTGATATTGGTCTCGTGCACGCGATAATTGACCCCTTTGAAATCGAGGTATCCCCATACTGTAAATTGTGCCAGATGTGTAAAAAAGTCCCAATCCGGGCCGATTACAATGCGGGTATCAAATTGAAGGTTGTTCGCGCTGATAACATCACGCTGGATCAAAGTGCAGGTCGGCGGCCCAAAAACATCGGAGGCCCGTACCACTGCCTCTAACAAACTCCCCTCGAATGGACCCCGACGCTGGCTTGATAGTGGTTCAAGCTGGCGATCTTGCGTATCGATGTACCAGCCGTCACAATAACAGGCATTTATCTGTGGATTTACCAGTAAATAATGGATCATGGTCTCCAGAAAATGGGGCAGGAATTGATCGTCGGAATCTAAAAAGGCGACATACTTGCCTTGCATATGTCTGAGGGCGTTATTGCGAGCAGCAGCTTCGCCTTGATTTTGCTGGTTGAAGACGTTGATGCGGTTATCTGCAAATTCAGCCAGAATGGCGGGAGTCTGGTCGCTGGAGCCATCATTGATCAGGATCAATTCCCAAAGCGTATAGGTTTGATCAATGACAGACTGGATAGCCTGTCGGATATAGCGCTCGGCATTATAGGCTGGCATCATGATTGAAATGAGAGGCTTATCAGTCAATCTTGCTGCCCCTTCCAATTTCCTTGTGCGAGAATCTGCATGGATAGACTCTCCACCTTTTCGGCCGTGTGGAGCCAGGCGTTGAACTGTTCCGCATCCAGGCGGGCCTGATACCCAAGCGATCTGCGCAAATCGGGATTGCCGATCAACAAAAGTAAGGCATACTCTAAGGCCTCCACGTTGCATGGAGGTACAATCCAACCTGTTTTGTTGTGAGTCAGGGTGGACGGCTGCTCATTCTCCCCACTGGATAGTATTGCCAATCCGGCTGCTTTATAGTCAAACAGCTTCAGACAAGAGAATTCTTTCCGCCCACAGACTGGCGAGACTGCAATGTCGGCCGTAGCCAGGATGGGGGCGTACTCCTGATAAGAAAGCTGCCCGGTAAAGGTAATTTTATGATCGAGGTGAAGGGCTGCAACATGTTTCTTTGTCTCATCCAAACCCACCCCAGCGCCGATCAGGGTTAAATGAATATTAGGCTTGATGGACAAACAGCGAGTAAAGGCTTTAATTAACAAATCGGTGCCATGCCAGGCATAGAAACCGCCCAAAAAAACGATTTCAACAGTAGTAGACGCCACTACACCTGCAGAATTGAAGGGTTTTAACTGATCGCGTTTGAGAAAATCGACCATTACGGATCCGTTTTCTATAACTTCAATCTGTTGTATAGGAATCTTCCAATTATGGATTAACATATCTCGCCAACCTTCACCCGTAGCGATAATTTTGGCTGACTGGCGAAGCGTAAATTGATATATCTTTTTCGCTAACCAGCGCTGGATTCCTTGTGGTGCTATTTTTTTGGCGTCCAGATCAATTAATGGGTCACCGTTGAATTCCTGGATGATTGGGGTATTCAATTTGCGAGCGATCAAAGTCCCGCCATAGGCCATCCAGGAGGTTCGTTCGAGAATGACATTAACATCTTGCAGCAGAGGCAGACAGGTTCTGGCAAAACGACGGCTTTCAAACCAGGCAAAATATGGTAAATGTAAGATTGTTTGAACTTTGCGAATTACTTTTTCAAAGAGGGAAGGAAGAAAGTTCTCACGGGGAAATGTAAGTTCTTCAAAATGCACCAAATCGTCGCTGTAAAATAGACTGCCATGCAGACCAAAAACGAGGCGTATTGAATGACCCAATTTGGCCAGTTCTTTCACCACCTGCCGGGTATGGTTTGCCGGTCCATCAAAAGGCGGTGTGATCAGGTCACTGCTAAATTGGACGACATACCCAATCTTCATGCGTACTTGTTTCCAACCGACTCAATTTCGTGTAGTATTTTTTCTCCTGAAATTTGGATATCGAAATTATTCTCCACTATAGAGCGTAATTGACCTTTTTGTTTTTGTTGATCACTTTCGGATAGGGTGGCGAATGAACGGATTTTAGTATTCAATTGCGCATTGGTCAGAAAAAGGTTATCGCTGGGCAAGAGTTCATTAGCGCCAGGCCAGGCATGTGATAGACAGAAACAACCGCTTGCCATGGCTTCCATGGGTGAGATTTGTAATCCCTCTGAATAGCTGTTGGAGATAAAGATATCGATATTTGCGAACCATTCAAGCGGGTTGGCAACATGGTCGTACATCTTTATGGATTTTTCCAGATCAAGACTGCTGATTAATGCTTTTATGGATTGGTAATAATCCTTAAACTTGGGGTGTTCACCACCACCAATATGTAATATGTAGCCATCCTGCGCCAGATTATATTCGGAAAAGGCTAATATCAATTCATAAACACGTTTACGTGGCGTCAGATGGCAAAGTATGCCCAATTGTTTACGAAAATCGTGTGGGTTAAATGGAAATTTCTGAAGGTCGATTCCTTCGGGGATGACGAGCGTTTTCCCACCCAGTTCTGGAAATGACGACAGAGCTTCCACTTCTTTTGCCCGGCTGACCAGAATTAAGCGATCCACTTTTTCCCAGTTGATGTGCTGTGCCCACTGGTAAAGTTCGTAGCGATGTATGCGTGCGACGATGCCGCATTGTTTTGGGTGGGCAGTTGCCTGGGCGAGGTACTCACCTGCCCATTCAAAAAAAACCACCTTATTAACGGATAAAAAATGTGTCATTTGGTCGTGGTAGTATTTGCGGTTGATTCGTTCGTTAAACAGCGGGAAATTTGCCTTCTTGGGGGAAAATAAAGTCGTTTGGTGGCGAACTTTGATCAAATCATAAATTTCATTGAAAAATGACCAGGTATCATTGATTGCAACGCCAACTTTCATACAGAAAATGTCACCTTTCTCAATCTATCAATTGCTGGTGGGCCAGTTCGAGGGTGATTAATGCCCCGATCCGAACAGCATGATTTTCACCAGCCATGTGCTCATTTAATAAATTCTTCATTTTTTCAGGCTTAAGATAACCACGATCTAGAGCCTGCGGGTTGAGTAGAATACTCTCGACCATGCTGCGCAGCTCGCGGCGGAACCAGCCATTATAGTCTTTGTATGGGCGGGAAATTGGTCCGGCCAGCCTGTGCAGACCACGGTGGCGCAGATGCCATTCAATAAATTGCTTGTTCCGCAGCCAGACTTCGCGTGCACAGGTCATCATTGGTAATTGAGATTGGGCAATTGGGATTTTTGCATATTTTGGAAAATACTGGATAAAAGTACGTTCGACCAATTCACGTTTATAGAGGAGGTAGGGGGGTACAGTTAACGAAAATTCGACCAGATCGTTGTCTGTAAAGGGGAGACGAACCAGGCAGCGGTCACGAACCACCTCGACACCGTTAATCGTCATCCGTGGAACTCTTTGCGTTAAATCGAAGAAGCTTCGTTGCTCCGTCATTTGTTCACATTGGCAGGCCAACATACCTGATCGAAAATCCTCACGCCAACTTGCACTGGTTTTCTGGATGAAGGTATCAGTCATGTAATGTGGATGAATTTTCGGATCAAAGGTTAAGACACGATAATCCCGGTACGCTTCCAGGTGCTGCTCCATTTTAATCTCGGAGTTGTAATCTGCCCAAAATCGCGGTCGGATGCCAAAACCGAACATCGCATCGCCCATAAAGCCTTTATAAATAATGGGGGTAATGGCTGCTTCTTGCTCAAGCGTGGCAAAGGCATGCAAGTTGATCACATTCCCATTACCGCTGGTTAGCAAGACTGCCTTTTCCGCTTTATCCACCAGCCAATCTGGTTCAAGGGTAAAAAAGTGATGGTCGCTTTTTGCCATTTGAGCACATTCTTTGGCGTAACGGGCATCATCCGAATCCGGGATACTCCAGGTAAAGGTATGCACTTTTTCGCTGGAATTCTCCGCTAACAGTGCCAGAATATGACGTGAATCCAGGCCACCGGAGAGCAGCAAGCCGTTTTGGAGATTGCCCTGCAAC
This sequence comes from Anaerolineales bacterium, assembly GCA_038329785.1. Taxonomy (GTDB): domain Bacteria; phylum Chloroflexota; class Anaerolineae; order Anaerolineales; family Anaerolineaceae; genus UBA6170. The sequence goes on along the minus strand of JBBQNI010000004.1, from coordinate 42,069 downwards.
TGGCGCCGCACCGCTTGACGCATCAGGAAGTCCAGTTCGGCGATATACTCTTCATCTTTCTTAATGGGGAACTCTTTCAAATAATCAAACTGATAGTAGTGGCGAATTTCAAGCTCATGTTCACAGAAGACAAAAATACTGGCTTGGGGCAAGAGCTTGACCGCCTCGAGCAATGTTCGCTGCCAAAGAATATGGTCAAAGGTTAGAAATTCAGCAATGGCAGTCTGATCAACCGTGCGGTCAACATTTTTATCAACCAGCAAGGCCTTGATATTTGAAGCGAAAATGATTCCAGCACCTGAATGGGCATAATATAACGGGTATAACCCCATACGATCATTGACAATGGTGATTCGTTTTGGGAGTCTCTCCCAAATCAATATCAGAAATGCACCATTGAGTTGACTAAAAAGGGTGTATCCAACTTTTTCATATAAGCCCGCAATCAATTCAACATCGCTCAAATTCGTGTCAGTACTTATTTGCAGATCAAATTTTTGGATCAAGTTTTGCTTATCAAAAAGTTCACCGATCATGAAAAAAGCTCTCTCGTGGCTGCTGTTCCAAACCGGTTGTTGGCAGGTAGATAGGATCTTGAGTGAAGATTGTGCGAATCCAACCTCATCTTCTACGAGGATGTCATGCTGAAAACGAGGCTCAGCATCATTTACAGCCAGCATCTTTTCCAGCATCAGGGCTGGTGGATTACTTGGGTTGGGTTGATAAAATCCGAATATTCCGGGCATTTCAATTCTTTCTCTTGCTAGATTTTCTAAAAGGGGGTTGTTGTCTCGGTTATTAGCTATACTACATATTTCTGGCTGGTAATTATTTCTTAATCCAGGTTTGTACAATAATGCTCAAAACACCGCGATTGCGCAACCATTTGCGGTCATACTGTACCCCTTTGCGCGCGAATTTGCCAGCTTGATTGTATTGTTGGTTTTGAAAATACTGAAAAGCTTTTTGAATGGCAAAATCAGCAAAAATTGCATTCTTTTTCCTGCCAATTTCATGATCAAGAACTTCCGGCAGGTTATTATAAATTGTGGTTAAAAATTGAAGCGGGTCTTTTGCTTTTGGAATTTCAGTCCACCCAAAAGTTTTTTGGATAAACAGCTTGCCGCCATCTTCGCAGAGATGTGGATTAAGCCGGGAGGCTTCTTTAAGGTGTTCTCTGGCTGTAATGATATCTTCAATTAGATATGCATTGGCCGCAGCCCGCAAGTGCGCATGACTGTAGGCTGTGTCTTTATGTTGGAGCCATTGCGCAGGAAGCAGGGGATTCACAAAAACATTGGTCAACACTTCAAAGCTGGCTTTTGTCATCTGGCTGGCATTGCGGGTCATCTGATCACCATGAAAACGATAATAAGAAACCGGTTCAGGAATGGATGCAATTTTTCCGCCGGCAATGGCCAGGCGCAGCCAGTAATCCCAATCTTCGTACGACCGTAATTTTGTGTCAAACAAGCCAATTTTTTCCTGCCAGGAGCGCCGTAAAAGGACATTGCCAATATTTATGGGGTTTTCAAATAATAGCTGATACGATTCTCCGGAAATACCTTGTTTGAATTTTTGATCAATTAACTGATTATTATCATCGATCATAATTGATCGACCGGCAATCAATGCCAAACCAGGGTAGTTATTCATCTCGCTGACGAGTAACATGAGATTATCAGGCTTAAATCCGTCATCAGAATCGAGAAATGACAAAAATTCGCCCTGGGCGGACGCTATACCAGTATTGCGAGCGGCAGATAACCCCTGGTTTTGCTGATGGACATATTTTATGCCAGGGTGAGCGTAACTGTGGATGATTTTCCTGGTTGTATCAGTCGAGCCGTCATCGACGATAACACATTCCCATTTATTGTAACTCTGGGCGATCACACTATCGATCGCATAATTGATATATTGAGCCTGATTGTAGGCGGGAATGATGACACTTACCAAATTTTCGATCACGGCTCAAGACCTGGTGAATATGAATAAACCACAACATCCTTATATTTTTCCACTGGAGTCAACCCAAACTGCTTCTGAAAGAAGCGTTGGTCTTCCTGATTTCCGCCGGGGATTTTTTCGAAGAAAATAAAATAAGCTGGTACTTGTAGATATTCGTCTTTCAGCAAGGAAATCTGATTGTTAAATTCGGGATTATCGCGGTCTTCCATGGCATTAAATCGCCTGGGAAAGCTGAAGACTTCCCGGTTGGTGTAAAGAAAAACAGGCTCAGGGGCATTACTTATAAAATTTGCAGGTTGCCCCCGGTTACGCAGGTATTCGAAAACAGGATTGTTTCTAAATTCACTGTAATTAAAACCAAACCCATAACGATGGACATCCCGCATAAATACGCGATTTTGGAGCAGCATGGCTACCGAAAAAACGGCGAAAAGGGAAATAAAAAAAATTACAAGTGGTCTTTCAAGCTCCAGTTTGTTTTTAGAAAGAAATTGGATGAACAGAACCACAATGAAAGGAATCAGCACAAATATTGGGGAAAGCAGGCGGTAATCCAAGGGGATATTGGCATCCACCAGGGTGATGGAGAGAATTAGAAATATTGGGTAGATCAAAATAAAAGTAACTACAAGTCTTTCAAGCAACGCAGGGCTATCAAATTGTTTCCTGGTGATCACTTTCAGGATAACAAGCAATATCATCAGTAACAAAACGAGTATTACGATTAACTTCACCAAAATATGATAGCTTGCTGGAATCAAAAACCAATTGGATATTGTGGCTATTGCCCAAGTAATATGAGAAACCTTGAAAGGATGAATTAAGAGCTGTCTGTTGGTGGCAGTAATAGCCGATCCGGTATCGCGCAGAAACCACAAGGTAAGGAATAAGACGCTTGGCGCAGAGAGGATGATGATTTTACCGATTTTATTTCGCCAGGATCCATGTATAAAAAACAAAAAGACGATAGCGGATGCAGCCAGGTAAGTAATGCCGGCATAGCGGGCGGTCAGAGCCAGTGCTAAAAACAAGCCTGCAGCAAGCAAAATTAGCTTGTTTACTTTCATTTCGCTCATTACGAGCAAGTAAAAACCTGTAAGGCCCATAACGATCATTAAAGGTTCGGAACCGAGTGTTGTGAACAAAAAACTGTTAATAAGACTGATAATTACAAAGATTAGTAATATTAGGGTCAAAATCCGCTTTTTACCCAGCAGGATTATGAGCAATCTTTCCATTACGAAAATAAATGCCGCCAGCAGAAGTAAATTCAAAATTCTGCCACTATTCATCAGCGAAATGCCCAATTGGGAAATAGCAAAAATTGCGTAAGAAACCAAAGGTGGGAATTGAGCCAATGGTTGATTGGGGGGCAGCCCGAAAGGAACGATTAAACCGTTTCCAAGGTCCAGACTTTGTGCGACACCCAGATATATAACCGAATCAGGTGTCAATACCAGACCCTGTCCGGTGACATACCAATAATAGACGCACGCCAAACCGATTAGCAGGAAGAAAACGATTCGATAGGTGGTTGGTTCTTTGTCTGGTGAATTCATTCAGGCGGTTCCAAACTTAATTCGTCTCAATTTTGGTTATTCCATTTACGGAAAAGCCGGCGTGTAGTTCAGCAAACCCGCGGGCACCACTGTTGGATACAACCACAAAATCAAGGCCGCGATCAATTCGGTCGTAGTACTTGCTCAAATCTTTATAAGCCAGGTTAACTCCCAGGAAATAGGAACCCGCTGACAGGTTTAATTGCAGCGGAAACTCGATGACGGCACTGGTCATTGCTGAAAAATCGGGTGTCTTTATGCCTGCCCATTCGGTGGTGAAGTCATAAACTACCTGTCCATCCGGGTGACGAATAGAACAGGCGATGACGGGGGCCGGGGCGTCTTTTGAAAAACTGATCATTGCACGTACAGTCACATCTTCTCCCGATGTGAAGGTGCTGGCAGGTTCGTTGTTTTGTTTTATCATTTCAATTTTCTCGATAACAGCTTCGTGAGTCATGATCTGTTGCCCGATTCCTTCATTTATATCTTCTGAAGATACATCTTGAAAATCGGCTGCCGCTTTGCGCAGAATGTTGGAATACTCAGCGGTGGCATCAGCGGATGAACCTGTGAATGCAATTTGGCCACGGTAGAGAACAAGACTTCGTTCACATACTTTTTGAATTGCGCGCATATTATGTGAGACAAAAATTAATGTGGTGCCATTTTGGATTAGTTGCTGCATCCTTTCATAACATTTCTTTTGAAAGGCCATATCGCCGACTGCCAGAACTTCGTCTACCAGTAAAATCTGGGGATCTACATGGGCAGCTACTGAAAAACCCAGGCGGGCATACATACCGGAAGAATAGCGTTTGACAGGCGTATCGATGAACTTTTCGATGCCCGCAAATTGGACAATATCATCAAACCTTTTTTGGATCTCCGCCTTCCGCATTCCGAGGATGGTACCATTTAGAAAGACATTTTCTCGTCCGCTCAATTCCGGGTGAAAGCCTGCGCCTAACTCGATCAAAGCGCTAAAGCGGCCATTCATTTCAATCAGGCCGGATGTGGGAAATGTGACTTTAGAAAGCAGCTTGAGAATTGTTGTTTTACCGGCCCCATTTGGGCCTATGATGCCCATCGATTCGCCTGGCTGCAGGGTGAAATTTATATTCTTTACAGCCCAATGGAAATTAGGGACGTTTTTTTTGCCACTAAAGACCGACCGCAAATTCAGGTTTGATTTTCCGATGCGGTATTTTTTGGATACGTCTGTCAATTTGATGGAGTACGTCATAAAATTTCCTGCTTAGATGATGTCTGCAAATTGCACTTCAACTTTCTTGAAAAAGAGATATCCGCCTACAAAAATGAGCAGCGATATCACAACCGAAAAAATAAATGAATTCCCAGGCAAAGTTCCGTGTAATAGAATGGACCGGTATCCTTCGATAATGCCAACCATTGGATTGAAATAATAGTAATCGCGTAAGTTTTCAGGCACTAATGTGACCGGATATATAATAGGTGTGGCATACAACCATAGCTGCATAATCAGGGTAAAAACATGTTTAATGTCCCTGAAAAACGCATTCAGGGCAGAAGCAAACAGGCCAATTCCCAACGCCAATAGAATCTGGCAGATCAAAATGACAGGTAAGAATAACCAGGCGAGCAGATTAACGGGTAAATGATAAATGATGATCAAAACGATGAGGATGATGAAGGCAATTAGAAAATCTACAAAGCGGGCGGCTAGAGCTGAAAAAACGAGGATTTCTCTGGGAAAATAAATTTTGCTTACCAGGTTCATATTTGAGACGATGGAATCAACCATATCAGTAATTGCACTGGAAAAGAATAACCACGGTACCATGGCAGTATAAGAAAAAACGACATAAGGTATGTTACCGGTATCCACTTTTAAGAGAAATGAAAATACAACGGTGAAAATCAACACGGTTGCCAGCGGCTGTAGAATTGCCCATAAGCCGCCGAGTATCGATTGTTGATATCTCGCACGGATGATTCTGGTAGACCAGGCAAATAATAAATCGAAATAATGGTTCAATGATTAATCTTCATCTTTCTTGAAAAAAATTTTCTATTGATTAGAATTGTCGTTTTTTGTAAAAATAAAAAATAACAAGTAATCCGACTACAGGGATTAAGCCCAAAAAAATGGAACTTGCCGGGAAGTAACTGGTTGGTCTGGAGGTAAAGGGGGTATTCGTTTCAGTCTGCGGTGGTGTTTCATCGGTTTTCACTTCACTCGTCGCAGTTGCAACGCCGGTCTCAGCCTCCTCAGTTGTGCTGAGTAGAGGGTATGGCTCAGGCGGTATTAGTGGGGCATCGAGACGGCGATATGAATACCATGCGCCTGTTCTATCATCGACGCGGGTGTCATTCCACCAGGTAACAAATAATAAATTTCCACCTAAAATGACAGCTTTAGGGACGGAAGGGTCAAAGGCGGCAGTTTTTGGCCCATAAGTAATCGCTGATAATGTTGACCAGCGCGTGCCGAGCCATTGGCTGTACCACATGCCATGAATTTCCGGGTCGACCGTGCGATTTCCAAGGAGTAAATGGAGTCTGCCCAAACTATCTTTGACCATTGCCGTCGTTTCGTATTCACCGATATATGGGAAAGGTTGAACGGGCAATGACCAGCTGTCGCCGTTGTCTCTGAATGTACGCATAAAACGAGTGGCGGGAAAACTATCCTGATAAAAAAGAAGCAGGTGGTCACCAGCTCGAATGAGATCGGGCCAGGTAGTTGAGTAATCTTCACCTTCACGGCGGGCGATGATCGTTTCCACATTCAATGTGTTTTGATTTTCGTTCAGACGTGCATAATGGACTTCTTCACCAATGCCAGTGTCATTGATCAAGCTCCAAACCACATGGATACTGCCATCTTCATCAACTAGTGAACGGATTGCTCCAACCGATAATGAAGTATCTGAGTTGACAGCCAGCATGACAGGTTGTGTCCAAGTTTGGCCTGAATCTTCTGATGAAACCAGATAGAGGCCTTTACCACTCAAATCGCCGGCATAAAAAACCAATAAATTTCCATTTTGATCAATCGTAATATATGAGTAGGCGAGGGGACCGGCATCCGGTCCAATGAGTGAAGGTGATGACCAGGCATTTGAATTACCGACTGAATTGATGTAAGCCTGTGAATAATACAAATTTCCACCCTTGGTGCTCGATATATAGAAAACGAGGTGAAAAGTGCCATCCTGATCTAATTTCACGTCCTGCAACGTGGCTGGTCCGCCCCCCTGACCTGCAAGAATAATGTCGGTTGGCGGAGTCCAGCCGCCATCCGGTGTCCAGCTGCGATAAAAAACCGCATTGTTTGTTGCGTTTATTGATTCGTAATTAAAGGCATGAATCCGATTCTGGTGGTCGGCAATAATAAAAGGCGGCCGGGAAGTCCTTTCATAATTCGGGATTTGCTGTGGAGTAACCCACTGGTTACTTAACTGTGGTTTACCGACGTTAGTAAATAGAACTGTAAGGATTAAAAATAATTTTGAAAAGTAAGTGTAAGCCATGTACTCTATTTGAATGCGACTAATATGATATATTTTATTGGGTTGAGGGTATTCTGAAATCTGATAATACCCAAATTAGTGAAATGAAAGTGTGATGATAAGAAAAATAATAATTTTTGTTCTATCAATTCTATTTTTAACTGCCTGTCAGCGTGGCAGTCAATCGATGCAATCAATTTCCCCGACATTAAGCCCATCCCTTGAATTTACGCAAAAGGTGGAAATTACTCCAACATTTGTAGAGCCTACAGAAACAGCCACGGCCACAATTCCGGTATTGGTGACATCTTTGCCTGAGGCTACCGCCACAAAAAATGACGTAATTGTCACAGATAAGAGCAATTCCATTGTGATTAACCACTTTTCCATCGATCATTTTGATAAAATTCCAGATCAAGTCCTATCTCAAGCATCTGACCTGAAACTATTATTTCGTCATGCTTCAGTCGGAGAAAATATCCGCTATGGTCTGGAATGTCTATACGGAAATTATTCAAATCGGCGGCCAAATTCCTGCAGCTCCTTTTTTGATCTAAAATACGACAGCTCAAATTGGGTTTTTCAGTATCGTGGGAATGATGGCTGGATTGATAAAGTGAATGATTTTGTTACTGAAAGCCAATCTCAAAATGAAAATTTTGATGTTTTCATGTTTACACTGGGATACCTGGATGGTTTTGATGGGATGACTTATCCTGTGATATCTGCAGAAGAAAACTTCCAATCTCGATATATTGAACCACTCGAAAAACTTGAAGCCCAGTATCCACAAAAAACTTTTGTGTGGTGGACAATGTCACTGGCGCAAAATGGGTATGAAAACTTAACCAAATTCAATCAAATGCTGCGTGATTATTCGAAGCAAAACGACAAAATATTAATGGATCTAGCCGATATTGAATCATATGATCTGGATGGAAATCCCTGCGTTGACTCTGCTGGGATTTCGGTCATTTGCGGTATTTATACCGATGAAAAACAATCAGGTCATTTGAACGAAGTAGGCCGTGAACGTGTTGCCAAAGCGTTCTGGTATATGATGGCCCGAATCAGCGGCTGGCAGGATTAATAAAGGAAACCAATAAAATGATGAAAAAAACAATTTCATTTGCCGTGTTGCTAATATTCTTGATAGCCTCATTGGCATCTTGTGTAAGCTATCCAATTCCGGTTACGGCTGTGACAGAAACTTCTTCTACTGTTGTGACTGAAACTCCGGTTACGGCTGTAACGGAAACTCCCGTTACGGCAGAGGACCCGCTAGTGGGACCATTTAATACATTCTTACCGATTTTGAAGAAATCCCCATTAGCTTCCCCAACCCCAGGGATTCCACCGCTTCCTCCGCCAGGTAGTGGTGATTGGGCTACAGTAGCAGGAAATCCGCAGCGTACCTCATGGTCTGCTGAAGATGTGCACAGTTATAATATGACGGTTGCGTGGTACCGGCCTATTGAAGCGTATATTTCACAAAATGTGCAGCTGATCGCTTCAAATGGTCTTATCTACGTTGCCTCTGCCAGAGGTCTGTATGCGTTGCATGCGGAAACAGGTCAGGAAGTATGGCGTTTTAATACTGAACTTCCACTGGGCAACTCACCAACTGTTGTTGATAGCGTCTTGTATGTAGCTGGACTGGATCATAAACTTTATGCCCTTAATGCGATTAATGGCAATCTTTTGTGGTCGTTTACTGGGGCTGGAGCAGGCTATAGTACCAATCCGCTGGTAGTGGATGGGCAGGTTTTGCTTGGTAACCGCGATGGATATTTTTATGCCATTGGTGCAAATGGAACAAGCCGTCAGGGTCAACAAATCTGGAAGTATAAGACGGATGGTTCGATTGAATTGACTGCTGCATATTCCAGTAACGTGGTCTATTTCGCTTCCAATGACAATCATGGATACGCATTACGTAGTAATGATGGCAGTCTGGTGTGGAAATCAAAACTATTACCGGGTGATGGTTACGGATCTTATTGGCCGGTAATTTATGGAGATTATGTAATCTTCTCGGCTGCCTCCGGATATCGAACAGGATTGAACCCAGGGACCGCCAGTCTCCAGGATGCCCGCGGCGATGATTACGGCAAAATCTTTGATATGGATCGTGATGGTGTCTTTGGCAACTTAGGTGATGGTAGTTTCATTGGGCCCGAAGTAAGCAACCAGACCTGGGCAAATGGTAAAAGGGTATTGAATGGCAGTTCGATCACCAACTATCTCGAAGAAAACAACCATGCTGATCGCAGAACTCTAATTGTGCTCAACCGTAATAATGGCAGCGAATTTACTTTCGATAGTGATCGGGATGGCAAGGCAGAATATGCTCCAGTCGTAATGGTTGGCTCACATTCAGGCAATTCTTATCCTCCGGTAGTAGGCTCAGATGGTGTTTTGTATTTTTCTACCATTCTGCAAAAATTTAATATCCCCCAAGCCAGGGTGATGGGATGGTTGATGGGCACACCCTACCTCAGCCAGGCGGGGGGACAACATGCGATTGACGAACCCCAGGCTCTTTCTGGAGGAGGAAACACTTTCTACCGTAATTTGTGTTGTGACCGGGTTGGAGATTGGTTCGCATTGGATACCCCGCAAAGCTCGCAAATGTGGCGCTATGATTCGCCTCTCAGTGACCAGATCCCAGGCTATGACCAGATGTGGTACGGCACTGTCGATGGCGATTCTGTCAGACTGGAGGGTAATTTTGGTACCCAAAATGGCATTTACAACAGTCATGGCGATCAAAACCCAATTATCCCTTATCAAGGCCGTCTTTATGCCCACCGCTCAAATGCGATCATCTCCTATGGACCTGCACGTACAAGTGGTGCACAACCTTTGCTGAGGACTCAATATGTTCAGATTGGTGTTGATTCCAAACCAATTTCAGAAATTCAAGCAATGCTTACCAGCGAAGTGCAGAAGATGATCAACGCCGGACATTTGCGGCCGGGTTATTACAATGCCGGTCAGTTTTCGAACTATGGACAATTGGCCAATTATTTTGAAAATCCTGGGGAAACCCTGTATGCGCTCTCAAGAGCATATCCCTACCTGTCTTCTGCAGTACAACCGGCTGTAAAGCAATACCTGAAAGAGGAATTTGATTCCTATTTCAAAACCATCATGGTTACAAAAACCGGTTGGAAAGATGGTGCCCCACGTGAGTGGATGCCGATTCCAGGTGATATTGAAAACGCGCTCAATTCAATTGGTCCAGTTCTAGGAGGCGATCCCAGATATTCGTGGCCGTATCCACCGCTGAACATCTATGCGCTTTGGAAATATGCATTGGTTGCTCCTGAAGATGTGCAAACCGCATATTCACAGGCGAAGAGTAAGTTGGTTGTACCTGTTCCAGCGAATGCCACTAACGATTACCTTTATCAGCGACCATTTGAGCATAACGCTTATATCGCAGGCTATTATGGATTCTTACAATTACAAACTCTGGCAGGAAAGACAACAGTGGATGCAAATTTGCGAACCAGTGTTACCAATGAATTAAATCGGCTTTTGAACCTACGCGTTCAAAACTTCAGTAAGAACACTGTCTGGGTTGACGATCAGGGAAGTTACCATTTGCGTACCCTGAATATCTCTCGGAATTTCCTCTACCTGGTACCTGAACTTGCCGATCATCTGCAACAGAATATTTACACCAAGGTTGAAGAGTCTCTAAAAGAATACAATGACATTGCTCCCTACTGGTTTGTTTCCAGATTTAATGGAGTGGTAAATGAAGGAGTTCGCCAGAATTTGTATGATTATGGGGCTCTTTTTCAAGCATATGCTTATGCCCAAAATTCAAATTCTCAGAATTTGCAGAAGTATCTGGACGTACCGGCATTTGCTGTTGGCGATTTGTTTTACATTAATAATCTGATTGCTGTGATAGAAGCCGGGAATTAAAAATGGAGATTTGTTTCTTCAGCCGAAAATGAAATTGTAAACCTGACGAGAAAACTTGCGTTCCACCCACTTCATGAGACTGGTCGTGAGAAGGATCGTCAAGGTCGCCAGGATAAAGACGACAAGAGTCTCGACTCGGAAGAGCCAGGGAGTATATCTTCCTGCCAGTTGTGTCAGGAGAGTTATGATAGTCAGGTTCATCAGGTAGATACCAAAGGTACGCTTCCCTAAATTTTCAAAAAAAGGCAGGAACGGGATTTTTTTGCGATCTACGAATGGTAAAAACAGAATAAAAACAAAGGGCAGCATCCATTCAGCCAGGGTGAAGGTGATTGTTCCAATTTCTTTTAACACGGCCAGTGCATACAAACCGAAGGAAATGGCAGCTATAACAATGATTGAGCGCATCAAGAGTGACTTGTACTGTTGCGAAAACTGAATATACACCATCCCCAATGGATAAAAAACTGCCCAGAGAGTCAGAGGTAGTCCCAGAATGGGCACATCCAGAATATTGAAAAATGGTGGCAAAACGAATCCCATCGCTCCCGGTAGCTGGATATTAACCAATAAAAATTGGTAAGCTAGAACTACAAGTAATGTAACCAGCGGCAAACGTTTTACCACCCAGGCGAGAAAGGGGGCAATGATTATAAAGAAAGTCAAGATGGGTATAAAATTGAAAGGATATCCGACCAGCAAGTTTTTTAAATATCCCATGAAAGAATAGTTTTCAGCTCGTAACCAAAAAATGAAGAGATAGAAAACAACAGACCAGAAAAGATAAGGAAAAACAACATTCCTTAATGCTGGTAAGATCAAACGATAGCTTTCACCAATATTTTTATCTTTCATGGCGTACAACATAAAGGCTCCAGCCAGAAAGAGAAAAATGGGCACCGCGATGACTCCCATTTCTTTAATGGCTAAGAGAATATTACGTTCCCAAAGCTGTGTTCTTTGCAAATTATATTGAGTAATTGCCTGCAAACTTAACACAATGCTGTGGTTAATGACCACCAGAAAGATTGCAAAACCGCGTAAGGCGGGAAATTGGCGGTTCATCGCTTATCGTGGATCTGATAATTTTAATGTTTGCATACGCAGGTATTCTGTATTTTGTTTTTTGCGGATGATGTCTGTAATTACACGTTCGACTTGATCTGCGCTGAGATCAAGAACCTGGGCGATCTGATCGGGGCTGATATCTTGCTCATATCCGTACCAAATGGTATCCAGAATAGAAAATGGTAATCGGAAGAAAAATTCTTCCTGGCTGCTGCCGGCACTATAGGTATCTGAGGTGGGGGTGCGAGTGTAGATTGTTTCTGGAATAGATAAATCCGTGGCGAGTTGATAAACCTGGCTCTTAAAGAGGTGCATGATTGGCTGAATATCCACTCCGCCATCGCCGTGTTTCACAAAAAATCCTAGTTGGTGTTCGTTTTTATTGGCTGTCCCAACTACGGCATAATTCAATCTTTCTGCATGATAATAGAGCATGGCCATGCGTGTTCTTTGCTTAAAATTGGAGGCAGCAACTATTTGTGCGAATGCTTTCGGAGGAATACGAACACGAATTTCCTCTCCGGTAGGTGAGATGGCCGTCAGGTAGAATACATTCAAGGTTTCATCATCCAGGAGACTACCTGGCAAGGTTATTTTTGATTTCCAGTTCTGGTCAAACTGAGGAATAAAACTGCGAATGGCCTCATCACGCCGCTGATAACAGGCTGCGCCATCCAGAGAAGCACTGATATTTTCGGTTAAGGTCTCAACTTGAAGTTGATCAGCCAATAATTGTGCCAGCTCAGCACTATCAGGGCTGGATTCGGATTCAGGCAGCATGACACCCAGAACGTTTTTCGCTCCCAGTGCCTTTACAGTAAGAGCCAGTACAACGGATGAGTCGATACCGCCGCTGATCCCAATCACTGCACCGCGCTTTCGCATGGTATTGCGGATTGATGAACGAATCCAGCCTGTGATCCGCTCAATTTCGAGAGTTGGGTCAAGATTCAGGCTGGATTTTGTAAATTGTGAGCCACTCTTTTCATGAACTAAAGCCATCAATACTCCTTGTTCATCCGGCTGAAACAACCAGATCAACTGTTTTTAATGGGATACTGCGATTAAAAGTTATTGTTGGAAAATTTCTTTCACAAAAATGATCATGCAGTATTTGTGTACTTAAGATGCCGACAAAGGCCATTTCTTCCATTTCACTGAGCTGGGAGGTAACCAGCGCTTTTTGATATAACTTTGCTGCTGCCTTGCTATTGAAGTAGCCAGAGTTATTGAGTTTTGCCTCACTGAAATGAGCAGAAGTATCTTCTGCAATAGTAGGACTTAAGAAACTGTGTTGAATTGGAGCTCGATACGGTTTTTTTCTGCGCTGCCAGATCTCAATTGGCAGAATTTTACTGGCAAATTTGCGTAAAATCCATTTCTCTTGCAAACCGCGTAATTTGGTGTGGTCTGGCAGAGAATTGGCAAATTCCATTAGACGATGATCCAGGAATGGGTATCTGCCTTCGACTGAATTGGCCATGCCCATGCGGTCACCCTGGGAGGAAAGCAAGTAAGGTGTTAAAAATGTCTTCATTTCCAGAAATTGAGCTTGCGCAAGTGGAGTCCAATCAAGAAAATGATCTGGAATCTGAACGGGGTAATCATAAGAAGACGATATGTCATTATCACCATTTTTCAAAAATCTTTGAATGCGGGCTGTGTTAGACCAGCGTAAGTGGTGGGAGTAATAAGGAGAACCGGTTGCTTGAATATCTTTTCCGAAGAAAGCCTGGAGGAATTGTGAGTTCGAATTAAGCTGTGGAATCTCTGGATAGAGGCTGGAATAAAGATTTCCGGCCAGTGTGGTTTCAGGGTGGCTGGCGATATAGCGACGGATAAGATTCTCTTTAAAAATATCGTAACCACCCAGGATTTCGTCAGCGCCTTCTCCGGTCAGAACGACTTTATAATGGTGCTGGTTCACAAGCCGCGAGAGTAAGTACATGGGTGCCGGTGATGTTCGTAAGACCGGCGTTTCGGTGTGCCAGATCACCTCGGAAAAAATAGTGCCGATATCTTCAGCCCGACAATAAATCGCGTTATGATGAACATTGAGACGCTCGACCATCTGATCTTGAAACGGTTTTTCATCGTAGCGTGGGTCTTCAAATTGGATTGAGAACGTCTCTAATGGCGTATCACTGAATCTGGCGATGATGGCGGCAATCGTTGAGGAATCTAAACCACCACTTAAATAAGCACCGACCGGCACATCTGCATGCAAGCGAATTTGAGCAGAATCAATTAAAAGTTGTTCAAACTCATCTACGAGGTCGTTTTCTTTTCTCTGGTTGCTTATTTTATCGAAGATCGGTTCCCAATAGCAGATTTCTTCGGCCTTAGTTGCTGAAATCAACATGAAGTGTCCGGGTTTTACCTCATGCACATTCTTAAAAATGGAATTGGGGGAGAGTGGACCCCAATAAGTAAAGACTTGCTGTAAGACCTGTGGATCAACTTTTGCCTCCCAACCCGGAATGGCAAGAAAGGCCTTAATTTCAGAACTGAAAATGAATTGATTACCAAGATTACTATAGTAAAGTGGTCGGATTCCAATTCGATCACGAGCCAGAAATAATGTCTCTTTGTTTCGGTCCCATATGGCGATGGCGAATTGACCATTGACCATCTCCAGAAAGCGTGGGCCATATTCCTGGTAGAGGTGAAGGACTACTTCGGTATCTGTTTTGGTATGAAAGTGATGGCCAAGCGCAATCAGGGTCTTTTTAAGTGCCAAATCATTAAAAAGTTCACCATTGTAAACGATCCAAAGAGTTTCATCTTCATTGGCAATCGGTTGTTGACCGCCCGCAATATCCAGGATACTGAGGCGGGCATTAACCATGCTGCAGTTGGCGTCACGGTAAATACCAAACTGATCCGGACCGCGATGTTGTATGAATGCCAGCATATTCTCCAGTACTTCCAGACTGACAGGTTTCAGATGAGATCGGTTTAATATTCCAGCTATGCCACACATAAATGATTATCTTAAATCCGTTTTCTTGATTTTTCCGGTTGATGTTTTGGGGAGTTCTTTTACAATTGCCACTGATTTTGGCACCATATAATCTTCCATATTACTTTTACAATATCTGAGGATATCATTTTCGTTGATGCCAGCCTGATTTAGAACCACGTAAGCTTTAATTGACTGCCCTAATATCGGGTCTGGAACACCTATCACGGCCGCGTCTTGAACGCCCGGTAGCTGGTAAATAATATTCTCAACCTCTTTCGGTGACACTTTTTCACCCCTGCTTTTAATAATGTCATCTTTGCGAGCAATAAAATAAAAGTATCCATCTTGATCCATTTTAAATATATCGCCTGAATAACATACATTTTCACCAGGGATTATGCCAGGGCGGTAGCGCAGTTTTGTGGCCATCTCGTCCTGCCAGTAACCTCGCATGACATGTCGGCCACGAATCACCAATTCGCCGGTTTGACCAGCTTCAAGGCGATTTCCTTCCTCATCTTCAACCCAGGCTTCTGTGCCCGGAATTGGAATGCCAACCGAATCGGGTTTCTTTTCCAGATCTTCAGGGGGGAGATAGAGTGTCCGTTTGGTTTCAGTTAATCCATACATGGAAAAGAAGCGTACATTTGGAAATGCGCTTTTTATTTTTTGTATGTGGGTGCCAGATAACGCAGCAGCTGTATTGGTCATATATCGCAAACTTGAAAAATCGATTTCGCTGATGTCCATATTCAAAATCAGAGAAAACATGGTTGGCACGCCAGGGAAGCCGGTTACCTTATATTGCTCTATCTTTTTTAGAATCAAGGCGGGAAATACGAAACCTTTTTCCAGGATCATTGTTCCGCCAAAAGAAATTGTCATTAATAACTGGTAAAGGCCATAATCAAAAGAGAGGGGGACTGCATTCAAGATGATATCGTCTGCTGTGTTATCCAAGTAGGTTGTGATGGATTGGATCGCAAAAACCACGTTGCTGTGATCACTCATTACACCTTTTGGTTCCCCGGTGGAACCTGATGTGTAAATTAGACAGGCCAGGTCGCGATCAATATTTTGGCAAGTTGGCGCGGACGGACTTCCCTGAGATAAAAAGTTTTCGAAATCGTAGAACTGATTGATACCATTTGGTTCGCCATTCAGGAGGATGGCGAACCTTAGCTCCGGGAGCTTTTGCATAATTCTGGTGAGCACAGGTTGTTGCCCAATTGGAGCGATGATAGCCCGCGATTGGCTGTTCTGGAGGATGAAAGCCAGCTTATCTTCTTTGGTTGTATGGTTGACTACGATAAAAACTGCGCCGGCTTTGAGGATGCCATAAATAATGACGGCCTGCTCCAGCTCATTCCCCAGGAAAATGGCGACCCTGTCACCTCGATTTACACCAGATTTTTTCAATTGATGGGCAAATTGGTTGGAAAGCGTGTCTAATTGCCGGTAGGTGTATTGTTTGTCTCCGGCAATAATGCAAACTTTGTTGGGATATTTTTGAGCGCTCGCGGTTAACAGATCTTGAACGAGATCGGATGTCATTTTTTCTTTAGAAATCAATTGAGCTTTTTTCGGTTAACAAATTCGGTCACATTTTTGACTGAATCGAAATTCGCAGGGACAATTTCGAGATCATCCACCTCAATTGAAAACGCTTCTTCAATGAAGGCAACAATTTCCATAATATTCATCGAATCGACCACGCCCTTTTCCAGGAATGAATCAGATGCGTTATAAGGATATCCATTATCGCTAAAAAGAATATTATCCGCGATAAATTCCTCGATCTTTTGTTGTATTTCCATTTTTTCTCCTCAGAAAATTGTGCGAGATTAGTTGTTTTTACGGCGAATGATGAATAAAGAAACCACAATAAAAATTGCTGAAATTAATATCCCTGCAATAATACTTAAAAATATAGGTGGGTTGGATGCTCGCGAGGTGTTGATCTGACCGGGGTCAAATTCGGGAGTGTTGGTTTCAAGCGCTATGGCGGAGGAATTGGTCTGAGTCGCATCAACAACTGGAATTGATGTGGATTCGACTGTAGGAGGAGTTTCTGGCTGCTCAGTCAGGCCGAGTGCATAACTGGTAGTAAGGAAGATGCTCTCATCCAGGTTGCTTTTTTGAGTGTTGATAACAATACCAATCTGTAATTGGCCCGCATTGTCAATTCCGGCACGAAGCGCTGAGATTTTCCCTTTTTCAACGTTGAGAAGATTAAGTTGTGGCATGGAATTCCAAACCTGATCTTGCCAGCGATAATATAAAATATTGGCAGAACCATTGTCCAGGCTGATCGCTTGAAAAAGATGAATTGTTCCAGTGTTGTCAATTGCAGCTGTGGTCGCGTTGGTCTTTTCTTCAATCAAGGCAAAATTGGTGGGTGATGACCAACTCTTACCACCATCTGACGAAATTGAGTGGAATAAGCTGGTTTTCTCTTTACTCACCTTCCACAAGCGATGCAGAAAATTGTTGTGATCGGAAAAAATTTGATTCCATGTGACCGGTTGGTCTGACACAAGTAGAGGAGAAGACCAGTTTTCACCGCCATCAGTTGATTCAATCGAATAAAGGCCAAGTGAATTATTACCCGGCGTGTGAGTGGAGCAGTTAAACAATGCCTGATAAGTTTGGCTGCCAACAAATGTCAAGTTAATTTGATCAATAATCGGGCAATTCGTTAAATTTTGATAAATGGGGATCAGGGTCGGAACCGACCAGCTCTCCCCAGCATTCGTCGAAAGGGACTGATAAATTCCCTTTTCAGCATCATAGGGGTCACTGAAGATGGATACTAAATCACCGTTACTTGCCAGTGAAATCGATGGGGCAAATCCAAGCGATTTTGTCTGTAATTGGGTTGGTTGAGACCAGCCGGCAGGATTGGCAGGTTGGTTAAGATCAACCCATGCTGAGTAGATCTGCCCATACTGCCCTCCGCTCCACAAAGCAATTGCCCGGTTTTGTGCCAAAAGCACCTGACTGGCAAGCTGGCTAGCCTGACCTTCAATATTTGCGATCACAGTTGCTGTAGTGACATCGCTGACAACATTTAAGGAACTCCTGCCATTTGTTCCATTGGTCGCGGAGATGAGAAAATATAACTGTCCGTTTTGAGTTTTGAAAGTAGTGATTGAATCAATCAAACCTAAATCAGAATTACGCACCTTGAGAGGTGTCCAATTATTACTTGTGCCATACCATTGCGTTACGTCGGGGAGCGTTTTATGTGTAAACCAGATGTCCTCGCTTGAGGCTTCATCTTTTCCCGCCAATAATAGTTGTTCGCCGTTTGTTTTGATATCGATTTGTTCGAAACTTATCAAATCTGATGTAAGTGGGTTGAGAAACTGGTTGATCTCATCTTCACTTTGTGGAAGACTCCAGCGATTCCCATCCCAGGCGATCAATGTGACTCCGTTTTGTTTTTTTAACATGAATAAAATTTCCCCAGATGGCAGGGGAGCCCAAATGAATTGGTCAGGGCAACTACCAAAGACCGATTCAAGGGAGAGCGGGTCCGTCCATTTTTCATCTCCCGCAGCTTGTGTTCTGTAAACCAATCCACAATTCCCACCGGGTTCTACCACAGTCCAGATTTGGAGAATGGTATTATCATGAAATATTGTTCTCAAGTCCATTGGTGTGACCAATGAAAGATCCTGGGAAGCTGAGGAAACCTCAATGGGTTCTTGCCAACTAACGCCGCCATCAACCGATTTCGCAAAGAAAAGCTTTTTTATGGCTGGATTTTCCCATCCCAGATAGGTTGCAAGAGTGCCGTTCAGGTTGGTTGTATTAATGCTCACATGCATCGGAATCTGCGGAGAGGAAATGGTGATATTACCTGGTCCTGTTGGGGAAATCATGCTGCGATAATACTTGGATTGATAGATAGATTGGCTGGCATTCCAATTTGCAAGACCACCGGCAGAATTTCGGTAATAAATACCTGCCGGGGCATCAACGGTTTCTCTCGCTCGTGCGTATACCAGATGCACCTGGTTTGTTTCATCTACTTTTACAGCAAACGCGACGACTCCATTCCCAATAAGTGCCGGGCTGGTCCAACTTTCGGCGCGGGACATACTATCCTCTTGCACAGTACTGACATAGAGATTGTTGTCACCTGTGTTGATCCAAAAAGCGCCAATTCCGGCAGTCTGGCTGGCCACTAATTGGTAATTGAAGCCGTAGAAAGGCAGATCAAGATTGCTGCTTTCGCTCCAGGTATCACCTAAGCGGCGATATACAAACCTGGCATATTCATCCTCCCAGAGAATGTGCATGTCGCCGGAAGATCCCTGAATGAGGGTAGGTTTTGCGGCAGCGCCGGAATTGGACAGGTTGACCGGAAGTTGCCAGTTTTGATCACTACTTTGCGCCTGAACCCGGGTTAATTCGCCCGAAACTGTAATCATCAAGCTCAGCAAAATAAATATTTGGAAGAAGCTTCGTATATTTATTTGTAAAGGTCCACGATGGCGAACAATTTTATTGAAACCAATGGTCATTCAGGCATTCTTTCCAGGTTATGATTTTGCCTTGCCCGATTGCCAGGAGAGGTGCTGTATCCCGACACTCAGTGCGGTTTTGAAAGTGGATAGATCTGAAAATAGCATTTTCAGGTAGGTGAAAGCGGGGCCGGGGCGAAATGCCCATTCGCGAAATGCCCTTTTTTGCCAATACAACAGTTTTTCAGCGGGGAGACCAGGGTAATCAAGCACAGTGCCTTTATCCATATCTACCTGCTCCCAGCGTGTGCCGGGCCGGAACCACCCATTTTCGACCACTTCGAAGAAAAATGGTGTTCCCGGATACGGTGCAGCAACATGGAAAAGTGCGATATCCAGCGGCAAGGATTTGGAGAATTTAATTGTCTGCTGAATTGTCTCTTCAGTTTCTGTTGGTAGCCCAATAATGAAATAGCCCCAATTCTTGATGCCGGCGGCTCTGGCCCAGGTGAGGGCTCGCAGAGCTTTGTCGGGATAGGCACCCTTGCGGGCATGTTTGAGAACCTGTTCACTGCCTGATTCAATACCCCAACTAATAAGATGACACCCGGCTTTTGACATGAGTTGCAATTCTTCCTCATCAACATAATCAACTCGCGAATTACACGTCCACTTCATATTGATGCCGGATTCAATCATCAGTTTACACAGTCCAACCACCTGTTCGCGACTGGCAGTAAATAAATCTGCATACATATGCACATTGTTAATGCCGAGCTTTTTCAGTACCCACAGCTCATCCATAATCTTTTCTGGTTCACGAATGCGGACTGAATATTGATAACTGACATGTTTAATACAATAAATACAACCAGCTGTGCAACCACGGCTGCTCACAATAAAAGTGAAAGGTCCCTTAATCATCGGCATGATGTATTTTTTGTAGGGTAATTGATCGTGGAGGGGGATAGGCAGGTCATTAAGATCTTTAATAAAAGGTCTGGGCGCATTGACGACAATTTTCTCGCCGTCTCGCCAGGCCAGTCCTTTGATCTCACGGAAATTTACTGTGCCATCTTCGTTAAATGCGGGTTTGTAATTTCGGTCATGATCGGCAATCAATTTATTAATCAAATCATTGCGTTGATCGACCTTGTGTTCCATGTGATCCAACAAATCCACAATAGCCAGATCCGGTTCACCTATCAAGGCGAAGTCTAATGCTGGATAAGGACGCATTGTTTCCACCGGGATTGGTGTTACATGGGTTCCGAAAGCGATTGTCACTGCTCCACGGGCCTTGGCAAGAAAACAGCCATACATATCGTTTTCCAGAGTTGGGGCTGTCATCTGTGTAAAATAATATTTTGGTTGATATTTTGAAATTTCATTCGCGAATTCAACCCAGCCCATCCGCTCGGCATTGGCATCAATAATTTTTACTTTGTAATTAGGAACTAACAAAGCTGCCATTTGCGCCAGGGATACCTGAGGCCAAACCATATTCTCTCTTGTGCGGCGTCCCACGCGATGTTGCGTCCGGATCCATAAGGCTCCATCCGGCGTTGGGGGATTGACCAGCATAATATCAACCGCATTTGGATTACGAGATTTGGAGATATTTTCACGGACTATGGCATCCGCATTAGGGAAATTTGCCATCTTTACATCGGCAATCCGTCGTGTTCCCAGATTCACTTTTTCTATTGATTCATTACTCATGTTAAGCTCCTTACCATTAATCAGGACTTAAGTCCTGGTCGATATTGACTGTGCGCATAGTAATATCCTTCAGCACGCGCATCAAAGCCCAGTATAGAATTAACTGCATGCCAACCAGTGTAGCCATTGCGCCTCCGAGAAGATAGAGCCACAAACGAGCGATCTCCCAGCCCTGTAAGCCGAGAATAAGACTCACCAGCCCGATCAGAATGCCTCCAACAATTGCCAGAAGTCCTAACCAACCAAAACTTTGTTCTAATGGTTTTCTAAATATAGGTTTACCAAAAAGTCCCTGGCGAATCTTCTTTTTGTAGAAGATTGAGACCAGGTAATTAAAAGTCGCTCCCAGTGCAAACAGTGATATCCCGCCTACGGAAAGGATTAATCCGCTGAATAGGGCCGCAACCCCCCAGGCATTAATTTGAGTGATACCGCTCAGGCGAGTAATTAAAAGACCCAGGAAGATGATGAGAGCGACAAAGAGTGCAGCAAGACCGATAATCCCCAATACGCGCACAGGATTATAAGCCAGGACAGTCCAGACGATAGATTCGAGAAATACCCAGCCATCGCGCACCACTGATAATTTCGATCTTCCCAGTCGTTCGCTATAAGGAATCGGGACTTCCTCCATGCGGATATCTTCATAAATGGCACGAGTGCTCATGACAGGTGTCAGATTCAATCCATCCGGTAAGGGATAAACACGCGGTAATATTTCCTTGCGAAAAACTCGCATACCGGATGCGCTATCCGATATTTTTTGCCATCCGAGAATACTGAGTAAGTTGGCAAAAATAAAGTTGCCCAGGCGGCGTGTCTTTGGCATTTGGCTTTTCTGGCCGGCCATGCGCGATCCAATCACCAATTCTGCTCCATTTTGAATGGATTGGCATAATTGCGGATAATATTCTGGCGGGTAGGTTCCATCAGCATCCATAAAACCGATTAAATTTCCTTGTGCTTGTGCAAAACCGGTTTTTAGTGCCCCGCCATAACCTTTGTTTTTCTTGTGTGTAATCACTCGAACCAAAGGATCGTTTTCGCAGAATTTGCCTGCAATGAGGGCGGTTTTATCTTTAGAGCCATCATCCACGACCAACAATTCAAGCTGATCGATGCCAATCTTTTGTAGGGCAGGACGAACAGCGAGAACACGTTCCATAATTTCGGCAATACCTTGTTCTTCGTTGTAGGCGGGAATGACAACTGTCAATGAATCCAATGAAATCTCCTTATTAAAAATAAATCTGTTTAGCTGGGTCGTGATTTGAATTCTCAATTTTCTTAATAATTTTGGCAGGTATTCCGGCTGCGACTACATTTGCCGGAATGTTGGTAGTGACGACAGCTCCGGCGGCGATCACCGAACCATGCCCAATACGTACCCCATCGGTAATGATGGCAGCCGATCCCAACCAAACATCATCCTCTATTACAATTCCTTCAGCTGTAATGCCCTGCTCAATGATAGGAATACCTGGGTCGTCGATGACATGGTTTACGGCCAGAATTTGGGTGAATGGAGAAGTATAGACTCTATCTCCGATTGTGATGCCGCCCTGACCACGCAATACGGAATATTCTCCAATTAAGCAGTCTTTGCCAATTTTTATTCCAGAATGTGGCATGTTTCGAAAATTGTATACATGCAATATCGCACCATGCATGACGATGCTATTCTCGCCAATCGAAATTCCCTGAGGACAGGCATGCAGATAGGTGTTTTGATCAAGGTAGACCCCATGGGCAAGCGTGATGTTACTCGCAAAGCTCAAACGCACTTTGTTTTCAATAGCTGCCCACCCCTTCATTTTCAAAATTGCCCTATAGAATATGGCACGTACCCCAATTCCAATGATTGTTGGCATCCAACCAAACAGGATGATAAAAATTTGCTCCCATGCATACCTGGGAAAAGAAGATGCCTGTCTGGATAAATAAAGATCCAGCCCGGCAGGAGTTGCATGAGATTTGGAAGGTGCTGTATTTACGGGATTGGTTAAGTGAGGGGTATCAGGCATGCTCCGCCATTACGACATACTGTCGATTTTTTTTCCATTTGTTCGAGATATTCGATTTATTAGAGAACTACCGGCAATTGATTGCTCTATGAATCGTTGAACTGACCCTTTGTTCTCATCTTCAACATGATAAGTGTTATAGCGAAGCCGGCTGCTAGTTTTTATTTTTTTTGTTTTCGACATTGTTCAATGCCGGTGTAATACTTGAGGTCATATCAATCGCCAGTTCCAGATCTTTGATCGAGAAACGGTTTTCTTTTGGGCGAACCAATGTTATTGATCCGACGATGTTTCCCGCTTTAATCGGAATGCTCAACGCGGATTTTTCGTCCGGTTTTTCACCCTCCCAGGGACGTTTTAGCCAGCGGTTATCGTCGTTGGTGTTATCAATTAAAGCTGGTTGCTGATTCTTCATTACCCAGCCAGCCAGGCCGTTTTGATTGATATCATGTAATTTTTCGATGGATGGTGAGATCGTTTTTCCGCCAAATACTTGCACTCCATCGATTACATTCCCTGATTCATCCATTACGATCAGTGTGCCACTCTCCGTTTTTGTAATTGTCAATAGCATTTGCAGTAATTGGAATAACATGGAAGTTTGGCCAACACCGGTGTGCTCTAAATTGAGCCGCTCGAGATTTATAGATTCAATTCGATCGAATGATTGCTTTGTCGAGACTTGCAATGCAAGCGTTTCAGTACTCATTTCATAAAGAGCAAAACTGATCAAATGTGCGATGATCATATGAATGTCTTCGACATGGCGAATATTATCTGAAGGAACTCTTACTTCGATATTTACCATCTCAGCCAACTGGCCGCCTTCAAACCCTGTAAAGCCGATTGTGATGGCACCTACCTTATTTGCAAGTTCCACTGCTTTCAGGATGTTTGGGGAGTTTCCGCTGGTTGATATTGCCAGGACAATATCATTCGGCTGCACCATCGTACGGAGTTGGTACGCGAATACGGTTTCGTAACCTTCATCATTGGCTAGCGCGGTGAATATCGCATTGGATGAGTTTAAGTCAATGGCTTTAAACGGAGGCAAACCTTCGAAGAAATTATTCTTGGCCAGATCACAGACGAAATGGCTGGATGTTGATGCACTGCCCCCATTTCCCATAATGAAGATTTGCTTTCCATTCAGACGTGCATGATGCAAAACCTGAATAACATGCTTCACCTTTTCAAGGGGAATCTGTTGCAGGCTGCTGCCTAAAAAGTTCAAATATGAGTCAATTTCTACCAATTTGGTATCTCCTTACTTACTTGTGTTCCGTGTTAATTGCGATAATCAAAGATTACTTTGGAACCGCTTTCTTCCAACCTGACAGGAATCTCTCGCAGTTCATGTAAAGCACTGCGAACCGAATCACGTTTTCCGTATGGGCAGTAAATCAATAAGAAACCACCGCCTCCTGCTCCTGTCAATTTACCACCTAAAGCACCACTATTCATAGCGATTGTATAAAAATTATCAATTCTGCCATTCGTTATTCCGGATGCTAATTGTTTTTTTAAGTTCCAACTTTCGTTAAGCATATGACCAATGCAATCAATATCACCTCGCTGAAGCTCCTCGACTGCTGAAAACGCCATGTGTTTTAATTGAGACAGGATTGGCAGCTTGTTTTGAATATTTTCCTGTTGTTCGGTTAATATCGTTTCTGCTGCACGCTTCTGCCCGGTATAGAATAAGAGCAGGTTTTCATTGAGACGATGTTTGATAGCCGGGTCTAGAGAAATAACCTGAGAATGAATTTGGCCAGAATTTTCAAATTCAATGAGCCGAAAATCACCCAGCGCGGCGATGTATTGGTCCTGGTAGCCGATTGGTTTTTTTAAAATATCAATCTCAATCTGGCAAGCCTGTTCCGCCAACTGTTGTGGGTGAATAAACTTCTTTTGGAAGGCATACATTGCATTCAGTACGCCTACTGTCACGGTAGATGAAGATCCAAGTCCGGTGCCGGCAGGGATATCTCCCATCGTAGTTATTTCAACTCCCGCTGGCATGCCAGTCAAGCGGAAAGCTTCACGAATAAGTTCATGCTGGATCTCATCCACACTCTCCACAATTTCAGTTCTGGTATAACCGATGCGGATCAGGTCATCAAATCGTTGCTTGATAGTTACATAAATATATTTATCAATAGCTGTGCTGAGAACACACCCACCATCCTGGAGAAAGTAGGCGGGAAAATCTGTTCCACCGCCAAAGAAACTTATCCGAAGGGGGGTCTGTACGATGATCAAATAGACACCTCTTTCTCTTGAAAATATGCAACAGTCTTTCGCAAGCCTTCTTCCAAACTAACACCGGGCTTCCAGCCAAGTTCCTCTCTGGCTTTATCAAAGGTTAAGTAAATCGTTCTGGTCTCACCTAATTTGGCCGGTCCATGTTGTGACTTTTCAGGATAATCGGTGATAGTTTTCAATGTAGAAAAGATTTCATTGACATCGGTGGGAATTCCAGAACCGAGATTAAAAACACCTGAGCCGTTTTGTGTTTCGGTCGCCAACAAATTCGCGCGGGCGATATCTTCAACAAAGACAAAATCACGTTCTTGCTTTCCATCTCCATTGATGATAATTGCGTCTTTGCGGAGCATTTGGCCGGCAAAAATGGCAACAACTCCGGCTTCGCCGTGGGGATCCTGTCTTGGTCCATATATGTTGGGATAGCGAAACACGGTGAAATCCAGGCCATACATACTCTGATACATATCCAGATAAACCTCAAAGATATATTTTGTAGCGCCATATGGGCAAATGGGTCGAATGGGATGTTTCTCATCACAGGGGAGATAAACAGGCTCGCCGTAGACTGTGCCACCCGAAGAACTGTAGATAACGCGATTGACATCATATTTTCTGGCCAATTCCAGCACATTGATTGCGCCGAGAACATTCACATCCGCATCATATTTTGGATCTCGCACGGACCGGCGCACGTCCATTTGAGCAGCATGATGATTGACAACTTGCGGTCGTTCTTTCTCAAATATTTCTTCCAAACGGGGGTCACGAATATCCATTTTGTAGAATTTTGCTCTGGGGTTAATGTTGGAAACCCGACCAGTTTCGAGGCTATCTACAATGACCACATCATGATCATTGCGGATGTATTCGTCGACGATGTTTGATCCAATAAAACCTGCGCCACCAGTCACCAAAATTTTCATCATTTTCTCCTAAAGTTTTTAATAAGCACCTTTTTTCGAAAGGACGGCCGGGATTGTTTGCATTAATATTTGCAGATCCAGCCAGATACTCCAATTACGGATATAGAACATATCCAGCTGCACTCGCTGCTGGTAAGTAATATCTGAACGGCCTGAAACCTGCCATTTCCCTGTAATCCCTGGCTTGACCGTCAATAAATTCATGCCCCATTTCTGGTATTCCTGTACCTCTTCGGGGGCAATGATGCGCGGACCGATCAATGACATTTCATTTTTTAATACGTTAAGTAATTGCGGTAATTCGTCCAGACTCGTCTTACGGATGAATGCCCCTACTTTTGTTATGCGCGGATCATCCTTTAGTTTGTGGGTTCGGGCGAGTTTAGCGACTTTTTCCGGGTAACGTGCCAGGATTTCATCTCCGTTAGCGTACATTGTACGGAATTTGTATGCGTCAAATTCCTTACCATTAACACCCATCACCCTCCGGCGATGGATAATCGGTCCGGAGGATGTAAACTTTACAGCCAGCGCGACAATCAATAAAATCGGTGAAATCAAAATCAGGCCAGGGATCGTGAGACCATAATCCATAATCAATTTCAGGTAGTAGTTAATGCCAGTCAGGCGCACTTTATTGACTTCAACCAGTGGAACCCAGGCAAATTCTCTTACACGCATTCCAGTGGTGAAAATCTCATAAATTCCGGAAGAAATATGAAGCTTCACCCTATCAGAGGTGCCATATTTTTGATAAAGCGATAATATCTGCTCGTGTTGTAACGCGGAGCTGATTAGTATCACCTTCTGGATATTATGTTCCTCAATGATTTCCTCCAGCTCGTTCAACATTCCCAGACAAAGAAAGTGGATGTTATCATCACGTTTCGTCACCTCACCATTGCTAATGTATCCGAACAGTCTTAAACCCGAATTTCGCGTAAATTGCAATTGTTCAGCGATTGAAATAGCCTCATCGTTTAAGCCAACAATTAAGGCGTTCTCCAAAAACCACCCGCGAGTGCGCATAAAATAAACCAGCCGCCTTAAAAGGAATCTACCCAGGGCTGTAAAGAAAAAAGCGGATAGCCAGGAAATCAATATCCAGCCTCGAGCGAGATAAAAATTAGGCTGGAAGAAGCCTGCTGCCACTACCACCAGCACTGCAATGGTTGTTGCATTAAAAAGCTGACTGTATTCTCGTACCCCGCCGACCAGGTTGTCGAATTTATACAGGCCAAAAAACGCAAAGATGATCAGCCAGATCGGTATGATAAGTAGAATGACGCTCTCATAATAATCTGGTGATGACAACGCATCTTCAACAAAAAAGGGAATATTTGCTTCAAACCGAATCCAATAGGCAACCCGGAATGCGAATCCGATCATTAAGAAATCAGTGGCGAACAGACTCATTTTAAATAATGTCAACTGCGCCCGGTCAGATATTCTGGGAAGAACATTTGGTAAGGCATATGCTGACGTAATATTTTTTTTCGCCTTTACTTTAAATATTGAATTCATGCACCCTTTACTATCATCTTTTTTATTATTAACCAAGAGACATTTAGGCGTTTGATTAAAAACTACTTTAAGTACACTAATAAGAAATAGTGGTAAATTTGAGGTTTTTACAATTTGATGATTAAATAATGGCAGTTAAAAATATTTTTTTATGTTCTGGTTTTACCTCAAATAATTAAACAAACGCATCCACTTTTAATAATAAAGCGAAATAACTAGATGTCAATAAGTCGTATAGTTATAGGACTAAACCTGTCAACAATCGAAAGACAGAAGTTATTGAAAATGCCGCCGACTTTGAATTATGATCGTTTTTGCGCTATTCCACAATTTGACTCTCAATTCATCCTAATACTGACGCATTTTTCTCCTATTCGAACAATCCAGGTTTTTCCGCGTAATTTGGTTTCTGATATGCGCAGCGTTTTTTCCTTAATGAGAACTAGCGGTGGCTGAGTATGAGACCGATTTAATTGTCCCGAAAGGTTAAGGAGGGGAAGGGGTTGGTTCAACGAAGGTTAACTGATGATGGTATCAAATTCACAAAATTGGGACATTTCCTTTATAATTTCAATGTGATTATCAAAAAGACGGTCCACAGGTTCTTGATTCCCCTTTGTTTATGCATGTTATCTGTGACAGGATGCCAGAATTCGGCGGCCAACAAGCCTGGTACTTCAGCCGGTTCATCCCAAAGTATTTATATGGAAAACAAGGGCTCGGATACGATGGTAAACCTGGCTTTGAATTGGGCTGAACGATATCAGCAACTACGACCTGAAGTAAGCATTTCTGTAACCGGTGGTGGCAGCGGTACCGGGATTGCGGCTTTGATCAGCAATTCCGTTGATATTGCCAATGCATCCCGCCAGATTAAAACAGAAGAAATTGATCAGGCAAATCAGAACGGCGTTGAACCCTTTGAGATTGTTGTGGCCGGTGATGCGATCGCAGTTATTGTCAATACTCAAAACCCAATCGATGAATTGACGCTTCAACAAGTATCCGATATTTTTTCAGGCAAGATTGAAAATTGGTCTGAGCTGGGTGGGGAAGATCGACCGATTGTGAAGCTTTCCCGTGAGACAAACTCCGGCACCCATGTTTACTTTCTAGAATCAGTAATACGACTGGGAAAATCAGATGACAAAACCATTTTCTCAGCTGATACTTTGCTGCTGCCTTCTTCTGAAGGCATTATTTCCGAGGTGCGTGATAATCCAAATGCTATCGGGTATGATGGTTTGGGTTATGTGACCGAGGACGTCAAAGTGCTCGCAATTTCCAAAGGTGAAGGTCAGCCTTACGTGCTGCCGAATATTGATACAGTGAAGCAGAATCTTTATCCGATTGCCAGGGATTTGTATATGTATACAAACGGTTTGCCGGCGGGCTCTATTCTAGATTACATTGAATGGATATTGTCAAAAGAAGGGCAAGCAATAATCCTTGAATTGGGTTTTGTACCGGTGAATAAATGAAAATCAAAGCCCGCAATCAAAAACTCAGCGACACGATCATCACGAAGGGAATTCAGTTTTCTGGGCTCTCGTCCATTCTTTTCGTTCTGTTGATCATGTTCTTTTTACTCTATGAAGGAGTACCCGCCATTTTTGACGTGCCATTGGGTGATTTGTTCAGCCAAAGATGGTATCCGATAGAAGGCTATTATGGGATTTTGCCATTGATTCTCGGATCCCTCGTTGTTACGCTGGGTGCTTCTTTGATCGCGATCCCTTTTGGTGTTTTGACAGCCATTTTTATTGCGGAAATTGCCCCGGGCTGGCTGGCAGTGATTATGAAACCGCTGGTAGAGTTGCTGGCCGGATTGCCCAGCGTCGTACTCGGTTTTCTTGGCATTCTTATCGTTTCCCCTTTTTTACGGGATGTTCTCAATTTACCTACTGGATTGACAGCCTTCACCGGCTCCTTATTATTAGGTGGGATCGCCATTCCCACCATTGTTTCCATTTCAGAGGATGCACTCAAGAATGTGCCCATGTCCTTCAGGCAGGGTTCCTACGCGTTGGGTGTTACCCGGTGGCAGACAATTTGGGGCGTTACTGTACCGGCTGCCCGCCGCGGTATATTAACAGCGATCATGCTTGGGTTGGGTCGTACAATCGGCGAAACTATGACGGTTATGATGGTCACTGGAAATGCGCCTGTGATGCCGGATTCTTTCAAAGCATTGTTCTTACCTATTCGAACAATGACGGCTACCATTGCATCGGAAATGGGCGAGGTGGCTAGAGGAAGTGCGCATTACCAAGTTTTGTTTTTTATCGGGATAATCCTGTTCCTTTTTACACTGATCGTGAACGTAATCGCGACACGAATTAGCTCCCGTCAGCTAAAACGGTCTGAACGGATCTTATCATGACAGGCTCATCTTCACGGAGAAACCCTCCATTAGTTATTCAGCAGATGCGCCTGCAGAAGATTGGTTTTTCGGTTGTTACTATTCTGGCCGTAGCGACTGTTTTGCCGATTATTGCTGTTCTGGTTTATATCATCTATTTAGGTGCTCCTGCAATCAGCTGGGAGTTCATCACAGCAATGCCTTCAAACGGGATGCGAGCCGGCGGAATTTGGCCGGCAATCGTTGGTACATTTTACCTGACCCTTGGTACAGCAGTTTTTTCTGTGCCATTGGGTGTGGCGGCCGCAATTTATCTTTCAGAATATGCGCCGGAAAATCGTTTGACGAATATGATTCGATTGGCGATCATTAATCTGGCAGGGATTCCCTCGGTTGTGTATGGCTTGTTTGGTTTGGGCTTATTTGTAATTTTTCTAAATTTTGGTACCAGCATTCTTTCAGCTTCTTTGACTCTTTCCATTATGACACTTCCTGTTATTATCAGCACCACCGAAGAAGCCCTGAGGGCAGTACCGCAATCATTCCGGGTGGTCAGCATTTCTTTAGGAGCTTCAAAGTGGCAAACCATACGTCGGATTGTCCTGCCGCAATCGACACCAGGTATTTTGACCGGGGTGGTATTAGGATTGGAAAGGGCTGCTGGTGAAACCGCGCCGATCCTATTCACTGGTGCTTCTTTCTTTTTGCCGCGTTTACCAAACTCGCCCCTTGACGCAACCATGGCATTGCCATACCATCTTTTTGTAATTTCGACTCAGGTGCCCGGTATGCCCATTCAAATTCAATATGGCACCGTATTGGTTCTGGTTATTTTTGTTTTGCTCATGAACATAGTTGCCACTGTTTTGCGTTCAAGAGCCCGTGCCCGCAGGAGCTGGTAAATGGTGGATAAGATCATTGTTGAAAACTTTAGCCTGACCTATTCTGATGGGACTGAGTCATTGTTCGATATCAGTATTAAAATCCCTGCCAATCAGATAACTGCGCTCATAGGTCCATCCGGTGGGGGAAAATCCACTTTTTTACGAATCATGAACCGTTTGAACGACCTGGCAGATGTAAGAGAAGTACGTGGAAGTGTTAAGATTGATGGAATCGATATTCTCGACCCTGATCTGGATGTAATCGCCTTGCGCCGAAAAATCGGCATTGTCTTTTCAAAACCAATGCCCTTACCTTTGACGATATATCAAAACGTCTCCTATGGGCTTGAATTAGCCGGTGAAAAAAGCAAAAGCAAATTGGACGCCGCAGTCGAAAATGCGCTCCAGCTGGCAGAACTTTGGGATGAAGTCAATGATCGCTTATTCGATTCAGCTTACTCACTCTCAGGAGGGCAACAGCAGCGTCTATGTTTGGCAAGGACGCTGGCTTTGGAACCTGAAATCATCATGCTGGATGAGCCTACATCCGCTTTAGATCCGGTGGCCACTGCCAAGATCGAAACCTCTTTAACTGAGCTGAAAAATAAGTACACCATCCTTGTTGCCCCTCACAATACCCAGCAAGCCGGACGAATAGCAGATTATGTTGCCTTTTTTTTACAGGGTCGTTTGATTGAATTTTCGACGGTCGAAAATATTTTTACCCACCCTATCGATGAACGTACGCAGGATTACATTTCGGGAAAATTTGGATAATTTCCAAGCATTGTTACCATTACAATTGCTATTTTTTATAATCTATTTTTGATAGGAAAAGGAGATAGACGATGAGGCCACCATGGGATGATTATTTTATGAAGATTGCGGATGATGTTGCTGTGCGTTCAACCTGTGATCGGGCAGCAGTTGGTGCTGTGCTGGTTAAGGACAAACATATCATTTCGACTGGATACAATGGATCTCCTGCAGGTCTTGAGCATTGTGATGATGTTGGCCATCTGATGATTGAAGGCCATTGTGTGCGTACTGTCCACGCAGAAGTTAATGCAATCATTCAGGCTGCCGTATTTGGCCTGGCAACCCGTGATGCTGTATGTTATGTTACACACTTTCCTTGCCTTAATTGCACCAAGATGTTAATTAACGCGAAAATTTCCAAACTTATTTATCGGAATGCGTATCGTATTGATCCGATTGCCCTGGAATTTCTGAAAACTGCTGGTGTTGAACTTCTCGCCTACGAGGGAGATCAATAAAAAGGTTTCCTCTTTGTCCACGCATTTTTCAAGCCGCTTCCTGTTCGGCTAAATTCAGCAGGATTAAGTTCATTATGCCACCGCTGTTAAAGTAGCGTACTTCCACCGGGGTATCAATGCGCATTTTCACTGTGAATAGCTTTACCGTACCATCTTCAGCACGGGCTTGAACTGTAAGCACCTTACCTGGTAGGATAGGTTCGATATCATGAATATCATATATTTCTGTGCCATCCAGACCGAGTACGACTGCATTCTGACCGGGCATGAATTGCAAAGGAAGTACTCCCATGCCGACCAGGTTGGAGCGGTGTATGCGTTCAAATGATTCGGCAATCACTGCCTTGATTCCAAGCAATAAAGACCCTTTAGCAGCCCAATCCCTGGATGATCCTGTCCCATATTCTTTACCGGCAATCACAATTAATGGCGTACCATTTTGCTGGTATTTTATGGATGCCTCGTAAACTTCCATTTGCTCAGCAAGCGGAAAATACTTTGTATAGCCGCCTTCAACGCCATTCAACAGCAAATTCTTGATGCGGATATTGGCAAATGTTCCGCGGGTCATTACCTTATCATTTCCTCGCCGGGAGCCATAGGAATTAAAAGAAGCCAGGGAGACATCATGGTCTACAAGGTATTGACCGGCCGGGCTTTTTATTGCGATTGCACCTGCCGGTGAAATATGGTCAGTGGTGATCGAATCGCCTAACATCAAGAGTACGCGAGCATTAATAATCTGAGGACCATCAATGACGGCGCTGATTTCATCAAAGAAAGGAGGTTTTTGCAAGTAGGTTGATTCCTTTTGCCAGTCATATAATGGCGAGGAATCAATAGTAATGTTGTTCCACTCTTTATTTCCGGCATAGACATCTTCATAACTTCGCAGGAATAATTCAGGATTAATCGTTGTTCGCAGAACTTCCAAAATTTCTTTAGAAGAAGGCCAGATGTCTCGCAGATAGACAGGTTTTCCTTGTGGATCAGTTGCGATCACATCCTTACTCATATTGATGTCAATTGTGCCTGCCAGAGCGAATGCAACCACCAGTGGGGGAGAGGCAAGATAATTCGCCTGGGTATAAGGGTGAATACGTCCTTCAAAATTGCGGTTGCCCGAGAGAATAGCGCTGGCTAACATATTTTCTTTTTGGATGAATTCGACAACTTCACTTGCCAACGGACCGCTATTGCCGATACAGGTGGTGCAGCCGTAACCCACCAGGTTGAATCCGAGCGTTTCCAGGCTGGACATTAGACCGCTTTTAATCAAGTAATCTGTCACAACCCGCGATCCAGGGGCAAAACTTGTTTTGACATAGGCAGGGACGAATAGTCCACGTTGGACTGCTTTTTGGGCCAGTAAGGCGGCTGCTACCATTACAAACGGGTTGGAAGTATTTGTACAGGAGGTGATCGCAGCAATGGCCAGAAAACCTTGTTTCAATTTGTATTGCTTGCCGTACAGTGACAACGTAGCTTTCTTTTCTATTTCTTCAGGTGAAAGACTAAAGCCGCGTGCATTCCTGGGTTTTTCCAGACTGATATGAAAGTTTTCCTTCATCTGGTTTAATGGAATCCGATCTTGCGGTCGCTTTGGACCGGCCAGGCTGGGCTCAATGCTGCCAAGGTCAACTTCAATCACCTCGCTGAATTGTGGCATAGGCGTATCTGAATCGCGAAACATGGATTGCGCTTTGTAATAGGCTTCCACCAGGTCGATTTGATTCTGGCTTTTCCCGGTTAATTGTAAATAGTCCAGAGTTTGCTGGTCCACCGGGAAATAAATCATGGTTGCGCCACTTTCCGGTGACATATTAGCAATCATCGCGCGGTCGGCGAGGGTGAGAGAGTCAAGACCATCACCATAAAATTCCACGAATTTATCCACGACCCCGCGCTCGCGTAACATTTGAATGATCGTCAGGGTCAGATCAGTCGGAGTTGTACCTTCCGAAAGTTTTCCGATGATCTTGATCCCAATAACATCAGGTGCAAGGATTTCGAGTGGTTGGCCCATCATAGCTGCGACAGCTTCAATTCCACCGACACCCCAGCCGACTACACCAAGCCCATTAATCATGGTCGTGTGGGAATCTGTTCCGATCAGAGTATCCGGATAGGCGATCAATTCCGCGTTTTGAGATTTGACAATTACCGATTTCGCCAGGTATTCCAGGTTCACCTGGTGGACAATGCCTGTGGCTGGAGGAACCACTCTGAAATTATTAAAGGCCTGTTCGCACCAGCGAAAGAATTCATAGCGTTCACGATTACGTTCAAACTCGATCCTGGCGTTGTTTTCGAGAGCATCCGCGTTTCCAAAGGTGTCCACCATGACCGAATGGTCGATCACCAGATCAACCGGCACAACCGGGTTCACCTTCAACGGGTCTCCACCCAGTTTTTGCATGGCGGTGCGCATGGCGGCCAGATCATTCATTACAGGGACGCCCGTAAAATCTTGCAGTACGACCCGTCCGGGGAAAAAGGGGATTGATTTCCTCTCGGATTCATGTGGCTGCCAGTTTGCCAGGTATTGGGCGTCCTCAATTGTGATGACCTCATGATCCATGTTGCGCAGGATCCCCTCCAGTAAAATTCGGATGGAAAAAGGCAATCTGTGCCAATAGCCGGAGGGTAACTCCTCCAGGTTTTGGATTCGATAATAAAAATACTCATTTTTAGATACCTGTAAACTCGTTCTGGATGATGGTAATCCCTTCATTTCTCCACTCCTTACTGGATCGATTTCATGTTATTGCAGATCGCACCAGCAAACTCGGCCGTTCCCAATTTTGTGGAATTGGGTACAAATTGGGCCAGGTCGGCTGTTAATTGCCGGGATGCAATTGTCTGTTCGAGGCTTGTAATAATCAGGTCGGCGGATTCATGCCAACCCAGATAACGCAGCATCATTTCCGCGGATAGTATTAAGGATGATGGGTTGGCAATATTTTGACCGGCAATTGTAGGAGCAGTTCCGTGCGTGGCTTCGAAAATGGCCAACCCACTTTCATAATTGATATTTGCTCCGGGTGCGATCCCAATTCCACCCACCTGGGCAGCCAGGGCATCAGACAGGTAATCTCCATTCAAGTTCGTAGTTGCAATAACTTCGAACTCTTGCGGGTAAAGCAGAACCTGTTGGAAGGCAGCATCGGTGATGATGTCGTTCATCCAGATTTCCCCTTGTTTTAGAGCCTTATCCTTTTCTTGCATAGCCGCCTCAATGCCTTTTATCTTTGTTGTTTCCTGCCATTGGCGCGCCGTGTAAACCTGATCAGGAAATTCAAGGTTGGCAACCTCGTAACTCCAATTAAGGAATCCGCCCTCTGTGAATTTCATGATGTTGCCTTTATGCACGAGGGTTATTGTTTTCTTGCCGTTAAGCAGTGCATAATTAACCGCCGCGCGCACCAATCGTTTGCTGCCGGCTTTTGAAATTGGTTTAATTCCAATAGCCACATCTTCATCAAAGCGAATTTTTTGTTTTTCTTCAGGAAAATTCTCTTCCAATATTTTCATTAACTTTTCTGCCTGGGGTGAGCCAGCTTCAAATTCAATCCCGCTGTAAACATCTTCTGTGTTTTCGCGAAAAATGGTGATGTTAACATTTTCAGGTCGAAGCACCGGAGCAGGGATACCTTTAAACCAGCGAACTGGCCGTAAGCAGACATATAAATCCAGTTCCTTGCGCAAAGCTACATTTAAAGACCGAATTCCTCCCCCAACTGGTGTTGTCAAGGGCCCTTTAATTCCCAGGCGAAACTTCCTGAAAAAATCGAGTGTTTCTATGGGAAGCCATGAACCAGTTTGTTTGAAGGCAGCTTCACCAGCCAGGACTGATAGCCAATCGATTGAACGCTTGCCAGCGTATGCTTTTTCAAGCGCGCACGCGACAATCTTTTTTGTGGCTTCCCAGACCTCCGGTCCGATGCCATCACCAGGAATTGCCGGAATGGTCAGGTTATCGGGCACAAATAATTTTCCTGCATGGTATTGAATAAAATTTTCAGATTCCATCAAAATCCAACCCCGTTTCTTTTCCTTTAATTTGATTATCGTTCCTAATTCAATATTAGTGCGATTCATCAAAATTTCCACTTGACTTATCATCCTAATTTCAATATAATCATATGATATTATTGGGACAGCGTCCCATCAAGTGGAACATTATGCAAACCGAAAAAGTTCAAACCCTCGATCGCGCTTTTCAAATATTAGACTGTTTCACACTTGACCAGTATGTTCTGGGTGTTCGTGAAGTTGCGCGAATTTCCGGGTTGCCAGTCAGTGTTTGTGGCCGTTTAATGAGCGCCTTGCGTGATTGGGGCATGCTCAATCAGGATGCTCGTACCAGGGAATATGCCATCGGTCCGAAAGCGCTGCGCTGGGCGGAAATTTATCTGGCAAATCTCGATATTCGCACGGTCGCATTACCGGAAATCAATGAACTTTTGGTCAAGTCCAGGGAAACGATCAGCTTGTATATTCTCGATGGTGATGAACGTCTGTGTGTGGAACGTATGGAAAGTGCTCAGAATGTGCGTATTGTCGCTCGTATTGGGCGGCGATTACCTCTATACGCCGGCTCGGCAGGCAAGGTTTTACTGGCATTTCTCCCTGCTTCTCGTCAGGATGAAATAATCGCAAAAACAGAATTCACGCCTTTTACAGAAAACACAATTATCAATGTAGAAAAACTGCAGCAGGAATTACAGAAAATTCGAAAGCAATGTTATGCGTTTTCCGATGGGGAGTGGGTGGCAGATGCTGCCGGAATTGCAGCCCCGATTTTTGATTTTCATAACGATGTCATCGCCGCACTAACTATTTCGGGTCCATCCAACCGCTTTACGCCGGCCGCCAATAAGGTTCATATTCGCAATATCCTCAGCTCGGTAGAACGCATTTCGCAGCAACTTGGCTATATCGGAAACATATACCCCCCAGCAAATCCAAATTAGCCTGAAAAAAGGTGGTTGATTTCACACTTGAATCAACCTTCCCAAACCAAAGCTACCTGCTTTGCCTGTTTCATTTCTGCATTATTAATCCCATACGTCAAAGGAGTCAATACAAAATGAAGATCATTGAAGATCGAATTGAGGCACAATTACCGCACTGGCGTGAGCGAGTCAATCATTTAAGAGGGAAAAGCGGCGATTTCAAAGTTTGTGATGTAACCGTATCTCAAATTTACAGTGGAATCCGCGGTGTTCAAATTCAAGTGAGTGACATTTCGTACGTTGATCCTCAACAAGGCATTCGCATCCGTGGATTTACAATCTCAGAATTGATGGAAAAGCTTCCAAAAGCGCGTGATACAAAAAATCCAATGGCAGGTGGTTTGTATTTTCTTCTTTTGACAGGAGATCTGCCGACACAAGCCGAAGCGATGGCGATGGAAGAAGAATGGCAACAGCGCTGCCTTATTCCAACATATGTTTTCAACTCAATTCGGCGCATGCCAGCCGATACACACCCAATGACGCTGTTATCAATGGGCATCATGGCGTTACAACGCGAATCTATCTTTGCTCGCAAATATAGCGAAGGAGCTGACAAACAGGATCACTGGCGCTATTATCTGGAGGATGCGATTAATTTAACCGCCAAACTTCCCGGTTTGGCCGCTTTCATTTTCAATCTTCGCTATCAAGATGGAATTTACATCCCTCCCAACCCTGAACTGGATTGGAGTGCCAACTTTGGTCATATGATTGATCGATTGAAAGACCGTGATTATTATGACCTTTGCCGCCTCTTCTTTTTTCTGCATTCGGATCATGAAGGCGCAAATGTCAGTGCACATACCAGCCATCTGGTCAGTTCAGCGTTATCGGATGTTTACCTTTCCTGTGCCGCTGGCATGAATGGTCTGGCAGGTCCTTTACACGGTCTGGCAAATCAGGAATGTCTTAAATGGCTGCTGGATGTGCGCGATCATTTTGGTGGATACCCGACCCAACTACAACTGGAGCAGTATCTGCGATCATGTCTTGCCAATGGCGAGATCATTCCCGGGTATGGGCATGCTGTCTTACGGACCACGGATCCACGCTTTACAGCCCAATTGGATTTTGCCCACGAGAATATCAAAGACGATCCCCTTATTAACCTGGTCGAGATGGTCTATAATACCTTGCCCCCGATATTAATGGAGCAGGGCAAGGTAAGTAATCCCTGGCCGAATGTGGATGCCATTAACGGAGCCTTACAATACCACTATGGTGTTACTCAATTTGATTTTTACACGGTCTTGTTTGGAATAAGTCGTATCCTTGGAATAACAGCTCACATCGTATGGGCGAGGGCATTATTGAAACCAATTGAAAGACCAAAATCATTAACCACTGAAATGTTGGAAACGATGGTTGCTGCGAACGAAAAAGCGAATGGAGTAAAGTAAATGGAACATGGATCATACCAATTGTATGCGGACAAAATTGTTATCCGAATTCGAAATCGAGTTTGCGATACAGTGGATGAGTTAATTTCGAGTAATATTTTTTCTGCGGTACTTTCGCAATATGTCCGTTATTTGGCGCGCCAGCAATCACGCCTTTTAGGAGTATTTCAAGATAAAAAACATGTCACCCCTCGTGAGGTGGAGACATTGCAGAAGACTCTCATTATGCTATCCAAACTGCCAGCTGAACAGGCTCAGATGCTGGTGCCGGGAAGCGCAACTTTCTTTGAAGATCTAGACCTGTTGAGTGATTTCGTTGAGCAGCTTTATAATTTCTGGCGCGGATTACATCGCTTAATCATCTGTGATTCGAAAGGTATGCGCCTGGATCAACGGCCGTATCGCACGTTCAGCGATACAGTCGAAAAACTCATGCATGTGGTTCGTTCGGCTCAGCGCGATATTCTTGAAAATATCACCGGTAATCACCCGCGTGTTTACCGACAGGTGAGTGCCGGAGCAAAAATGGCGGTCATCGCCTTACCCGGAAAAACACCTTTTTCTTCACCAGTTTATAAAGAGCTGAACAAGATTCAGGTGACGCGGCAGGTGTTGATTTATCCTCCCATGATTTACAACTCCCCAAATAATAAGCGCAACGGCACCTTCACGCGTGTTTACGACAACCCGATTGAAGGAGTGGAATTTGATCCGCGTGAATGGTTGTGTTACCCGGCGAAAGTAGGGTCTCTTGTCATCAATGTTTATTTTTCTATGGAATATTTCGAGATGGGTTTCTCGCTAAGCAATTTGTTCGAATTGGCTGAAGATGAAGATCTTTTACGCAATCCAGATGCGATTTACATGTTTGGTCTGCCGCCCAAGGATGAAAACGCCACGCAGGACTCTGAAACGATTTTCTATGATGATCTTGAAAATGATATTTTAGTGGGCTCTGTGCCTTTACGTGATCAATATGGTTACTTTGGTTATCTAAAGAAAATGATCCTGACTCTTCACAATATTAAAATGATGAAGATGGGAAGATTGCCTTTTCATGGCGCGATGGTCCATATTGTTCTGCGTGATGCCGGTGCCTCGAATGTGGTCATCATCGGTGATAGCGGAGCTGGTAAATCGGAGACGCTGGAAGCGTTGCGGGGAATTATCGAAGACCAGGTGGAGGAACTGACCATCATCGCAGATGATATGGGTTCGATCGAGATCACCGAAGATGGCCGCGTCCTTGGATATGGCACCGAAATTGGGGCCTTTGTGCGCCTTGACGACCTGCAAAAAGGATATGCCTTAGGGCAAATTGACCGTACTATTATCATGAATCCAGATCAAGTCAACGCCAGGGTCGTAATCCCGGTCACCAAATATCAGGATGTCGTAAAGGGGTATGAGATTGATTTCGTCCTATATGCCAACAATTATGACCTGGTGGATGAAGACCACCCGGTAATCAAGCAGTTTTCGAATGCGGAAAACGCTTTGGAAGTCTTTCGTTCTGGCGCTGTCATGAGCAAAGGTACCACGACCACAACCGGTTTAACGCATTCTTATTTCGCCAATATTTTTGGCCCACCTCAATATCGGCATGTTCACGATGTAATTGCACAAAAATATTTCGAGAGATTCTTTGAAAATTCCATTTTCGTCGGAGAAATGCGCACGCAATTGGGAATTTCCGGAAAAGAATTTACAGGACCAGGTGAATCGGCCAGATCTTTGCTTGATATGTTGCTCAAACAATAAGGAAATCCGGGTCAGTCAAACACCAGAATGAATAAATTAAATGGAACAATTCTGGAGCAGAAACTAAGGATAAGTTGTTTCTCCCAGGGTGACTTCCATTTGCATTTCTGTCCCTGCCCGAATCAACCCAATGGAAAGCGTTTCATCAGGTTTATATTGAAACAGGACGTTGAGAAACGAATGCGTTTCATCCAAATTAATTTTTCCCAGTCTCGTGATGATATCGCCTTCCTTGATCCCTGCTTTCTCGGCGGGACTGTTTGATCCAACTGCAGTAATGTAAATGCCATAATCCGCTGGTAAATTGTAACGGGCTGCGAGGCGCGGGGTAATGACTTCGTAATTGGCTCCAAAATATGGGCGTGCAAAATATCCATTTTGAATGATTTGACTGCCAATCATCTGGGCAGTGGTGGAGGGGATAGCAAAACCAAGCGCTTCGGCGTTGGTCGAGCCAAGATTGCTCCCGCGAATGACGAGCGTGTTGATGCCGATTATTTCACCGGCGAGGTTGACCAGCGGACCGCCGGAGTTCCCCTGGTTAATGGCGGCATCTGTTTGAATCAGATCTTCCATGGTGTAGCCATTACCGGAATCAATCGAGCGACCCAAAGCGCTGATGACGCCTACCGTGACCGAATTGCGAAAAGTACCCAATGGGGAACCGATGGCGATTACGGTTTCGCCGGGCTGAAGCAAATCAGAATTGCCTATTTTGGCCACAGCAGGCACCGCTCCATCTATTTTTAAGACGGCCAGATCTGCGAAAATATCGCGATTTATGAGGGTGGCTTCTCGTTCCAACCCATCGTTAAAAATGACAGATAGAGTTTTTGTGTTTTCAACCACATGATTGTTCGTGAGAATATAGCCATCTTCTGAAATGATGACGCCACTGCCGCTCACTTCCTGGTCTGCTGTGACTCCAAAGAAGGTTTGCACACCGCTGATCGTTCCCACCACTGTCACTACAGCCGGTTCCACCTGGTTGACAACGTCAGTGATGGTAGTTTGGATGTCCGTGTTATTAATTGTTATCACCGCAGGGTTTGTAGTAACTTCAGGGGAAGGGATGGCAAGCACTGACACAGGGGTTTGATTATTTAAAAATTTAAATGTGGCCAGTGTCCCTGCTGCAGCACCAAATAACGCACTGCCAAAAGCAATTAGAATGATCAATAAAAACAGAAGTATTTTTTTTGGATTCATAAGTCTGTCCTTCAATCAGCGAGTATAATCCTTTTTTCCGCAAAGATTCAAGGTTTCATCTCAATAAAACGGGGTTTGCGGGTGTTTTGGACGGGCATTTGCCCGTGCAAAACACCCAAGCCCCTAATTTATGAAAAGATACGATTGAAGTGTATTTATATTTGTTATTGTAAAATTAGTTGACCGATGCGTCCCTTTCCGGAACGAGGAGTGGTCCCATGGC